>NZ_CP066783.1:1377500-2073347 GCF_019186805.1 Comamonas fluminis | reverse complement strand
TACGCCCACCATGGCCGAAGGCGGCTTTGCCGACCTGAATCTCTCGGCCTGGGTCGGCCTGTTTGCCCCGGCAAAAACGCCCCAGCCCGTCATCGACAAGCTCAACCGCGCTGTGCGCACCGCCCTGGACAGTGACATCAAGACCAAGCTGGGTGAAAACGGCATGGAAGTCGCGCCCTCCACGCCCGAGCAGCTCCGGCAGACCGTATCTCAGGACATCAAGCTGCATGCCGAACTGGTCAAGGCTGCGGGCATTCAGCCGCAATAAGCCTTGAAGCCAGCGGAGGAGCGCCCGGGGTAAATGCCCGGGGTCAACACATGGGGTGAATCGCCATCCTGCCAGCACCACAACAGCGGATAATGGCGCCCATCTTCAGCAGCGGCAAAGATGAACTCCTTGCCGCTCTTACCCCTGCACCCTTTGCCCTCAATCGCAATGACTGACGCCACCGAATTCGCTCCCGGCCTGATGATCCGCGGCATGACCGCTCCTCAGAAGCTGGCTGACTACAAGCTCATCGCCTTCGATATGGACTCGACCCTGATCACCATCGAGTGCATTGACGAGATTGCCGACGCCACGGGCAAGAAGGCCGAAGTGGCAGCGATTACCGAAGCCACCATGCGCGGCGAAATCACCGATTTCAAGGACAGCCTGCGCCAGCGCGTGGGCAAGCTGGTGGGCGTGACCGAGGCTGACATGGCCCGCGTGCTGGCCGAGCGCTTGAAACTCTCGCCCGGCGCCGACACGCTGGTCAAGGCGGCCAAGGCTGCAGGCCTGAAGGTGCTGCTGGTTTCCGGCGGCTTTACCTACTTTGCCGAACATGTGCGCGGCCTGCTGAACATCGACTTTGTGCGCGCCAACGTGCTGGAAATTCAGAACGGCGTGCTGACCGGCGGCCTGATCGAGCAAGCCTGGGGCGACATCTGCGACGGTGCCGAAAAGCGCCGCACTCTGCTGGAAGTCGCGTCCCTGATCGGCATCGACGCCAAGCAGTGCATTGCCGTAGGCGATGGCAGCAACGACATCCCCATGATGCAGGCCGCAGGCCTGTCCGTGGCCTACCACGCCAAGCCCCGCGTGCGTAACGAGGCCAAGGTTGCCATCAACGAAGGCGGTCTGGATCGTCTGCTGGAAGTGCTGCAATAAGCACTGTCATTTCAGCCCCCTTGAAAGCCGCTGCCGCACTGCCACAGCGGCTTTTTTGCGCCTGCATGATCGATGCTCTCTGACTTCGCCCGCACAGCATGTCCATTAGAGTGAAGCTCTTTTTTTCCACTGACATGAAAGGTCTGTGATGAGCAAACTGAAAATCGGCGTGATCGTGGGCAGCAACAGCAAGCATTCCATCAACCGCAAGCTGGGCGAAGGGCTGGCCAAGCTGATTCAGGATCAGGCCGATGTGGCCTTTATCGATATTGGCCACCTGCCGCTGTACAACCGCGACTTTGATGGCACCCCCGAATTCCAGCCTTTTGAAGACCTCAAGGCGCAGGTACGCAACTGTGATGGCCTGCTGTTCATCACGCCCGAACACAACCGCTCCATCCCCGCAGTGCTGAAAAACGCACTCGATGCGCTGAGCCGCCCCTACGGTCAGGCCGCCTGGGGTGGCATTCCGGCCGCCGTCATCGGCACATCCCCCGGCGGCCCCGCTACGGCCATGGCCCAGCAGCACCTGCGCAATGTCTTTGTGTTTCTGGACATGCCCACCATGCAGCAGCCCGAAGGCTTTGTGCGCTGGAATGACGAGCTGATTGACGCCCAGGGCAATATCGGCGCTGGCAGCCATGATTTCTTGAACAAATACATGACCCGCTTCCTGGCCTGGGTGCGCAAGCATCCCAAGCAGTAAACCAGCAGTTTCGCTGATTTCATAGCAGGCCCCGCAGGTGCATCTAGCGCTGCGGGGCTTTTTCATGCCTATTTTTGGGCCAATGCACGGGCGAAGGAACTTTTGCCACCTTCACTGTTCCTACAATAGCAACGCAGCGCTACACACATCACAACACCAGCTGCCGGGGGCCGCGCCCTGTTCTTTTACGGACAGTTTCAGCGCAAGCTCTTGAAATTTCTCCTCTTAGCTCCAAATACCATAGCAAGCAAGCCTTTTTGGACATGCGTCCCAAGGCATGCTGGCAGTCTGCATTCCCTCAATGCAGGCGGCCTCTATGACAACCATGATTGGAAAAACAACTGTGAAGACTTCGTACCGTGCTGCCGCCTCCGTGATCGCCATTGCCATCGCATCGCTGACCGTGCCTTCGCTGGCTCAGGCCAAGCGCATGGGCAGCAGCAAGTCCGTGCGTCCTGCCAGCATCGGCAGCAAAGCTCCCGCCCAGCCTGCGCCCGTGGCTCCCGCCGCCGCAGCGCCCAAGGCAGCAGCTCCTGCAACTCCAGCACCTGCTGCGGCACCCGCAGCTGCTGCCCCTGCCGCAGCCCCCGCTGCCGCAGCCACTCCCGCTCGTGGCTCCGGCATGATGGGCACCATGGCTGGTGCCGCTGTGGGCGCCGTAGCCGGTTCCATGGCTAGCAATGCGATTGCTGGCGCCATGGGTGGCGACAAGGAAGCTGAAGCCAAGAAGGCCAAGGAAGAAGAGGCCAAGAAGGCTGAAGCCGAAGCTGCAGCCCTGCAAAAGAAGCTGGACGAAGCCAAGGCCAAGGCTGAAGCTGCCCGCGCAGCCGTCAAGTAAGCTGCACCGCATCTGCTGCACGCAGAAACGCCAAGGGCCGCTGATGCGGCCCTTTTTCATGTGCTGACGCTTATTCCTGCGCCCGTGGCGGCAAACCCGCTGCACGGCGCAGTGGCTCCAGCAACCCGCTCAGGCCGTTGTGATCCAGTTCTTGCATCAGCGCCAGCAACTGGCCCACCTCCCCTTTGGGAAAGCCTTCGCGCGCAAACCAGTTCAGGTAATTGCCGGGCAGATCGGCAATCAATCGGCCCTTGTATTTGCCGTATGGCATCTGCACGCGGATGAGGCGTTCGAGCATTTCAGGATTCATGGCCTTGGATTTTGTATAAAAAACGACGCTCTTATAACCAAATAAGAAAAATGTCCTGCAGATTTTGCTGCAGCGCACTAGACTATGCACCTTACTGAGGCCTGCACGCAGTTCAGGCCAAGGGAATTTATTGCAACCTGCTGAAGAAAGTCAGAACCAATGTTGAAGAAAGCTCTCTCCGCGATCGCGATTGCCACTCTGGCCCTGTCGGCTCAAGCCGAAGTGCTGAAGGTGGGTGCGACTGCTGTGCCCCACGCTGAAATCCTCAACCACATCAAGCCCGCGCTGAAGGCCCAGGGCATTGATCTGGAAATCAAGGAATTCAGCGACTACGTGCAGCCCAACGCCGCCGTGGAAGACAAGCAGCTGGATGCCAACTTCTTCCAGCACCAGCCTTACCTGGACAGCTACAACAAGGACCGCAAGACTTCGCTGGTGGCTGTGCCCAACGGCAAGGTGCATGTGGAGCCCTTTGGCGCCTACTCCAGCAAGATCAAGAACATCAAGGATCTGAAGAACGGCGCTACCGTGGCCATTCCCAACGACCCCTCGAACGGCGGCCGTGCCCTGATTCTGCTGGCCAAGCATGGCCTGATCGAGCTCAAGGACCCCAAGAGCCTGACACCTACAGCCCTGGACGTGGTGAAGAACCCCAAGAAGCTGAAGTTCAAGGAACTGGAAGCTCCTCTGCTGCCCCGCGCACTGGCTGACGTCGATCTGGCGCTGATCAACACCAACTACGCCATCGAAGCCAAGCTCAACCCCACCAAGGATGCGCTGTTCATCGAAGGTGCGGATTCGCCTTACACCAACATCGTGGCCGCCCGCAAGGATCGCGCCAACGGTGCTGACATTGCCAAGCTGATGGGCGCGCTGCACTCTGCAGACACCAAGAAGTTCATCCAGGAAAAGTACAAGGGTGCTGTGGTTCCCGCATTCTGATGCCGGACCGCTGAGGTGCTGATGCACCTCGCCCTCCCCAAAAAAGCGCTGCAACTGCAGCGCTTTTTGCTTTCAATTTGATAGCCGATTGCGCTTTATCTATAAAGGCTCTCAGCAATTTCCATTCAATATGAAGGCGCGGCTACCGAGTGCAGCAGCAGCGGCGCATCACCATCGGCTTTCACACTCTCCAGATGCACGCCAAAACCCCACAGGCGCGCCACATGCTTGAGCACCTCCTGCGCATCACCGGCCAGCGGGCGGCCCTGGTACTGGGTGTGGCGCAGCGTCAGGCAGCGGTCTCCGCGCAGGTTCACATTCCAGACCTGAATATTGGGCTCTCGCGTACCCAGGTCGTACTGCTGTGACAACAGCTGGCGCAGGCTTCGGTAACCCTCCTCGTTATGGATGGCACTGACCAGCATCTCCCGCTCGGCGGTGTCGTCATGCAGGGCAAACAAGCGCATCTCGCGCATCAGGTGCGGGCTCAGGTACTGGCCCACAAAGCTCTCATCCTTGTAATTGCGCATGGCGTGATGCAGCGCCGGAAGCCACGGCGTGCCTGCCAAGTCAGGAAACCACTGCCGGTCTTCCCCGGTCGGGCTCTCGCAGATACGGCGAATATCGCGGTACATGGCAAAACCCAGCGCATAGGGGTTGATGCCGCTAAATGCCGGGTGACCAGCGGGTGGCTGGTAAATCACATTGGTGTGCGAAGAAAGCCACTCCATCATCACGCCGTCGGTAAGCCAACCCTCGTCATACAGGGTGTTGAGCAAGGTGTAGTGCCAGAAGGTGGCCCAGCCCTCGTTCATCACCTGGGTCTGGCGCTGTGGATAGAAGTACTGGGCAATCTTGCGCACGATGCGCACCAGCTCCCGCTGCCAGGGCTCCAGCAAAGGGGCATTTTTCTCGATGAAGTAGAGAATGTTTTCCTCAGGTTCCCTGGGGAAACGCTCGCTGCCGGGGGCAATGCTTTCCTTGTCCTTGCGGGCGGGCAGCGTGCTCCACAGCACATTCACCTGCTGCTGCACATAGGCCTCGCGCTCCTCGCGTTCTGCGCGCTCGCGGGCCAGCGTCTTGTGTGAGGGGCGGCAGTAGCGGTCTACCCCAAAGTTGGCCAGCGCGTGGCAGGAATCCAGCAACTGCTCCACCGTGTCCACGCCATAGCGCTCTTCGCACTGCGCCACATAGTCACGGGCATAGACCAGATAGTCGATGATGCTGCCCGCATCGGACCACATGCGAAACAGGTAGTTGTTCTTGAAAAAGCTGTTGTGCCCGTAGGCCGCATGGGCAATCACCAGCGCCTGCATGGCCGTGCTGTTTTCTTCCATCAGATAGCTGATGCAGGGGTTGGCATTGATGACGATCTCGTAGGCCAGCCCCATATGACCACGGCGGTAGCGGCGCTCGGTGGCCAAAAACTCCTTGCCATAGCTCCAGTGCCGGTAATTGACGGGCATGCCCACGCTGGCATAGGCGTCCATCATCTGCTCGGCGGTGATGATCTCCAGCTGGTTAGGATAAGTGTCCAGCCCGTAGCGCTGCGCCGTGGCAGCAATGGCCGCGTGGTACTGCTCGATCAGCTCAAAGGTCCAGTCGCTGGGGGCAGGCAAGGGGCTGGCGGGCCGCTGCCCGGCCTGCAGCGGCGCCTGGGGCACTTCACGCAGACGCTCGCCCTGCGGCCCGTGATTCCAGGCCTTTCGGGTGCTGGTGACATCCAGAACCGGATAGAGATTGAGGTTCATATCGTCACCCCATCTTTCTTGAACAGATCACGGAAGACCGGGTAGATCTCGTTGGCCTGCGAAACCTTGCGCATGGCGAAATGCGCGCACTGCTCCTGAACGCGGCAGTACTCTTCCCACAGGCTTTGCTCCTCCAGCACCACCTGCAGATAGGCGTAGTAGCGCACCATGGGCAGTATTTTTTCGGTCAGCAAGCTGCCGCATTTGCCGCCGTCGTCACTGAAGTTGTCACCATCACTGGCCTGCGCCACATACACATTCCAGTCGCCAGCGGGGTAGCGTGCGCGAATGACCTGATCGAGCAGCACCAGCGCGCTGCTGACCACCGTGCCACCGCTTTCGGTGGAGTGAAAAAACTCCTGCTCGCTGACCTCGGCCGCCTGCGTGTGATGCCGGATGAAGACGATCTCGATCTTGTCGTAGTGCCGAGTCAGAAACAGATACAGCAAGATAAAAAAGCGCTTGGCCAGCTCTTTGCGTTCCTGATCCATGGAGCCAGAAACATCCATCACGCAAAACATCACGGCCTGGCTGCTGGGCACCGGGAATTTGCTGCGGTTGCGAAAGCGCAAATCCAGCGGTTCCAGAAACGGCACGCGCTTTATGCGCTGCTGCAAGGCGTCAATGCGGCTTTGCAGCTCGGCTACCGCTTCGTCTGTGCAATCCCCCTGCTCCAGCAGCGCTTGCAGCTGCGCTTCCAGCACCTGCAGTTCGCGGTGCGGGGCCTTGGTCAGCGCGATGCGCCGGCCCAGTGCCCCGCGCATGGTGCGCACCACGGCCAGGTTGTTGGGCGTTCCATCGTGGCTGAAACCTGCGCGACGGGTCTTGTACTGCAAGGTGTCACCAATATGGGTGCGCAGCAGGCGCGGCAGGGCCAGGTCTTCAAAGAAAAGCTCCATGAACTCTTCCTTGGTCAGCGTGAAGGTGAAGTCGTCCTGCCCCTCGCCACTGTCGCTGGCCTGTGACCCTCCGCCGCCTGCCCCACCCTGTGGCCGTGCAATGCGGTCGCCCTGCACATATTCACGATTGCCGGGCAGCACCATATCGCGTATGCCGCCCTGCCCATGGTGAAACACCGGCTCCTGAATGTCCTTTTTCGGAATCGTGATGGTTTCCGCCTGGTCAATATGGCGGATGTCTCTGCCAGAGACGGCCTTGCGCACGGCTTCGGCAATCTGAGCCTTGTAACGCCGCACAAAACGCTCGCGGTTACCTACCGATTTGTTCTTGCCTGCGAGCCTGCGGTCGATGATATGCAGTGTCATCTGTGCTCCCATCTTCAGGGGCTGTTGTCACGCCTGTCAGGCCAGTGGCCACATCATTGCCGCCACTGGCGCTGCTGTCAGCTGCTCTTGCGCACCCGCAAATACCATTCGCACAGCAAACGCACCTGTTTGGAGGTGTAGCCCTTGGCTTCCATGCGGGTGACGAAGTCTGCATGCTTGCGCGCATCCTCGGCACTGGCCTTGGCGTTGAAGCTGATGACGGGCAGCAGCTCCTCGGTGTTGGAGAACATTTTTTTCTCGATCACCACGCGCAGCTTTTCGTAGCTGGTCCAGCTGGGGTTCTTGCCCTGGTTATTGGCCCGCGCCCGCAGCACGAAGTTGACGATTTCGTTGCGGAAATCCTTGGGGTTGGCAATGCCTGCGGGCTTTTCCACCTTTTCCAGCTCCGCATTCAGCGCGTTGCGGTCAAACACCTCGCCCGTGTCGGTGTCGCGGTATTCGCTGTCCTGAATCCAGTAATCGGCATAGGTCACGTAGCGGTCAAAAATGTTCTGGCCGTACTCGCTATAGCTTTCCAGATAGGCGGTCTGGATTTCCTTGCCGATGAACTCGGCATAGCGCTGCGACAGATATTCCTTGATGAAACCCACGTACTTGGTTTCCAGCTCGGCAGGGAATTGCTCGCGCTCAATCTGGCGCTCCAGCACGTACATCAGGTGCACAGGGTTGGCCGCTACCTCGGTGCTGTCGTAGTTGAACACCTTGGACAGAATCTTGAAGGCAAAGCGGGTAGAAATACCTTCCATGCCTTCGTCCACGCCCGCATAGTCGCGGTACTCCTGATAGCTCTTGGCACGCGGGTCGGTGTCCTTGAGGCTTTCACCGTCATAGACCTGCATCTTGCTGAAGATGCTGGAATTTTCAGGCTCCTTCAGCCGCGTCAGCACCGAGAACTGCGCCATCATTTTCAGCGTGCCAGGCGCGCAGACGGCCTGCGCCAGCGACGACTCCCGAATCAGTTTTTCGTAAATCCGCACCTCTTCGCTTACGCGCAGGCAGTAAGGCACTTTGACGATGTAGATGCGGTCCAGAAACGCTTCGTTGTTTTTGTTGTTGCGAAACGCCTTCCACTCACTCTCGTTGCTGTGCGCCAGCACCAGACCATCGAAAGGAATCGCGCCAAAGCCTTCCGTGCCCTTGTAGTTGCCTTCCTGCGTGGCGGTCAGCAAGGGGTGCAGCACCTTGATGGGGGCCTTGAACATTTCCACAAATTCCAGCAAGCCCTGATTAGCCAGGCACAGGCCACCCGAGTAACTGTAGGCGTCGGTGTCATCCTGGGCAAAATTTTCCAGCTTGCGGATATCGACCTTGCCCACCAGGCTGGAGATGTCCTGGTTGTTCTCGTCGCCCGGCTCGGTCTTGGCAATGCCGATCTGCTTGAGGATGCTGGGGTAGCGCTTGACAACGCGGAACTGGCGAATATCGCCGCCAAACTCCTCCAGCCGCTTCACGGCCCAGGGCGACAGAATGTGATTGAGACTGCGGCGCGGAATGCCGAATTCTTCTTCCAACACCGGGCCGTCTTCGATAGGGTCAAACAGCCCCAGCGGCGACTCGTTCACGGGCGAGCCCTTGAGCGCGTAGAACGGTGCTTTCTGCATCAGATATTTCAGGCGCTCGGCAATCGACGATTTTCCGCCGCCCACCGGACCCAGCAGATAGAGAATCTGCTTGCGCTCTTCCAGCCCCTGCGCAGCGTGGCGAAAGAAACTCACCACCTGCTCGATGGCGTCTTCCATGCCATAGAACTCGGAGAAAGCAGGGTAGCGACGGATGACCTTGTTGGCAAACAACCGGGACAGTTGCGGGTCGTTGCGTGTATCGACCATTTCCGGCTCGCCAATGATGCTCAGCATGCGCTGGGCTGCACTGGCGTAAGCCATGGGGTCTCGCTGGCAGAGCGTCAGATATTCATCCAGCGACATTTCCTCTTCGCGCAGACGAACATAACGGGCGGCAGAGTTGCTGAGAACATCCATAAGACCTCCCATGGCGGCACCCAAAGCCAGGGGCAAAAAGTGCCGCAAAGTTGCAAGGCATTCATTACCGTGTGTGGTCGTTGTAGCACCTTGCTATCGATTTGAACAGCAAGAGATTCCTACAGATTTGCGCACTTCATAGCCTGCAAAAACACAGTCGCTGATGGTTTTATTTCGCGCAGAAACAGGTGGGGTGATGCATGAACTTTTGACGCAAAAACTCAAGCGCTGCGGCAGCCATTGCGCCGCCCCACTTAATGATTTTGAAGAGCAAATACTTGCTGATATGCCGATGTATTGCAGCCCTTTGCAAGCACATCAGCAGGTGTTGAGCATGCGGCTTTCAGCTCCTGAAAAAAGAGCTTTCAGCGCTGGCTTCAAGGGTTTTTCACTAGAGAAAAGTCTGCAAACCCTTACAGCAACAGCGCTAGCAGCCCCTGTTTCGATAGCAGCTCACTTCAGCTGGAAGCCGCTGGCGACGCATCAGGCTCAGCCGCCTTGCTGCCTGGGCGTGTGAATGCGCTGCCCATGGCTGCGGCCATGATGCAGGCGATGGCAGCCCACTGCGTCAGCGTCAGATGCTCACTCAGCAGCAACATGCCCATCAGCGCGGCAATGGCAGGTTCGGTCGCCAGTGCAATGCCAAAGGTCGCGGGCGGCAGGCGGCGCAGCGCCAGCATTTCCAGCGAATACGGCAGCGCGCTGGAGATCGCCGCCACCATCAGTCCGAACAGCAAGATGGATGGTGTGAGCAGCTTGGCCCCCGCTTCGGCCACGCCAAAAGGAACCACCACCAGCGCCGCGCACAGCAGCCCCAGCGACACCGCCTGCCCGCTGGGAATGTGGTTGAGCCTGCGCCCCAGCACGATGTAAGACGCCCAGCAAATAGCTGCCCCCAGCGCGCAGGCAATGCCCACCGGCGAAAGATGCAGGGCCTGTGCCTGATTACCAATGGGCAAGATGAGTGCCAGCCCCAGCACGGCCAGCGCCAGCCAGACAAAATCCACCGCGCGGCGTGAGTAATAGATGGCGACTGCCAGCGGGCCTGAAAATTCGATGGCCACGGCCAGCCCGAATGGAATGTCGCGCAGCGCCATATAGAACATCAGGTTCATGCCGCCCAGCGCGCCGCCAAAAATCAGCAGCGACAGCGCCTGCTGCCGGTTTAAGGCCCAGCGCCAGGGCCGCCAGATGCACACCAGAATCAGGGCTGCAAAACCCACGCGCAAGGCCGATGTGCCCTGCGCGCCCACCAGCGGAAAAAGCTGCTTGGCCAGCGACGTACCTACACCCAGCGCCGTGACCGAGCCCAACACGGCCAGCACGGGCCACCAATGATTCCAGCTGTTTTTAGACATAGGCGCATAAGATATTGCATGACACCCGCTGAATTCGCTCATTTTCCGGGCTGAATCTGCAAGTTTCGCTCTCTTCGTATTTTTTCCATGCCCGCTGCCGACCTCGACCTCTTTGACCGCGCCATTCTGGCCCTGCTTCAGCAGGACAATCTCATGCCCCAGCGCCTGATTGCCGAGCAGGTCAATCTTTCCGCCCCCGCAGTGCAGCGGCGTATCAAGCGCCTGCAGGAAACCGGGGTCATCGCGGGCAATGTGGCAGTGCTGGACCCGGTGCGCGCAGGCCGTTCACTGACTGCCGTGATCAATGTGCACCTGATCAACGACAGGCCCGACCTGTCCCGGGGCTTTCGCGCACGCATTGCCGCCGAGGCCTCTGTGCAGCAATGCTTTTTTGTGACTGGAGAGACGGACTACATCCTGGTTGTGACGGCCGCCGATATGGATGATTACCAGGCGATTTGCCAGCGCCTGTTTGAAGGCGATGAAAACATTCGCCGCTACAGCACCTCCATCGCGCTGGAGCGCATCAAAACCGGATTACAGATTCCAGTGACGGAAAAGTTGCAACCGTCATGATGCTTGCGCGCGACGGGGGACGCTGGTTTTCAGAAACACAAAATGCAACAATAGCTTCATAAATGACGCACGGAGTTGCACATGGCTGGAACTGTCACCCCCGATATGGCTTCGCTGCTGGTAGAGCGCACGCTGGAGAAATACGCCAAGGACTACTTCCCTCGTCTGGGCCAGGTCAGCCTTGCGTTTCGCGGTGATCGTGCCGAAAAATACCACTACGACAAAATCCGTCCGCTGAGCAGCGCCCGCAGCCAGGGCAAGGATATGGTGGTGATCGAAGGTGTAAGCCAGAAGACGGGAGCAACCTCGCTCTACCGCATAGAGTGCAACAGCTGGAATCTGATCGAAGTGCTGGAGCTGCTCGAAGAAATCAGCCCCGCCCGCGTGGGCTGAGCGCAAAACGGCAGGCCCGCCGCGCCTCAATCCATTTGAGTCAGGCCGCTGGCCACCCACCAGGCCAGTGTCAGCATCATCACGCCTGTCAGGCCATCCATCACACGCCAGGCCTTGGGGTTGGCAAAAATGCCTTTCATGCGCTGGCCCGCAAAAGCCAGCAGCACAAACCAGCTCAGACTTGCGCAGGCCGCACCCATGACGTAGCTCCAGCGGCTTACGCCCTGCTGCTGCGCGCCGATGGAGCCCATCAGCAGCACGGTATCCAGATAGACATGCGGGTTCAGCAGGGTAATCGCTGCCAGCGCGGCCATCACACTCATCAGGCTGCGGGGCGCCAGCACACGTTTTTCTGCGTGCATGGCCGCATCCGGCGCCAGCCACATGCGGCGCAGTGCAAACAGGCCATACGCTAATAAAAAGATAGCACCACCCAGCGTCAGGTAGTAGGCCAGCCCCGGATAGCGGGCCATCATCTGCGACATGCCCGCCACGCCCACAGCCACCAAAATCGCATCGCTGAGCACACACCAAGTCACGCAGGCGCGCACATGCTCGCCCTGAACAGCCTGTCGCAGCACATACAGATTCTGAGCACCAATCGAGACGATGAGGGAGATGCAGACCGTAAAGCCGGCCAGCCATGCAGAGGAGAATTCAGAGGAAAGCATGGCGCGATTGTGCTGCGCAGCATTTGTTAAGTAAAATTACATTTACTCAATCAAATTAAGAATTTCTAATGCTTGACTACGCAGGACTGGAAGCGCTGGCCGCCGTGGTGCGCGAGGGCAGTTTTGAACGTGCAGCGCACAAGCTGCATGTCACGCCCTCGGCGGTATCGCAGCGCATCAAGCAGCTGGAGGAGCGCGTGGGCCAGGTGCTGGTGCTGCGCGGCCAGCCCTGCACGGGCACCGATGCGGGGCGGCGCCTGTGCCTGCATGTGGAGCAGGTTGCACTGCTGGAAAACGATTTGCGCCGCAAGAACCCCGAGCTGATTCCCGAAGGCCAGAGCGCCCTGCCCTCGCTGAAGCTGGCGGTCAATGCCGATTCGCTCTCCACCTGGTTCATGGATGCCATGGCGGCCTTCACGCAGGACAGCAATGAGCTGCTGGATATCAGCATTGACGATCAGGACCACACGGCGCAGCGCCTCAAGCAAGGCGAAGTCATGGCTGCTGTCACGGCCACGGGCTCGGCCATCACCGGCTGCAACACCTGGCCGCTGGGCGGCATGCGCTATGTGGCCGTGGCATCACCTGCGTTTGTGGAGCGGCATTTCTCGCAGGGGCTGACGCCGCAGGCCATCGCCCGGTCCCCCATGATGTGCTACGGGCGCAAGGACAGCCTGCAGGACCAGTGGCTGCAAAGCCTGGGGGTGGATGGCAGGCGCAATGCGGCGCGCCACTTTCTGCCCTCCAACCAGGGCTACACCCGCGCGCTGGAGCTGGGCATGGGCTGGGGCATGCACCCCGTGCAGATGATTGAGACAGAGTTGCAGCGCAGCAGTCTGGTAGTGCTGCTGCCCGAGCAAAGCCTCTACACCCCCTTGTACTGGTGCCACACGCGCAGTGCGCAGGCCAGCCTGCAGCGGCTGACGGACTGCGTGCTGCATGCCGCAGCGGCCTGGCTGGAGCAGGATGCGAGCTGAAGATTCACGCAGGCAGCTTCATTTTTGATAGCTGGCTGCGCATATCCATCTTTGGCCTCAGGCCGATTCCATCCAAAAATCTGCAGACACCGTGCACAGCCCGCTCTCAAAACAAGCGTCGCTTTAGCTGTCCCGCTCCACATCACGCACCGCAGCCTTGGCGCGGGTGAGCATGTGGAAGTCCAGAATGCGGGTGGCCATGACGGTTTCCCAGAGGAAGCAGCACAGCGCCGAGACAAAGGCCACCACACCCAGCAAAAAGCTGAACACGGCATAGCCGTGACCGCTGACGCCGTAGGCCTGCCCCACAAACAGCAGCACGATGGTCAGCCCGATGCACATGCCGCACAGCGTGAGCAGGCC
Source organism: Comamonas fluminis (assembly GCF_019186805.1). Taxonomy (NCBI): domain Bacteria; kingdom Pseudomonadati; phylum Pseudomonadota; class Betaproteobacteria; order Burkholderiales; family Comamonadaceae; genus Comamonas; species Comamonas fluminis. The sequence continues at coordinate 2,060,047 of NZ_CP066783.1, read as the reverse complement.
AATGGCCACATTGGCCAGACGCCCGCGCTCGCGCAGAAAGTGCAGCTCTTTCAGATAGCGGGCAACCAGATCATGGTCCTCCAGCGTGCGCAGGCTTTCTTCCAGCTTGCGTGCGCGGTCGATGATGCGCGCCAGCCGCCCCGCTACCGAGCCAATCATCCCGGCAACTGCTGTCAAAAAGAAAACGGGGGCCACCGCCAGCTGAATGCTGTGGGTGACGGTCTGGGCGTCAATGGACCAGATGCTCATGGTGTCCTCAAGTCGGCTCATCAGTAAATGCTTGCTGCCGCTATTTTCATCGCTAAATGTCAGGGTTGTTTTGACATTGGCAACAATAAATCGCAACAAACCAGCCAGCCCGAAGATCAACCGCTTGATCTGGCGCAGATGGGCAAGCCCGCCAGCTTGATGCAGCACAAAGGCCTCTGGCCGGTTCGCCGCCATAGTTGCCCCAACGCTCAATGCATTCATCAAGGAGGGCCGCATGAAGCTGATGATCGACCTGTTTTCCACCGACTATGGACTGATGAGCTTGGCCGTGATTGTCCTGGTCATCGTGATGGCGGTTTTCTTTACCCGCTTGTTCATGGGCAAGATGAAGAATGTGGCCAGCGAGCCGCTGCAGAAGTCCTGAATTCATAGCTGAAAGCGCCTGCTGCTATTAGGCTACAGCACTAATGAATTGTTGAAATCAAAAAAAGGGCCAGACATATGTCTGGCCCTTTTTTGCATGCAAAGCCGCAGCGGCTCAATAGTGGGGCGGCAATTCGTCGCGCAGATTGCGCGGGGCGCCAGAGCCGCCATCGGGCGTCTGGCGCTTGAGTTCCCGCAGCTCGTTGATGAGCACATCCATCTGCTCCTGCTGGCGATAGATGGTCATGTTCAACTGCTCCAGCAAATCCTCGGTGTAGCTGGCCTTGATCTCCAGCTCCATGATGCGCTCCTGCAATGCGTGCAGGTCTTCGCGGGTATCGCCCATGCCTTCACTCATGCTTTAAGTGCCTTGGCCAGACGTGCAATGCCTTCGCGGATCTTGTCTTCATCGGCCGTGGCAAACGACAGGCGGAAGGTGGCGTTATCCGGGTTCTGGGCATAAAACGGTGCGCCGGGCACAAAGGCCACGCCCTCTTCGATGGCCTTCTTGGCCAGCGCTCCAGCATCGGCCAGCTGACCGCGGGCACCCGTCAGGCGCACCCACATGAACAGGCCACCCGCAGGCTGCACAAACTCCACGGCATCGCCAAGCTGCTCGCGCAGTGCATCGCCCATGGCCTTGGCACGCTTGGCATAGACCTCGCGCACATGGGCCAGGGTCTTGGGCATGACGCCAGACTTCAGGTACTGCGCAGCCGTGGCCTGAGCGAAGGTGCTGGTGTGGGCATCGCTGAACTGCTTGCACATCACGGCGCGGGCCAGCAGCTCTGGCTGGGCAATCAGCCAGCCAATGCGCAGGCCGGGGCTGAGCACCTTGGACAGCGATCCGCAATGCGCCAGCCATTCACGGCTGCCGGGTACTTCACGGCTGAGCGACAGCAGGCTGGCAGGCGGCGCGGCGTCAAAGTACAGATCGCCATAGGGGTCGTCTTCCACCACCAGCGTCTGGTACTTCACGGCCAGCTCCAGCACTTTTTTGCGGCGCTCCAGACTCAGCATTGCACCGCTGGGGTTGCCGAAGGTGGGAATCAGATAGACCAGCTTGGGCTTGTGTTCGGCAATCAGCTTTTCCAGCTCATCGGTCTTGACGCCGTGCTCGTCCACCGGGGCGGAGATCACTTCGGCGCCGTACAAGCGAAAGCACTGAATGGTGGCCAGAAAAGTGGGGCCTTCAACGATGACCTTGTCACCCTCACCCACCATGGTCTTGCCCAGCAGGTCCAGCGCCTGCTGGCTGCCGGTGGTGACGATGAGCTGCTCGGGCGCCACATCGGGCACGCCCTTGGTGGCCATGAAGGCAGACAGTTGCTCGCGCAGGGGCTGGTAGCCCTCGGTCGCGCCGTACTGCAATGCTGCACCGGCTTCTTGCTCCAGAGCCTTGGCCGAGGCGGCACTGATGCCCGCCACGTCAAACATGGCGCTGTCCGGAAAGCCTCCCGCAAAACTGATGATGCCGGGCTTGCCCAGCAGTTTGAACAGTTCACGAATCGCAGAGGTCTCTACGTTGTTGAGTCGATTGGCAAATTGCATACGTTTTTTTTGGTTAAGGCGCGACAGAAAACACAAAGCCGCAGCTGCGGCAGACGTCTATTGTGGCTCTCACAAGGCCTCATAGGGAAGTAGTCATGTTTTTGTAGGACGAATTCCACCTGTCAAGTAATCAAACTCCTACCAACATTTCAAAGTTGATAGTAAATGTTAATTACGTGTAACTTCGTGTCACAAACTTTGAATTGGACAGCCTCCCCCTCCTGAAAAGAACATACGTCTACCGATGCACAGACAGCTGCGTCGCTGGATTTTTTAATTTACTTTTTTGAGGGATGGAGGATTTATGCGCACTACTCGTTTCACCAGCAAGACACTGTCTGCAGCCATGACTGGCTCTACATCTTTTGGCCTGCGCAGCCTGTGCGCCGTGGCTCTGGTTACCAGCCTGGCGGCCTGCGGCTCCAGCGGTTCGCTGCGCAGTGACCTGGGCCCGACCGGCACTGGCGGCAGCGACGTTGTTGCGGGCGGCGGCTCCGGCACAGGTTCCGGTGGCGGCTCGGGGGGCACCATCGTTGGCGGCGGCAGCGGCAATGGCACGGATGGCAGCACCACCGGAAACACCGGCGGCAGCGGCGGCTCCGGTAGCACGGGTGGCAGCGGCTCTGGCGGCGGTACCGTCGTGGGCGGTGGCGGCACCAATGGCACAGACGGCAGCACAACAGGCAACACCAACGGCGGTAACAATGGCGGCAACAACGGAAACAGCGGCACCGGCGGTGGCGATACCGTCGTCGGCGGCGGTGGCAACAGCGGCAATAACGGCAACAGTGGCAACACGGGCGGCGGCACCACCACAACGACTACAGGCCCTCTGACACCTGTCGCTGAGACCCTGACCCGCACGGCAGACACCGTCGGCGGCCTGACGGCTGTGACAGGCGACGCCAACACCATCGTCACCAATGTGCTGACAACAGCGACCGCCAACACCGCGCTGTCGGGTATTGCACAGCCTGCCAGCGGCATTCTGGGCAACACCAACAGCGCTATCAACAACCTGGCGGGCGGCGTCTATGCCGGCCTGGGCCAGATTGGTACCAACCCCACACCCATTACCACCACCGTGCAAAGCGTGGCGCCCACCGTGGGCTACCTGGGTGGCGCAGTCACCTCTGTGGGCAGCACCGTCGGCGCACTGGACAAGCCTGAACTGGGCGTAGTGGGCGATGTCGCCGGTCTGGCCGGTGGCCTGGTTGGCGGCGTGGGTCAGACGGTTCAAGGTCTGGAAGGCACCGTCGGTCAGGTGGTTGGCAGCCCTCTGGTATCCGGCCTGACCACGACTGTGGACAAGGTCGCAACTCCCGTGCTGACGGGTGTTGTGGGCACTGTGCAAGGGGTTACGCAGGCTACGGGCCTGGGCCAGCCTGTGAACAATATTCTGGCCACCGTGGGCGGCGTGGTGACCAATGTGGGTAACGCACTGGCCAACACCGGCACACCCATCGTATCGCCACTGGGCGGTGTGGTGGGCAGCGTAGGTAACACGGTGGCAGCCGTGGGCGGCGTGGTGAACAACCCTGCCACGGGCACCGCCAGCAGCGGCCTGCTGGGCGGCGTGCTCAGCGGCAGCGCCCTCAGCGGCGTTACCGGTGGCAGCACTGGCGGCGCAACAACCGGCGCTCTGGGTGGTGTCACCGGACTGGTTGGCGGCACCCTTGGCACAGTCACTGGTGCTCTCGGCGGCGTCACCGGCGGCGTTACTGGCGGTACAACCACCGGCGGCGCTGCAGGTGGTCTGGGTGGCGTGACAAGTCTGGTTGGCGGCACTGTCGGCACCGTTACCGGCGCCCTTGGTGGCGTTACCGGCGGCCTGACTGGCGCAACCACAGCCGGTGGCGCCGCAAGCGGTCTGGGCGGTGTGACCAGCCTGGTCGGTGGCACGGTGGGCACCGTGACCGGCGCTCTGGGTGGCGTCACGGGTGGTGTGACTAGCGCTGCAACAGGTAGCACCACAGGTGCTGCAGCATCGCCGGTCTCTGGTGTCACCGGTCTGGTGGGCGGCACTGTCGGTGCGGTAACCAGCCTCGTGGGCGGCACACTGGGCGGCGTCACCTCCGTTGCAAGCGGCACAACAACAACCACCACAGCCACTGCTGGCGCAACCACCTCCACGTCCACTGCCACAGGCGGATTGCTGGGTGGCCTGCTGGGCGGCGTGACCGGTGTTCTGAGCCCACGCAAGTAAGTTAACGCCTGCTGGCACAACGCCAATGCTGCAACTCAGCGGTTGCAGCATTCCCCCCAACCCGCCCCGTGCGGGTTTTTTTACGACAGACCCGAATACCCAAAACTAGGTAGTCAGACAACAATAGTGCAGCCGGAATGAGAGGCCGGAATGAGAAAACAAGATCAAGTCAATGAGGGACATGCATTCATGCATAAGAAGAAAAAAATGCCGATCGCCAGAACGGCCTGTGCCGTAGCGCTGCTTATGGGCAGCGCTGCCGTCTGGCCGCAGGCGGGCAACCCACTCAACACTCTTCCCGCCACCTCTGACGCCAACAAGCGCCCCCAGGTGCCGGTGCAGATTGAAAAGCCCCAGACCGGCCCGCAGGACGTGGCCAGCGTGCAAGTCGCCGTGCGCGGCGTGAATGTGCAGGGCAGCACGGCCATCAATTTTGAAGAAGTCAGCGCCCTGTTCACGCCGTTTATCAACGGCACCCACACCGTGGGTGAGCTGGCAGCCGCCGCGCAGAAGGTCAGCACGCTCTATCAGCAGCATGGCTACGCCCTGTCGTTTGCTTATCTGCCCGCGCAGTCCTTTGCCAATGGGGTGGTACAGGTCAATGTGGTGGAAGGCTATGTCGCCAGCCTGACGATGGAGGGCAACTTTGGCCGGTCCGAAGACAGCATTCGCGAGCTGGCTCAGCCCCTGCTCAATGAAAGACCGCTGACGACCAAGACCTTTCAGCATCAGACGCAGCTGATGGCGCGTCTGCCCGGCGTGCAGATAGCGGCTTCGGCCAGCCTTCCCACCACCACCGACGGCGCCGTGCCTCTGGTCATCAAATCCAAGCACAAACCCATTGCCGTCAACCTGGGCGGCGAGATGCGCAAGCCCACGCCGCGCCTGATTGGTACGGTCACGCTCAACGACCCTCTATGGGAAGGCAGCCAGTTGCAGGCGGCGGCCATGCTGCAAAACCCGGACAAGGAGCGCTACGCCCTGATCGGCATGACCCAGCAGTTGACACCAGAAGGCACACAGGCACGGGTGAGCTATTCGGACTATCGCAGCTTCAACCCACCCGCCACAAGCACACCCGGCATTGACGACCTCACGCGCCAGCGCAAGGTGGACCTCAATGTCAGCCACCCCTGGATTCTGAGCAGCAGCACCCAGCTGAGCACCACCGCAGGCCTGTACGCCATCAACTACAGCCGCGAGTTGGCGAATAGCACCGCCTCTCTGCTGCGCGAGGAAAAAGTACGCACTCTGTATGCGCAGATGGCCTGGTCCTCTTTTGCGCCCACCTCCACCCGCTCAGCTTCGGTCTTGCTGGCGCACGGACTTGATGGCCTTGGTGCCTATAAAAACACCGACCTCTATGAGCAAGGGCAGCTGACCACTTACGACAACCCGGCCAAGCTGAACTTCACCCGCATCACGGCGGATTACAGCCAGCGCCACCGCTTTGCGAACAAAGTAGGAGCGGCTTTCGCCGTGGGTGGTCAGTACAGCCCCGACATCCTGCCGACTCCTGAGCGCATCTCCTTTGGCTCCAACCGCTTTGGGCGCGGCTATCAGGCCGGTGAGTTTGCGGGCGACTCGGGGCTGGGCGCCAGCGCTGAAGTCAACTACCAGTTCCCGGTCAACCAGCCCTGGATTAAATCGGCCGAGCCCTATCTGCTGTATGAATGGGCCCGCACGCATCAGCAAAACAGTGCGGTTGCCAGCCACACACTCAAATCCGCCAGCCTGGGCCTGCGCGTCTCGGACAGTCGCTACTACGCGCTGGATGTGGCCATGAGCAAGCCTCTGGGCGACCGCTCAACCAACAACCCCGACCGCAAGCTGCGCTACAGCCTGATGCTGAGCTACAACCTGGACCCATAAGCACCGTCTCCCGCCAAAACAAAGCCGCTGAACATCACAGCGGCTTTGTTTTTGTGCCCGCCCTCGCCAGCAAGTCACGCCACAATAGCGGCATGAAAAAAAGCGATATCGAGCCTTTTTTTGCCACACTCAAGGCCGCCAACCCCACACCCCAGACCGAGCTGGAATACACCACCGTCTTTGAACTGCTCACAGCCGTGCTGCTGTCAGCCCAGGCCACCGACGTGGGCGTAAACAAGGCCACGCGCAAGCTGTTTCCCGTTGCCAACACGCCGCAGGCCATTCTGGACCTGGGGTTGGAAGGGCTTGAGAGCTATATCAAGACCATTGGCCTGTACCGCAGCAAGGCCAAGCACCTGATGGAAACCTGCCGCATGCTGGTTGAATTGCATGGCAGCAAGGTGCCCGACAACCGCGAAGCGCTGGAAGCCCTGCCCGGCGTGGGCCGCAAGACGGCCAATGTGGTGCTGAACGTGGCTTTCGGCCAGCCCACCATGGCGGTGGACACACATATCTTCCGCGTAGGCAACCGCACCGGCCTTGCCCCCGGCAAGAACCCGCTGGAAGTGGAAAAGCAGTTGCTCAAGCGCGTACCCGCCGAATATGCCGTGGACTCGCACCACTGGCTGATTCTGCTGGGCCGCTACGTCTGCCAGGCGCGCAAGCCCCACTGCTGGGAATGCGTGGCTTCGCAGTACTGCGACTTCTCTCCCAAAACACCGGCTCCAGCCAGCAGCAAAAAGGCATAAAAATAGCTTGCAGCGCCCATCTGCAAAGCGCTGCAATCTATCATTTTTACAAATCAGCTTTTGGTGCTGACGCCCGCCGACTCAAAGCTCGCCATCTCGTTGAGCATGGTGCAGGCCGATTGCAGCAGCGGCCAGGCCAGCGCCGCGCCAGATCCCTCACCCAAACGCAGCTGCCAGTCCAACAGCGGCTGAGCCTGCAGATGCGCCAGCATGCGCTGGTGACCGGGCTCTCCCGAGCGGTGGGCATACACACAGCGCTGCAGCACATGGGGCTGCAGCAGGCTGGCCACCAGCACGGCGGCCGTGGTGATAAAACCATCCACCACAATCACGCGGCGCTCTGCTGCGGCCTGCAGCACCGCGCCCGTCATGGTGGCAATTTCCAGCCCGCCCATGGCAGCCAGCACGGCCAGAGGATTTTTCAGCTCTGCGTGCAGGGCCAGCACCCGGGTCAGCACGCCAATCTTGCGGGCCAGCCCTTCGGCGTTCAGCCCTGTTCCCACGCCGGTGACCGCTTCAATGGGTTCGCCACACAGATGCGCCAGCAGCAAAGAAGCGCTGGAGGTGTTGCCAATGCCCATCTCGCCCAGCAGCAGGGCATTGCCCGGCAGCTTCTTGACCAGCTCAGCCCCATTGCGCAGTGCATGGGCACATTGCTCAGGCGTCATGGCTGCGCCTTCGCTGCAGTCTGCCGTGCCATAGGCCACTTTTCTGCGCCACAGGCGCGGCTCACTGGCTGCAGGCAGCTTGTGCTCTGGGTCTTGCTCGCGCACCGCAAAGTCTCGGGCCACGCCGCAATCGACCACATTCAGCGCAATACCATGCTGGCGTGACAGCACGCTCACCGCAGCGCCACCGGCCAGAAAGTTCTCCACCATCTGCCAGGTCACATCGACCGGATAGGCAGACACGCCCTTGGCGGCCAGGCCGTGGTCTGCCGCAAACACCACCATCTGCGGTGCCTCAAGCCGGGGGGAGTCCGTACCCAGAATGCAGGCAATGCGCAGCGCCTGCTGCTCCAGCACGCCCAGCGAGCCTACGGGCTTGGTCTTGAAGTCCAGCTTGTGCTGCACGCGTGCCTGCAAATCGGCATCGTGAATATCCGCGACCTGCGGGCAGGCCCAGAGAGTGGACAAAGTGGAATCGAAAAATTCGGAGGAAATGACAGAGCTCATGCACGCAGTCTTTCCCGGTGCATCAGATCCAGACACCAGCCGCCACCGGGAAGCAGCCAGCACCTTTTTGTGCCCCAAGTATCGCGCTTTGGAGATCGTCTCAAGCTGGGCAGGCATGAAAAAAGGCCCCGAAGGGCCTGGTGGTGCAATGCACCGGATTTATCGGCTCACAGGCACCTGAATGGTGCCTTCGCGCAGAATGCCGCCATCCTGCACCGAGCCAGAGGCCGCGCCGCTCTTGACGCGGCCCACACAGGCCTGGCGGTCAATGTCGGTCTTGAACACTTCGCAGCGGGCAAATGCATTGCGCTCGTACTGATTCGCGCCCTGGCCGTTATCCAGACGGCCACGCTGTGCCTCTGCACGGGCAGCGGCTGCTTCGCGCGAGGCAGGCTTGCCCTCGTGATGGCGATGATGGTGCTTGTGACCACCGTGCTTCTTCACAGCTGCAGCTGCGGGCTTGGCAGCATCCTGAGCCGCCTCAGGAGCGGCGGGCGCCTGCGCGCTGGCAAAGCCTGCAGCCGTCAGAACGGCAGCACCAACTGCCAGTTGCAAGGTACGCATTGCGGAATGAACCATGTGAAACTCCGTTCCCGGTAAGTGAATGACTGTGCAAGCTTGCACCCAAACCATATTCAGCCTTATCGGTACAGCCCACAAGCCCATGCAAGGCGAGGCCTACAGCAGTTACAAACTCTTTTGTTCTGGCGCAAACCCTGCACTGCCAAACCACTCGCCTACGCCCTTCGCCAACCGATCAAACACCTGCTCCAAACTCGGTGCCCCCTGCCCAAACAAGGCGTGGATGACCTCGGCGTTTTCAAACAAGCCATGCAGATAGGTGCCCAGCACTGCCGGATTGCCGCCTTGCCACAGCATGCCGGGCAGCAATTCCTGCGCAGGCTGGGCCGCGCCTGCCTGCATGTCGGCGCGCAACTGGGTCTGGCCGTGGTGGATTTCATAGCCGCGTGCTTGCACACCGGTCAATGCATTCCAAGGCGCTTGCACAGTAGGCAAGGTCAAGGTGGTGGGCTGCACAGTTTTGTCTTGCGCAAACAAGGTGGCCAGCGGCAGCAGCCCCAGGCCTGCTGCATTGCCGTCCACCCCATGCAGATCAATCAGCGCCTCGCCCAGCATCTGCAGGCCGCCGCAAATGCCCAGCACGCGCTTGCCAGCGCTGGCGTGGGCCACCACGGCGGCATCCAGCCCCTGCGTGCGCATCCAGGCCAGATCGGCCGCCGTGGCCTTGCTGCCCGGCAGGATGACCCAGTCGGCACCCGCAATCTGCGCGGGCGAGCGTGCCCACACCACGCGCACGCCAGGCACTTGAAGCAGCGGCTGGAATTCGTCCAGATTGCTGATGCGCGGATAGGCCACGATGGCAATCGTGGTGTGCACCGCCTGCCCCGCCCCCGTGCTGCCACGGTCGTCAAACACGCCATCTTCTTCCGGCAGGCCATGGTGAAACTGCATGGGGATACAGGCCACCGTGGGCACGCCGGTTTTTTCCTGCAGCATCTGCGGCGCTGGGGCCAGCAGCGATGCATCGCCACGAAACTTGTTGAGCACAAAGCCCTTGATGAGCTTTTGCTCATCTTCCGGCAGCAGCGCCCATGTTCCGTACAGATGGGCAAATGCACCGCCCCGGTCAATGTCAGACACCAGCAGGCAATGCGCGTTGCAATGTTTGGCCACGCGCATATTCACCACATCGCTGGCGTGCAAGTTGATCTCGGCGGGCGAGCCCGCACCTTCAATCACCACCACATCGTTTTCAGCGCACAGCTCGTCCAGCGCCTGCGCGATCTGGGGCCAGACCTTCAGGCTGCGGTCGCGCCAGGGCATCTTGGAGAGTTTCTCATCCACCTGCCCGAACAGCACAACCTGGCTGCGTGTATCGGCCTCGGGCTTGAGCAGCAGCGGATTCATGCGCACATCAGGCACCGCGCCTGCGGCCAGCGCCTGCAGATACTGGGCTGTGCCAATTTCGCCCCATTTTCCGTCGGGGGTGGCAACCACGCGGGCGTTGTTGCTCATGTTCTGCGCCTTGAACGGCGCGACTTTCAGGCCCTGGCTGCGGTAGTAGGCGCACAGCGCCGTGGCCACCCAGCTTTTGCCCGCGCCACTGCTGGTGCCCAGCACCATGATGCAACGTGCTGTCATGTCTCAGTTTTCGGATATTTGTTCTACAGAAATCGGAAGCACCATGCGCTGCATGATGCGAGTCAGCGCCTCACCGGGCTGCAGGCACAGCCCCATGTGCGAGGGCGAGGTCTGAATCATGCTGCTGCGCTTGGCCGTCAGCCAGTGATAGCGCGAGCGCAGGGGCAGCTGGGCAATCGGCCCGCCATGGGCCGCGCCTTCGCAAATCGCCACAATCGCGCTCAGGTGGCGGTGCACGGTCTCCAGATCCACATTCGGGTCCAGCGCCAGCAGGCGCTTTTCATCCAGTGCAATGGCAGCCTGCAGATGACCCGTGCGCTGGCAGGAGAGGATGACGCCTGCGTTCACAAATTCCTCGCGCTCCACGCGCGGGACCACTCGCACGACTGCGTAGTCGTACACCTCATGCCCGTGCATCAATCACTCCTTGCACCCAGCGGCCACGCTCGGCAAGCCGGGCCACAAAATAATTCACATAGGCGGCCCGGTGCGCCTGCACATCGCTCAGCACATCACTGTCACCGCCGCGCTCACTCGCCGCCTGCGCCAGAAAGCAGTCGGGCACCTCATCAACAATAGCGCGCAGCACCTCGGGCGTCAGCTTTTCTGCCAGTTCAGCATCCACCTGCGCAATCTGGCTGGCCAGCGGCAGCAGCACATGCTCGCTGCTGGGCGCAAAGGGCTTGCTCGGGTCGGCCACCACACCGTTCCATGCGTGGTGAAACGTCAGGCTTGCGCCGTGGTCGATCAGCCAAGGCTGCTTTTTGCACATCAGCATATTGGTGTTGCGCGCTGTGCGGTCCACATTGCTGACCAGCGTGTCAAACCACACCAGCCGCGAGGCGAAGTCGCTGTCCACCACATCCACCGCCGGGTCGAAATTGATGGCCCCGGGCAGATAGTCCAGTGCCACGTTCAGGCCGTCGCTGGCGCGAATCAGGTCCTGAATTTCGGGGTCGGATTCGGTGCGGGACAGGTCACCGTTCAGCTGCGCCAGCACAATCTCTGGCACCGGCAAACCCAGCGCCCGCGCAATGCCGCCCGAGATGACTTCGGCCATAAGCGCACGCACGCCCTGCCCGGCGCCGCGAAACTTGAGCACATAGGTGCCCAGGTCATCGGCTTCGACAATTGCGGGCATGGAGCCGCCTTCACGCAGCGGCGTGACATAGCGCTCCACCAGCACAGAGCGCAGCTTCAGTGTTTCAGAGTCCATAGAGGAAATAGTAGCGCCTTGCGCATGTGCAGTCTGGGCGGCAAGGTCATAGAAGGCTGAGCCACGCACGCTCCAGCGCCGCCTGCGATACCGGTGCCAGCACGCCCAGCCGCACATGTCCCGGCAGGCCAAAGCTGGCGCAGTCACGCAGCTTGACGCCCTGCTTGCGCAAGGCAGCCAAGGCTGCAGCCATATCTTCAATCGGCAGGCGCGCCACAAAGTAATTGGCTTGATGGCCAGGCAGCACCTGCCAGCCCAGCCGCTGGCACAGCGCCAGTTGCTGCGCCTTCCAGCGCTGCAGCGTCATGCGGCTTTGCGCCAGCCATTGCTGCACCTCTTCACTGACCCAGGCCTGCAGCATGGCCACGCCATGCGAGCCAGCCACCCAGGAAGCCGCCAGATCACGCAGGGCCTGCAGCTCATGCGCGGTGGCATGTGTGGGGGCAATGGCATAGGCAGCGCGCACGCCCGTCATGCCCAGTGCCTTGTTCGGCGTCCACAGCTGCCAGACGGTATCCAGTGCACGCTCAGGCGCTTCCCCCTCCAGCCACAGCGGGCGATAGGCGCAGTCCAGCACACGCCACTCTTTGGGCGCTGGCGCTGCCTGCCACGCGGGCCAGATGTCTTCCAGCGCACCCAGCGGGCTCGACGGCTCGCAGGCCCAGCTCAGCAGCGGCGGCGCTGCCACTTCTGTGCGGCTGCACAGCGCCAGCCGCCACACCCGCGCCGCCTGCAGATAGTCGCCATAGTGGTGCTGCGGAAACTGCACGCTTTTGCCGCCGCAGCGCACCACATGCAAGGTGATGCGGTGAATCAGCTCACTGCTGCTGCCGCCGATGAGAATACGCTGCACCGCCACGCCATGAAAGGCGGCCAGCTGTGCGCGCAGATCGGTGTAGTGCGGGTCGGGGTACTGCGCCACATGCGCAGCCCGCAGCGCCATCACCGCGGCAGGGCATGGCCCGCAGGCGTTGCGATTGGTCGAAAAATCATGCGCGGGCACGCCCAGCGCATCGGTTCCGCCATGGGTCACTTCAGCCATGGGCGCTGACCTTCCACATCCAGATGCTCATCAAAATCATAGCTACGACCGCACAGAACACCTGGACTGCGACCACTTTCGATGCCAGATGGATAGAGCGTTGCAAATCAGCCGACTCTGGCACCCTGCCCTCGGGATTCAACTGGTAAACGCCGGGCTTGGACAGATGCACGCCCAGCGCCCGCGCCATGGCGCCCATGGGCCAACCGCCGTTGGGCGACGGCGTCACTTGCGCATCGCGGCGCAGACCTTGCCAGTGCACGCCACCTGCCACCAGCGCCAGCCATGCCGCCGTGATGCGGGCAGGAATCCAGTTCAGCACATCGTCCGCCCGCGCCGCCCATTTGCCGGCCCACTGCCAGTGGCGGCGCTGATCGCCCTGCCCGCGCCAGCCGGGGTAGCCCCACATGGCATCGGCCGTATTGGCTAGCCGATACACAGCAGCGCCCGGAAGACCGGCGACCAGAAACCAGAACAGTGGCGCAATCACCGAATCGGCCAGGTTTTCTGCCAGCGTCTCGATGGCGCTTTCGCGCACCGTGGCAGCATCCAGCTGCGATGTATCGCGGCTGACCAGCCAGCTCAGGCGCTCGCGGCCTGCGGGCAAGGACTGCTGCAGCGCGGCTTCCACCGCCAGCACTTCGTCCTTGAGCATGCGCCAGGACAGCAGCGGCTTGAGCAATACACCCACGCAGATCCCCGGCAGCCACCAGGGCTGATAGGGCAGAAAAAACTGGATGATCCAATAACCTATAAAAACAATAGCTGCCAGCGCGCACCAGACAAGCGCTGCAAGCACAAAACGCAGGTAATCGTTCGCCACCTCGGTGCGCGGTGCCAGCACGCGCCCCAGTGCGCCCAGCACCTTGCCCATATAGACCACAGGGTGCAGCCACACGGGTGGTTCGCCCCAGAGGCGGTCCAGCGCCAGCGCCACCAGAATGGCGATCAGCACATTGCACAGATTGTGGGCAGAGGGCAAAAACGATTGCGCATCAGCCGCTGTGACGGCCTGCCACAGCCAGCCCAGCGGGCTGAACGACCAGGCAAAAATCTCCCACCAGCTGATGACCGTCATGCGCCAGGCTTACCTTTCGCCCCTTGCTTCGTTTGCGTCGTTTGCGTCGTGTTCGCGGTGTGCGCAGCCATGCGGCTGTCATCCCACACATCGGCCATCAGCATGTCTTCCAGCGGAGCGCGGCTGGCCCATTTTTCCTGCTGCAGCATGGGTTCGGCGTAATAGGCATCGACAGGGCCCAGGCACAGCACGCCCAGCGGGTGCGCACCTTCGGGCATTTGCAGCAGATGCGCCAGCGCCACCGGGTCAAAAATCGACACCCAGCCCATGCCCAGCCCTTCGGCCCGCGCAGCCAGCCACAGGTTTTGAATGGCGCAGGCGCTGCTGGCAATGTCCATCTCGGGCAAGGTGCGGCGGCCGAAAATATGCGCCTCGCGGCCCGGGGGCATGGCCACGACCAGCACCTCGGCCGCATCCAGCACGCCCTGCACTTTGAGCTTCATGAAGTCTTCTTCACGCTCGCCCAAGGCATGGGCGGTACGCACGCGCTCTTCCTCCACCAGGGCGTGAATCTGCTCGCGCATCGCACGGCTTTTCACACGGATAAAGCGCCAGGGCTGCATAAAGCCGACGCTGGGCGCATGGTGGGCCGCACGCAGCAGGCGCAGCAGCACCTCATCGCTGACCTCGCCTCCCGCAAAGTGGCGCATATCGCGGCGCTCATAAATGGCGCGATAGACAGCAGCGCGCTCCGCCTCGGTGAAAGGCGTGGCGGCAATCGTTGCGAAGGGCTTGGTCGTGGATTCGGTCATGGGTCTATTGTCGCGCCGCTGGTGCGGCGCACGCCATTAATCCTCAATGCCTCTTTGCGCGGGAATACCCGCCTGGAAGGCGTGCTTGACCATCGTCATCTCGGTCACCGTGTCGGCGATGTCGATGATTTCCTGGGGACAGCGGCGACCCGTCAGGCAGACATGCACGTCCTTGGGGCGGGCGGCCAGCGTGTCCAGCACCTCCTGCAGCGGCAGCCAGCCATAGATCAGCGGGTAGGTGATCTCGTCGAGCACAACGAGGAAGTACTCGCCCGAGAGAATATCGGCCTTGGACTTTTCCCAGCCATCACGCGCCAGCTGGGCAGAGTGGTCCAGGTCTTTGCTCTTCCAGCTGAAGCCGTCGCCCAGACCTTCAATCGGCAGGCCGACCTGCTCGGCCAGACGATGCTCGCCAAAGCGGGCGGTGGGCACTTTCATGAACTGATAGACCTTGACGGCCTTGCCCCGGCCCGTGGCGCGAAACGCCAGGCCAAAGGCTGCTGTGCTTTTGCCCTTGCCATTGCCGGTGTTGACAATGACCAGGCCACGGCGCTCGCCCTCGGGTTTTTCGTAGGGCTTTTCAGAGGGTGGTGTTTCAATATTCATAGCTGCTCCCGCTTATCCAACAATGGCTACAAGGCAAAAAGACTTAAAAATCAGGCAAGGCGCGGCAGGGCCAGCCAGTGGCCGTCCAGCGCTCGCACCTGAATGCGGTTTTCAAAAACGGATTCCAGCGCGCGGTGCGTTACGGGGTCGGCGCAACTGCCGTGTTGAATGACGCGCCCGTCCTGCAAGATGACCATCTCGTCGGCCAGCAGGGCAAACGACAGCTCATGCAGCACGCTGACCACGGTCGCCCCCTGCTGCACCAGCTTGCGTGCGGTCAGCATCCAGTCGGTCTGATGCGGGGGGTCCAGGTTGGCCAGCGGCTCGTCCATCAACAGCACCTGCGCCTGCACGGCCAGCGCCCGCGCCAGCAGCACGCGCTGGCGCTCGCCGCCCGACAACTGGCCCAGACTGCGGGCACGCCAGTCCCAGGCATGGGTTTCGCGCAGTGCCTGCTGCACCGCCGCATGGTCAGCCGCGCTGGCCGGGGCCAACCAGCCCTGGTGCGGCAAACGGCCCAGCATGACCACGTCATACACCGACATCTCACCGGCCACGGTCTGGTTCTGACCCAGCCAGGCCAGCGCTTTGGCGCGGTCACGGCTGCCCCAGCTCTGCAAGGCGCGGCCCTGCAGCAGCACCTGCCCGCTCTGGCTCTGATGGCCAGCCTGCATGCCTGCCATGGCGCGCAGCAGTGTGGATTTGCCCGCGCCATTGGGGCCGACAATGGCGGTCCAACGCGCTGGCGTAATTTGCAGATCAATGCTGCGCAGCACTTCGCGCTCGCCCAGTTGCACGCGCAAGCCAGAAACCGCCAGTGCGGAGCTCATGTCGCTCATGCGCCCTCCCCGCCTTGCAGCGCGCCGCGCCGGTGCATCAGCCACAGCAGGTAGCTGCCACCCAGCACGGCGGTCAGCACGCCAATGGGCAGCTCTTGCGGTGCCACCAGCCAGCGCGCCAGCAAATCGGCGGCCAGCAGCAGCACAGCGCCCATCAGGCAGCTCAGCACCAGCAGCCAGCGGTGCAGCGCGCGCACCATCGACCGCACCAAGTGCGGTGCAGCCAGGCCCACAAAAGCAATCAGCCCCGTCTGCGCCACCGCCGTACCCGTGGCCATGGCCAGCAGCACAATCAGCAGCAGGCGCAGCGGGCCCAGTGGCAGGCCCAGGCTGTGGGCCGTGGCCTCGCCCAGCGCTAGGCCATCCAGCACGCGGCTCAGGCTCCAGGCCAGCGCCAGCGTGGGCAGCAGCACCCAAAGCATCAGCGCGCAGGCATTCCAGCCCACAAACGCCGTGCTGCCCAGCATGAAAGACTGCATGGCCTGCATGATGTCGGGGTTGCGAATCAGCACCAGTGATGACGCCGCGCCCAGCACCACGCCCACAATCACCCCTGCAAGCAGCAGGCGCATGGTGTTGTGCACGCCTTTGGCCAGAGCCAGCGTCAAAATCACCGCCGCCACCGCGCCGACGAAGGCTGCCCCCGTCACCCCCCAGAGCGCCAGCGCGCCCAGAGCAAAAGGCGATGTTCCCAGCGCCGCCATGGCCAGCGCCACGCCCAGCGATGCGCCCGAGGCACTGCCCAGCAAATAGGGGTCTGCCAGCGGATTGCGAAAAACGCCCTGTGCAATGGCCCCCGCCAGCCCCAGCAATCCACCAGCCAGCAAAGCACCGGCCGTGCGCGGCAGGCGGATCTCCATCACGATTTGCCAGGCCAGTGGGTCGGCATGGGCCTTCCACACACTCTCAAAACCTGTGCTGCCAACCCCTGCGCCCAGCACGGCCAGCACCATGCCGGCCAGCACCAGCCACAGCAGCAGCCATGGGGCGGCCAGCCCGCGCATCCTGGCTGACGCCATTGCATTCATTTCGAAGCGCCCTGTTTTTGCGCCAGCCCTTGCAGGCAGCGCGCCAGAATATGGGCGGCCTCGGCCATGCGCGGGCCGGGGCGCACCAGCACATCAGACTGGTCTGGCGTGAACTGGCAAATCGCACCCGCTTTGACGGCGCGCATCTGCGCCCAGCCCGGGTATTCAGGCACGCCGGTTTTCCAGCTGCGCTCTCCCGCCATCAGCACATCGGGGTCGGCCTTGACCACATATTCGGGGTTGATGCGCGGAAACGGGCCCAGCTTGGCGTCAATCACATTGCGCAGATGCAGCAGCGTCAAGGTCTCGCCAATAAAGGATTTTTCACCCGCGGCATAAGGGCCACGGCTGGCTTCAAAGTACACACGCTTGCCGCGCATGGCGGGCGGCACGCTGTCTGCAGCGCGCTGCATATCGGCTTCAATCGCCGCCCAGACTTTGTCTGCGCCCTGCTCGGGTGGCAGTTGCAGCAGCGTGCCAATTTTCTGCAGCACCACGCGGGCTTCGGCCTGCGTGCGCGGCTCCAGCGCCACCACTTTCAGCCCCAGCGCCTCCAGCCGCCCCACAGCCCGCGATGCGGTGGAGACCAGCACCAGGTCAGGCCTGAGCGCGACGATGGCCTCAACATTGGGATCCAGCCCGCCGCCCACCACGGGCACGGTTTTGACGTGGGCGGGCCAGTTGGAGTAGCGATCCACCCCCACCAGCCGTTTGCAGGCATCCAGCGCGCACAGGCTTTCCGTCAACGAGGGCAGCAGGCTGACGATGCGCTGCGGTGCCTGCGGCAAGCTGACTTGCACACCACGCGCATCGGTAATTTGCACGGCGGCCAGGGCGCTGACCGTGGTCAGTGCGCCGCTCAGGCCCAGCGTCAGCGCAGCGGCAAATTTCAACCATGGGGCGCGCTTCATGGCTGCACTCCCTTGACCGCGACGGGCAGACCCGCACACATCAGCGTGACACTTTCACAGTACGCCGCCACTTGCTGGTTGAGCACGCCCAGCGCGTCCACAAACGCACGCACCTCTTTGCCCATGGGAATCACGCCCAGACCAATTTCGTTGCCCACGATGATGACGGGCCCTTTGGCACCGTCCAGCGCTTCCAAAAAGAGAGCTAGCTGCGCATTCCAGTCCTGGACTTGAGGCTGATTTTGTTTAGATTCTGTTGATTCAACAGGCATCAACCAGTTCGTCAGCCACAGCGTCAGGCAGTCAATCACCAGCAGCTTCTCTGGCTGGCTGTGCTGCACCAGCACGCGGGCCAGTTCACGCGGCTCCTCAAGAGTCTGCATGCCCGGCACGCGCTCGGCGCGGTCACGCTGGTGGCGGGCAATGCGCTCCACCATTTCCGCATCCCAGGCCTGGCCAGTGGCCACCAGCACCGCCTCATGGCGGGCGTCAGCCTCCAGCCACTGGCGGGCCAGCAACTCGGCGCGGCGCGATTTACCGCTTTTCTGGCCGCCCAGCAAAAACAGGCTGCGCGGCAGGCAGGGATGGGAGGTGGAAGCTGTACTCATGATTTGCGAAAAAGGACTGGCTAGCCCTCGATTGTTGCGCCAAACAGCCAGGCCGCCGCCGCTGGGCACGAGGCAAACCAGGCGTGAAAGTAGCTGGCCCGCACGCTGCCCGACGCGTAAAACGCCTCGCCACGCTCGGCATGCACTTCCGCGCCGGGTCGGCTGCTACGGGTGCTGAAGGCCATTGGCGTATCCAGACGGCTGTAGTGAAAGGTGTGCCCGCGCAGCAAGCCCATGGGCAGCACCAGTTGTTGCATGCCCAGCCCGCCAAGCCGGTTCTGCATGGTCACACGTCCGGGCAGCACGGCCCACAGCGGCTGCTGCGCGCCCTGCAAATCGGTAATCGACTCACACAAGGCCAGCATGCCGCCGCACTCCGCCCACACCGGCTTGCCCTGGACCACATGCTGGGCAAGGGCTTCTCGCAAACCGGTATTGGCCGCCAGCGCCTGCGCATGCAGTTCCGGATAGCCGCCGGGCAGCCAGATGGCATCGCACGCTGGCAGCGCATCGCCCGCCAGAGGCGAGAAAAAGCAAAGCTCCGCCCCCATGGACTGCAGGCAGTCCAGATTGGCCGGATAGATGAATGAGAAAGCCGCATCCCGCGCAATGGCAATGCGCTTACCCGCCAGCCAGGGCTTGATTTCTGGCTGCGGCTCATGCTGCGCAGGCGGCATGAAGTCCACACACCAGTCCTGCCAGCTGGGCTGGCCCGGCTCGGCTTGCCAGAGGCGCTGCCCCAGCGGAGTCTGGGCCAGGGCATCCGCAGCGGCATCCAGCCGCTGCAGTGCATCGCCAAGCTCATGGGCCGCAATCAGCCCCAGGTGCCGCTCAGGCAGCAGCGAAGCCGATTTGGGCTTGGGTGCTGGCTCGCCCAGTTGCACACCCGGCATGGCACCCAGCCACAACTGCGGCTCGCGCATGCCGCGTTGCAGCAGCTCTGCATGATGGGCGGTGGCCACGCGATTGGCCAGCATGCCGGCCCAGCGCAGCTCTGGCCGGTAATGGTGCAAGCCATAGGCAACAGCACCAAAAGTGCCTGCCATGGCCGCAGCATCAATGACCGCAAGCACCGGCAAACCCAGCCGCTGCGCCAGATCGGCCGCGCTGAGGTTGCCATCAAACAAACCCATGACGCCTTCGACCAGAATCAGATCTGCATCCTGCGCGGCTTCATGCAGGCGGCGGCGCACATCGGCCTCGCCCGTCATCCACAGATCCACCGAATGCACGGGCTGGCCACTGGCCAGCTCATGCCAGTACGGATCCAGAAAATCCGGCCCGCACTTGAACACCCGCACCTTGCGCCCCTGACGCGCATGCAGCCGCGCCAGCGCCGCCGTGATGGTGGTCTTGCCCTGACCCGAAGCCGGGGCGCTGATCAGAATGGCGGGGCAGCGGGCAGACTCAGCCACGGGCAATGCCGATTTTTCCTCAACCACGGCTTAACGCGGCTGCCACAGCAGGGTCAGGTAGCCAGCACGGCCACGCGTGTTGTAACCGTAGGCCGTGGTGTAGTCCTTGTCCGTAAGGTTGGCGATACGGGCAGACAGGGTCCAGTCTTTGTCCAGACGGTAGCTGGCATACAGATCCACGGTGGTGTACTGGCCCATCAGCTTGTCTGCCGAGTTCTTCGCGTCGTCATAGCGCTTGCCCACAGACTGAGCCGACGCGCCGAAGGTCCATGCGCCCCAGTCCTTGTCTGCAGACAGACGCGTGACATGGCGGGCGCGACGCGGCAGCAATGTGTCGGTCAGAGTGTTGCGAGGATCCAGTTGGTCATAGTCCGCACGCAGCTTCCAGCCCATGAACTGGCCGCTGTAGCCCAGCGTCCAGCCCTTGATACGGCTGCGAGGGATGTTCTCGGGCTTGGTCGTGTTCGCGATATAGCCGCGAATGCGGTTGTCGAAATAAACCAGCTTGACGGAGTGCCCACCTTCGCTCCAGGTCACACCCACATCGGTATTGCGACCAAATTCAGGCTTCAGGTCTGGCGAGCCATAATCTGGCCAGTACAGCTGATTGAAGGTCGGCGCCACAAAGCTTGTGCCATGCGAGGCATGCAGGCGCCACTGGGAGTTCAGACGAAACCCATAGCCCACGCCCCAGGTGTTCTTGCTGCCGAACTGCGAGTTGTCATCGCGGCGCAGATTGGCCTGCCAGCTATGTGCGCCCTGCTCACCGGTCAAACCGACAAAGCCGGAATTCACTGTTCGCTCCGTCACCGAATATTTGGTGCTGCTGTTGACTTCCTGCTCCAGTCGTTCAAAGCCTGCAACCACCAGGCCAACGGGCGTGGCGATATCGTTTTGCCACTGGTACTGGCGCTGAGTGGTGGCAAACAGGCCCGGCAGGTTATAGGACTGCGCGGAATCAATGGCATTGCTCTCATCACGCGAATGGCTGATGGTGAACTTGGACTTCCAGTCCTTCAGGATTCGCCCAGTCACCGAAGCCGTGCTGACCTGCGTGCGCAAAGCACTGCGGGTATCCACGCCAGGGCCGTCATCGAAATGGGTGATGCCTTCCGAATACAGCACGCTGCCGTCAACACGCCAGTCAGAGTTGATCTCATAGCCCAGCGAGGCATTCAAAGAGCTCTGGCGAAACGGGTCCCGGTCGGGGTTGTAGTTTCCGTAGGCCACCTTGGAATTGGTGGAGGAAAAACCATGTTCGGTCGTGCGCTGCGCATTCAGCGAATAGTTCCAGCCTTGCTGAGAGCCATTCAGACCCGCGGCGGCCTGCGCATAGTGGTCACTGCCCAGCGTGACACTGGCATATGGATTGAAAGGCTTTGCGCCAGTGCCCTTCTTGGTGAAGATCTGCACCACGCCACCAACTGCATCGCTGCCATACAAAGAGGATGCTGGGCCCTTGATGACCTCAATGCGCTCAATGGATGCCAGAGGAATATTGGCCCAGGAAGGGCCGCCGCTGGTTGCCGAGCCATAACGCACACCATCCACCAGCAAAATCGTGTGCCGGCTTTCCGTGCCGCGCGTGAAAACGCTGGCTTCCTTGCCCAGACCGCCATTGCTGGTGATCTGCAGGCCCGCCTCACGCTGCAGCAGCTCAGGCAGGCTGCTGCCTGCGGCGCGCTCGATCTGCTTGGCATCGATGACTGTCACATCTGCCGTCAGCTGTTCAATGGAGGCTTCGGCGCGGCTACCAGTGACCACGGTTTCTGCCATCTGGCGTGCACCCGCATCCTGTGCATGGGCGGCAAACGAAGAAATAGCGCACAGCACAGCCGCAGCTGCCACACGAGTGCAGGCAAATGGCGCCACGCAGAGCTGCGCGGACGAAGAGTTTCTGGACATGAGAAATCAGCGAGAAAGCGCTCACGCCAGCCTACCCGCCGACACTGAGCAACACATGTCCGCAAATAGCAGACACACCCAAGTTGGCCGGTATCCGGGCTAGGCGAATCGTCCTCTTGCCAGCCTTCCCAGCGCGCAAGCGCCAGTGGCTATCAGGGAAAAGGAGGAATGCAATGGCACTCCATTCGCCGACCGTTGCGGGGGCAGCGCAGGCCCGGCGCACCAGTCAAATCTGGCAAACACCTCCCTGCTTCCCGTTGAACTGAGGCGGCAGAGCAGCCGCATCGAGCACCAACAGCCGCGCATTGTAATGAAGTTCAACCCGTGCTCATCCTTCATTCGAAGGAGCCGGGTGACGATTTTTTACCTTAAAAACTCAGTTTATGCAGACGCAATCTGCGTATGGCGCTACGATTTTGCGAAATCAGGCACTCATCTGCAAAAAGACAGGTTTCACCGGTATTCGCTGCCCCTGTGCGGCAACCCTCCCGAAACATGTACAAGTCAGGTTTTGCGTGCAATTTAATGCCCACCTACTGACTGCAAGACCTACAATGGCAGAGTCTATGACCCCCCAGCCTTCTCTTGATCTCATTGCCGAGCGCGTGGAGCGTCTGTTGGTCCGCCATGAAGAACTTCAGCGCACCAATGCCTTGCTCACCGACCAGGTCATCGCCCTTACTCAGGAGCGTGATTTGCTGCGCCTGCGCCTGCAGGCAGCACGCGCCCGCGTGGACGCGCTGATCGAACGCTTGCCCGCTAACCAGGGAGAGTGACACTGTCACCTTCCGCCTCCAGACCCTGTCACAGACGCCCATGAAGCAGATCGATGTGCAAATCATGCAGCAAAGCTATGTGCTGACCTGCCCCGATGGCCAAGAAGAACGCGTGATGGAGGCCGTCCGCCGTGTGGACGATGCCATGACCCGTGTACGCGACTCCGGCAAAGTCCGCTCGCGTGAGCGCGTGGCGGTGCTGGCAGCGCTGAACATGGCCTTCGATGTGCTGGACCGTGATGCCCAGCAGGCCCACATGGCAGCAGCCCAGGCCGAGATGCAGTCCATGCAGCAGGAGCTGGCGCCCCCCGCAGAGCTGGACGAAGCCGCAAAGGCCGAGCAGCAGCGCCAGCAGGAACTGGCTGAGCAACTGGTGCTCAAGCTCGACCACGCGCTGGAAAACGACGCACGCCTGCTCTGAAAACTGTCAAAGCCTGAAAACATCAGGGCAAAGCTGTTTTGCCGACTGCAGGTTTAACATTCCCCGTTAAAATAGCACCTGTCTGCAAATCTGCCGGTTTTTATATTTCCTTGAACCAATGCTCACTGAGCACGGGCTTGGTAAATCACCTATTGAGCGTGATCGTCTCGCGTCAGATGAACCCAACGATAGGTTGCCCTCGCCCACCTGAACCCCCGGTTCAGGATGACGAACCGGTGGCGTTTGCAGACACCTTGTTTCTGAGGGCAGTTGACTATCCAGACAACGAACACAACTGCCTGATCTGAATTTGAAGCCCGCTGATGCGGGCTTTTTTCATGGGTACTTCAGGTTGATGCCGTGAACAGAGGTTTCTGAATGGCGCCGGGCTTAATGATTGCCCAGCCAGGCCACGCTATTGAGGAAAAGTCGCACCAGCTCTGTCTGGCGGCGAACACCCGTCTTGGAAAAAATCGAGCGCAGATGGGCCCGCGCCGTATTCGGGCGAATGTTGAGTGTTTGCGCTGCTTCCTCCAGCGACAGGCCATTGGCCAGCTGAATGGCGAGCGATGTCTCGGCGGGTGTGAGCTGGAACAATTGCTGGGCAAGTTTGACCGGGGGATCAGGGCGGCCCGTGGTGTCTCTCACAAACACCGCCACGCTGGGGCGCTGCTTGCCTTCGGTCCAGTCATCGGGCGATATGTTCTGCACCACCACACCCCAGTTCAGCTGGCCTGACTGGCGCCCCACCGACATGCCCTCGGTCATGACGCGCTGGGTATCCTGCGGGTGCATCAGCGCGTCCTTGATCAAGCGCTGCAGCTTGCGGTTGTCATTGGCATAGGCCGCTTCCAGCTCCCCGTTTTTGACGCGCAGGCCATCGCCGCTATTCAAAATGGTGGTGGCGGCTGGGTTGCTCTCGATGACCATGCCGTTCTGATCGAGGATGACCACCCCCACCATCAACTGCGCCGTGGCCCGGCCATACAGAGAGATCAGCTGACGATCACGGTTGAGCGCCAGGTGCATATTGAGCGCCCGCTTGATATGCGGAAGCAGCAGCGTCATCAGCGCTTTTTCACGGGCGCCGAAAGGCTCTGCCTGCTCTGGGCGAGTGGCACGAAGGCCGTAGCAGCAGCCGTCTTCGGTCTCGATGTCTATGGCGAGGATGTGAAAGACTTCTACATGCTTGCACCATTCCGTGTAATAGCGGCAGGTGCGCCATTCGCGCTCGGAAATTCGCTCGGCCAGCGTGACGGCGGTATCGAGCGGAATGCCGCGCAGCGGGCTGCAATATCCATAGGGGTCATGGGCCAGCAAGGCCTTGCGGGTGCTGGCGGCCGAGATCACCAGACCGATGTTGTCCCCCATGGTGTCGCGAACAATGAGGGAGCCGTAATTCCCCCCGGTCTGCACGCGCAGCAGCTCCAGAAACGACTTCCAGGCTTCGGCATCTGTCGCGGCCAGATAAAGCGCGCCAACCAGCTGACTGAAGTTCTCGGTAGAGATTTCCAGGTCAGGATCGAGCAGCTCCACCGGCTGAGATGGAGCCACGCCGCCCACTGGTACATCCTTCAAAACACAGTCCTGCGCCGATGTCTTGTAGGTGGAGAATCCGGTTTTGGAAAAAGCGCTCTCAGCCATGCACACCTCAAACAAACAACAAGTAGCGCTGAGCGCCAGCGCCCCTTATTCAGAAAATCTGGCTTACCGCTTCTATATCAAGCGCTGAAAGCTATGATTTAAATAGCATCTGGCGGTGTGCTCAAACCCATGCACTTCAGCAGAATCTGCTGACACAGGATTGTTGCGGCCAACAAGTTCGCCTGCATCGTCAAGATAGACGATAGAAATTCCCAACCGCTCTCAATCCACGCGCTGCATGGAGCGAAGAGCCTCAGGCGCTTGCAGCTCCGGGTTGAGCAATTGACTCTCCACCACCTCATGCCTTGACTGCAGGCGCTGCCGAAACTGCCCGGCAGGCAGTGCTGGCGAGCACAGATAGCCCTGGTAGTAGTCGCCACGCATCTGGGCAATGGCTGCGCACTGCTGCTGGGTTTCCACCCCTTCGGCAACAGTCTCCAGCCCCAGAGCACGTGCCATGCTGATGATGGCGCCCACAATCGCCTTGTCTTCCGCCTCATGCGGCAGGCCACGCACAAAGCTCTGGTCGATCTTGATCTTGGAGATGGGCAGCTTCTTCAGATACGACAGATTGGAATAGCCGGTGCCAAAGTCATCAATCACCAGGCCCACGCCCAGCTCTGCAATCTGCTGCACGCGCAAAGACATTTCCTGCACATCCTGCAGCAGGATGCTCTCGGTCAGCTCCAGCTCCAGCCATTGCGCAGGCAGCGTGCTGCGCTCCAGCGCACTCACCAGCCGCCCCACAAAATCAGGCTGACGGAATTCAAGCGCAGAGACATTGACGGAGACCTTCACCGGAGTACCCTGCGCCAGCCAGCGAGCAGCCTCCAGCAAGGACTGATCGAGCACCCAGGCATCCAGCGCCACCACATAGCCGGACTCTTCGGCCAGGGGGATGAAGACAGCGGGCGACACCACACCCAGCTCAGGGTCCGTCCAGCGCAGCAGCGCCTCGGCGGCCACAATCTGGCGGGTCTGCATATGCACCTGCGGCTGGAAAAAGACTTCCATATGCCCACGGTCCAGCGCCTGGCGCATCGCATGCTCCAGCTTCATGCGCGACAGCAGGCCGGCACTCATCTGGGGCTGATAGAAGCTGAAATTTCCGCGCCCACGCTCCTTGACGCGGTACATGGCGATATCCGCCTGCCGGATCAGCTCATCCAGCGTCTGCCCATCCGCCGGAAACTGCGCCGCGCCGATGCTGCACTGAACGGAAAAGCCCAGCCCATCCAGCATGAAGGGCTGACGCATGCTCTCCAGAATGCGCTCGGCCACGCTGGCCGCACCTTCGCCGCTGCAACTGTGCAGATAAAGAACGAACTCATCACCCCCAAGGCGGCACAGCAAATCGCTGGGGCGCAGCGAGGCCGACAGGCGCTCGGAAACCAGACGCAGAACGCGGTCCCCAAAATCATGCCCCAGCGAGTCATTGATGATCTTGAAGCGGTCCAGATCCAGAAACAGAATGCTGAAGCTCTCACGGCTCAGCTGGGCCACTTCGATGGCGGACTGCACATGACGGTTAAGACTGAGCCGGTTGGGCAAACCGGTCAGCGCATCCTGAAAAGCCAGCTCCTCGATTTTTTGCTGGGCTTTTCTCTGCTGCGTCATATCGCGGATAAAGCCCATGCTCTGCACCACGCAACCATAGCCGTCGCGCAGCGCAACCCAGGACAGCCAGACGGCGCAGCGCTGCTGCCCTGCGCCCCGCTTCAGCCACAGATTGCCTTCCCAGAAGCCACCAGACTCCCAGCGCGCCTGCGCCTGTGCATGCAGATCGCCCATCTCGCCCGCATCAGACTCAAACAGGGTGCAGGCAAACTCGCCCAGCACATGCTCATGCAGCAGCAGTTGTCGCCCTGCGGGATTGATCTGCACAATCCGGCCCTGATCGTCGGCAATGAAAATGCCATCCAGGCTGGACTCAAACACACGGGCGGCCAGACGCTGTTCGCTGGCTGCCAGCGATTCCGCAGTGATATCGCGGTAGGAGTAGATACGGCCAATCGCCACGCCACGGCTGAGCTGAGGCACAGAGCGGCGCTCGATCACACGCCCTTCTCTGAGCTGCAGCACTTCGGTGGTTTCTGGCGCTGACAGGTCGGGCGCTTCCTGAAGCAGCGTGAACTCGCTGCCACTGCTGGTGATCTGGGTCTCCAGATGGCCAAAAATGGCTGCGTCATCGCGCTGCGTCAGCAGCTCGCCAGGCAGCTGCCAGAGCTGGGCAAAGCGGTGATTGAAGGCGCGAATGCGGCCCTGAAGATCACAAACCAGAATACCGTCTGCCGTGGACTCCAGCGTGGCACGCATTTCAGCCAGCAAGGCCTCCAGCTCCGCCTCATGCGCCATTTGCTGGCTGCGGTCCAGCATGGATACCAGCAGCAGAGGCGGCGCCGTATGCACGCATTGCACTGCCATTTCCACCGCGCAGGACACATTGTCCGCACGCAATATCTGCGAGAGAAAGCGCGCTCCATGCTGCCAGTTCCCTGCGTCTTGCCAGAAGGCTTTTTGCACCAGCGTGTCGCACAGCACATCAACATGCTGACCCAGGGCCGAAGCTGGCGAATAGCCAGTGAGTGCCTGACTGGCTGCATTGGCGCAGACGACTTGCAGCGTCCTGGCATCCAGCAGCCAGACGGCTTCTTGCAAACCGTCGAGCAAGGCATTGAACAGGGTTTCGTTCAAACGATCTGTAATGGCTTTCGACGGCTGTGAGCTCACGATGAAACCTTCTCTGCACCAGCCACTGCTGAACTATCAAAAAAATAGCACAAATGCTTATAGGGCTGTAGGGTAGCAAGCACTTTTGGCAAAACCTGGTCTTTATTCAAGCCGCGCCGCACGCCCAGTTCAGACTGCTGATGCAGCTCCACCAGTTGCTGCCCGCTTTGCCCGGCGGCTGCGCCATAAGCCATGACAGTGGGCTTGAGCACTTTTTCCATATTCACGCTGACGATCAAGCCCTGCCTGCCGTCCGTAAGTTCCACCCAGGAACCCGGCGGATAGACCCCCAGGGTCTGAACAAAGGCGCTGAGCAGCTCTGGCGAAAACCTCTGTCGGTACGGACCATACAGACTGGCCAATGCCTCATGGGGGGTGAGCGCAACCATGCCGCGAGCCGGTGGATTGCACAGCCGCTCGTAGTGGTTGACCAGCGCAAGAATCTGCCCGCTTCTGTCCATATCCGAAGCCAGCAGGCCCAGCGGGAAACCACTGCCATCAGCGCATTCATGGTGCTGGGCAATAGCCGTTGTGACGGCAGGCGCATAACCCATGGCCTGCGCCAGCGCAACACTTTCACCAACATGGCTGGCATAGGGCTGAGGGGGCTGCGCCCGGCCCGGCACAAGCTCGTTGAGCGCACAGCTGGAGGGGAAAATATTCAGTCGTTGCTTGCCCAGATCATGCAGCAGCGCCGCAACGCCCAGGTCATGCAGGGCACCTGCATCAAAGCCCAATGTCTTGCCCAGCAGCAGGGCCAGCATTGCAGTGTTCACGCCATGTGCGCTGGCAGAGCCGCCACTTTCATCGAACAGCAGATGCAGGCTGAGGTCGCGCTCCGCGGCCAGATGGGTCACATAGTTATCAATTGCGGCATCGCTGCGCGAGCGTGCCAGCTGTGGCTGGGTCTGCGCCAGTGCCTGAACGGCATCAAAACTGGCCTGCGCTGCATGAAAGCCAGAGCGCAGTACCTCTATATTGGCCGACCAATGCTCCATCTCCTGCGCATGGGCCGAAAGGCGGGGTGCATCTGCAACTTGCTCGGCCTCAGCCTCGCCATCGACTGGCGGCAATGAAACATCGCTGCGTCTGGGGTCGTATTGAATGTGGCTCAGCTTCAGGGCCTGCAGTGTCTGCAACTGCTCCTGCGTTGTGATCTTGAAACTATTGACCGGAAATGGATGGCTGAGCCAGCCCATCTCCAGATGAACATACATGCCGATACGCAGCTGTCCGATATCAATAGCGACGAAACGATTCACGGTGAGCGAGTCATACAGAATGCTGCATTATGCGCAGCTACACCCTCTTGTAAGACAAGACCCTACATATTTTTTGCTACCCGCAGGCTTATCTGCACCACAGGCTGGGTTTGTAGACCAGATCCATCCAGAGCGCCCAGGCTGCCACCGCTATCAGCATCACGCCCGCAATGCGCGTGCCCCACTCGGCACGGAAATGGTTGATGCGGCTCTGGCTCAGCTTCCACAGCCATGGGCCACCCACCAACCAGGCACCGCCGCCCAGCGCAAAGGCGGCCATGGACAAGCCACCCTGCCATGCCCCACCGCTGAGAGCGGCCACCAGCACCGCCGAATACAGCAAACCGCAAGGCATCAGCGCCCAGGCAAAGCCCGCCGCCATACTGCCGCCGGGCGCACTAACCCAAGGCTGAACCCTGGCCCAGGCTGCACGACCTGCGCGCTCCAGCCACACGGGCTGACGGGCTTGAACCACCATGGCCAGACCCCAGGCCATGACAGCCACATGCATCAGTGTCCAGAGCTTTTGCAGCGCCGTCGTCTGGCTGGTGAGCCAGGACAGGCTTTCCATGGCCACCGCAGCCACCGCGCCCAGCGCCGCGTAGCCAGCGATTCGCCCCAGGTGAAACAGGCTGGCACGCAGCCACTGGCGCTTGCGCAACCCGTGCATCACCACAGGCCGCTGGCCCGGCGCCAGAGCGTGACTGCCAGTGACTGCACTGCAGGGCGCAGCGCACATTACAAGACAATGGGGCCCACCCACGAGCCCCATGATCAAAGCAGTCCAGACCAGCGAAAACAACATGCGCTAGATGATGCGTGAAAAACGCGTACGGTTCTTGTCGGCCTGCAAATAGCGGTCAAACAGCATGGCTACTCCGCGCACAAAGAACCAGCCCAGCGCCGTAACCTGAAAGCCCTCTTCACCCAGCGTCAGCAGGCCATTGGACTGCATTTCTTCCAATGCCTTTATCTCAGGCGCAAAGTACTCGCGGAAGTTAATCAGCCAGGCCTGCTCCATGGGCTCATACAGCACCGCACCCTGGCACATCACAGCCATGATGACGGCGCGGCGCACCATGTCATCGCGCGACAGTGCGAGCCCCCGCTGCACGGGCAGCAGGCCACCGTCAATGGCGTCGTAATACTCTTCCAGCGTCTTGACGTTCTGGCTGTAGGTCGCGCCCACCTTGCCGATGGCCGATACCCCCAGCGCGATCAGGTCACAGTCTGGCTGAGTGCTGTAGCCCTGAAAGTTGCGATGCAAACGCCCCTGGCGCTTGGCAACGGCCAGCGAATCGCTGGGCAGCGCGAAGTGGTCCATGCCCACATAGACATAGCCGCCTTCCATGAAGGCATCAATCGCGCCCGAGAGCATATTGAGCTTGTCCTGCCCCATGGGCAGATCGGCAGACTCAATGCGGCGCTGCGGCTTGAAGCGTTCTGGCAGATGCGCATAGGCATACAGCGCAATGCGATCAGGGCGCAGGCTGTTGACCTGCTCCAGCGTGCGTGCAAAAGACTGCGGAGTCTGCTTGGGCAAGCCGTAGATCAGGTCCACGTTGATGGAGACAAAGCCCAGCTCGCGCGCTTTTTCCACCAAGGCAAATACCTGGTCTGCAGGCTGCTCACGGTGCACGGCTTTTTGCACATCAGGGTCAAAGTCCTGCACACCAAAGCTCAGGCGGTTGAAACCCAGCTCCTTGAGTGCCAGCAGGCGCTCGTTGCTCACGGTGCGAGGATCAACCTCGATGGAGTATTCGCCTGCGGGGTCGAGCTTGAAATGCTCGCGCAGCAGCTCCATGAGCTGGCCCAGCTCTTCATCGCTGAAGAAGGTTGGCGTGCCGCCCCCCAGGTGCAACTGGCTGACCAGTTGGCCCTTGCCACAATGCTCGGTATGCATGGCAACTTCGCGGCGCAGATAATCAAGGTATTGCACCGCTTTTTCGTGGTGCTTGGTGACGATTTTGTTGCAGGCGCAGTAGTAGCACAGCGACTCGCAGAACGGCACATGCACATAAAGCGACAGAGGCAAGGCCCGGGCACCAGAATGTGCCTTGCGCTGCTGCAGCGCCAAGGTATAGTCCTCAGGACCGAAAGCCTCAACAAAACGGTCGGCTGTAGGGAACGACGTGTAGCGAGGCCCCGCGATATCAAAACGGCTTAGCAACTCGGGCGTAACTGCGGTCATAACTTGTCTGTCAGGGTGTACTCACATTGCAGCCAGCGCCTGAGCCTGGCTGTTTTGCAGCGAAGCCCGACACCTATTGTTGTTGCAGTGAGCGCGTGTTATTGGAATCAGTCTCTTCAATGTGCCCCAAGGCAAAATTCCTGTCCTTGATTCACATCAAGGGATAACAAGGCAAGTGCTGCGACAATTTGATCCATCTCATTACCAACCCTAGAGGTCAATGACCGGCGCGACTTCATACCCATGTCTGTCTGTGCCGCTGCTTTAAAGCCATGAATCTTCAGACCATCAAAGCATCCTGCTCCAACTGCAATCTGCGTGAACTGTGCATGCCCATGGGCCTGGACGACGACCAAATGGAGCGCATCGACGAAATCGTGGCCACGCGCCGCAAGATCAAGCGCGGCGGTCTGCTGTTTCGCAATGGCGAGGAGTTCACTTCGCTGTACGCCATCCGCACGGGCTTCTTCAAGACCTGTGTGGCCACCGAAGATGGTCGTGACCAGGTCACGGGCTTTCAGATGGCCGGTGAAATCATTGGTCTGGATGGCATCGTCAACGATCACCACACCTGCGACGCTGTGGCGCTGGAAGACGCAGAAGTCTGCGTGATGCCTTTTGACAAGCTGGAGCAGCTGTCGCGTGAAGTCACCGCCCTGCAAAACCATGTGCACAAGGTGATGAGCCGCGAGATCGTGCGTGAGCACGGCGTCATGCTGCTACTGGGCAGCATGCGCGCTGAAGAGCGCCTGGCCGCCTTTGTGCTGAACCTGGTGCAGCGCCTGGCCGCACGCGGCTTCTCCAAGTCCGAGCTGGTGCTGCGCATGACCCGCGAGGAAATTGGCAGCTATCTGGGCCTGAAGCTGGAGACCGTCAGCCGCACCTTCTCCAAGTTTGCCGAGGAAGGCATTGTGGAAGTCAAGCAGCGCCATCTGCGCATTCTGGATACCGAAGCGCTCAAGCGCATCGTCAACAGCCAGCAGTGCCAGAACTGATCGACAAGCGCTGACTGAGCCCATGACAAAAGCCCGCATCACGCGGGCTTTGTTGTTTGAGCGCGGCGCACTTGCCGCAGCCAGCTCATTCGGGCAACGGCTGCGAGACAATGCCGTCGTTCAAATCCTGAGCCGAGCGCGCCAGCATGCGCGTCATCACGCTGCACAGCAGCATGACCAGCCAGAAGGCAAAGAAGGCCGCCGTGTAGATGGCGCTGCGTGACCATTCCAGCGGCGCACCCAGCCAGTGCACATCCAGCGGGTCCACAAAGGCAAAAACCACCATTTCCATGACTGCAGCGGCCAGAAAAGCAGGCCAGGCAGTCCACATCCAGCGCTGAGTGTCCATCACGAATCTCCATGGGCTGTCGGGGGATGAACACATTTTGCACAGCAATTTCAGCCACTGAACAGCCCCAGTGCGGGCAAGCCCCGAGCAGATAAACCCGCAGGAACTCTTGATTTGATAGCTACTGGCGCCTTCCCATCCTCCACTTCAAGCCAGATTGTCTTGAAAGCCCTTGCGGATCAACCGCCCACAGCTCCTCTTTTTGAAAATCAGGGCATGAAAAAAGGCCGCTCAGCGGCCTTGGTCAAGCTTCAGGCCGCCAGAAGGAGGGCCTGACAAGCCATTCATCAGCGATCGGTGGGGTGATCCTGCGCGGGCGTTGCCGCATGGTTGCGACCGGTCACAGCGGGCGCCAGGCTTTTTTGCGATTCGCTCAGGCGCTGGTTGATCTCGATGCCGTGACGGTAGTAGTCAGGGTCAATCACGGGATCGGGCTTGCTCATGGCGATATAGGCCGTGACAAAACCGGCAACGACCACAATCGCCGGGCCGGCAAAAACCAGCCAGACATGGGCGTACTTCCACCAGGGCCTGCCGTCCTCGGGGTGCTTGGGTTTGATTGCGCTTGCTGCGCGGGCTGATGTTGCCAACATGGCAGACCTCTTTCAATCGATGAACTCTGCCCGGGAGGCTCCGCAGGCAGAGTTATTGTTGCGGATAGTCGATAACCTTGCCGCTCAGCGCGGCACGAGGAAGACGGCTTTTTCGGAGACGCGACCACCACCGGCCTGCACCGCATCCAGATTGAAGTGGATGGTGTGCGAGCCCGCATCGGCCGAGCCATAAGGAATCTGCAGACGCACGGCAATGCCGCGTGTCTCTGCCGGGCCCACGGTGACTTCCTGCTCGGACGCCACTTCCAGACTCTGCAGGCCCACCGCAGTGATGCGATAACGTTGCTCGGACTCTGTCGCATTCATGATCTGCAGACGATAGACGTTCTCCAGCTTGCCGCCTGCCACGATGCGCGAGAGCGCTGCGCGGTCGCGAATCACGTCCACCTTGACGGGCTCGCGCAGAACCAGGCTGGCAATCATGGCCGCGCTCAAGGCGATCAAGACTGTGGAGTAGATCAGCACGCGGGGGCGGAAGATACGGCGAATCATCTGCGCATGCTTCCAGGCCTTGGCCACGGCGTTCTGCGTGGTCAGGCGAATCAGGCCACGCGGGTACTCCATCTTGTCCATCACGGAGTTGCAGGCGTCGATGCACAGGCCACAGCCAATACATTCGTACTGCAGGCCCTTGCGGATGTCGATGCCCACAGGGCAGACCTGCACGCACAGCTTGCAGTCGATGCAGTCGCCCAGACCTTCGGCCTTGTAATCCACGCCCTTCCTGCGGGGACCGCGACCTTCACCACGCACAGCGTCGTAGCTGACGATCATGGTGTCCTTGTCGAACATGGCGCTCTGAAAGCGCGCATAGGGGCACATGTATTTGCAGACCTGCTCGCGCATATAGCCTGCGTTGCCGTAGGTGGCAAATCCGTAGAACAGCACCCAGAAGATCTGCCAGTTGCCTTGCAAGGACAGCAGCTCAACCGCCAGTTCGCGAATGGGCACAAAGAAGCCCACGAAGGTAAAGCCCGTCCACAGGGACAAGGCAATCCACAGAAACTGCTTGAGCGACTTCTTCCAGATTTTCTCGAAGGTCCAGCCATTCTTGTCGATGCGCATGCGAGCGCTGCGGTCACCTTCGACCTTGCTCTCGATCCACATGAAGATTTCGGTATAGACCGTCTGCGGGCAGGTAAAGCCACACCACAGGCGTCCGGCGACGGCCGTAAACAGGAAAAGCGCTAGCGCGCTGATGATGAGAAGACCGGTGAGGTAGATGAAATCCTGTGGGTAAAGCACCAGCCCGAACAGGTAAAAGCGCCGCGCTTCCAGATCAAAGAGCAGCATTTGACGCTCGCCCCACTGCAGCCAGGGCATGCCATAGAAAAACAGCTGCGTCAACAGCACCATGACCCAGCGCCAGCGTGCAAACACACCGCTGATGGAGCGTGAGTAAACTTTTTGCTCAGAGGCAAACAAAGGCACATAACCAGGTTCTGTACCGTCTTTAGGCTCGGGGGTGATCGGGATGATCTTGCGCGGTTTCCCGGGGTCGCATGACATCGCAGTTCCTTAATATTTTTGTAATTACTGAAATTCCCAGCGCAAAAAAGGCGGTGCCACTGACACCGCCTTTTCACTCAGATCATTTCTGTGTCTGCACGTTGGAGAGACTCCACACATAGGAAGCCAGCACAGCGATTTGCGCCTCTGTCAGCTTTTCCTTCTGGGCAGGCATTTCGTTGTGCTTGCCGTTGTTGACGATGTTGACGATGGCCGCTTCACCCCAGCCATGCAGCCAGATGTCGTCGGTCAGGTTAGGTGCACCCATGGCCTGGTTGCCCTTGCCGTCCATGCCGTGGCAGGCTGCGCAGGCCACGAATTTGGACTTGCCCAGCGAAGCCTTGACAGCATCGTGAGGGCCGCCCGACAGGCTCAGCACATAGTTGGCCACGTTGCGCACATCGTCAGCCGTGCCCACGGCAGCGGCCATGGGGGGCATGATGCCGATGCGGCCGTTGGTGATGGTTTCCTTGATCTTGTCAGGGGTGCCACCGTGCAGCCAGTCGCCGTCTGCCAGATTGGGGAAGCTCTTGCTGCCGCGTGCATCAGAGCCGTGGCACTGTGCGCAGTTGTTCATGAACAGACGCTCGCCGATGGCCATGGCCTGGGGGTCCTTAGCCATTTCTTCGGTGGGCATGCTGGTGAACTTGGCATACAGCGGCTCCAGATCCGCCTTGGCCTTGGCCACTTCCTTGTCATAGGCGCCCGTCTGGCTCCAGTCCAGCTTGCCGTTGAAGGCACCCAGACCTGGGTAAGCCGCCAGATAGGCCAGACCAAAGACCACGGTGATCACAAACAGACCCATCCACCACTTGGGCATGGGGTTGTTGAGTTCACGCAAGTCACCGTCCCAGACGTGGCCAGTGGTGTTATCACCCGAGGGGACAACCTTCTTGCGCGCCACCAGAATCAGCAGCAGCAAGCAGCCAAAGATGCCGATCAGCGTGATGGCGGCCACATAGACCGACCAGAAATTGTTGATGAAATCGCTCATGAGATGTTCTCGTTATGGTGGTCAGACTCAGTCTTCCTGCAGGAAGGGGACCTGAGCTGCTTCGTCAAAACGGGCTTGGTTGCGGCGGGCATACGCCCACCACCAGATGCCCACGAAACACGCCATTGAAGCCAGCGTGGCCACGATACGCATGGTGGTGATATCCATTTCCAGCCCTCCTGTCTTACTTGACGGCGCGGCCCAGGACCTGCAGATAGGAGATCACAGCCTCCATCTCGGTCTTGTCCTTGACTTCAGCCTGAGCACCAGCGATTTCTGCATCGCTGTACGGCACGCCCACCTTGCGCAGCGCAGTCATGCGCGTGGCAACCGCCGTGTCATCCACCTTGCTGGTTTCCAGCCAGGGGTAGGCAGGCATATTGGACTCGGGCACCACGTCACGCGGGTTGTTCAGGTGAATGCGATGCCATTCGTCGCTGTACTTGCCGCCCACGCGGTGCAGGTCGGGGCCAGTACGCTTGGAGCCCCACTGGAAGGGGTGGTCATACACGAACTCACCGGCCACCGAGTAGTGACCGTAGCGCATGGTTTCTGCGCGGAAGGGGCGAATCATCTGCGAGTGGCAGTTGTAGCAACCTTCGCGCAGATAGACGTCACGGCCCATCAGCTGCAGCGGGGTGTAGGGCTTGAGGCCCGCAACGGCTTCTGTCGTGGACTTCTGGAAGAACAGAGGCACGATTTCCACCAGGCCACCAATGGCCAGCACGAACAGAGTGAGCGCGATCAGCAAGAAGTTGCTGGTCTCGATCTTCTCGTGAGAAAAGCTCTTGGGAGCTGCGTTATTTTGATCAGACATTGCCAGTGCTCCTCAATGCTCAGGCGTGGGCCACGGCCGCAGGCACGGCCACCTTCACGGAACGACCAGCCGTAGCAGTCTTGAAGGTGTTCCAGGCCATGACCAGCATGCCGCCCAGATACAGCAGACCACCGGTGACACGAATCACGTAGAAGGGATAGGTCGCCTTCACGCTTTCCACGAAGGTGTAAGTCAGCGTTCCATCGGGGTTGACAGCGCGCCACATCAGGCCCTGCATCACGCCGGCAATCCACATTGCGGCGATGTACAGCACGATGCCGATAGTGGCCATCCAGAAGTGCAGCTCGATCGCGGGCACGGAGTGCATTTTTTCGCGGCCGAACAGACGGGGAATCAGGTAGTAAAGCGAGCCCATGGTGATCAGACCCACCCAGCCCAGAGCGCCGGAGTGAACGTGACCCACGGTCCAGTCGGTGTAGTGCGACAGTGCGTTCACCGTCTTGATGGCCATCATCGGGCCTTCGAACGTGGACATGCCGTAGAACGACAGGGACACGATCAGGAAACGCAGGATGGGGTCATCACGCAGTTTGTGCCATGCACCCGACAGCGTCATGATGCCGTTGATCATGCCGCCCCAGCTGGGAGCCAGCAGAATCAGCGAGAACACCATGCCCACGGACTGTGTCCAGTCAGGCAGCGCGGTGTAGTGCAGGTGGTGAGGACCCGCCCACATGTACGTGAAGATCAGCGCCCAGAAGTGCACGATCGACAGGCGATACGAGTACACGGGACGACCCGCCTGCTTGGGGATGAAGTAATACATCATGCCCAGAAAGCCAGCGGTCAGGAAGAAGCCCACGGCGTTGTGACCGTACCACCACTGAACCATCGCGTCCTGCACACCGGCGTAAGCCGAGTAGCTCTTCATCCAGCCCGCAGGGATGGAGATGTTGTTGACGATGTGCAGCAGGGCCACGGCCAGAATGAAGGCACCGAAGAACCAGTTGGCCACATAGATGTGCTTGACCTTGCGGATGCCGATGGTGCCAAAGAACACGATCGCGTAGGACACCCAGGTCACGGCAATCAGAATGTCCAGAGGCCATTCCAGCTCAGCGTATTCCTTGCCCTGGGTGTAACCCAGAGGCAGGCTGATCGCTGCGCCGACGATAACCAGTTGCCAGGCCCAGAACGTCAGGCTGGCCAGCTTGGGCATGAACAGCTTGGTCTGGCAGGTGCGCTGCACCACGTAGTAGCTGGTCGCAAACAGCGCCGAGCCACCGAAGGCAAAGATCACGGCATTGGTATGCAGCGGACGAAGACGTCCATAGCTCAGCCACGGAATGCCGAAGTTGAGTTCTGGCCAAGCCAGCTGGGACGCGATAAACACGCCCACAGCCATACCTACCACCCCCCATACCACGGCCATGATAGAGAACTGCCTTACGACGGTATCGTCGTAATAGACAGTGTTTTTAGTTGTTGCTTCCATCGGGCACCTCTTAGATTTCTTGCAAAGTGTTCATTGGTTTCTCATCAGGCTCGTTGAGCCAAATCAATCGTCTCGAAGAATGCGTTCACCTTCTTGCTCCACGCTCTCGAACTGCCCCCGGTAAACCGCCCACCACAGGGCAGCCACAATGGCCAGGACCAGTACGACAGAAAGCGGGATCAACACATACAGAACGTCCATCAATGGCCTCCTTGAGTCAGTGGCATGACGGTGCCCCGCGGCGCAGAATGCGCGGGGTCTGACGCGTTGCTATCAGTTGCCCGCATCGGCAACGCACGTGCAAGACGGGCTGCGTTGGCGACGACCAGCAAGGAGCTCAGCGCCATGCCGAGCCCTGCCAGCCAGGCAGGCATCCAGCCCATCAGGGCCAGAGGAATAGAGATCGCGTTATAGGCTGCTGCCCAGGCCAGGTTCTGGCGCACCACGGACAGGGTCCGGCGGGCCAGCAACAGGCTTTGCAGCACTAACTCCAGGCTGTCTCCCAGTACCACGAAGTCTGCTCGCGATTGTGCCAGCGGCACTGCTCTACCAAACGCAAAAGAGACATGCGCTCCAGCTAAAACTGGGCCGTCATTCAGACCGTCGCCCACCATGGCAACCTGATGGCCCCGGGCCTGCGCAGCCTGCATGGCCGCCAGCTTGTCCTGCGGCTTGCAATCGCCCCGCGCCTGCTCGATACCGAGCTTGGCCGCAACCGTCTGCACAGCCGCTGCGCGGTCACCCGAAAGCAGTTGCACACTTACGCCGTGCTTTTTCAGGTCTGCGATGACCTGCGCGGCTTCGGGGCGCACATCTTCGCTCAGGTGGAACTGCACCAGCGGCGTCCAGCCACCTTGAATTTCTTCAGCCAGCATCACGCTCTGGCCTGCTTGCTCAGGGGCCAGTTCAGCCACGCCGCAGTGCGCGGCCGAACCCAAACGCAGATGGCGACGCTGTGCTTGATCTGCAGATTCCAGCCAGACATCCAGGCCGCTACCCGCCACTTCCTGCACGGTATCCAGTTGCCACGGGCTGCTGGCAGGCAGTTGAGCCACTTCAGCCGCCTTGACCAGAGATTTCGAAGCCGGATGCATGGACTGGCGGGCCAGCAAGGCGGCCAGCGCCAACACCTCATCTGCGCCCTGCCCTGCGGCCAAAGTCTGCGCACGCAGCACCAGGCCATCACGGGTCAAAGTACCCGTCTTGTCAAAGACCAGCGTGTCCACACTGGCCAGCGCTTCCAGCCCTTGAAGATTCTTGACCAGCACGCCACCGCGTGCCAGCGTGCCTGCTGCGGTGAGCATGGTCACCGGCGTGGCCAGCGACAGCGCGCAGGGGCAAGTCACGATAAGCACCGCCACTGCCACCATCATGGCCTTGCCATGATCGACCGGCCACCACCAGATGGCGGCAGCCAGCGCCGCCAGCAGCACCACCACCAGAAACGGACGCGCCACCTTGTCAGCCACCTGGGCCAGACGCGGCTTTTGCATGGATGCGCTTTCCATCAGATTGACGATCTGGGCAAAACGGGTGCCCTCGCCTACGCTGTCCACGCGCACATCAACAACGCTATCCAAGTTATAGCTACCCGCGGTGACTACATCACCCTCTGCACGCAAAACAGGGGTAGATTCACCGGTCAACAAGGCTTCATCCGCATGAGTGCTGCCGCGCACAATCGTGCCGTCTGCGGGGAAGGCCTCGCCTGTGAGCACACGCACCACATCGCCCGCGCGCAGGCGGCGGATAGCGACGCGTTCGTACTCCACACCATCGGGCAGCTGGCGCAGCACCGAGTCGGGCAGACGATTCATCACGGCCTCCAGCGCCCCGGCGGTGCGATCGCGCAGGCGCAGCTCCAGCCAGCGGCCGGTCAGCAGGAAGAAGACAAACATGGTCAGCGAGTCAAAAAAGACTTCGTGGCCAAAAGGCCCAGCAGGGTCAAACGTGCCCAGTGTGCTGATGACAAAGGTAATCAGCATGCCAATGGCCACGGGCAAATCCATGCTCACGCGGCGCTGGCTGATGTCCTTGAGCGCGCTCTTGAAAAACGGGCCACAGCAAAACAGCACCACCGGCAAAGAGATCACCCAGGAAGCCCAGCGCAGCAGCGTTTCGTATTCCATCTCCAGATCGCCGGGCTTGGCCGTGTATGAGGGCCATGCATACATCATGACCTGCATCATGCAAAAGCCCGCCACCAGCCAGCGCCACAGCGCCCGGCGTGTTTCGGCCTGGCGAATCTCGCGCGCAAACGCATCGCGCGCGGGCATGGCGCGGTAACCGGCACGCGCCACAGCCTCCATCCACTGGGATGGAAGCACTTGGGCGTGCCGCCACACTACCCGGGCACGTCGCGTGGCGGCACTGACTTCGGCTCCCTCGACTCCGGGCACGGCTTTCAGGGCCTCCTCAATGGTCAGCGCGCATGCAGCGCAGTGCATGCCTTCCAAAACCACAAAAGAATCCCAGACCGGCGATTCGGTCGGATTCTCAGGAAGCGGAGCCTGGGGGTTCTGATTGGCCGGTCGGCCGAAAGAGCCCCATTCGTGCGGGTCGTCCAGCAAAAGGCTTGAGGCTTGAGGCTGGACGGGGGAACCAGATTCAATAGCTGCCTGCTCGGCCAAGTGGGGCTGATCAGGATTTGTCTGGTACATGTTTCAAGCGTAACTGGCGCGGATGATACCCACCTTGACATTAATCAACCGTTAACAGCCCCAAGGAACTATGCTTATAGGCCTACAGAACAACTGCGCAAAGGAGCACCTTATGTACAACCGCATTTTGATAGCGACTGACGGCACCGAACTCTCCGACAAGGCCGTGCACGCAGGCCTGGATCTGGCTGCACTGTGTGGCGCACAGGTTCTGGCACTGAAAGTGGTCTCTCACTATCCACGCAGCTATCTGGAGGGCAGCGACCTGCTGGACATCAAGGAAGCCAAGCGCATCGAAGATCAGTGGACTGAACAGGCACAGACGCTGCTCAACGGCGTCAAGGCCTTCGGCCAGGAGCGCAAGGTGAGCGTGACGACCGAGATTGCGCATTCCGACCTGGTGGCCGAGTCCATCGTGGAAGCCGCCAAGAAGCATGACTGCGATCTGATCGTCATGGCTTCCCACGGCCGCAAGGGCCTGCAGCGCCTGCTGCTGGGCAGCGAAACACAGCATGTGCTGACGCACTCGCCCGTTCCCGTGCTGGTTCTGCGCTAACCAGCTCCCCCTGAGCCGCTTTGCGGCTTCCCCCTGAGGGGGACGGCACCATTGCTGCGGGGCGGCGGGGCCGCCTAGGCCCTTGCTGGGTGCTCCTGCTATTCGATGGTGCAGGCCTGCCTGTTTAGCGCTCACAAATAAAAAGCAGCTCTCGCAAGAGCTGCTTTTGTTTTGACCTCATTCCAATCTGAAAGGCTTTAATGACTTGCACTAGCTGCTTCAATTTCAGGAGTCAAGTTCAAAGTCAAAGTCTTTAAACCCACCTAATCTAGGCAGTGGTAAACCATTGGTAGCGCAGAAAGAACGCGTCCGTGCTTATCAGCAGATGCACCTCGCTCCACTCCAGCTCCTGCAGCAGCCAGGCTTGGCTTTGATCGCCCTCCCCAAGATCCAGCTGTGCATGCTCGCGCAGATGCGCGCAGACCATGCCCCACTGGCTCAGGCTGCCCAGCGGCACGGATAGCTGCTCAGGCGCCCAAGTCAGTCCCAACTCCTGGGCGAATTCAGCCAGCGAGGAATACTGGCCCGAATCGCGGCGGCTGATATCCAGCTGCAGCGTCTCTTCGCTGCAGCTGCTCTCAAACTCCCAAGCATCCAGACGAATGGAGCGCATGGCTTAAACCGGTTTACGCAAATTCCTGGGCGTACTGGTCGCGCAGCAGCTTTTTTTGCACCTTGCCCATGGTGTTGCGCGGCAGGCTGTCCACCACATAGCAGCGCTTGGGCACCTTGAAATTGGCCAGTTGCGCCTTGAGGGTCTCCAGAATCTTTTGACCATCGACCTGCGCACCTTTGCGCGGCACGATCACGGCCACGCCCACCTCGCCAAAGTCCGGGTGCGGCACGCCCACCACGGCGCTTTCGTCCACGCCCGCCAGATCGTTGATAAAGCCTTCGATCTCTGCCGGATAGACGTTGTAGCCGCCCGAGATGATCAAGTCCTTGCTGCGCCCCACGATGGTGAAATAGCCGCGAGCATCCTGCATGCCCACGTCACCGGTCTTGAACCAGCCGTCGTGCGTGAACTCTTCGGCCGTCTTCTCGGGCATGCGCCAGTAACCTGCAAAGACATTGGGGCCCTGCACTTCGATATTGCCAATCTCGCCTGCGGGCAATGCCTTGCCGTCGTCACCATGAATGCGCACGCCCACGCCGGGCAAGGGAAAGCCCACTGTGCCGCCACGGCGCTCGTCTTCGTTGCCATAACGAGGATCGGGTGAATAGGGGTTGGAAGTCAGCATGATGGTCTCACTCATGCCGTAGCGCTCCAGAATGGTGTGACCAGTGCGCGTCTTCCAGGCACGGAAGGTCTCAATCAGCATGGGGGCCGAGCCCGAGATGAACAGCCGCATATGCGCTGCCATGTCGCGGTCCAGCCTGGCATCGGCCAGCATGCGCACATACAGCGTGGGCACACCCATGAAGACGGTGGCATCCTTGAAGCGCGCCATCACGGCCTGCGGGTCGAACTTGGCAAACCAGATCATGGGGCTGCCGTTGAGCAGCGCACCGTGAATGGCCACAAACAGGCCGTGCACATGGAAGATGGGCAAGGCGTGGATGAGCACATCGTCATCCTTCCAGCCCCAGTAAACCTTCAACATGGCCGCATTGGTCAGCAGATTGCCGTGGGTCAGCATCGCGCCCTTGCTGCGCCCTGTGGTGCCGCTGGTGTAGAGAATGGCGGCCAGATCATCGGCCCGGCGCTGCACGGGCTCCTGTTCATCGCTGTGGTGGGTGGCGCGCTCCAGCAGCGTGCCGGTGCGGTCAGCACCCAGGGTATAGACATGGCCCACACCGTTGTTGAAGGCCAGCTTGGAAACCCAGCCAAAGCTGCCGGGGTCGCAGACGACGACTGCCGGCTCGGCATTGGTGATGAAGTATTCCACCTCGGCTGCCTGATACGCCGTATTCAGCGGCAAAAACACATGGCCTGCGCGCAGCGTGGCCAGGTACAGCATCATGGCTTCAACCGACTTTTCCACCTGCACCGCAATGCGGCTGCCTTCCGGAAGATTCAGCGACACCAGCAAATTCGCAATGCGGGCGCTGCCGTGATCCAGATCCGCCCAGGTGTAGTAAAGGCTCTGACCGTCTGGCTCAACCGCTTCCACGGCGATTTTCTTCAGGTCTGCAGGAAAGGCTGCGCGCAAGGCGCTGAAAAGATTGGCTTGAGGCATATCGGTCATCGTGATGCGGTCGAACTCAATAACGGTGGAGGCAAAAAAATGCAGCCC
Source organism: Comamonas fluminis (assembly GCF_019186805.1). Classification (NCBI taxonomy): domain Bacteria; kingdom Pseudomonadati; phylum Pseudomonadota; class Betaproteobacteria; order Burkholderiales; family Comamonadaceae; genus Comamonas; species Comamonas fluminis. Next base: position 2,017,087 of record NZ_CP066783.1, on the reverse strand, counting down.
CATCATAGGGGCTGGGGGAAAGCACTTCTGTCACAAGCGAGAGCAAGACACCAAGCAAGGGCCTAGGCGGCCCCTCGCCCCGCAGCGAAGCTGTCGCCCCCTTTCAGGGGGAAGCCGCGCAGCAGCACAGAGGGTTAGTCAATTTTCACGCCAGAGGCCTTGACCACCTGCGCCCAGCGCTGAATTTCGCTGTGAATCATGGCTGCGAACTGCTGCTGACTGAGCTTGCCGTACTCGGCCCCGTTCTTGGCCCAGGCAGCTTTGATCTCATCGCTGGCGCCAATCTTGCGAACCTCTTCCAGCATGTGCTGCTGGGCAGCATCAGGCGTGCCCTTGGGCGCCCACAGCCCGTACCAGGTGCTGACGGTATAGTCGGGCAAGCCGGATTCGGTGGCACTGGACACATCGGGGAATGCAGGGTTGCGCTGGTTGCCCGCCATCATCAGCGCTTTGATACGCCCGCTCTTGATGTGCTGTGCCGATGAGCCCAGCCCGTCAAACACCATATCGACATTGCCTGCTATCAAATCTTGTAGCGCCGGGCCCGCGCCCTTGTATGGGATGTGCAGGATATTAGTCTTGGTCTGCAGCTTGAAAAGCTCACCCGCCAGATGGTGAGAGCTGCCAGCCCCTGCAGAGCCATAGCTGTATTTGCCCGGCTTGCTGCGCATATCGACCAGCAATTCCTGCACGGTGTTGAAAGGCACATTTTTGGGGTTGACCACCAGTACCTGAGGCACGCTGGCCAGCAACGCCAGCGGGATGAAGTCGCGCTCCAGGTCGTATTCCAGCTTGGGATAAACCGAGGGCGCAATCACATGGTGGGTGCCACCCATGAAGAAGTTATAGCCATCGGGCGCAGCCTTGGCCGCAATGCCCGCACCCAGCGTGCCGCCTGCACCACCCCGGTTGTCGATCACCAGTGTCTTGCCTGCGATCTTGGCAAATTGCGCCGAGAAAGGCCGGGCAAAAGTGTCTGTGCCGCCGCCTGCGGGAAAGGGTACAACCAGATTCACGGGCTTGTTCGGCCAGTCTCCTGCGGCCTGCGCCAGCCCTGTCCATCCTGCAGCGCCCGCGCCTGCAAAGGCTGCCATGGCCTGCAGCCAGCGGCGGCGCTCCATATTGTGCTGATCTGCCCCACCCATCGATGAAAAAACCTGCATGCATGTCTCCTGCGTGCCCGGTCATCCGCCATGCGAAAGCCGGGCTTTTGATGATGAGCGCAGGTTGCGCAGGAGACAGAGTTCAGAAACTTAGCCCTTGCACAGCGATTCCACCTCCGAAGAGACCGGAATCTTGCCCTGCGCCAGCAGGCTGCGGTGCTTGTCCAGGCGCTTGAGGTCATACAGATAGTTGACCATCAGCCCCATGGATTGCTTGAGTCCCTTGGTCGACAGGTCTGCCGCCCAGTTCAGGCGCTCCACACGCGCACCGTTGCCCAGGTGAAAGCGTGCCACGGCATCCAGCGGTCTGCCCTTGGCAGTTTCCCGCCCCAGATAGCGGGCCGCACAATGCACGGCCACCTGGCGCAGCACCGACTTTTCACTGAGTGAGCCTGGGTCATCCAGCGCCGCCAGCAGTTGCGCAGCCGTCAGCCCGCCAGCGGATTGCTCCAGCGCAGCTTTTTGCTTGTCGTCCAGATCGGCCAGCACCGCATCGCCATTTTTGGCCAGCCAGCTGCGCAAACCTGGGATGGGCGACAGCGTGGCGAAGTTCTTGAGCTTGGGGAACTCGTCAGTCAGCGTTTCGACCACATGCTTGATGAGCGAATCGCCAAAGCTCACACCCTTCAGGCCGGTCTGCGTGTTGCTGATCGAATAGAAGATGGCGGTATTGGCCTTGGACAGATCCGCCGCCGCCGCAGACTCGTCCAGCAGCGGTGCCATGCTGCCCGCCATCTTGTCCAGCAGCGCCACCTCCACAAAAATCAGCGGCACCCTGGGCATGCGCGGGTGGAAAAAACCATAGCAGCGGCGGTCACTGTCCAGCCGGTTTTTCAGGTCTGACCAGCTGCGAATATCGTGCACCGCCTCGTACTGAATCAGCTTTTCCAGCAGCGATGCGGGCGAGTCCCAGTTGATGCTTTTCAGCTCCAGCAGCGCCACATCAAACCAGCTGGAAAACAGATGCTCCAGCTCCGCATCCAGCGCCACATAGCGCTGTTCGGCCTTGGGCAGTGCCAGCAACTGCGCACGCATATTGACCAGAAACTCCAGCCCGCCCTGCGGCTGGGCAAAGCGCTGCAGCAGCCGCGTACGCGAAGAGATCAGCGCACGGCGCAGCGCCACCTCGGCCTGGCTGCGCTCTTCATCGCTGGCGGCCTTGTCATAGCGCTCGCGAGCGGCCTGCAGGGCTTTGGCATCGGGGCCAAACTGCTCGATGGCCAGCAGCCAGAAATCCTTGTGCACGGGCGCCTCGGCCTTGGCATACCACTCCATCAGCGCCTGGGCATGGCGGCCGCCCTCCACATCGCTGAGCGATGCATCGGCCACCTGCTGCATTTCCTGCAGCAGACGACGCAGCTCACGCGGCGAAAGCGCTTCCTGCCCGCGCCTGAGCGTGGCATCCAGCCGCTGCGCCAGCGGGCGCTGCTGCTCATCGGCCTTGCCACCTTCCGCGCCCCGCACCCAGAGCTTGGTCTGCTCAATCCAGTCTGCTGCCCAACCCATGTCCGTCTCCTGTTTGCTTCCAGCTTGATGCTCTCATTCACGAAGCTAATACCGCAGATGCAGTCTTGCTTTGAACTCATTATGAGCAGGTTTTTGACATAAAAAAACGCAGACCGGGTGGTCTGCGTTGTGTCATGAATCCATGGAAATCAGACCCCTGTACGCGGCACGTCGTAGGCCGCTCGCTTGCCGCACACCAGCCACATGACAACGCCGCCCACAATCATGGGCAGGCACAGCCACTGGCCCATGCTCATACCCAGCGACAGAATGCCCAGAAAGTCATCGGGCTCACGGAAGTATTCGGCCACAAAGCGGAACACACCGTAGCCCAGCAGGAAGACAGCGGCCACCTGCCCTGGCTTGTGCTCCTTGCGGGCATAAATCCAGAGGATGATGAACAGCAACAGACCTTCCATCAGCACCTGATAAATCTGCGACGGATGGCGAGGAATCATGGAGCCGCTTTGCGGAAACACCATGGCCCAGGGCAGATCGGCGCTGGCGGCGCGGCCCCATAACTCACCATTGATAAAGTTGCCAATTCGGCCTGCAGCCAGCCCGGTTGGTACGCAGGGCGCTACAAAATCTGCAACCTCCAGCCAGCTGCGCTTGCGCGAATGGGCAAACCACACCATGGCACCAATCACTCCCAGCAAGCCGCCGTGAAAGCTCATGCCGCCTTGCCAGACAAAAAAGATCTCCAGCGGATGCGAGAGGTAATAACCGGGCTTGTAGAACAGGCAGTAGCCAATGCGCCCGCCTACCACCACACCCAGCACGCCGAGGAAAAGAATGTCTTCCACATCCTTGCGTGACCAGGCACGCTCGCCGGTCATGAACTTGAAAGGGGGATGGTGCAGGCGGCGTGTTCCCAGAAACAGGAACAGGGCAAACGCCGCCAGATAGGTCAGGCCATACCAGTGCACGGCCAGCGGGCCAATCTGCACGGCAACAGGATCAATGTGCGGATACATCAGCATGGCTGGCATTGTGCCGCACTGCGCATAAACCCGAAGTAAGAAATAAGAACGTGTTTACGTTCTAAGGTAGCTTCTTGCGGCGGGCACGGCGCGCACGCCCTAAAACACAAGCGGCCCGCACTCAAATCAAGCACGGGCCGATGCTTGCCAGATTAACGCTTAATTCCAGCCCTTTTCTGCCAGCGCACCCAGCATGATCTCGCTCATCTTCACATGGCCATAGGGCGTGGGATGGAAGGCGTTGGAGAACATGTATTTCGACCACCAGTCCTTGGCCGTTTCACCCTTGGGAATATTGCTGGACAGCAGATCGGCGCTGCACTTGTAGATCTCGTCACCCTCAATGCCCAGAAGCGAACATGCGGGCACCGTCACATTGGTGTAGCCGTACGTTGCGGGGGTTGCGATCTGTTGCTGGAAGTCCTTGTAGAAATCTGCCACGGCCACACGTGACTCGTCCTTGAACGCGTCTTTCAGACTGGCATTGAATGCCTGCACCCAGCCATCAAACAAACCAGCCATCGCCTGTGCCTGCTCGCTGCCCTGTGCGTTTTCAATCGCTGCCAGCACCCGGGCAAATTCAGGCGTCAAGGTAATGGCGGGAATATTCAGCAGCGCGATGCGCTTGGCACCCTTGGCCAGTAGTTGATCCTTGATCTGCGCTGCAAATGTGGCGGCGATCTTCTGCATGTACAGCCCACCCGCCTTGGCAAGGCCAGACTGTCCCTCGGCGACCAGCGCATTCAGCGTCGTGGAGTCGAGCTGCGATGACAACTGCATCATCAGCGGCACTGCATTGCCTTGCGCGGCTGTCATAAAGTTTTCGATCAAAACCGCTGCATCGTTAGAGCCCGCCGCGGCCAGCAGCAAATCGTCTTCACTCAGCCCTGCTTTAGCCAGATCCTCAATCTGCTTGAGCACGGAATGCGGTGTCGTGATGATTTCGCCATTCGCCGTCACGGGGTTGACCTGGGCACCCGAGACTGCATAGTTGGAGCAGGAGGCGTCCTCTTTATAGCTGCTCATCGCCTCCGAGCTGCCCTGGTAATGGGCGCACAGATCGTTCAGCTTGTACGAAGCGGCAATGCGCTCCGTCCAGACCTTGAAGGCCTTGCCATCGCTGTCATTGCCTTGAATGGTGAACTTGAAACCAAATGTACCGCTGTCTGAAAGGCTGTCGCCCACCACCTTGATGCTCTTGACCTGCGGCTTTGGCACAGGTGCTGGAGGTGTCGCCGAATCACCGCCACCGCAGGCTGCCAAAAAGCCCGTCGCCGCAAGGGCACTCACCAACAGTTTCAGTTTGACTTTCATGCTCTCCTCCAATCGAGTTCTCAATGTCCAGAAAGTTGGAATTGCACAGGACATACCACTGAAAAATATTGCAATTGCCGCACCTCAACCATGGGAGGTCTGAAACAGAAGTCCTGAGAAAGCAAGGCTCGCAAGTCATTGCGCACGGCTTTGAGGCACCGCCATATATGACAGAAACTGTGCGGCCAATGTCCTTGCTGCCACACCGCATCAGCCACACACTGCAGCCGTGCCTCTCGCACAGCCAACTCCAGACTGGCGTCAGCGACTGGATGAGGGCAGCAGGCTCCGCTCCGCCGCCGTCTCGCGCACGCTTTGCGCGGTCTCTTCCATCATGTCGTGCAGTCGCTGCGGCTTGCCACCCAGAGCCTGCACGCCAAGGCTTTGCAGGCGCTCCTGCACCGCGGCATCCTGCAAAGCAGCATTAGCAGCCACATTCAGGGTCTGCACCACAGCGGCTGGCGTGCCTGCTGGCGCAACAATTCCGAACCAGGTGATAGCCAGTTCATTGAGCGTGGGGTGGCCCAGTTCCTTGAAAGTGGGCACCTGTGGCAAAGCGGGCAGGCGCTGTTGCGCAGCCACGGCAAAGGGAATCAGCCGGCCCGATGCCACATGGGCGGCCGATGAAGGGTATTGGTCGCTGAGCACCTGCGTCTCACCCGAAAGCGCACTGCTGACCACCGGCCCCTGGCCTTTGTAGGGAATATGGTGCAGCTTGATCTTGAGATCGGCATTGATGCGTTCCGCAATCAAGTGGCCGATGGAGCCCCCCCCCGATGAACCGATGTTGAGCTGGTCGGGCTTGCTGCGCGCCAATGCAATGAACTGCGCATAGTTGTGCGCACCAAGCCCCGGGTGCAGCGAAAACACAGAAGGGATGGAGGCCAGCGCCACGACCGGCACAAATGCCTTGCCCGGATTCAGGCGGGCACTCTGAGGCAGCATGACGGGGTTCACTACCAGCGTGCTGATGGTGCCAAGGCCCAGGGTATAGCCATCTGGCGCCGCATGGGCCACATATTCGGCGCCAATCAAGCCACCCGCACCGGCCCGGTTATCCACCACCACAGGCTGACCCAGGCTGGTGTGCATGGCCTCCGCCACCAGGCGTGCCACGATATCGGTAGAGCCTCCCGGCGTGAAGGGAACCACCAGCCGCACTGGCCGCTGCGGATAGCGCCCGGCATCGGCGGCCTGCGCCGTCATCACCGCCCCCAGCATGGCCAGCAACCCTGCTGTCTTCAGCCAAAAGAAGGGGCGAGCGGCGCGGGACATGGAAATCACTTTCTGGTTGGGCAATAAAAACAGCCGCACGACTTGCATCGGGCGGCTGCAGGATTGTCCTTCAGCACGGAAACCCGTGCTGACGAAATGACGAAACAGACGTAACTTAGTCGTCCAGCAGAGACAGGTCGCGCACGGCGCCCGTATCGGCGCTGGTCACCAGCTTGGCATAGGCCTTCAGCGCCGCAGAAATCTTGCGGGGACGGGCCTCTGCAGGCTTCCAGCCCTTGGCGTTCTGCGCTTCGCGGCGCTTGGCCAGTTCCTCATCGCTGACCAGCATATTGATGGTGCGATTGGGAATGTCGATGCGGATCATGTCGCCGTTCTGCACCAGACCGATATTGCCGCCAGCAGCCGCTTCGGGCGAGCAGTGACCAATCGACAGGCCAGACGTACCACCCGAGAAGCGGCCATCGGTCAGCAACGCGCAGGCCTTGCCCAGGCCCTTGGACTTCAGATAACTGGTGGGGTACAGCATTTCCTGCATGCCGGGGCCACCCTTGGGACCTTCGTAGCGCACGATGACCACATCACCGGCCTTGACCTTGTCGTTGAGGATGTGCTCCACGGCTTCGTCCTGCGACTCCACCACATGGGCCGGGCCTTCAAAGACCAGGATGGATTCGTCCACACCAGCGGACTTCACCACACAGCCATTCAGGGCGATATTGCCGGTCAGCACGGCCAGGCCGCCTTCCTTGCTGAAAGCGTGCTCGTAAGAGCGGATGCAGCCTTCTGCGCGGTCCAGATCCAGGCTGGGCCAGCGGGTGTTCTGGCTGAACGCAACCTGAGTGGGAATGCCAGCAGGGCCAGCCATGTAGAAGGTCTTGACGGCTTCGTCGCTGGTGCGGGTGATATCCCACTGCGCCAGAGCTTCAGCCATGGTCTTGGCGTGTACGGTAGGCACATCGGTGTGCAGCTTGCCCGCACGGTCCAGCTCGCCCAGGATGGCCATGATGCCGCCTGCGCGGTGCACGTCTTCAATGTGGTACTTCTGCGTGTTGGGCGCCACCTTGCACAGCTGAGGCACAACGCGCGAAAGGCGGTCGATGTCGGCCATGGTGAAGTCGATACCGGCTTCCTGGGCGATGGCCAGCAGGTGCAGGATGGTGTTGGTGGAGCCGCCCATGGCGATATCGAGTGTGATGCAGTTCTCGAAGGCCTTGAAGCCCACGGAGCGTGGCAACACGGACTCGTCTTCACCTTCATAGTATTCGCGGGCCAGCTCCACAATGCGGCGACCGGCGCGCTTGAACAGCTGCTCGCGGTCAGCGTGCGTAGCAACCACGGTACCGTTACCGGGCAGGGACAGGCCCAGCGCCTCGGTCAGGCAGTTCATGGAGTTGGCCGTAAACATGCCCGAGCAAGAACCGCAAGTGGGGCAAGCCGAACGTTCGACCTGGGCCACCTCCTCGTCCGAGAAACGCTGGTCAGCAGCGATCACCATGGCGTCCACCAGGTCCAGTTTCTTGAACTCGATAACCTTGGTATCGGGGTTGGCCAATTTGGTCTTGCCCGCTTCCATGGGGCCGCCAGAGACAAAAATCACTGGAATGTTCAGGCGCATGGCGGCCATCAGCATGCCGGGGGTAATCTTGTCGCAGTTGGAAATACACACCAGCGCATCAGCGCAATGGGCATTGACCATGTACTCGACCGAATCGGCGATCAGATCGCGGCTGGGCAGCGAGTACAGCATGCCGTCGTGGCCCATGGCGATGCCATCATCGACCGCGATGGTGTTGAATTCCTTGGCCACACCGCCCGCCGCCTCAATCTCACGGGCGACCAGTTGCCCCAGATCCTTCAGGTGCACGTGCCCGGGCACAAACTGAGTGAAGGAATTGGCAATGGCAATGATGGGCTTATCAAAGTCGCCATCTTTCATGCCGGTGGCACGCCACAGGGCGCGCGCACCGGCCATGTTGCGGCCACCAGTGGAAGTCTTGGAACGGTATGCGGGCATGGGGGATAAGTCTGCTTGTATCAGACGTTTTAAGACAAAAACAGACCATTATGTCCCAGCGCCTCCCTCACGACTGGCGAATAAAACCAGCGCCAGCACACCACTGCTTCGCATTTGGCGCAAAAATGGCAGTCAACTATTTCTTCTTTTCACAAAAAAGCCATGCGTGTTCTCGTTGTTGAAGACGATCCCGCCCTGCGTCTGGGCATTAGCCGCATGCTGCAGGCCGAAGGCTGGCAGGTCGATGCCGTCACCGATGGCGAATACGCCCTTTCCGCAACAGCAACGCAGGACTACGACGCTGCGGTGCTGGATCTGGGCCTGCCCCGTCGCGGCGGCCTGGATGTGCTGGCTCGCTGGCGTGGACAAGGAAAAGATCTGGCAGTGCTCATACTGACCGCCAATGACGGTGTCAGCAGTCGCGTTCAGGGGCTCAACAACGGTGCAGACGACTATCTGGCCAAGCCCTTCGAGCCCGATGAGCTGGTCGCCAGACTGAGAGCCATCACCCGCAGACGCAGCGGCAACGCCAGCAATATGCTGAGCCTGGGGCAGCTTCACTTCAACACGGATACCAAAGAGCTGTACTGCGATCAGGAGCGCCTGGCCCTGAGCCCGCGTGAAGCTGCGCTGCTGGAGCTGCTGCTGTCCTCCAAAGGCAGTGCCGTGCCCAAGGCCCGCATCATCTCGGCCATGTCGAGCTGGGAGAGCAATTTCAGCGCCAATTCCGTAGAAATTTACGTACTCAAGCTGCGGCGCAAGCTGGCGCCAGCCGGGGTCAATATCGTCACCATACGTGGCGTGGGCTATGCGCTGGAGCAGCTGTGAACACACGCGTGGGCCGGCATAACCTCAACCCGCTGGGCTGGATCAACCCCAGCCTGCTCAAGCAGCTGATGCTGCCCGTGGTCTCCCTGTGGATTGCCTGCGCCATTCTAGCCACCAGCGCCGCCTATCTGCTGGCAGGGCGCAGCACCAACACCTCGTTTGACCGCCTGCTTGCTGACGATGCCCAGGCCCTGTCAGCACAGCTGCGCTGGAACGACGGCATCGCCAGCTTCGTGGCCAACAAGGAAACCGCAGACTCTCTGGTCTTTGACTCCCTTTCGCTGAGTCACTACTCGGTGCACACCGCCAACGGGCGCAAGCTCATGGGGGATATGCATCTGGAGATTCCTGAAATTGAAGCCCGCACGGACAAGCAGGCTCTTTTTTTTGACCACACAGGGCGTCACAGCGGTCTGGCTTTAAGAGTGGTGGCCCAGCGCATACAGCCCTCCCCCACCGATGAGGCTGTCTGGGTCGTCGTTGCTGAATCCAAGGAAAAGCGCAGGCAGGTCAAGAACGATATCGCCAGCGCCATCTTTTTGCCGGCCCTTCTGGCCGGCTTTGTCATCATTCCGCTCTTCTACTACAGCATTCGCAGCGCACTCTCTCCCACGCGCCAGCTCAGCGCACTGGTGGTGGCCCATGGCGATGACAATCTCTCGCCCTTACCCGTCGATCAGGTGCCGCAAGAGCTGCGTGAACTCGTCGCCCATACCAACTCGCTGCTGCAGCGGCTGCAGTCTTCCGTCAATGAGCAGCGCCGCTTTATTGCTGATGCAGCCCATCAGCTGCAAACCCCCATGGCAGGCATCCGGCTGCTGGTCGGTGATATGCGGCGCACCCAGAAGGCTGACCCCAGCCAGCCCATGGATGCAGAGGTGCTGGCGCAGCTCGATGAAGTGGCTACGCGCGGTGCACGCATGGTCAAGCAACTGCTGGCCTTTGCCCGCGTTGCCGAAAACTCGGCAGCCGAGCCGGAACGCTTCGATGCCGTAGATGCCGTTCTGGAGCCAGCAACCCGGTGGCGCAACGCTGCACAGACGGCTGGCAAAACGCTTCAAGTGGTCAACAACGTCGACCCCGCGCAAGAATTTTTTCTGCACGGCTCGCCCATTTTGCTGGGCGAGGTGATCTCCAACCTGCTGGACAACGCCATTCGCTACGGCGGCTCACACATTGAACTGCAGTTGCACCATCACCAAAATGACCTGATCGTGCAGGTGCAGGACAACGGGCCTGCGCTCGACGCCCATGCACGCGAGCACCTGCTGCTACCCTTCTGGCGCGGCAACCATGGCCAGCCGGAGGGCTCTGGCCTGGGCCTGTCCATTGCCCAGCGCATCATTGAACGTCTTGGCGGCCAGTTTGCGCTGGCAGATAAGCCCGGTCTGGGTGCCTGCTTCCAGATCACATTGCCCTGCGAAGTCCAGTCTTTTTCAAGCCGCGATATCGAGGAGGCAGACGGGACACAAGCTTGAGGTTTTCAAGCAGACATAAAGCTTGCCGGACTTAAGTTCGGCTGCACTGTCGCTGGATCAGGCCCGCAGAGGCCATCCGGCGCTACCCCGCAGCCCGAACCAAGGATGGCCAGCCATGACAGCTTCAGCCCCACAAAAACCAGCTCCTACCCAGTCATCCAAACGCCTCGGCATCATTGCTGGCGCAGCCCTGATCTGCATTGCCGCAGTCGGCGGCGTGATCTACGCGGGCACCCACAACGCACAGGCAGAGGAAGCCCCGGCAGAGAGCATTGCCGGGAAGGTGGACAAAGGCATTGTGCGGGTGCAACCCGACCAGGTCGCCAGCTTTGAAATCGGCAAGCCAGAGACCCACGAGTTTCGCAATGTGCGGCACTCCATCGGCGTCATTGATTTCAACCAGGACCGCACCAGCAAGGTGTACTCACCCTACCAGGGCCGTGTCTCTCAGGTTCTGGTCAAGGCCGGAGATGATGTCAAGGCGGAACAGGTGCTGTACACCGTGGCAGTGCCCGATATGGCGCAGGCCGCATCCGCGCTGATCAGCACCAGCGCCACCTTGCGCAATGCCAACGAAACGCTCAAGCGCACCGAGGCTTTGGCCAAGGACAACAGCATTCCCCAGAAGGAATATCTGCAGGCACAGACCGATCAACAAACGGCCCGTGCCGCCTACGATGCGGCGCGCCAGAATCTGCGCCTGTTTGACCTGGGTGATGCCGAAATCAGCCGCATCGAAAAAGACCGCAAGATCGGTCTGGAATTCGCCGTCAAAAGCCCTATTGCAGGCCGCGTAACGCAGCGCGCCGCACAACCAGGGCAGCTTGTGCAGCCCGGCAGCGATCCGGCTCCCATGGTGGTCTCGGACATGCGCTCGCTGTGGATGGTGGCCAATGTGCCAGAGTCAGAGTTCAGCCAGTACCGCATTGGCCAGCCCGTACAAGTGCGTGTCTCGGCCTGGCCTGACAAGAGCTTCGAGGGCAAGGTTTCCTATGTGGGCGACAGTGTGGACGCCGACAGCCGCAGATTTGTGGTGCGCGCTGAAGTGAGCGACCCCGAGCATGTGCTGCGCCCGCAGATGACGGCCGATTTCAACATCACTGTGGCAGCGGCTGAAGACAGCCTGTCAGTTCCCGCACAGGCCGTGGTGCGCGAAGGCAGTGGCCGCGATGTGGTCTGGCTGGCCATGGGCAAGGACGCCAAAGGCCCGCTGTTCACCAAGGCGGCCGTGGTGCGCGGCAAGACCGCTGACGGCTGGGTACAGATTCAGGAAGGGCTCAAAAGCGATCAGCTGATTGCCCGCAAGAACGCGCTGTTCCTGAGCAGCCTGTACGAGACCAACGCCCAGTAAAGCCAGGGCTGATTCAGGAGTATTGCCGTGTTCCGACCTTTACTGGCTTTTGTTCTCTCGCGCCGCCCCATTGTCCTGCTGGCCTTGCTGGCCTTCATGGGTGCAGGCCTGTTTGCGTTCTCCAGGCTCAATGTGGAAGCCTACCCCAACCCTGCGCCCGTGATTCTGGAAATCACGGCGCAGGCGCCAGGCATGTCCGCCGAAGAGATGGAGCGTTACTACACCCGCCCGATGGAAGTCGGGCTGGCCACCACGCCCAATGTGGACAACATCCGTTCGACCTCGTTCTACGGCCTGTCCTTTGTGCGCATCACGTTCAAGTACGGCACCGACTACTATTTCGCGCTATCGCAAGTGTCCAATAATCTGCAGGCCAACGTCAACCTGCCCAATGGGGTGCAGCCGCAGATTCAGGCGTCCAGCCTCGTGGGCGAAATCCTGCGCTATCAGGTCAAAGGCAACTCCAACTACAGCCTGACTGATTTGCGCACGCTGCAGAACTGGGTGATTGAAAAACGCCTGCTCACCGTTCCCGGTGTGGTGCAGGTGGTGACCTGGGGTGGCACAACCAAGGAATACCACGTCGATGCAGACCCCAAGCGCCTTGAAGCCTATGGCATCACGCTGAAAAATCTGCTGGATTCCATTGGCAATGCCAACCTCAATGTGGGTGGCCGTGCCATCAGCGTGGGCGACCAGTCCGTCAATATTCGCGGACTGGGTCTGGTCAACAATCTGGACGATATTGCCAATATTGTCGTGGGCCAGAAAAACGGCATGCCGGTGCAGATCAAGGATGTGGCCAACATCAAGGAAGGCACAATCCCGCGTCTGGGCGAAGCCGGTCGGGACAAGGAAAACGATGTGGTGACGGGCGTCGTCATCATGAACCGCACGCTGCACACCAGCGATGTCATCGACAAGGTCAAAGCAGCAGTTCAGAAAATCAACGCTGATGGCACCCTGCCAGCAGGCGTTCAGCTGGAGCCCTACTACGACCGCGCCGTTCTGGTGGGCGTGACCACGCACACCGTGCTGCACAACCTGATCTTTGGCTGCCTGCTGGTGTTCTTCATTCAGTGGGTGTTTCTGGGCGATCTGCGCAGCGCCGTGATCGTCAGTATCAACATCCCGTTTGCACTGTTCTTCAGCATCATGATGCTGGTGCTCACCGGGGAATCCGCGAACCTGCTCTCCCTGGGTGCGGTGGACTTCGGCATCATCGTGGACGCGGCGGTGATTCTGGTGGAAAACATTTTCCGCAACTTCCAGCGCCAGCCCGCGATACGAGCGGCCATGCTCAGAGATATGGCCAAGGGTGCTGACGGCGCCCGCACCCAGCCCAGCGATGGCTGGACTACCAGGCTGCGCATGATCTACCTGAGCGCCACCCAGGTGGACAGCTCGGTGCTGTTCTCCACCTGCATCACGATTGCGGCCTTTACTCCGCTGTTTGCCATGCAGGGTGTGGAAGGCCAGATTTTTGGCCCCATGGCACGCACCTATGGCTATGCGCTGGCCGGTGCACTGATCGCCACCTTCACCATCACCCCTGTGCTGGCCAGCTATCTGCTGCCAGGCAAGATCGAGGAAAAGGAAACCTTTGTCGTTCACGCCATTCACCGCATCTATGAACCTGCACTGAGCTGGGTTCTCAAAAATGCGCGTCTGGTCGTGCTAATGGGCATGGTGGCTCTGGCTGGTGGCGCACTGATGGCCACCCAGCTGGGCAGCGAGTTTCTGCCAGCGCTGGAAGAAGGCAATCTGTGGATTCGTGCCTCCATGCCGCCCACCATCTCGCTGGAAGCCGGTCGTGACCGCACCAACCGCATGCGCCGCATCATTGATGAGTACCCGGAAGTCATCACCGTGGTGTCGCAGCATGGCCGCCCTGACGATGGCTCTGACGCTTCCGGCTTCAACAATGTGGAGCTGTTTGCCCCCCTGCAGCCTTTTGAGAAATGGCGCCCCGGCATGACCAAGGAGCGCCTGGTCAATGAACTGCAAACCCGCTTTGCCGCAGAGTTTCCGGGCGTCAGCTTCAACTTCTCGCAGTACATCCAGGACAACGTTCAGGAAGGTCTGTCTGGCGTGAAGGGCGCCAACTCCGTCAAGATCATCGGCCCCGATCTGCCCACTCTGGAAAAGATTGCCGATCATGTCTATGAAGTCATGGGGCATATCGATGGCGTGGCCGACCTGGGCGTGTTCCATGTGCTGGGCCAGCCCAATATGAACATCCAGATCGACCGCCAGAAGGCTGCCCGCTATGGCCTGAACACCGGCGATGTGGCCAACACCATCCAGACAGCACTGGCAGGCACGCAGGCCACTGCCGTGCTGGAAGGCGAAAAGCAGTTTGGCCTGACCGTGCGCTTTGCCGAAACCAGCCGCGCCTCACCCGAGAGCGTGCGCAATCTGCGCGTGGGTTACACCACAGCCTCGGGCGGCACCTCCTATGTTCCGCTTTCAGATATCGCGGACATCACGCTGGATACAGGCGCCACCTATATCTACCGAGAAAGCAACGAGCGCTATATCCCCATCAAGTTCTCGGCCCGTGGCCGCGATCTGGGCAGCACCGTCAGCGAAGTGCAGCGCCGCGTTGCACAGGAAGTGCACCTGCCACAGGGTTACCGCATCATCTATGCCGGTGAGTTTGAAGCCCTGCAACAGGCCAAGGCCCGCATGCTGATTGCCATTCCCGTGGCCTTCTGCCTGGTGTTTGCGCTGCTGTATGCGCTGTTCAACAACTTCACCTATTGCCTGCTGACTCTGGCGTCTGTGCCCTTTACCGTCATCGGCGGCATTCTGGCGCTCTATGTCTCGGGGCAGGTGCTCAGTGTCTCTGCCATCATCGGCTTTATCTCGCTGCTCGGGGTTTCTGTGATGGACGGGATTCTCATCCTCGGCGTGTACAAAGATTTGCGCGCCAAGGGCTATGAACCCGCCCGCGCCGTGGGCGACGCCTATCGCAGCCGCATGCGCCCATTGCTGATGACTGCTCTGTCCGCCTGTATCGGCCTGCTGCCTGCTGCCATCTCTCACAGCATCGGCAGTGAAGTCCAGCGCCCACTGGCCACCGTGGTGGTTGGAGGCATGCTGATTGGCCCCATTTTCCTGCTGCTGGTCGTTCCGGCGCTACGCCTTGTAGTGCTGCGCCGCATGAAACCCGATACCCGCCGCCAAGGTCTGGGAGGCAAACGTGCATAAAGTTCTTCAATCCACTCCTGCGGTTGCGCTGGTGCTCTCTGCCTGCTGTGCGCTGCTCTCGGGATGCGCTGCAGGCCCTGACTACAAACGCCCCGAGCTGACAGCGCCGCAGTCATTGACACGCGCCCCCATCGCTAGCAGCCTGCCTGCCAGCGGCGACAGCGAAATCAGCAGCCAATGGTGGCAGGCGTTTGGCAACGCGCCACTCAACGCCATGGTGCAAGAGGCACTGAACAACAGCCCCAGCATCGAGGCAGCCCAGGCCACTTTGCGTGCAGCGCGCCAGAACGTGATTGCGCAGCGCGGCTACTTCCTTCCTTCTGTACAGGTGGGCTACAACCCCTCGCGCCAGAATGCCGGGCAATCCATGTCGGCACCGCTGAACAATGGCGACTCGCTCTACACCTATCACACCTCACAGCTCAGCGTCTCGTACAACCCCGATCTGTTTGGCGGCAACCGGCGCCAGGTTGAAGGCCTTGAAGCTGCGCAGGAAAACCAGCGCCTGCAGTTGCAGGCGGCCAAGCTGAGTCTCGCAGCCAACCTGGTCGCGGCGGTCATTCAGACCTCCATGCTGCAAGAGCAAAGCAGCTTGCTGGAGCAAGCCGTGCAGGCCGCGCAACAGCAGCTGCAACATATGCGCAAGCAGCAAGCCAGCGGCTATGCCAGCGGCATGGATGTTGCGACTCAGCAAACTTTGTTGCTGCAGTTGCAGCAGCAGTTGCCGCCGCTGCAGAAATCGCTTGAGCAAACACGCAATCTGGTTGCAACGCTGATGGCCCGCTCTCCAGACCAGGCTCCCGCCATCTTGCCGCTGTCGGATTTCAAGCTGCCCCTGCTGCCGCAAGTCGTGCCATCTCAGCTGGTTGAGCAGCGCCCCGATATCCGCGCCGCAGAAACTCAGGTGCAGCAAGCCAGCGCAGCCGTCGGTGTTGCCACCGCAGCCAGACTGCCGCAACTAGGCCTTTCTGCCGCTTATGGCGGCGGCGCAACCAGCTTTGCACGCATGTTCTCGGCGGCCAATATCACCTGGTCTCTAGGTGCCAGCCTGCTGGCGCCGATCTTTGATGGCGGCACACTGAAAGCGCATCAAAAAGCTGCGCAGGCGGAACTGGAAGCCTCGGCCGCCAGCTACAAAAGCACCGTACTGAGCGCATTTCAAGATGTTGCCAATGCCCTGTATGCCGTGGATACGGACACCCGGGCACTGCAAATGAGCCAGGACAGCGAAAGCGCAAGCCAGACCACCTGGAAACTCAGCGACTCCCAGCTCAAGGCTGGATATGCCAGCCTGCCCACGGCGCTGGCAGCCAAGCAGTCATGGCTGCAGGCACGCGCAGCCAGTGTGGCAGCGCAAGGTGGGCTCTACGGCGACGTTGTGGCCCTCTACCAGTCGCTTGGCGGCGGCGTGCTCAACACCGCTGCCAAAGCAGAAACGCCATAGGCTGAGAAATTCAGGCCAGCGCCTTGCGCAAGAGCCTCTGACCTCACTCCCTCTTGCCCGGCGCCTGCCGGGCTTTTTTCAGCGCTTCTTGCCAGGCTGCATGGCCTCTTTCTGGCGCTGAATGCGTTGCTGTTTGCGCTGATCCATTCTTTCCACAGCTTTGCGCTTGGTATAGCCCGAAGCATCTGCCCAGGCCCACCAGACTGCCGCACTGGCATACACCCCGATGATGTACCACCAGCTCCATGACGCCACAGGACCGATTTCGGCAAGCTTCAACAGTGACAGCAGAATCGCCAGACCTAACAAATACATACACCCTCCCTTTATTTCTCAACAGTGACTACATCAAACAATATGCAATGTGGGCACTACAATGCGGTAAAACTCAAACCTCAGTTTAAAACTGCCCCGGGAACTCATGATGAAGCAAATTTTGATCGCTTTCGCCCTGTCCGCTGCTGCTGTGGCTCCCGCCATGGCCGATCAGGCACTGGCTCAATCCAAGAACTGCATGGCCTGCCACGCAGTTGACAAGAAGCTGGTCGGCCCGGCCTTCAAGGAAGTGGCTGCCAAGTATGCAGGCCAAAAGGACGCTGCTGACAAGCTGGCTGCCAAGGTGATCAAGGGCGGCTCCGGCGTGTGGGGCCCTGTTCCCATGCCCGCCAACCCCCAAGTCAACGACGCAGACGCCAAGAAGCTGGTCGCCTGGGTGCTGTCGCAGAAGTAATCTGTTTGAGCAGCAGCGAAAGCTGCCAACCAACAAAAAAACCGCATGCCAGTCATGCGGTTTTTTGTTGCGCTTGCATCCGCCAGCCATTCCCGTAAGCGGCAAGGCCTCAGCAAGTTAGCAAACGAACGAAGCAGACATGAAAAAAGGCCCCGGAGGGCCTTTCTCTATTCATCAGCCAGGCTGTGAATTACGCATCACGCGAAGCGCGCTTGCGGTCGTGTTCCTTCAGGAAGCGCTTGCGCACGCGCAGGCTGGTAGGAGTGATTTCCAGCAGCTCGTCGTCTTCGATGAATTCCACGCCGTATTCCAGCGACAACTCGATAGGAGGCGTGATCTTGATCGCGTCTTCCTTGCCGGACACGCGGAAGTTGGTCAGCTGCTTGGTACGGGTCGCGTTCACCACCAGATCGTTGTCACGGCTGTGGATACCGATGATCATGCCTTCGTACACGGGGTCGCCCGCCTTCACGAACATGCGGCCACGGTCGTCCAGCTTGCCCAGGGCGTAGGTGAAGATTTCACCGTCGTCCATGGAGATCAGCACGCCGTTCTTACGACCGCCGATTTCACCCTTGTAGGGCTCGTAGCTGTCGAAGATGTTGGAGATCAGGCCGGAACCACGTGTCAGGTTCAGGAATTCGTTGGTGAAGCCGATCAGGCCACGGGCAGGAATACGGTATTCCAGACGGACGCGACCGCGGCCATCGGGTTCCATATTCACCAGTTCGCCCTTGCGCTCGCCCAGGGCTTGCATCACGCCGCCTTGGTGACCATCTTCGATGTCGGCAGTCACCAGCTCGATAGGCTCATGCTTTTCACCGTTGATCATCTGCATCACGACGCGGGGCTTGGACACTGCCAGCTCGTAACCTTCGCGGCGCATTTCTTCCAGCAGAATGGTCAGGTGCAGTTCACCGCGACCGGACACTTCAAAGATACCGTCTTCGTCGGTTTCCTTGATGCGCAGAGCCACGTTGGAGCGCAGTTCCTTGGTCAGGCGGTCCCAGATTTGACGGCTGGTCACGTACTTGCCTTCACGACCTGCCAGAGGCGAGGTGTTCACGCAGAAGTTCATGGTCAGGGTAGGCTCATCAATCTTCAGCATGGGCAGAGGCTGGGGATTGGCGGGGTCGACGATGGTTTCACCGATACCGATGTTTTCGATACCGCTGACCAGCACGATTTCCGAAGGACCGGCTTCCGTGGCTTGCACGCGGTCGATACCCTGGAAGGTGTGAACCTGGTTGATCTTGCCGGTGTAGCTCTTGCCGTCAGGACCGGCCATCACAGCCACTTGCTGACCGGGCTTCAGAGTACCCTGGGTGATACGGCCCACGCCGATACGGCCCACGAACGTGGAGTAGTCCAGAGCGGAAACTTGCAACTGCAGGGGCGCCGAAGCATCGCCCTGCACAGAAGGCACGTGGTCGAGGATGGTGTCGAACAGGGCCGACATGTCTTCACCCCACTTGGCACCTGGCTCGCCCTCTACCTTGGAAGACCAGCCGTTGATGCCCGAAGCGTAAACCACGGGGAAGTCCAGCTGCTCATCGGTAGCGCCCAGCTTGTCGAACAGGTCGAAAGCGGCGTTGATGACCTTGTCGGGGTTGGCACCAGGCTTGTCCACCTTGTTCACCACCACGATGGGGCGCAGGCCCAGGGCCAGAGCCTTCTTGGTCACGAAACGCGTCTGAGGCATGGGGCCTTCCTGCGCATCGATCAGCAGCACCACGCCGTCAACCATGGACAGCGCACGCTCCACTTCACCACCGAAGTCCGCGTGACCGGGTGTGTCAAGAATATTGATGTGGGTGTCCTTCCAGGACACGGCACAGTTCTTGGCCAGAATGGTAATGCCGCGCTCACGTTCGATGGCGTGGTTATCCATCACGGTATCGACGACTTTTTCGTGCTCGGCAAAAGTGCCGGACTGGCGCAGCAGCTGGTCCACCATGGTGGTCTTACCGTGGTCAACGTGCGCAATGATCGCAATGTTGCGGATTTGTTTGCTCATAATGTTTCCAAAATGCCGCTTGCTTGTGGACGCGGCGTTCCTTCCAAAATTTGTTGAATTTCTAGCGGACTGAGCAGGCGCTCGGGGATCAACTCCCCGCTCACCACACGGCCTACCCCCAAAAGGGCATGCGGGCGCTCACCATACACCGCCACGGCCGGGGCATCTGCCCAAGACCCTCGGCGGCGCAAGCCTGATAGATAGCGTCCTGCATCCTCTTCACCCAGCGTGACGACGGCATGACGATGCAGCAATGCATCCACAGGCTCAACCTGTGCAATGCGCTCTTCATCGTTCATGGCTTCCAGTGCTTCCAGCGTCACGCAGCGCGACACATCGATGCCGCCGGTTTCCACACGGCGCAGAAAACGCAAGTGGGCTCCACAGCCCAAGGCCTCGCCCACGTCTTCGCCCAATGTACGGATATAAGTGCCCTTGCTACAGGTCACTCTCATCTTGATAGCTGGATGCCCTTGATCGTCCTGCACCAGCGACAGATTCAGTGCATGAATCGTGACATCGCGTGCGGGGCGCTCTACTTCAATGCCTGCGCGGGCATATTCGTACAGAGCCTTGCCATCTTTTTTCAAGGCGCTGTGCATGGGCGGCACCTGCTTGATATCGCCCGTGAACTGTGCCTGAACCTGCGCCAGACGCTCGGGCGTGATGGCGGCCAGATCGACCGCACGCTCCAGCACCACGTCCCCTTCGGCGTCGGCCGTGGTCGTGGTCTGGCCCAGGCGGGCGATGGCCTCGTAGGTTTTTTCGGCTTCGAGCTGAAGCTGGCTGAATTTGGTTGCAGCGCCAAAGCACAGCGGCAGCACGCCACTGGCCAGCGGATCCAGCGTGCCGGTATGCCCGGCCTTTTCGGCGCGCAGCAGCCACTTGACCTTCTGCAAGATATCGTTGCTGGACCATCCCAGCGGTTTGTCGAGCAGCAACACCCCATGCACAGGGCGCCGCTGCACCCGGGTGCGAGGGGCGTTCATGTGCTATTCCTGTTCGGGACCGCGCGACGCCACTGCCTTGGCGATCAAGGCATTCATATCGGAAGCGCGCTCTGTCGTGCGGTCGTAGATGAAGTGCAGCGTGGGCACAGTGTGAATGTGCAGACGCTTGAACAGGCCGTTGCGCAGAAAGCCTGCGGCCTGGTTGAGTGCTTGCAGCGTCACTTCAGGATCGCCAACCAGCACGCTGAAAAACACCTTAGCGTGGGCATAGTCAGGAGTGACCTCCACGCCTTGCAGCGTGACCATGCCAACGCGCGGGTCCTTCAACTCGCGGGCGATCAGCTCCGACAGATCACGCTGGATCTGGTCAGAGACTTTGAAGCTGCGGTTCGGTGCAGCAGATTTACGTTTGGTTGCCATGTATCAAAAAAGGAGCTTGTAGCGCTCTACCTGCAAAGGGCTTGAGGCCTTTTGAACCTCAAACCCTTGTCTATCAAGCGCTAGCAGCTATAGCTTTTACAGCGTACGAGCGATTTCCTTGATCTCGAAGACTTCCAGCATGTCGTTTTCTTTGATGTCGTTGTAGTTGCGCAGCTTGATACCGCACTCGAAGCCTTCCTTGACTTCCTTGACATCGTCCTTCATGCGGCGCAGAGACTCGATCTCACCCGTGTAGATGACCACATTGTCGCGCAGCAGACGGAAGTGTGCATTGCGAGTGACGTGACCTTGCGTGATGTACGAACCGGCAATGGTGCCGATCTTCGTTGCCACGAACACGGTACGGATTTCGGCCATACCAATGATCTCTTCGCGCTTTTCTGGAGCCAGCATGCCGGACATCGCAGCCTTCACCTCATCCACGGCGTCGTAGATGATGTTGTAGTAGCGGATATCCACATCGTTGCCTTCAGCGGTCTTGCGGGCCTGAGCATCCGCACGCACGTTGAAGCCGATGATGATGGCCTTGGAAGCCAGCGCCAGGTTGACGTCGGATTCGGAGATACCGCCCACGCCGGAGTACACCAGCTGAACCTTGATCTCTTCGGTCGACAGCTTGAGCAGCGAGGCAGCCAGAGCTTCCTGCGAGCCTTGCATGTCGGCCTTGATGATGATGGGCAGAGTCTGCACATCGCCAGCGGACATTTCGGCAAACATGTTTTCCAGCTTGGCAGCTTGCTGCTTGGCCAGCTTGGTGTTGCGGAACTTGCCAGCGCGGTAGGTGGCGATTTCACGGGCACGACGCTCGTCGCTCAGCACCATGAAGTCATCACCCGCCTGGGGCACTTCGTTCAGACCCTGAATTTCCACAGGGATGGAAGGACCTGCCGACTTGCTCTGCTTGCCGTCTTCGTCCAGCATGGCTCGCACGCGGCCATAGGTCTGGCCTGCCAGCACCACATCGCCCACCTTCAGCGTACCGGACTGCACCAGCACCGTAGCCACGGTACCGCGGCCCTTGTCCAGCTGGGCTTCGATCACGATACCCTTGGCAGCTGCGTCCACAGGCGCCTTGAGTTCCAGCACTTCGGCCTGCAGCAGCACTTGCTCCAGCAACTCGTCGATGCCCATGCCAGTCTTGGAAGACACAGCGATGAACGGAGAGTCGCCACCGTATTCTTCGGGCAGCACCTCTTCCACCACCAGTTCCTGCTTGACGCGGTCGGGGTTGGCATCGGGCTTGTCTGCCTTGGTGATGGCCACCACGATAGGAACACCAGCCGCCTTGGCGTGCTTGATGGCTTCCTTGGTCTGAGGCATCACACCGTCGTCGGCAGCCGCCACCAGAATCACGATGTCGGTGGACTTTGCACCGCGAGCACGCATGGCCGTGAAGGCCTCGTGACCGGGAGTGTCCAGGAAGGTGATGATGCCGCGAGGCGTCTTCACGTGGTAGGCACCGATGTGCTGCGTAATGCCGCCAGCTTCGCCCGACGCAACCTTGGTGCGACGGATGTAGTCCAGCAGAGAGGTCTTGCCGTGGTCAACGTGACCCATCACGGTCACCACAGGAGCGCGAGCCAGCAGCTCGGCTTCGGCGCTGGAGACTTCTTCATCCGTGAAGGCTTCCAGATCGTCCAGTGCAGCCACCTTGGCGGTGTGACCCATTTCTTCCACCACGATCATGGCGGTGTCCTGGTCCAAAGGCTGGTTGATGGTGACCATCTGGCCCATCTTCATCAGCACCTTGATCAGCTCGGAAGCCTTGATGGCCATCTTGTGGGCCAGTTCGGCCACAGTGATGGTTTCTGGCACCGAGATTTCCAGTTGGCGGAACTCAGGAGCCTGCTGTTGGTGCTGTTCGTTGCGGTCATTGCCGCGACGGCCACCACGCGGACCACCGCGCCAGTTGGAACGGCCCACGCCACCGGAGCTATCGCCACGGGTCTTGATTTCCTTCTTCTTGCCTGCGTCGTTGGACCAGCTCGAAGACAGCTTCGCGGACTTGACTTCCTTGCCTGGTCGTGCGCCGTTGCCAGCGTTGGCACCTGCATTGGCTGCGCCAGCGGGCTTGTTGCCATCCTTGGCATTGGCGGGCTTCTTGGCCTCAGCAGCAGGAGCAACCTTCTTGGGCTCTTCCGGCTTCTTGGCGACCAGCACCTTCTTGGGTGCAGCCATCATGGCGCGAATCGCTTCCGCTTCGGCCAGCGCCTTGCGACGACGCTCGTCCAGATCCTTGGCGCGGGTCGCTTCTTCAGCGGCCTTGGCCTGCGATTCTGCTTCTGCCTTTGCACGAGCCTCAGCCTGTGCGGAGACACGAGCGGCGGCTTCTGCCTTGTGCTCGCGCTTTTCTTCTTCCTTGGCAGCCTTCGCTTCTGCTACCTTGGCCGCTTCAGCTGCTGCATAAGCAGCTGCGCGCTCCTCGGCTTCACGCTCACGGCGCTCGCGCTCTTCGCGCTCTTGACGTTCCTTGGCCAAATCTTCTTCCTGATGGAGCAACTGCTCTGCCTGTCGGCGAGCTTCTTCTTCACGACGTGCCAGCTCTTGAGCTGCGGCACGCTCCTGCACAGCCTTGGCCATGCTCTCAGCATTGGCCTGGACTTCTGCTGGTGTGTCTTCGCGCTTCACAAAAGTGCGCTTCTTGCGCACTTCCACTTGAATCGTGCGGGCACGGCCCGAGGAATCCGCCTGCTTGATCTCGCTGGTGGACTTCTTGGTCAGCGTAATTTTCTTGGCACCGCTGCCATGGCTGGCTTGCAGATGCGACAGAAGGCGTTGCTTGTCGCCTTCAGTCAGCGCATCCGTTGCGGTGGTTTTATCAACCCCGGCCGCCTTGAGCTGCTGCAGCAAGGTGTCAGGGGTCGTATTGCGTTCTTGTGCAAACTCTGCAACCGTATTACTAGACATAGATGCTCTGAACCTCCCTGACCTTACTCTTGCCCATCGGCGAACCAGTGTTCACGTGCCTTCATGATCAAAGCCTTGGCTTCTTCGGCGGTCTGACCAGTAATTTCGGTCAGCTCGTCGATCGCCAGATCGGCCAGATCGTCGCGGGTGTGCACGCCAGCCTGCGCCAGCTTGTCCACCAGGTCGGACGTGATACCTTCCAGTGACAACAAATCTTCAGATGCCTTGCTCACGTTTTCTTCGCGGGCAATTTCCTGGCTCAGCAGGGCATCCTTGGCGCGGCTGCGCAACTCGTTGACTGTCTCTTCGTCGAAACTTTCGATTTCGAGCATTTCCTGCAGCGGCACGTAGGCCACTTCTTCCAGGGTCTCGAAACCTTCATCAATCAGGATGTTGGCGATTTCCTCGTCCACATCCAGCTTTTCCATGAACAGAGCGCGAGCGCCAGCCGATTCGTCAGCCTGCTTCTGGGCAGACTCGGCAGCGTCCATGATGTTGATCTTCCAGCCTGTCAGCTCGGACGCCAGGCGCACGTTCTGACCACCACGGCCAATGGCGATCGCGAGGTTTTCCTCGTCCACCACCACATCCATGGCGTGCTTTTCTTCGTCCACCACGATGGACGACACATTGGCAGGAGCCAGAGCGCCAATCACGAACTGGGCGGGGTCTTCGGACCACAGCACGATGTCCACGCGCTCGCCAGCGAGTTCATTGGTCACAGCGTTCACGCGAGTACCGCGCACACCGACGCAGGTGCCGATGGGGTCCACGCGCTTGTCGTGAGAGATCACGGCGATCTTGGCGCGGCTGCCAGCATCGCGGGCGCAGCTCTTGATCTCCAGCAGGCCTTGTTCGATTTCAGGCACTTCATTGCGGAACAGTTCCACCATGAATTCAGGGGCCGAGCGCGACAGGACAATGGGAGCGCCGCGCAGTGTGACGTCCACTTCCATGATCATGGCGCGAACGCGGTCGCCGTTGCGCAGATTTTCCTTGGGGATCATCTCGCCGCGCTTCAGACGGCCTTCCACGCGACCGGATTCGACAATGATGTCGCCCTTGTCCATGCGCTTGACGGTGCCGGTGAAGATTTTTTCGCCACGGGCCAGGAATTCGTTGAGCAGCATTTCGCGCTCGGCATCACGAATCTTTTGCAGGATGACCTGCTTTGCAGCCATGGCACCGATACGGCCGATGGGCAGCGATTCGATCTGCTCTTCGATGAACTCACCCACCTGAATACCGGGCACGCGGTCTTCCGCATCCATCAGCATTTCTTCGGCCTCGGGGTTTTGCAGGCCTGCGTCATCGGACACAACCACCCAGCGACGGAAGGTGTCGTAGTCGCCGCTTTCGCGATCGATGGACACGCGGATGTCTACTTCACCTTGGTACAGCTTCTTGGTGGCTTGTGCCAGCGCGGATTCCACGGCACCAAAAACCACATCGCGTTCCACGTTCTTTTCACGCGAAATGGCTTCAACCAACATCAACAGTTCGCGATTCATGCGACGACTCTCCTATTTCAATCACACAAAGAGGACTCAGCTTCCAGCCTCTTTGCCCCAAAAGATTCCAACGCTCCAGCCGCCTCACTCAGGCTTGGCCGCGCGTCCTTTGAAATTCACAATCGGTGCCAGACGTGCTTCACGCAGTTCATCCAGCGTAAAGCCCATGGCCTGCAGCGGTGCAGGCTCACGTTTCTTGCTCACTCGCACGCCAGGCTTGACGGGAGGCTCATCGCTCCAGACGATCTGCCAGCCACCTTCTTCAGTACGCTCCAGCGTGCCGCGAAATTTTTTACGGTTTGCACTGATCTTGTCGCCACCGGCGGCGCCGATGGGTTGCTTGAGCGTCAGATCAACGACCGCACCCTCAAAGCGAGTGAAGTCCTGCTCATGACGCAGCAAACGATCGATACCCGGAGAAGAGACCTCCAGGCGGGCATAGTCCACGCCGTCCACTTCCAGCGCAAACTGCAGCTGACGCGTTACCTTTTCGCAATCTTCCACTGTCACGAACTGTTCAGGGATTTCAACCCCTTCAGGCAGCTCAGGCGCAGCTTCCTCCGGCGCCTGCCAAGGCAAATCAATCGTGATGCGCAGCAGTCCACCCGCTGTGCGTTCAATTTCAACCAGGTCGTAACCTAGACCTGTCACGGTTTGTTCAACGATTTGCTGTAATGCCACGTGTATTCAGTTCAGTCCCGAAAAATCCGTCAAATCAGGCACTTAGTGTTGCTGTTTGCAGCACTTCGCCGTGATTTGCCCAAAAAAAACGGGCGGTGTGTACCCGCCCGTTTGGTCGTGAAGCCGTGATTGTAGCCGCAAACCATTGTTTTCGCAAAAAGAGCCAGACATAAAACAGCTCTCAGCGCAAGACTTCCTGTAAGTCATCAGCCTTTAACAGGCGCTGCAGCAAATCCTGAGCCTCCTGCGCGTCCGAGGGCTTTGCCGCAGCGTCCTCAGGCAGCGACTGCAGCATGCGCGCCAGCACACCCGGCTGGGGCAGAACCGGCCCCAGAAAACGGGCCTGAGCGCCTTGCGCTATCAATATGGATGGGAAGGTTTCAATATCCAGATCGCCCGCCACATCCTCACGGTCTTCCACATCCAGCCAGACAAATCGCATCTGCGGAAACTGGGCAGCCAGTTGCTCAAACGGCTGCTGATACTGTTTACAGGTGCCGCACCATGCAGCACACAGACAGACCACCAGCCATTCATCGGCCTTGTTCATTTCTTTCGTCATCTCTTCAAACCCCTGGAGCCGGCGGCTGCCGACCCTGCTTCAGCGGGCGGCGCCCATATTAGCGCCAAACGCATCAACGGCGCAGAACCCTCTTGAACCGACCGACCTGCGCCCTTATTCTTTCCTGTAGTGCATTGGCAATGTGCAGCCTGAAATAGGCCCGGCATTGCTACGTTTTGGCTCGACAACTGGTGATTCCATGGACTACAAGGACTATTACAAGATACTTGGCTTGGACAAAAGCGCCTCGGCCGACGATATCAAGAAGGCCTACCGCAAGCTCGCCCGCAAATACCACCCCGACATCAGCAAGGAAAAAGACGCCGCTGCCCGCATGGCCGAGATCAACGAGGCCAACACCGTGCTCTCGGATGCAGAAAAGCGCGCCGCCTATGACGCCATGGGCAGCGAAGCCCAGTTCGCGCAGCGCGCCGGTGCACAGGGCCAGGGTGGATTCCGCCCACCGCCAGACTGGGACCAGCAGGGCTTTCACTCCAACAGCCATGGCAACAGCGCTGGCGATGCCGACTTCAGCGACTTTTTCTCGCAGATGTTTGGCCAGGGTGCCCGCGCCAGACGCAGCCAGAGCAGCGCCAGCAGCCAAAGCGGGGCAATGCCCGATATGCGCGGGCAGGATCAGCACGCCAGCATCGAACTGGATCTGGAGGACAGCTACAAGGGCGCCATGCGCTCACTGCACCTGCGCAGCACGGTGCTGGATGAGCAAGGCATGCCCAGCTACAAGAATAAAGAATTGCAGGTCAGCATTCCCAAGGGCGTGCGCGAAGGCCAGATGATTCGTCTGGCTGGTCAGGGCAACCCGGGGCTGGGCAAAGGTGCTGCAGGCGACTTGCTGCTGGAAGTGCATTTCCGCAGCGACCCGCGCTGGTGGTCCGAAGGCAAGGATGTCTATCAGCGTGTGCCGCTGGCCCCCTGGGAGGCGGAACTGGGCGGCCCCGTGCCATTCAAGACACTGGCGGGCGAGCTGGAAGTGACCGTACCTGCTGGCTACCGCTCCGGGCGCAAGCTGCGCGTCAAAGGCAAGGGCTTGCCCGCCTCTGTGCCCGGCGACCTGTATCTGGTGCTGGATGTGGTGTTCCCCCCCGCTGCCACGCCCGAGCAAAAACAGGCTTATGCCGAATTTGCCAAGGCATTCCCCGGCTTTGATGCCCGTAGCCTGAGTTGAGAGGCCGCTGATGACCAACCCGAACTACCCTTTCTACGAGCCCGCTGAGTTACTGGACCAGACCATGCTGAGCCTGCAGGAGCTGGCACGCCACTGCGCCACCAGCCCCCAATGGGTGATTGAGCATGTGCAGACAGGCGTTTTCAGCTATGACAATGAGAGCAGCACAACCACCGTGCAAGTCTCCAGCGAGCAATGGCGCTTCAGCAGCCAGACCCTGGTGCGCGCGCGGCGCATCGCCCAGCTGGAACACAGCTTTGATGCTGACCCTCAGCTGGCTGCGCTGACCACCGACCTGATTGAGGAAGTGCAGCAGCTGCGGCGCCAGTTGCAGAACCTGCAGCGCTGAAACTGGCACTGCGCGCTTTTCACCCATAAAAAAACCTCGCTGAAAGGGCGAGGTTTTTTTATGCACTTCTGCGCGTGAAGCGCAGTCTGCATGAATTAGCCGTGGCGCTTGCCGGGCTGCTTCTTGCTGCGTGTGTGCGAACCACGCTCCAGGCTCACGCGCTGGCCACGGCCAGGAGTGGGCAAGGTCACGCCATTGGGTGCCTGAGGACGGGGAGTGGCCTTGCGGTCTGCTTCGGTAACGATCTTATTGCCCATGTCGAATTCTCAATTGGGAGGTTGAAAAGAGTCAATTAGGCCACAGCCAGAGAAATCCCGCCCAAAATAGACAAACTTTCGCGTGTGGATTCAGTGTTTTTCTGCATTCCACGGGGTTTTCTGGCCTTTTCACAACAGCATTTCAGGCATTTACAAGACCCCGCCTTTGCCTGTCATGCGCTGTGCGCTATCAATTCAGAGGGCAGCGGCACCCGCGCCTGCAGCTTCAATCAATTGACGCGTATAGGCCTGCTGCGGCTGGCTAAGCAATTGATGAATCTCGCCCTGCTCGACGATCTGTCCGTCTTTCATCACCAGCACCTCATGGGCCATGGCACGAATCACGTCCACATCGTGGGTGATGAGCAGATAAGCCAGCCCGCGCTCTTTCTGCAAGCGCTGCAGCAGAGCCAGCACCTGCTGCTGAATCGTCACATCCAGCGCGCTGGTGGGTTCATCCAGCACCAGCACCTCGGGCTCTATGATGAGCGCGCGCGAAATCGCCAGGCGCTGCCGCTGCCCGCCCGAGAACTCATGCGGGTAGCGCTGCAGCAGCCCGGGGAACTGCTCTTCAGTCATGCCCACCTCGGCCAGCATCTGGATGACGCGCTCGCTGCGCTGGACTTCATTCAGCTCTGGCGCATGAATCTGCAGCCCCTCACCCACGATTTCTTCCACCGTCATACGTGGGGACAGCGAAGAAAACGGATCTTGAAACACCACCTGAATGCGCTTGCGCATCTGCAAATTGCCAGCGCTGTTACGAATGGCGGGCTTTTGCCACTGCACGCCCACCACCTGCAGATCACCCGCATGAGGCAGCAGGCCCAGCACCGCCTGAGCCAGTGTGGATTTGCCCGAGCCGGATTCGCCAATCACGCCCAGTGTGCGACCCGCCTTGAGTGCCATATCCACGCCCTTAATGGCCACAAACTCCCCCTTGCGAAACCAGCCACGAATGCCCGGCAACGGCGTGGCATAGCTCACCTTGAGCGCCCGGGCCTGCACCACATCCGCCACACCGGCGGATAGTGGCTGGTCATTCACATTGCGCACAGGGCGGCTAGCCAGCAGCTTTTGCGTGTAGGCGTGCTGCGGGCTTTGCATGACCTGAGCCACCGCGCCCTGCTCTACCAGCAGGCCTTTTTCCATGACCGCCACACGATCGGCAAAGCGTCGCACTAGGTTCAGGTCGTGGGTAATCATCAGCACGGCCATGCCGGTCTGGCGCTGCAGATCAGCCAGCAGATCCAGAATCTGCCCCCGCAGCGTCACATCCAGCGCTGTGGTGGGCTCGTCGGCCAGCAGCAAACGCGGACGGCTGGCCAGCGCCATGGCAATCATGGCGCGCTGCCGCTGGCCGCCGCTGAGCTGGTGGGGAAAGCTCTGCGCACGGCGCTCGGGCTCGGGAATGCCGGTGGTAGCCAGCAGCTCCACCGCCTGCTTGCGCGCCTGCGCTTTGCTCAGCGCCTGCTTGAGCTGCAGCACCTCCGCCACCTGATCGCCCACCATCATCAGCGGGTTCAGCGCCGTCATAGGCTCTTGAAAAATCATGGCGATGTCGTCGCCACGCACAGACTGCATCTCACGCTCTGAAAGGCGTAGCAGGTCGCGCCCGTCCAGCATGGCCTGGCCGCTTAATTGGGCATCACCCACCAGGCGTAGCAAACTCAGGGCTGTGACGGATTTTCCCGAGCCGGACTCCCCCACCAGCGCCAGCTTTTCGCCAGCTGCCATGTCAAAGCTCACGCCCTGCACCACTAGCTTGCTGCCAAAGCGCACCCCCAGGTCGCGCACGCTCAGCAGATTTTTCTTCTCGCTCATGCCTTGCCTTTCGTTGCAGGGGTGGCCGCCTGTTTGCGCGGGTCCAGCGCATCGCGCAGTGCATCGCCCATGAAGGTCAGCAGCAGCAGCGTCAGCACCAGCACGCCAAAGGTGAACAGCGAAATCCACCATGCATCGATATTGTTTTTGCCTTGTGAGAGCAGCTCACCCAGACTGGGCGTTCCTGGCGGCACACCCAGACCCAGAAAGTCCAGTGAGGTCAGCGCCAGTACCGCACCACTCATGCGAAAGGGCAAAAAGGTAATCACCGGCGTCATGCTGTTGGGCAGGATGTGGCGAAAGATGATGGACTGGTTGCTGGCACCCAGCGCCTGCGCCGATTTGACATAGTCCAGCTGGCGATTGCGCAGGAATTCGGCCCGCACATAGTCGGCCAGCCCCATCCAGCCAAACAGGCTCAGCAAGATCAGCAGCAGCGAGACGCTGGGCGCGAACAGCGCACTGAAGATGATGAGCAGGTACAGCTCAGGCATGGAGCCCCAGATTTCCGTAAAGCGCTGAAAGGCCAGATCGGTCTTGCCACCAAAAAAGCCCTGTACTGCCCCCGCCAGCACACCCAGCAACACGCCAACGATCGTCAGCGCCAGGCCAAACAGCACGCTGACGCGAAAGCCATAGATCAGTTGCGCCAGCAGGTCGCGCCCACGGTCGTCCGTGCCCAGCCAGTTGTCAGCCGATGGACCTGAGGGGTTGGGCAGCTTGGCAAAGTAGTTGATGGTGGCCTTGCCATAGCGGTTGATGGGGAAGATGGCCCAGTTATCGCCCGCCTGTAGCTTTTGCTGGATGAAGGGGTCCAGGTAATCGGTGGGCGTATGAAAGTCACCGCCAAACGTGGTTTCCGGGTAGTCGTGCAGCAGCGGCAGATAGGTCTGGCCTTCATAGCGCACGATCAGCGGCTTGTCGTTGGACAGCAGTTCCGCAAACAGACTGAGCACCACCAGAGCGCCAAACACCAGCAGGCTGATAAAGCCCAGACGGTTGGCCTTGAAACGCCGCCAGGCCCTGCGCCCCGGAGATTCAGAACGACTTTTAACTCCTGAATTCATAGCTGATAGCGCTTGATCTATATTGGGTTGAGTCTGTTTTTTCATGAAATCAATCAAACTTGACCCGAGGGTCCACCCAGACATAGCAAAGATCGCTGATGAGCTTGGTCACCAGCCCGATCAACGTGAACAGATACAGCGTGCCCAGCACCACCGGAAAGTCGCGGCGAATCACGCTTTCGTAGCTGAGCAGGCCCAGACCGTCGAGAGAGAACAGGGTCTCAATCAGCAGCGCGCCCGCGAAAAATGCACCGATAAAGGCCGAAGGGAAGCCGGTGATGATGGGAATCAGCGCATTGCGAAACACATGCTTGTAGAGCACCTGCTTTTCCGACAAACCCTTGGCGCGGGCCGTCAGCACATATTGCTTGCGAATTTCTTCCAGAAACGAGTTCTTGGTCAGCATGGCCGTGACGGCGAAACTGCCAGCCACCATGGCCGTCACCGGCAGGGCAATGTGCCAGAGGTAATCGGCCACCTTGCCCATGGCGCTGAGTTCATCAAAGTTCGATGAAGTCAGCCCGCGCAGCGGGAACCACTGCAGTTGGCCGCCAAAAATCACCAACAGCGCCACGCCCAGCACAAAACCGGGAATGGCATAGCCAAACAGAATCAATATGGTGGTTGCCAGATCAAAGCGCGAGCCTGCGCGCACCGCCTTGGCAATGCCGAGTGGAACGGCCACCAGATAGCTGATGAAGAAGGTCCACAAACCCAGACTGATGGAGACGGGCAGCTTTTCCTTGACCAGTGCCCAGACACTTTTGTTCTGGAAAAAGCTGGTGCCCAGATCAAAGCGCGCAAACTGGCCCAGCATCTGCACAAAGCGCTCTACCGGCGGCTTGTCAAAGCCATACAGCGCCTTGATTTCCTCCAGCCGCTTGGGATCCACTCCTTGCGCGCCACGATAGCTCATGGAAGCACCTTCGGCACCACGGCCTGCGCCAGCTTTGGCTTCGGCCAGGTACTGCTCTACCGGACCGCCGGGCACAAACTGGATGACGACAAAGGTCAGCAGCAGCACACCCAGCAGCGTGGGGATCATCAGCAAGATGCGTTTGAGAATATAGGCAAACATGGCGGCTTCAGATCAGGGCTGCGGTTTGGGGGAAGGCGAGGTCTGAGGCGTGGTCTGCGCCGGCTGTTTCGCTGACCAGGTATAGACAGCCCACATTTCACCCGGCGAATAGGCGGGAATCTGCCCGGGCAGCGCCAGCCGCCAGCTGTCATAGACCATGCGGTGCGTGCCCGAGTAGTACTGCGGAATCAGATAGTGGCCCTGCACAATGATGCGCTCCAGCGCGTGGCAGGCAGGCAGCATCTGCTGCTCGGACTTGGCAGCGGCCATCTGGCCGATGATGGAATCCACCGCGCGGCTCTTGAGGCCCACATAGTTGGAGCCGCCCTCTTGGTCGGCAGAAGCCGTGCCAAACAGCTCGGCATATTCCTGACCGGGGTTGTGCGTGCCGGGCACATTGAGCGTGACGATGTCGAAGTCGTATTTGTCCATGCGCTGCTGGTAAAGCGCGTAATCCACACTGCGCACCTTGAGCGTGATGCCCAACTTTTCCAGATTGCGCATCCAGCTGCTGACCAGCTTGATTGCACCGTCGCCGCTGTCCAGATATTCGATCACCATGGGCTCGCCCGCAGCATTGCGCAGCGCACCGTCCTTGACGTTCCACCCCGCATCAGCCAGCAGTTTCTGGGCTTTACGCAGGTTGCCGCGCAAGCCGTTTTCGGCATCCGTGCGCGGCGGCTGGCTGATGGGGCCCAGCGTTCCCGGCGGCAAACTGGCCTCAAAAGGCTTGAGCAGCGCCAGCTCTGCATCGCTGGGGCTGCCATGGGTTTCGCAAGCCGTGTTGCCAAACAGCCCATGCACACGCTGATAGGCGCCATAGAACATCTGGCGGCTCATCCACTCGAAGTCATATGCCAGGCCCAGCGCTTCGCGCACACGCACATCCTGCAGTTGAGGACGGCGGGTATTGAGGAAAAAGCTCTGAAAGCCCGATGGCAGCTTGTTCTCGAAGCTGCCCTTGACCAGCTCACCCGAGTCAAAACGCCTGCCTGTCAGGCGCCTGGCCCAGTCACCCGCGCTGTTGATGCGCATCAGGTCGAACTCGCCAGCCTTCAGCGCCTCCAGCCGCGCCGTGTTGTCTTTGTAGATCTTGATGCTGACGCGATCGAAGTTGGCCACGCCAGCGCGCACCGGCAAATTGGCACCCCAGTACGCAGGGTCGCGCACATAGGTGATGTCCTTGCCAAACTTCACCGGGCCAACCTTGTACGGCCCGCTGCCAATCGGCATATCCATCACCACCTGATCGAAAGGCTTGGGCTTGCCATCCGCACCCAGCCCCCAGTCACGGCTGAAGATGGGCAGCGCCGCACCCACCGTCAGCGGCAAATCGCGGTTGGGCTTTTTGAAGCGAAAGCGCACCGTGCGCTCATCCAGCACGTCGCAACCCTCCACCTCGGCAAACAGCGTCTTGTAGCCCGGGGAGACATATTTGCTCAGCAGCGTCTCGTAGCTGTGCTTCACATCCTGCGCCAGCACGGGCTTGCCATTGTGAAAGCGCGCCTTGGCCCTGATCTTGAAGGTGGCAGACATGCCATCGGCCGGCACCTGCACATCCTCAGCCAGCAGGCCGTAGCCCGTGGCAGTCTCGTCAAGACTGGGTGTGAGCAAGGTCTCGAACAGCATGTCCGCCAGATAGGCGGGGGGCGAGCCCTTGATGGTGAAGGGGTTGTACTTGTCGAAGGTGGAATAGCGCAGATTGCTGACCATGCGCAACTCGCCGCCCTTGGGGGCCTGCGGGTTCACATAATCAAAGTGCTTGAAGTCAGCCGCATAACGCGGCTGACCCCACAATGCATACGCGTGCTCCGCATGGGCAAACGTGGCAACTTGGCTGCAGGCAATCAGGGCCGAACAAATCATCCAATGGCGCATGCGACAATTCTGCCTTAGCCCGGCTGGCTTCGGTCCAGCTTGCAGGCATCCATTTCACATGCATGGCGCCGTTGCCACAAACGGCGCAGCCTCTCTTTCAATCCTTCTTGGAGAATAACAATGGGTTTTCTCGCCGGTAAAAAGCTGCTGATCACAGGCGTTCTGTCCAACCGTTCCATCGCCTACGGCATTGCCAAGGCCTGCCACGAACAAGGCGCAGAGCTGGCTTTCAGCTATGTGGGCGAACGCTTCAAGGACCGCATCACCGAGTTTGCTGCCGACTTCAACTCCAAGCTGGTGTTTGACTGCGACGTGGGCAGCGACGAGCAAATCGAGAAGCTGTTTGCCGACCTGGGCCAGACCTGGGGCAAGTTCGACGGTTTTGTGCACTCCATCGGTTTTGCGCCCCGCGAAGCCATTGCCGGCAACTTCCTGGATGGCCTGAGCCGCGAAAACTTCAAGATCGCTCACGACATCAGCGCTTACAGCTTCCCCGCCATGGCCAAGGCTGCTCTGCCTTACCTGAACGACAAGTCGTCACTGCTGACACTGTCGTACCTGGGCGCGCTGCGCTCCATCCCCAACTACAACACAATGGGCCTGGCCAAGGCATCGCTGGAAGCTTCCGTGCGCTACCTGGCTGAAGCCGTGGGCCGCACCGAAGACGGCCGCGCCATCCGCGCCAACGGCATCTCTGCCGGCCCCATCAAGACCCTGGCTGCCTCGGGCATCAAGGACTTCGGCAAGCTGCTGGGCCGCGTGGCCGACGCTGCCCCTCTGCGCCGCAACGTGACCATCGAAGACGTGGGCAATGTGGCCGCCTTCCTGCTGTCCGATCTGGCCTCTGGTGTGACCGCCGAGATCACCTATGTGGATGGCGGCTTCAGCCAGACTGCAGGCCTGTCGGCTGACCAAGTCTGAGTCTGCCCCAGCCTTCCAGCCCCGTCAGCGCCACCGGCCTGACGGGGCTTTTTCATGCCCGCATGAAAGTCGCTTGGCTGAACTTGGCTGAAATACAGCGCCGCCCTTGCCCTACACGGGCCATTGCAAGCAGCAGATATGGTGAACAGGCTTTGTGAGCATTAACTATTGACCATCTACGCAAGGGAGCACCATGACAAACCCAATCATTCTTCTAGCACTGAGCGCAGCAGCACTGACCCTGACCGCCTGCAGCACCACCGACCCCAAGCCCGCCAAGGCCGTTGCCAAGGTACAGCCCACCAGCGGTAGCAAGGTGGAGGGCGATGTCGTGTTCACGCAAAAGCCAGGCGGCAAAGTGGTGCTCAACGCTGTCATCAGCGGCCTGAAGCCCAATTCTGAGCACGGCTTCCATATTCACGAACTGGGCAACTGCGCCGACAACGGCAATGCCGCAGGTGGTCACTTCAATCCCGCACAAGGCCAGCACGGCAAATATGACGCCGCCATGCACCACATGGGTGACCTGCCCAGCCTCAAGGCCGACTCCAACGGCGTGGCCAAGCTGAACATGGAATCGAACGACCTGACCCTGCTGGCCGGCCCCGGCAACATCGTGGGCCGCGGCCTGATCGTGCACGCCAACCCTGATGACTACGTGACCCAGCCCACTGGCAATGCTGGTGGGCGCATTGGCTGCGCGGTGATTGTGCGCGACGAGCAGTAAACCACCCTCATCCCAAAAAGCCGCCTGCGATTGTGCTGGCGGCTTTTTTGTTTTCTGCGGCTGATCGACAACTCCAACCCGACTGCCTACCATGCACCAAGGCCACTACGCGGGAGCCGTCATGCATCGACTATCCTGGCTGCACAAATTTTTGCTGCTTGTATTCCTGGGTCTTTGGCTCAGTTTTGCTGGTGCACAAACCGCCGCGCCCTCGTTGATGCTCGCCCATGTCTGGCGCAAGGACCTGCCACTGCAGGACTACTGGGTTAGCGAAAAATACGATGGGGTACGCGGCTACTGGAATGGGCGCCAGCTCATCAGCCGGGGCGGCGTCCCGATTGCCGCGCCCGCATGGTTTACCGCAGGCTGGCCGGGCACACCCATGGATGGCGAGCTGTGGGCCGGGCGTGGGCAATTCGGTCATGCGCAATCGACTACGGCGCAGGCGCAGCCCGATGATGCTGCCTGGCGCAAGATGTGCTATATGGTCTTCGACATGCCAGCCGCTGGGGGCAGCTTTGACCAGCGCCTGCCAGTTTTGCAAAGCACGGTGCGTACCATCAACCAGAGCTGGGTGCAGGCCGTGGAGCAACGCAAGCTGGCCAGCGATGCCGAACTGCAGCAGTGGCTTGCACAAGTTGTGAAAGGCGGCGGAGAAGGCCTGATGCTACACAAAGGCAGGGCGCCCTATCGCTCAGGGCGCAGCGACGACCTGCTCAAGCTCAAACCGTTTGAAGATGCCGAAGCCCGCGTGATTGGCTACAAACCCGGCCGCGGCCAGTGGGAGGGTATGACGGGATCGCTGCTGGTGCAAAGCCCCGATGGGCGCCAGTTTGCGCTGGGCTCAGGTTTGACTGCCGAGCTGCGCAAAAGCCCGCCGGCCCTTGGCAGCTGGGTCACCTACCGCTATCAGGGTCTGCATGAGAAAAGCGGCCTGCCGCGCTTTGCACGTTTCATGCGCGTGCGTAATGAGCCCGGTTTTGAGCCAGAGAAGTAGCCAGCAAGACAGATAACTCTCAAATCAATAGCTGATACCGCATATCAGACAGGCACTTGAGCCACTTTTTTCATCACAGTTTCGCGCTCAGTTCACGCGCCGCTTCCAGCACATTTTTGACATAGCGCTCGTCATAGCGGTGCACAGGCATGGTCAGCGTCAGCGCAGCCGCCAGCTCACCATCCTTGCGAAACACGGGGGCAGAGATTCCCGCAATCTCGCTATGGCGGTCACCCACCAGAGCTTCATAACCGTCGGCGCGCACACGCGCATAGTGGTTTCGGTCCTTTTTGAGCCAGTCGCCCAGTTCTGCATCAAAAGCCACTAGCACACGCCCGCCCGCCCCTTTGCCCAACGGCAGCAGATCACCAGCGCGAGCGTGGTCACGCACAGGGTGCGGCGAATCGACCCGGTACAGGCATAGCCTCTCACGGCCCTGTCGCACATGGTAGGCAGCACTCTCGCCCGTGGCTTTGACCAAGGCCCTCAGCACCGGCATCACCAGCTTGTCCAGCGAAAAGCTTTGCTCATAGACCGTATGTAACCGGCTCACCGCCGCCCCCACGGCGTAACGGCCATCGTCCTGACGCTGCACCCAGCCCCCATGCTCCAGCGAAGCCAGCAGGCGCAGCGCCGTGCTTTTGTACAGGCGCGTGCGTTCAGCCAGCTGCGCCAGACTCAGCGCCGCATCGCCATCCTGAAAAGCCGCCAACAGGCTCAAGACCCGATCCACTGCAGCCACTCCACCGGGGGCGGCGTTTTCATCGGCCAGAGATTCCGTCTGCGATTTGCGCGGCATGAATAGAGCTCCAGAAAAAGCACAAGCAAAAAGCAAAGCAGCTCGGCTCAAGACTTGACAGCCTTGCGAAGCGCATTGCAATATTTCAATAGAAAGAATTTAGTTCTATTAGATAGAACGCCATTAAAGCACTGCAGCTTGCATCAGACAAGCACTGCAACCCAAAGTCGTCAGGCACCCCATGTCCACAATTCATAAATTCGACCTGCTCATCAGTGAGGTTGGCCCACGCGATGGATTACAGTCCGTTGCCACCACCATGGCCACCGCCGATAAATGCGCGTGGATTGACGCGCTGGTGGCGGCTGGCGTGCAGGAGATTGAAGTGGGCAGCTTTGTCTCGCCCAAGCTGCTGCCGCAAATGGCCGATGCGGCCGAAGTGGTGCAGCACGCCATACGCCATGCGAGCGTCACCATCATGGCGCTGGTGCCAAACATCAAGGGCGCCGAAGCTGCCATGCGCGCCGGTGCGCACAAGATCACCCTGCCGGTATCGGCCAGCCCCGCCCACTCCATGGCCAATGTGCGCAAGACACCCGAGCAGATGCTGGAACAGGTGCGCGCTATTACGGCCCTGCGCGATGAAATTGCGCCGCAAGTGCATATTGAAGCCGGTATTTCCACGGCTTTTGGCTGCACGATTCAGGGGCCGGTGCCCGAAGACGATGTAATCGCCCTGGCGGTGGCCTGCGTGCAAGCTGGCGCTGATGAGTCTGGCCTTTCGGACACTACGGGCATGGCCAACCCCGCGCAGGTCAAGCGCCTGTTTACGCGGCTGCGCAGCGAGCTGGGCAACCAGGCTGGCGCCGCCCATATGCACAACACCCGCGGCCTGGGTCTGACCAACTGCCTTGCTGCCTATGAAGCAGGTGTGCGCACTTTTGACTCCTCCCAGGCTGGCCTGGGCGGCTGCCCTTATGCGCCTGGCGCCTCGGGTAATGTGGTCACGGAAGACCTGGTCTTTATGTTTGAAGCCATGGGACTGCGCACCGGCATAGACATTGAGCGACTGCTGACTGCGCGAAACACGCTGGC
Source organism: Comamonas fluminis (assembly GCF_019186805.1). Classification (NCBI taxonomy): domain Bacteria; kingdom Pseudomonadati; phylum Pseudomonadota; class Betaproteobacteria; order Burkholderiales; family Comamonadaceae; genus Comamonas; species Comamonas fluminis. The sequence goes on along the minus strand of NZ_CP066783.1, from coordinate 1,978,640 downwards.
CCGGGGCCTGCCCGGCGAGGCGCTGTACGGCATGCTGCCGCCTGCAGGCTTGCCCAAAGGCTTTAAGCCTCACGCCTATGCCCTCCGCAGCGCCGTCTGAACCCCAAAAATAGAACAGTTATGAATATGCACGCTTCAACCCCATCCCCAGAAAACAGCACAGCCCCACTGCCCTACGCCGGTGTGCGCGTCGTGGAGTTCACCCATATGGTCATGGGCCCAAGCTGCGGCCTGATGCTGGCCGACCTGGGTGCCGAGGTCATCAAGGTCGAGCCCGTAGGCCATGGCCGCAATGGCGATGCCACGCGCAAGCTGCTTGGGTCAGGCGCGGGCTTTTTCCCGCTGTTCAACCGCAACAAAAAAAGCCTGACACTGGACCTGCAAACGCCCGAAGGCAAAGAAGCCGCGCTCAAGCTGATCGCCACGGCCGATGTGGTGACCGAAAACTTCAAACCCGGCACCATGAAAAAGCTGGGACTGGACTATGACAGCCTCAAAGAGCAATTTCCCCGCCTGATCTATGTGAGCCACAAAGGCTTTTTGCCCGGGCCTTACGACCACCGCACTGCGCTCGACGAAGTCGTGCAGATGATGGGGGGCCTGGCCTATATGACCGGTCGCCCCGGCGATCCGCTGCGCGCGGGCACCAGCGTCAACGACATCATGGGCGGCATGTTTGGCGCCATGGGTGCCATGGCGGCCCTGGCCCAGCGCGAAAAAACAGGCAAAGGCCAGGAAGTGCAAAGTGCGCTGTTCGAGAACAATGTGTTTCTCATTGCCCAGCACATGATGCAGTTTGCGGTGACGGGCAAGCCCGCAGCCCCCATGCCCGCGCGTATTTCGGCCTGGGCCATCTATGACGTCTTCGAAGTCAAAGACGGCGAACAGATTTTCCTGGCCGTGGTCAGTGATGGCGCATGGCGTCAGTTCTGTGCAGCCTTTGAGCTGCAGGAACTGCGCAACGATCCGCGCCTTGGAAGTAACAACGACCGTGTGCAGGCGCGCAACTGGTTGATACCACTGCTGCGCGAAACAATGGCGCAATACACCGCCGCACACATTGCCCAGGTATTTGAAGAAAAAGGTCTTCCGTTTGCCCCCATCAAGCGCCCGCATGACCTGATGGACGACCCCCACCTGAACGCCACCGGTGCGCTGGCTCCCATCACCTTGCCCGACGGGCGCGACAGCAAAACTGTGCTGCTGCCGCTGACGCTCAATGGAAAGCACCTTGAGGTGCGCCTGTCACCCCCAAAGCTGGGCGAGCACAGCCTGGAGATTCTGACCGCTCTGGGCTACAGCCTTGAGCAGGCACAGGCACTGGCCCAGGGGCAGCCAGAAAACATCTAAGAAGGTAGCGGCCTGCTTGCGGCGAGATTGAGTTTCAAATCATTTCGATCAGAAGCCTTTGCACCACATGCGCTATCAGCTATCTTTTTTGAAGCACCACCGTTTCACTGTCTGCCAGAACAGCACAGCCACCATCGCCCCCGTGGTGTTGGCCAGCTCATCCAGCCACTCTGCACCACGCGTGGTGGTGAAGCCAGCCTGCAGCAGCTCAATGGCACCGCCATAAGCGGCGCACAGCAGCACCACAGTCAGGGCACGGCGCAGCGTCCAGCGCCGATTTTTTGCCTCGGCCCAAGTCACACCTGTCCACCACAGCAGGCTGGCCAGCACACCATGCAAGCCTGCATGCACCAGTTTGTCCGTGTAGCCAAAGCCACGTAAAAACGGGAACAGGCGCAGGATCAAACCGCCGCTGGCACCGGTCTCGTTGAGACAGCCCCACAGCACAAACAAGGCCCAGCCAATGCTCAGCAGAGCCAGTCCTTTCCAGAGCAGCGCTTTTTGTTTCGCAGAAGAAATAGCCATCATTCTTTATCCATCGTAAAAAAGCCCGGGGTGCCAAACACCTCGGGCTTTTCGCTACCGGCAAACGACGTTCAGATCATGCGCTCAAACGGGCCGGAATTACCGGTCCGCACAGTCGCCTGAATCTTGTGCGCAGGCCTGGCTGCGGCAATTGCGACTTACGCATCCTTGCCAGTGGGCTCCTTTTTATTCGCAGCCTTTTTTGCAGCGGGCTTGGCCACGGCTTTGGCTGCGACCTTGGCGGGAGCTTTAACTGCAGGCTTGGCCGCTGCTTTGGGCGCGGTCTTGGCGGCTACTTTTTTGGCAGACGCCTTCTTGGCAGGCACAGCTTTGGGCTTAGGCTCTGCCACGCAGTCTGCGTAGTAGCGGATTTCGCCATCCTCGCCTTCCAGCTCCACCAGACCGTGGATATCGGTCTCAAAGCCCGGGGCCACCTTGGCAAATTCGCGGGCGAACAGCAGGTAGTCCACGATCTTCTTGTTGAAGACTTCGCCAGGAATCAGCAGCGGGATTCCGGGTGGGTAAGGCGTGACCAGACCCACAGTGGTGCGGCCCACCAGATGGTCGATCTCCACGCGCTCGGTCTTGCGCTGGGCGATGTGGGCGTAGGCGTCCGAAGGCTTCATCGTGGGCTTCAGATCCGACAGGTACATCTCGGTCGTCAGGCGGGCGATGTCGTACTTGGCATACAGCTCGTGCACGTGCTGGCACAGATCCTTCAGGCCCATGCGCTCGTAGCGGCGGTGCTGCTGCACGAACTCGGGCAGGATGCGCGCCAGCGGCTGGTTGCGGTCGTAGTCATCCTTGAACTGCTGCAGCGCCGTCAGCATGGTGTTCCAGCGGCCCTTGGTGATGCCGATGGTGAACATGATGAAGAAGCTGTACAGGCCCGTCTTCTCCACCACCACGCCGTGCTCGGCCAGGTATTTGGTGACGATGGACGCGGGGATGCCAGTGTCGGCAAAGTCGCCATCCAGATCCAGGCCGGGGGTGACGATGGTGGACTTGATCGGGTCCAGCATGTTGAAGCCGTCGGCCAGATCGCCAAAGCCGTGCCAGTTGTCGAACTCCTTGCCGCTCTTCTTGGCCTTGGTCTTGGTAGAGGCATCCTTGCCGCGAATGATCCAGTCATCCGCACGGCCAATGCCTTCCTCGGCCAGCGCCTCGGGGCCCCAGACTTCGAACCACCAGTCGTCGTCACCGAACTCGTCTTCCACCTTGCGCATGGCACGGCGGAAGTTCAGCGCTTCAACGATCGACTCTTCCACCAGCGCAGTGCCTCCGGGCGGCTCCATCATGGCGGCGGCCACATCGCAGCTGGCGATGATGCTGTACTGCGGGCTGGTCGAGGTGTGCATCAGATACGCCTCGTTGAACAACGGGTGGTCCAGCTTTTCGGTCTGGCTGTCTTGCACCAGCACATGCGATGCCTGGCTGATACCGGCCAGCAGCTTGTGGATGGACTGGGTGGCGTACACCACGGAATGCTTGGGACGCGCGCGCTTCTTGCCCATGGCGTGGTAGCTGCCATAGAAGGGGTGGAAGGCGGCGTGGGGCAACCAGGCTTCATCAAAGTGCAAGTTGGCCACATAGCCGTCCAGCATGCCCTTGATGGTTTCGGTGTTGTACAGCACACCGTCGTAGGTGGACTGCGTCAGCGTCAGCACGCGGGGCTTGACGGCCTTGGCATCCACGCCCTTGAGCAGCGGGTTGGCCGCAATCTTGGCCTGGATGGATTCGACCGAGAACTCGCTTTGCGGGATAGGGCCGATGATGCCGAAGTGATTGCGCGTGGGCTTCAGAAACACCGGAATCGCACCCGTCATGATGATGGAGTGCAGGATGGACTTGTGGCAGTTGCGGTCCACCACCACCACGTCGCCCGGGGCCACGGTGTGGTGCCAGACGATCTTGTTGGAGGTCGACGTGCCATTGGTCACGAAGTAGCAGTGATCGGCATTGAAGATGCGCGCGGCATTGCGTTCGGATTCACCAATCGCGCCGTTGTGGTCCAGCAGCTGGCCCAGCTCTTCCACGGCATTGCACACGTCAGCACGCAGCATGTTTTCACCGTAGAACTGGTGGTACATCTGGCCCACAGGGCTCTTCAAGAAGGCCACGCCGCCCGAGTGACCGGGGCAGTGCCAGCTGTACGAGCCGTCTTCGGCATAGTCCAGCAGCGCCTTGAAAAACGGAGGCTGCACGCCTTCGAGGTAGCTCTTGGCCTCGCGGATGATGTGCTTGGCCACGAACTCGGGCGTGTCCTCAAACATGTGGATGAAGCCGTGCAGCTCGCGCAGGATGTCGTTGGGCAGGTGGCGGCTGGTCTTGGTTTCACCGTAGATGTAGATGGGCACATCTTCATTCTTGCGGCGCACTTCACCGATGAAGTCGCGCAGGCTGTGAATGATGGGATCCTTGTCGCCACCCAGCTGAAACTCTTCGTCGTCGATCGACAGAATGAAGGCACTGGCACGGCTTTGCTGCTGTGCAAACTGGCTCAGGTCGCCGTAGCTGGTCACACCCAGAACTTCAAAGCCCTCTTCTTCAATGGCTTGTGCGAGGGCACGAATGCCCAGTCCCGAGGTATTCTCGGAACGATAGTCCTCGTCGATGATGACGATGGGAAAGCGAAACTTCATGGACAGCCTCCGTACCAATCAGGCCTAAAAAAACGAAACAGCCGCGAAGTGTAAGGAATATCCTTATTGCGGCTTTGAAACATGACGTTTTTAACCCAGAATGTGGCGGACTAAATACATGCATACAAGAGGAGCCGGGATATGGACCATTCCACCGCTTGGTGGTTACTTGCAGGCGTGCTGGTCATTGCAGAACTGCTGACAGGCACTTTCTATCTTCTGATGCTGGCCGTGGGCGCCATTGTTGGGGCGCTGGCTTCCTACCTCGGCCTCGGCACTGTGGCCCAGATTGTGGCAGCCGCACTGCTGGGCTCCGTTGCGGTACTTGCCTGCTACTTTCTGCGCAAACGCAGCCCCCGCAGACTGCCGGCCTCCAGCAATCGCGACGTCAACATGGATGTCGGGGAAACCATCAACATTGAACAGTGGAACTCCGACGGCACTGCCCAGGTGCGTTACCGCGGCGCCAACTGGACGGTGATGGTTCGCCCGGGTGCACTGCCCCTGCAAGGCATACACCGCGTTGCCGAGGTCATTGGTAACCGTTTGCTTGTTGACAAAGTCTGAGCACTTCAGCCTCCAGGCACAGGCTATGCTGGGCCTCTAGAAAAAGCTCACCCTCTTCTTCAAATCAGTGCCCTCAAGGGCTGGAGACAATATGGAATTCGCAGTCCCTCTCGCCATCGCCATCATTGCCATCATCTTCATCGTGCGTTCGATCAAAGTCGTGCCTCAGCAGCATGCATGGATCAAGGAACGCCTGGGCAAATACGCTGGCACCCTCACACCTGGCCTGAACTTTCTGATTCCCTTTGTGGATCGCGTTGCCTACAAGCACAGCCTGAAAGAAATCCCGCTGGATGTGCCCAGCCAGGTCTGTATCACCCGCGATAACACGCAGCTGACTGTGGACGGCATTCTGTATTTCCAGGTAACCGATCCCATGCGCGCCAGCTACGGCTCGTCCAACTACATCATGGCCGTGACGCAACTGGCCCAGACCTCGCTGCGCAGCGTGATCGGCAAGCTGGAACTGGACAAGACCTTTGAAGAGCGCGACATGATCAATGCGCAGGTCGTCAACGCCATTGATGAGGCCGCTCTGAACTGGGGTGTCAAGGTGTTACGCTATGAAATCAAGGACCTGACGCCGCCCAATGAAATTCTGCGCGCCATGCAGGCCCAGATCACCGCAGAGCGCGAAAAGCGCGCACTGATTGCAGCATCTGAAGGCCGCCGCCAGGAACAGATCAATATCGCCACTGGCGAGCGCGAGGCGTTCATCGCTCGCTCCGAAGGTGAAAAGCAAGCCGCCATCAACAAGGCCCAGGGTGAAGCTGCTGCCATCACCACCGTGGCTGAAGCGACTGGCCAGGCACTGGAGCGTGTTGCCACCGCTATCCGCCAGCCAGGTGGCGAGCAAGCCGTTCAGCTCAAGGTGGCAGAAAGCGCTGTGGAGGCCTATAGCAAGGTGGCTGCGGACTCCAACACCACACTGGTCATCCCTGCCAACATGACCGAGGTTTCAGGCCTCATTGCATCCGCCATGAAGATGGTGCAGGTCGGCAAGAGCGCCTGATTCACTGGATTTTTCCGTGGGTGCAGCAAAGAACTTGCTGCACTTTCCTTTTGAGGCCGTAATTTCTGGTTAGAATAGCGGCTTCAACACACGGAGCGGTGGATGAGTGGTTTAAGTCGCACGCCTGGAAAGCGTGTGTGGGTTAATAGCCCACCGCGGGTTCGAATCCCGCCTGCTCCGCCAGATTTCAAAAAGGCCTTGATACTCAAGGCCTTTTTCTATTTCCAGAGTGCCCAAGAACAACCAGGATGTTCACCGGGTTCGGTGCAGCAAAGCCCAGCTACCCACACCGGCTCTGGCAAATCTCCCGGCAAGAGCACTTCCATGCGGCTAGCCTGACCCAAGCGCTTCAATCCAGTTGCGGGTCCTCGGCAACCGAGCCATCCTGGTGATAGCTAATCTCCCAGTCGTTGCTCAGTTCTATAAACCAGCGCGGACTCTCCGTCTGCTGCCTATAGTCGCTGCGGGCCGCTTGCAGATAGTGCTCATACCGCTTCGCAATCGCCTGCAGCAAAGCCTCGCCCTCCGCACTGCGATCAAGGCCTTGCAGCACACGAGTGACTTCAATCACATCATCCTCGTGACTCTCCGGAAAGAAGCGCTGCAAGGTTTGCGCCGACGGCTTTGCCAGCAGCGGCAGTCGCTGCTGCAGCAACGCGACGTAACGATCAGGCACTACGTCACCCTCGGCCAATACATCTCGCAACTGCTGCTCGAATCCTTCAGCATCGATGGTGATGGACTGCCCTTGCGCATCCAGCCTGAGGCCAAGCATCCTGCAAACGCCCGCCACAGCATACTCCGCAGGCCGCATCTGAACCTGTACCCAGCTCTGCGCCTCTTCACGCACAAAACGCGCGCGAGCGGCCTCAAAAGCCTCGTCATTCAACTCATGGGCAAAAACGAAATCAGACATGTGAATCCAAGAAATTAATGGAAGATCAGCATGAAACGATCTCAGCCGTTTCATGGCACTTGCGCAGTTTTACGCCATGGCCTGTGCAGGCGTCCGTTAAAAATCGCTACACCTCGTCGGCAAGGCCACGCCTTACTCACACAACGATCCATCGCTTTGCAGCGCAAATCGTGCAATTTCTCTGGAGCGTCTCAAAAGCTGTGTACAATTGCACCTGTTCCATTCAAATTAAAACCAAGCTGCAGAGCTTGGTTTTTTACTTCTCCAAAAGAAGTGTCCAGATATCGCGTGGAGCGGTGGATGAGTGGTTTAAGTCGCACGCCTGGAAAGCGTGTGTGGGTTAATAGCCCACCGCGGGTTCGAATCCCGCCTGCTCCGCCAAAGATAAAGGCCTTGAAGAAATTCAAGGCCTTTTTTCTTGCTCTAAGAGCGCTTAGAGTCCCATGCCCAGAATGGCGTTGTCGGCATGCAGTTCACTGCCGCTGATGACGCTGGATTCATCGCTGGCCAGGAACAGAACCAGCTGCGCAATACGCTCTGGCATGTAAGCACGACCACCACGGTTGTTCTTGGCATTGTGCAGCACCATTTCCTTGACGACACCCTTGGGCAGCGAAGCCTGCATCATCGGCGTGTAAATGCCATCCGGGTGAATGGAGTTCACACGAATTGCATAGCCCTGCTTGCGGCAATTGAGTGCAGCGGCACGCGTCAGTGCAGAAACGGCGGCCTTGCTCGCGCTATAGCCCGCGTACTGCTCCACGGGCAGCCAGCTGGACACCGACGCCATATTGATGATGGAGCCGCCGCCATCTTTCATCGCAGCAATGCCCTGCTGGCAGCCGAGAAAGACCGACTCGGTATTGATCTTGAGCAGGCGGCTGAAGTCTTCAATCCGGCCTGTTTCCATGTCGCCTGGCAGCAGGATGCCAGCATTGTTGACCAGCACATTGATGGCACCCAGCTTTTGCTGCACAGCGGCCACCACGCTTTTCCAGTCGGCTTCGCTGCTGACGTCGTGACGCAAAAACAATGCGTGCTCACCCAGCTCTGTGGCCAGTTGCTGACCTGCGCTCTCATTGAGATCGCTGAAGGCCACTTTGGCACCTTCACTCAGCAGCAGCTTGACCACTTCAAGCCCAACGCCGCTGGCGCCACCAGTCACCAATGCAATCTTTCCCTGCAGACGATCTGCCATATTCTGTCTCCTCACAAGTTGTTATAGGCCCGGGCCGGCCTGTTGATTCAATGCCCACGAAAAAGGAGGCGCATTGCGCCTCCTCGGTGTCATGGCAAGACAGGGTTTGAGTGCTGCCTTGCCATGGTGCTCAGTTGCCAGCGTTGCGAGCCGCTTCGGGCGTGAACATGGAAGCATTCATATTGCCCTTGTTCAGCACAGGGCCCAGAGGACGCTCCTGGAACAGGTTGTATGCCACATAGCTGCCAGAGTTCAGGTCGTGATAGAAGCTGGTGCCTGCATGCCAGATCTTGGCGTCAAACGCGTAGTAGTGATTGACCAGCGCATGCAGCCAAAGCTGGCCGCGCACATCGTAGTAATCGCTCATCAGCGCCTGGCCGGTGTCTTCATCCAGGAAGAGCACGCGCTTGCCAAACATATGGCGGTAGCCGTCCTTGAGCGTGGCTTCCAGCACCCAGACACGGCGCAATTCATAGCGCATGAAGTCGGGGTTCTCGTGACCTGGCTTGAGCAGGTCTGCATACTTCACGGTATTGGAGTGCACCTTGTAGGCATTGGCAGGAACGTAGATTTCCTTTTTGCCCAGGCTCTTCCAGTTGTAGCGAATGGGCGAGCCATTGAAGAGGCGGTCCGAATCAATCGTCAGCTTGCCGCCTGTGCCAGACAGAGGCTGGTCGAAACCATATTCAGGAATCTGACGCACGCGGCGTGTGCCGGGGTCATAGCTCCAGCCCAGGCGCTTTTCCTTGCCAAACTCCACGGGCTCAGAAACCACGCTGACGCCACCTTTTTCGCGCTCAGGCAGCTTGACGGCATTGGTGCCCTGAGACATGGGGCTGGTCAGAGGCTGACCAACTGCGGCAGGGTCATTGACCTGGCTGAATGCCTTGTTGTCTGCACGACCCCAGACGATGCTGCCGTCGGCCAGCACATTGGCGTTGTCGCGCAGCGTGTGCTCGGTAAACGCACGCGATGGCAGCAGATTGTTGAACGTCAGCTCCAGGCCGTTCTTGGGAATCGGGAAGGGCAACGCACCCTTGACTGCGCCTTCGGTACCGAGTCCATCAGCATCCAGCACGGCATTTTCAGCATTCTTCTTGGCTGCTGCGCACACCGCATCAGAGAAGCGGAAGTCGCGATGACCGGGATACACAGGAATGCGGTAAGTCTTGGGGTACTTGGCAAACATGGCCTTCTGCCCCGGGCTCAGGCGCTCAGCGTACTGGCTGAGGTTCTCAGCCGTAATGGTGAACAGCGGCTTTTCATTCGCATAAGGGTCTACAGGATGCTGACCCGCATGCGGCGTGTATTGCACGCCCGGTGGCGTGCCCAGCCATTTACCCGTGAACTCGGGAACACCGCTTGCCGTTCCCGCTTTTTCACCACCGGTACAGGTCAGAGACTTGCCCAGTTTTGCCACCTCGTCGGGCGACGCCTTCGCCCAGACCGAACCCATCAACACCGTCGCCGCGCAGGCCACCAGTACACGTGACCCCATTCCTACCGTCATCCTCAGTCTCCTTTGGCGCATCCTCATATGGATGCACCTTCTTCCAACGAACATTCTTTGCCAGCTGCGGCTTTTGCTTCAAAGCTCTTGCAGCGACGAACCATTGTTCGGCTGCGCTTGGGCAAGAACATCGTCAAATGGGACTAGATGGGCCATTGCATGAAAAAAGCGGGCACCTGGCCCGCTTGCAGCGTTCGGTCTGAGCTTGCTGGCTCAGCGCTTGATACCAAACACACCCAGCATCTGGTCTGCCTGCTTTTGCATCTGCTCCTGCATCTGCGTAAACATGTTTTGCGATTGATCCATATAGCGCCCCATCATGGCCTGCATGGCGGCTGGCTGCATGCCCATGAACTGCTTCCAGGCTTCAGGGTTCATGCCCTGAGAGTTCTCGGCCATCTTGCTCTGGAAGTCCGTGAACATCTGCACATTTTTCTCGATATAGGTCCCCATGAAACCCTGCATGGCATGCCCATAAAAGCGGATGATGTTGGCCAGCATTGCCTCGGAAAACATGGGTGCGCCACCAGCTTCCTCCTCCAGAATGATCTGCAGCAGGATGGATCGCGTCAAATCCTCGCCAGTCTTGGCGTCCTTGATGATGACTGGCTCGCTGTCCATCACCAGTTGCTTGACTTCTGCCAGGGTAATGTAGGAAGACGTATCTGTATCGTAGAGACGGCGATTCGGGTATTTTTTGATAACGCGCTGGGCTGCACCCTCAGGGCTTTCGGACATCGGAACTCCTCCGTGGTTATGGGGCAAAACCCAAATTCAATTCAACTATTGCACTGCAGCAGATTTTAGGCAGTGCCATGGCGAGTTTTGCAGGCAGTAACCCTGACTTGTCGGACAGCAGCCATATTTATCTTTCAGCTGGTATCAAAAACGGCCTTCTGTCTTGCACAGATTTGCTTGCAGAAGGTTTACAGTGACGGGGTTGTTTGACGAAAGGTTCAACGAATGGTTTTCTCCAAGACATCCAAGGCGCTTTATCTGACAGCCTTGCTGGCATCGGCTGGTTTCATCACTTCCGCGCAGGCTCAGCAGCCTGCAGCTCCAGCTGCCAATGCAGCCCAAGGCGCGGCTGACGCAGCACCTGCTGTCAATGTGGATGCCGCTGCGGCTGAAGCTGCGCTGCGCAAGCGCGTGCAGGCCATTACGACTGCCCTCGAAGGCAAGTCCAAGATTGCAGCCAACAATTTCTCCGAGAAGTTCCTGCAGAACTCTCCTGTGGACAGCGTTCAGAAGGCTCTGGACACCGTGCGCACCGGCGTGGGCAGCTGCCAGGTTGCTGGCCGCATGCAGACTGGCACCCCTGTTGCCACCAGCGTGCTGCTGAACTGCACCAAGGGCTATGTGCCCCTGGAGTTCGCGATCGAGCCTCAGGCACCCTATCGCATCGAAGGCATCTCGCTGCACCCCGCTTTCTGGAAGTAAGCCGCTCCCAGCAGCCATGCGAAAGGGTCCCTCGGGACCCTTTTTTGCATTCTGCGTATCAGATCACCACAGGCTCAGGCTCCAGCCGGATGCCAAAGCGCTCGTACACGCTGGTCTGAATGGCTTTGGCCAGCGTCATGACCTCGCCCCCGGTCACACTGCCATCGGCGCTATGGCGGTCCCCACGATTGACCAGCACCAGCGCCTGCCGGTCATAAACGCCAGCGCGGCCCATGGTCTTGCCCTTCCAGCCACAGGCATCAATCAGCCAGCCTGCAGCCAGCTTGATGGAGCCATCATCCATGGGGTAATGCACAATCTTGGGCTCCCGCGCAATGATGTCCGCGCATTGCTCAGGCGTCACCGTCGGGTTCTTGAAGAAGCTGCCCGCATTGCCAATCACCTCGGGGTTGGGCAGCTTGGCACTGCGAATCTCGCAGACCCATTCAAAGATTTGTTGCGCGTTGGGTTGCTCAATGCCTTTTTCAGCCTGTTTGCGCTGCAGATCCAGATAGCCAAGATCAGGCTTCCAGGCCTTGGGCAAAGCCAGACGCACATGGGTAATCACGGCCCTGCCCTTGAGACCCAGACCAAGCGGCATGGCAGCGCCGGCAGTCACCGGCCAGTATTTGGGCTGGGCAGGCTCATGCTTGAACACCGAATCGCGATAGCCAAATGCGCATTGAGCCGCTTCCAGACTGAACTGCTCGCCCGTGGCCAGATCCACTGCATCCAGCGAATCAAAGCGATCCTGAAGCTCCAGCCCATAAGCCCCAATGTTCTGCACGGGCGCAGCTCCCACGGTGCCGGGAATCAGCGCCATGTTCTCCAGCCCTGTGTAGCCCTGCGCCAGCGTCCAGGCCACCATATCGTGCCAGCGCTCGCCTGCGCCGATTTCCACAATCCAGTGCTTTTCCGTCTCGCGAAGCAGCCGCTTGCCCATGATTTCCATCTTGAGCACGACAGGCGCAACATCACCGGTCAACACCACATTGCTGCCACCACCCAGCACAAACACCGGCTGACGGCCCCATAAAGGGTCGTTCAGAAACTGGCGAATGTCTTCCTGGCTGCGGATACGCACCAATGTTTCAGCACGCGCGGCAATGCCAAAGGTGTTGCAATGCTGCAGGGGAACATTTTTCTCGACTAACATCCATCCAATTGTCGCACTGCGCCTGCCTTGCTGCAGACAAGCACTTGTTCATTGTGTAAGCGCACTGTGACTTGTTTCACATTGAATTTGATAGGAAATGCCTCATGCCTTCTTTTGACACCGTTTGCGAAGCCGATTTCGTTGAAGTCAAGAATGCCGTTGACAACGCCACCAAGGAAATTGGCACGCGCTTTGACTTCAAGGGCACTTCGGCCGCTGTGGAGCTCAAGGACAAGGAAATCACCATGTTCGGTGACGCCGAATTCCAGCTGCAGCAAGTGGAAGACCTGCTGCGCAACAAGCTGACCAAGCGCAACGTGGATGTGCGCTTCCTGGATATCCAGAAAGTCCAGAAAGTGGGCGGCGACAAGGTCAAGCAGGTCATCAAGGTCAAGAACGGCATTGAGTCCGATCTGGCCAAGCAGTTGCAAAAGCTGATGAAGGAAAGCAAGCTCAAGGTGCAGGCTGCCATTCAGGAAGACAAAGTGCGCGTGACCGGTGCCAAGCGCGATGACCTGCAGGCTGCCATGGCCTTGATCCGCAAGGATCTGGCGGAGCATCCTCTGTCTTTCAATAACTTCAGAGACTGAATGAAACTCCCCCTGAGCAGCTTCGCTGCTTCCCCCTCTCTCGCTACGCGGGAGGGGGACGATGCCTACGCGGCGGGACGGCCCTTGCTTGGCATCTCTCGCCCAAGCATCGCCTGCATCAGTATCGCCATGTTCATGGCATCCATGAGTGCCCATGCCCAATCCGTGGCCCTGACTGGCGTGCTGGGCAGCAAGGCCTTGCTGGTGGTGGATGGCGGTGCTCCCAAGGCGCTGGCAGCCAATGAGAGCCATCAGGGTGTGCGCCTGCTGCAGCTGAACGGCGACAGCGCCGTGGTTGATGTCAAAGGCCAGCGCCAGACGCTGCGCCTGGGTGAAGCCCCGGTCAGCATCGGCAGCCGGGGTGGTGCCAATGGAGCCTCGCGCTCAAACCGACTCGTACTTCAGGCTGATTCCCGCGGCCATTTCATTGACCGGGGGTTGATCAACGGCAAGACCATGCAGTATATGGTGGACACCGGCGCCAGCACTGTAGCCATCGGCCGAGCGGATGCCGAACGCATGGGCCTGGCTTTTGAGCAAGGCACGCCCGTCATGATGCGCACAGCCAATGGCAATGCGCAGGGCTGGCGCATCAAGCTGGCCAGTGTGCGCATTGGCGAGATGGATATCTACGACGTGGAAGCCATCGTCGCGCCGCAATCCATGCCCTATGTGCTGCTGGGCAACAGCCTGCTTTCTCACTTTCAGATGACGCGCAAGGGCACCGAGATGGTGCTGGAGCGGCGCTGATGCACAGCCTGTTACGCTAGCCATTCCATGCAAGCACGCTACGACGAGCCTTATGAAGATCTGCTGGGTCTGTGGTCAGACCTGGAATCCGCGCTTTCCGTGCTGCTGAGCGAGCCGCTGCGCATGCCGGGCTTCACGCCCAAGCTGCAGCAGATAGACCTGTGGCTGCAGGATCTGATCAGCCACGACACCGATGTAGCGCTGTATCTGATGTTTCAGCGCGCGGCGTCCACCACCGTGGGATACAGCCCCTCTCACGCGCTGGTTTGCGCCAGCCTGTGCCATGTGCTGTCCAAGCTGCTGAACCTGCCGCAGACAGAGCGCGACACGCTGATTCAGGCGGCGCTAACCATGAACATCGGCATGACGGCCCTACAAAACCAGCTGGCCGAGCAGCGCGAGCCGCTTTCTTCCGTGCAGTCAGAGCAGGTCAAGCTACACCCCATGGAAGGCCGCGTGCTGCTGGAGCGCCTGCTGGTGCGCGATGCGCTGTGGCTGGAAACCGTGCAATACCACCACGAAGTTCTGCCGCCTGTGCCGCTGGCGCAGTTGCAGCCTGTGCAGCGGCTGGTGCGCATTCTGGGCACTGTCGATCGTTATGCAGCCCTGATCAGCCCGCGCAAGACGCGTGGTGGCCGCTCGGCCATCGAATCGCTGCAGATACTGCAGCAAGGCCAGCAGTATGCCGATGAGGTCAAGCGGGCACTGATCGAAGTCGTAGGCCTCTACCCCCCAGGCACTTATGTGCAGCTGGACAATGGCGAAATCGCCGTGGTGCTGCGGCGCGGCCCCAACCCCGCTGAGCCGCAGATTGCCAGTGTGATCGACCCCGAGGGCCATGGCCTGTACCCGCCCATCTTGCATATGGCCAGCCGCAAGCCGCAAATCAGTTCAGGCCTGTCACGCTCGTCGCTGACGCTGGATCTGGACCTGCGTTCCATGGCCCAGCTGGGTGTGCACAGCGCACGTGGCAGCGCCTCGCTCTACCGCATGGTCAAGCTGCCGGGCAGCAAGGTTCTGGGCGCTTCATGAGAGCTGCGCGGCCCACAGGCCTGCATGGTGACCACGGGTAAAGGCTTCTTCCAGCACTGAATAGCCTGCCCAGTCGGAATGCGCAAAGACCAGCCGGCCCGAAACCGGTGCCGGTAACAGCTCCAAATGCTCACCATTTAATAGCACCCTGCGCTTATTGCTATTGGACTGCAAGGCAATCTGACTCAAAACCTGCTGATCGCCCACGCGCGGAATTGGCATGGCGTGGCCGTAACGGGTGATTTCCATGCGCGTGGCGCGCAGCAAAAGATCAGAGTGCGGCCCGCTGAGCGTGCCCACAATGCGCTCGCGCCAGAATTCATAGGGCTGGCCCAGCAGCTGCTGGCGCCCCTGCTCCCAGTCTCCCAGCGCCTGGTAATAGCTCAGCACCGTGGGCTGACGGCTGATGCGGTCCAGCCGCTGGCTTCCTGCATCCACATAGCCCAGGCCGCCCTGGTTCCCGTCCTGGTACAGCACATTGTCCCAGGCGGGTTCAGCCCCCGGATAGTCGGCCAGTTGGCGGTCGATATGAATATTGGCCACCAGCCAGGGCGCCCAGTCCAGCCGCTGCGCAACCGTGCGCAAAAAATCTGGCGGGTTGCGCAGCACACGCGCTGCCACAAAGCTGGGCAGGGCCACCACACAGCGCTCGGCCAGCCAGCGCTCGTGCTGCTGTCGGCCGTGGTGCCATACATCCAGCTGCACGCCATCTCGCCCATCGGTGATGGAAAGCACACTGCAATCGGTGTTGAGCTGCGTGGCCTTGAGCCTGTGAACCAGCTGCTGCGACAGCCAGCCATTGCCTTGCGGCCAGGTCAGCACCTGCTCGCCATCTTCATCCGGGTGGAAATCGTCTGCCGCACGCGGCGCATGAAAGCCATGGCGGCTGGCAAAGTAATGCAGGCCCGCCCAGGCCGACACACGGTGAATGCCCGCGCCAAAGTCGTCGCGGCAGCAGTAGTTCAGATACCAGAGCAGGTATTCATCATCCAGCCCCTGCTGGGCCAGCCAGTGGTCAAAACGCTGCGCATCCAGACGCGCATGCGCCTCGGGCAGCTTCCCTTCACGCTGCCAGACCCGGATGGATGGCATGGCAAATGCGGCTTCGGCCATGGCCGTATTCATGCACCGCTCAAAAAGTGCGTATTGCGCAAGGGTTCGCGCCCCCACGCCATGCACCGGCAGCAGGCCTTCCTGCCACTGGCCGCCCAGATACAGCCGCTCCTGAGGGCTATGACAAAGATAGCGCTCGTCGTATTGCCAGCGCCCTGCAACCTGCTTTCGCAGCCCAAGCTCCTGCAGCCAGTCCTGTACTTCCTGCGCAGAATCTCCGGGCACCGGCAGATAGTGGGCCCCCAGCGGGCAGTCAATGCCTTTGAGCTGACCGCCCTGGCTATTGCCGCCCATCGCCGTCTGGGTGTCTATCAGCACAGCCTCCTGCACGCCCGCCAGCTCCAGCGCCCGCGCAGCCGCCAGCCCTGCCATGCCGCCGCCCGCTATCACCACCGGGGCACGGTGCACTGCCGCCGGTGCAGGCAGCTCGATTCCCTGGGCCAGTCGCTGCCAGAAGGGGCGCAGGCTATGCCCGCGCTCCAGCGCCACGCCCATGAAACCACCGGGTAAGTCAGCCAGCGCGGGCGCTGCAGGCTGGCAGCCGGACAGCACGCCAATGCCTGCCGCCCCAGCCAGCCCGGCCCCGGCCACTTTCAGCCAGTCGCGGCGATGCAGATCGCCCGCCATCAATGCTCCACCTTGCCCCATTCCCTCTCATAGGTGTTGACCAGCACCTGATTCGAGAGGCGATTGACCTCGGTGGGCACGCGCGCCATGTCCAGCGGAAAGTCAAACATCAGGCGCAGCGTTGGCAGGCTCAGAAAGCGCAGACCTTCAGGCAGCGCCTCTGGCTCGCGCCAGGGACGGTGGCTGGCCAGCACAAAGCCCCACTCACCAAAGCTGGGGACATGGGCGTGGTACGGCGTGGCCGTCAGCCCCACGGATTCGATGGTGGTGGCCACCGTCCAGAAACTGCGCCGCGCAATCAGCGGCGATGTGGTCTGCACCACCGCATAGCCGCTGGCCGCCAGGCGTTTGTCCAGCAAGGCATAAAAACTGTTGGTGAACAGCTTGCCAATGGCGAAATTGGTCGGGTCGGGGAAGTCCACGATGATGACGTCAAAGGTGTCGCTGGCCTGCTGCAGCCAGTGAAACGCATCGGTGTTGACGATGCTGACCCGAGGGTCGTTGAGCGCATTGCTGTTGAGCGCAGTCATCATGGCGTTGCCGCGAAACAGGTCTGTCATGGCCGGGTCCAGCTCCACCAGTGTGACTGCTTGCACGCCGGGGTACTTGAGCACTTCGCGCACCGCCATGCCATCGCCACCACCCAGAACCGCTACTTTTTTGGGAGCACCGTGCGCTGCCATGGCGGGATGTACTAGCGCTTCGTGATAGCGATACTCATCACTCTGGGCAAACTGCAGATTGCCGTTCAGGTACAGGCGCGCGCCCTGGCGGCCCTGTGTCACCACAATGCGCTGATAGGGGGAGCTGCTGCTCAGCACAATGCGATCCTGGTAGAAATGATCGTCCGCCAGTCGGGTCAGATGATCGGCACCGAAAACGCCCAGCGCCAGCGTCAGCATCACAATGGCGCAGGCCCAGGCGTGGGCCCGCAGGTTGCGCAGCTCCTGCTTGAACAGCACCAGCGCCCACACGGCAATCGCCGCATTCATGAAGCCAAACAGCAGGCCTGTGCGCACCAGCCCCAGCTTGGGCACCAGCACAATCGGGAAGGCCAGCGACACGGCCAGTGCGCCCAGATAGTCAAAGGTCAAAACCTTGGAGACCAGATCCTTGAGTGAGGCATTGCGCTTCAAGATGCGCATCACCAGCGGAATCTCCAGCCCCACCAGAGTGCCCACCACCATCACCAGGCCATAGAGCAAGAACCGGAACGCGCCTGGCGCGTAGGCATTGGCCAGAAACAGCACGGCAGGCAAGGCACCACCGATCAGCGCCACCATCAGCTCCACCCGCAGAAAATGCGCGGGCAACTGCTCTTCAAAATAACGCGAAAGCCAGGAGCCAATGCCCATCGCAAACAGATAGGTGCCGATGATGGTGGAGAACTGCAGCACCGAATCGCCCAGCAAATAGGACGCCAGTGCGCCAGCAGCCAGCTCATAAAGCAGGCCACAGGCTGCAATCACAAACACGCTGAACAACAGCGCCACATCAATGGGCCGTGGCCCCTGGCGAGCGTCGTCCGCCTCAGCCACCGTCGAAGTCATCTATCCGCCTTGTTTTCAAAAACGTGCCACCCCCTCAAAACTGGCACACCCCAACTCAGAGGCAGCGAGCAAGCACCGCCGCGCAGCAAAGCTGTCGTCCCCCTCCGCGAAGCAGAGAGGGGCGCCCGGCTAGGGGGAAGCGGCAAAGCCGCTCAGGGGGTGCCTCAATGAATCGCCGCCGCCACAATGATGCTGATGCCCAGACACATGGCAGCCACCACCATGGCCAGCGCCTTGTTGTGCTTTTCCACAATCTCGGCCCACATATCCACGGGGGTGATCTTGTCGATGATGATGAAACACAGCCAGAACACCACTACGCCCACCAGCGCGTAAATGATGGAGCCAAAGAAATTCTGGGGGTTGAACCAGGCAAACATAATCTCTCTCCTCTGATGAGATACAGGTCGTTATTTGTGGCTTCCGCCAGAGGTATAGCCGCCATAGGAGCCGCTGCTGGAGCGGCTATAGCTGCAATCGGGGTCGGTGCGCGGGTCGCAATTGGAGCTGGATATGCAGGCACGCAGCAAGGGCGACAGGAACAGCAGCACACACAGCCAGAACACAATCGTGCCCCAGCTGAAGCCGCTGCCGCTGACCGGGCCGACCTGAGAGCGGTCCTTGAGCTTGCCCACGCCAAACGCCAGGCTGATGCTATCTGCCGACACACGCCGCCCATGGGTCCAGGTCGTTTCGTTGCTGGCCGTCTCCATTGCCAGTGTGGACTGTTTGCCGCTATCGGCGTAGTCCACATTGCTGGATTTCTGCCCCTTGAAGACAGGCCAGTAAAACTCGCCCTCGGCGTACTGCGTCTCGGCCAGATAGGCATAGTCGCGCTGATATTTGCGCTGCAGATAGGTCGCCGTGCCGCCATTCTTGGAAAGCTTGGGGGCACCGCTGACCACGCGGGCCGTGCTCCAGCCGTCCTCTGAATCCACGATGAAGGAAAAGCCCGCCTTTTTGTTATAGAGCAGGTACTCGTCCCAGACAAAGCTGTCGTCCTCATCCTCGCCCAGTCCTCGGCCTTCGCGGCGCTGAAAGCCCACCACCTGCCATTTCAGGCCATCCAGCGTGCCCTCGGTGCCCATGGGAATCAGCGGCCGCACCTTGCGGCGCTGCTCGGCAAAGCTCAGCTCGCTGCCCATGCCCTTAGACATATCAATCAGGCTGCCGCAGCTCGGGCAGCTCAGGGCCTTGGTGCTGTCAAAACGCACCGGCACCACGGCACCGCACTTGGGACAGTTGAAGTGACGGCCCTCCTCCTTCTTGGTGGCCGCATCGCGCAGCCCCTGCATCTGCAGGCCTTCCAGCTGCACCGGCACGCCCAGCGTAAAACTGGGCTGCTTGCCGCTGAAGTCCAGCGACAGAATCTGGTTTTTGTCGTTGCGCAGCTCCACCAGCTTGAAGCTTTTGCCCAGCTCTGGCAGTTGTGACAGCTCTCCCTGCGCGGCCATCAGCTGCGCATCCTGAATGCTGGTGACGGTGAAAGAGTCTGCGCCTGCGGCAACTTCGCGCCCCATGCGCCACTGCTGGGGTGAGAAGGCTTTGACATCCCAGCCCGGAGGAGTCCAGGGCAGCGCAAAGATGAAGCTGCCGTTGTCTTCGCTCAGATAGGCCAGCTCTCCATTGCTGAGAGTGGCAATCCATTCGGACCAGTTGCCCGCACCGCTTTTGTACTGGGCGCGGCCCACCAGGGTAAAGGGTTCGGGCTTGCCGTCACGCTTGAACATGCCCGAGGCGCCTATGCGCAGCGGGCTGTAGTCCTCAAACACTTCGGCCATGGAGCCAATGCGCCTGAGCACTTCCCCATCACGCACCACGGTGCTGCGGCAAAACTCGCAGACGGCAAAGCTGGCCTGCGCACTGCTGAAATGGACCGGTGCACCACAACCAGGACAGGGAGCGCTGTAATCACGCTGCGATGGGCTGGAGGCCATACTGTTTTGCTATTTTATTGAGAGCTTAAAGCGTTGACTGAAATGGGGATGGAGTGAAAAAACATCACAAGCCCTGTGCAAGAGGACTGTGATGCCGAGTATTACATGCAGTCCCTCGCCCAAGGCTTGGGCTCAGCGACGCTTACCCTTGCTTGCATTTCGCTCGGCAGGGGCTGCAGGTTTACCCGCATCGGCCTTTTTCTGACCCAGCTTGGACTCCTTGCCCGCCATCAGTCGCTGAATGTTCTCGCGGTGACGCCAGATCAGCAGCATGGCCATCACGACAATGGCCACGGTAATTGGCGTTTCAGCGTTCCACACAATGCCGCTGCAAAGCACGTAATACACAGGGGCAAAAATCGAAGCCACCAGCGCAGCCAGCGACGAATAGCGGAAAAACACGGCAATCAGCAGCCATGTCAGCGCTGTCGCCAGACCCAGCCAGCCACTGATGCCCAGCAGCACGCCCAGTGCGGTGGCCACGCCTTTGCCGCCCTGGAAACCGAAGAAAACGGGATACAAGTGACCCAGAAACGCGGCCAGCGCCACCAGCGCCAGCGTGCTGTCACCCAGGCCGAAATGCTCGCCAAAGAGCTTGACCAGCAGCACGGGCACCAGACCCTTGAGTGCGTCCAGCAGCAGCGTGACAGCCGCTGCCGCCTTGCTGCCAGAGCGCAGCACATTGGTCGCGCCAGGGTTGCCGCTGCCATAGGTACGCGGGTCATTCAGGCCCATGACGCGGCTGACGATGACGGCGAAAGACAGAGAACCGATCAGATAGGCCGCCACGACGGCAATCACAGGATAGAGGGCGTTCAAAAGGAATTCCTCGGCCAGAAACTGGCCCTTATTGTTGTTTGAGCTTTTCCCGCCAGGCGTCTCACACGCCCCGGCAGGCTAGGTCCCTATTCTGCCAGCGCGCAATGCACGGGCTGGGCATTGAGCAGATCAGTACAAACCTTGGGAGCCAGTTGCACCAGATAGCCGCGCCGGCCGCCGTTGATGGCAATGCGCGGCAACTCCAGAATCGTGTCCTCTATATAGACAGGCATGTCGCGCTTGGTGCCAAACGGCGAAGTGCCGCCCACCAGATAGCCGCTGTGGCGGTTGGCCACTTCGGGCTTGCAGGGCTCCACACTTTTGGCGCCAATCTGGCGGGCCAGATTCTTGGTGGACACCTTGCAGTCGCCGTGCATGAGCACGATCAGCGGCTTGGCATCCTGATCCTGCATGACCAGCGTCTTGACGACTGCGTGCTCATCCAGCCCCAGCTGCCGGGCAGATTCCTCGGTACCGCCATGCTCCACATACTCATAAGGGTGCTCGGTAAATTCCACCTTGTGAGCCTTGAGCATCTGCGTGGCCGGTGTCTCGCTCACATGGGCGCTTTTGTCTTTTTTTGCCATGGTTCTATTTTGATAGCTGCTAGCGCATGACTGATATACGCTAGAGGCCAATTACAGCATCAAACCGCAGGGTCGCGCATTTCCCAGCGGATCTTGTCAATCTCGGTCAGCAACTCAGGGCTGAGTTCGGTTCCCCAGGCATTGAGGTCTTCATCGAGCTGCGCCGCTGAAGTCACGCCGATGATGGTGCTGGCCACCTGCCATTTGGTGTAGCAAAACGCCAGCGCCATCTGCACCGGCGTCATGCCATGCTGGCGCGCCAGCGCGTTGTAGCGGCGTGCGGCAGCCAGCGCATCCGGGCGGCCCCAGCGCTGCTTTTGCACCGATTCATAGCGCCCGATGCGCGAGTCCTTGGGCGCGCCCGCCTCGGTCGGCGCGAACTGGTCGAACTTGCCCGTCAGCAGGCCAAAGGCCAGCGGGGAGTAGGCCAGCAAAGACACGTCCAGCCGCTGGCAGGTCTCATCCAGCGCATTTTCATAGCTGCGGTTGACCAGACAGTACGGGTTCTGGGTGCTTGCCACACGCGGCAGGCCGTGCTGCTCGGCCAGGCGCACAAATTCATGCACGCCATAAGGCGTTTCGTTGGACAGCCCAATGTGGCGAATCTTGCCCTGCCTGACCAGACCTGCCAGCGCCTGCAACTGTTCGTGAATAGGCGTGAGCGAGTGCTCTTTTTTCGGGTCGTAGTACATGCTGCCGAAAGCAGGCACATGACGCTCTGGCCAATGAATCTGGTAGAGGTCAATGACCTCGGTCTGCAGGCGCTTGAGGCTTGCGTCGCAGGACTGAACCATATCCTGGGCCGACATGCCTGCATTGGCACGAATCCAGGGCATGCCGCGCGACGGGCCTGCCACCTTGCTGGCCAGCGTGATCTGGTCACGCATGCCAGGGCGGGCCTTGAGCCAGTTGCCGATGATGGTTTCGGTCGCGCCAAATGTGGCTTCGCGGGCGGGCACGGCGTACATCTCTGCCGTGTCGAAGAAGTCCACACCCCGCTCCACCGCGCGGTCCATGATGCGATGGGCTTCGGCCTCATCGACCTGTTCGCCAAACGTCATGGTGCCCAGACAGATGGGGCTGACACGCAGATCGCTCTGGCCCAGAGCAACGGGGTTCATGGAAAGGCGGGCGGAAGAAGCAACAGAGGTCATGGCCTCCAGTTTATGGCCTGAGCCCCCAAAACCATGTGCTGCACGCGGTGTTTGAAGGCGCGGGGGCGTCATCTGTCTCGCGCAGGACGGCGCTGCATGCCGCTGCCGCAATAATGAAGGCAAACGGAGACACCATGAGCGACCACACCCCCTCCCTGCAGACCAGCGCATCCCCCTATCAGCCGCAGCGCCACTGGCAGTCTCAGATGCTGCCAGTGCGCAATATGCAATACCACCTGCGCAGCTGGGAGCCTGAACAGCTCAACCCCGACCTGCCTGTGCTGGTGCTGGCCCATGGCTGGATGGACGTGGCCGCCTCCTGGCAATTTGTGGTGGATGCCTTCAGCCAGGCCTTTGTACAGGGCCGCCGCATCGTGGCCCACGACTGGCGCGGCTTTGGCCTGAGCCGCCCGGCTGCCCCCTGCGACAGCTATTACTTCACCGACTATCTGGCCGATCTGGACATGCTGCTGGAGCAGCTCTCGCCCGATGCCCCCGTCGATCTTGTCGGCCACAGCATGGGTGGCAATGTCTCCTGCTGGTATGCGGGAGCCAGAGCCGCACGCATTCGCCGCTTTGTGAATCTGGAAGGCTTTGGCATGCCTGAAACCCCGGCCAAACAAGCACCAAAGCGCCTGTCGCAGTGGATGGATGAACTGCGTGAACAGCGCGCTGGCGGGATGGCGCTGGCGCCTTACGCCAGCGTGGAAGCCGTGGCCGACCGCCTGCAAAAAACCAACCACCGCCTGCCGCGTGACAAGGCCCTGTGGCTGGCCCACCACTGGGCCGCCCCTGATGCGCAAGGCCGCTGGCATATTCTGGGCGATGCCTCGCACAAAGTGGTCAACCCCTATGTGTACCGTGCCGATGAAGCCATTGCCTGCCTGGCAGCCATCACCGCGCCCACATTGTCGGTAGAGGCTTCTGACGACAGTCTGGGCGGCTGGTACAAGGGCCGCTATACGCTGGAGCAGTATCACGACCGCCTCAAGCACATCCCGCGGTGCGAAGTGGCCGTGGTGCAGGACGCAGGCCATATGCTGCACCACGACCAGCCCGAGGATGTGGCCCGGCTGATTGAGAACTTCTGCGGCGCCTGAGAGTATTTTTAAATTTTTAGCCCAAAGCGCCTATCCCTAAAGCGCTTTCAGCTATCAATTTAAAAGCAGGTACCAGACACACCTCATCGTCAACGTGCACTGGGCTGCAACGCCAGCACATGGGTAAAGCGGCCTGGCTGCATCTGCAGCGGGCGATAGCGGCCGCTGGCCCACTCATCGCGCATATCGCCATAACGGCCCGACAGGGCCAGCCCGCTTTGCCCCGTCTGGTAGATAAAGCGCGAGGACTCCAGATCGTTCAGGTCATAAATGGCGCGCAGCGATGGTGCATGGCGGTCCACAAAACGCCCGCCCAGCGCCCCCCGGGCATCTGCGGGCACGGGGTTGGGGTTGTACTGGCCGACGTTGACCGTGTAGTTGTCACCGCTGGCCGCCACGCTCACGTTGAAGATAGGAGCCAACGCAGCAACGGCACCAAAGGGGCGATGTGCGCTCAGTGCAGGATGGGCGTCACCCCAGCGCCAGTTTTGCAGACGGCTGCCATAGGCGGCCTGCAGCTTGTCCAGCGTGCGAGTCAGCGCATCAGCCACTTGCTGATCGCATGTTTTGGGCGCACACCATCCCGCATCATTGCGCGCCAGAATGCCTTCAACACCGGCGCGGAAGTCGCGCTTGCCATAGGTCATCAAAAAGCGCTGCTCGCCAATGCGGGGAATGACAATGCCCCGCGTCAGCTCATCCACCCAGACCGAAAAAATCAGCGGCTGTGGCAGATTTTTGTCCATCTTGCCGTCAAACCCTGCCATCAGCTGCAGCGCCCGGGCCGCCAGTGGATGCGAGGATTGCGCCTTGCGCAGCGCCGGCAGCAAAGCCTGTGTGGCCAGCGACTGCACATCGTTCTGAATGGCGGCCATGCTGGCCGCATCATGCTGGTCGCTTGCGTTCAGCAACTGCTCTATGCGCTGGTGGCGGTAAGGCAGGCTCCAGTCCTGGGTCAGAAAATGTGCGTAACCGGGCGCCGTCACGCGCTGGTTGGCCGTGGCCACAAAGCCGCGTGCCGCGCCATCATCCTGCGGTGTCTGCTCGTAGCTCAGCCAGCCCTGCCAGTCGTAGCGGGCCTCCCAGCCCGGTGCGGGGGCCACGCCGCGCAGATCATTGTCGGCGGCGCGCACCGGCACCTTGCCTGCGGCCTTGAAGCCTGTGGCGCCATGCACATCTGCCGCCACAATGCTCTGCATGGGCGAGTGGTAGCCCGAAAACGCCTCGAACAGCTGCTGCACCGTGCGCGCACCATTGGCCTTGAGGCCCGCCTCCACCGTGCGGTTATCCGTATCCAGCGCCGCCCAGCGCAGGGCCAGCGCATAGCGGCTGCGATCAATCACCTGCCCGTATTGCGCCTGCGCATCGCTGAGCACCGGGCCATGGCGCGTGCTGCGCAGCGTGATTTTTTGATCGGACTGGCCCTTGATCCTGAAGATTTCCTCGCGCACGCCAAACTTTTCCCAGCCCGTGGGCGTGCGGTACTGGCTGCTGTCTGCCGGGTTGATCTGCTCCAGATACAGGTCCTGCACATCGGGGTTGGTATTGGTAAAGCCCCAGGCCACCTCGGCCGTGCGGCCCAGCACCACAAAAGGCATGCCGGGCAAGGTGGCACCCACCACATCCATGGCGCTCAGACTGGTGCCATCGGCTGCTTTACCTTCTGGAGCCTGCAGATGGGCAAAGTACCAGATGGCTGGCGCGCTCAGGCCCAGATGGGGGTCATTGGCCAGCAAAGGTTTGCCGCTGCGGGTCTTGCTGCCCGCCACCACCCAGTTGTTGCTGCCCAGACCATCGTTGCTGCCCATATCGCGCACCGTGGCTGCGGCCCATTGCTGAAGCGCGGATTCCATCAACTTCGCAGGCTGGCTGATTTTCGGTGCATCATCCGCCGAGCGATACACGCCCAGTTGCCTGTACAGCGCGGCCAGATCAACGCTAGTGGCGGGCTGCTCGCCCGGATAGGCTGGCATCAGTTGCCACAGTTGCTCGGTGCTCAGGGTCTGCAGCAAATTGAGGCGGGCAAACTCATTGCCCCAGTTGCCCCCAAGATCCAGCGCCATCATCAGCGCCCAGCCCACGGTGTCCTCAGGCGCCCAGGGCTGGCCTTTGTCGCCACCCGCCTTTGCGCCAAGCAGCAAAAATTCGGGGGCCGTGGCCTGTGATGGGCGGGCGTAGAAAGCTGCAATCCCCTGGCTGTAGGCCATCAGGGCTTCTTTCACCGCAGCTGGCATGGCCTGATACTGGCGGCGCGCCGCGCCATGAATGTCCAGCGCCCGCATGAGCTTGTCCAGCTCCAGTGTGGCGGGCCCCAGAATCTCGGAAAGCCGCCCCCGCATCAGGCGGCGGTTGAACTCCAGCTGCCAGCCTCGCTCCTGCGCATGAACAAAGCCCAGCGCCCGCCAGGCATCCTGAGGCGAAGCCGCACTGATATGGGTGATATCGGCCGCATCGCGCCGCACCAGCACCGTCTTTTGCAAGCCCACCAGAGTCAGCTTGACATCGAGCTTGGGCTGCGCTCTCACGCCATAGACAGCGACAGCGCCGCCCGCCAGCAACGCCAGCGCCGTGACGGCAGCCACCGCATGCAGACCACGGCGGACCCAGTTTCCAGAGCTTGTTGTGTGTTTCATGCGCCCTCTTTTTTGATGCCTGCCTGCGCAACAACCACATGCGGGCAGCCACCAAGCATGAGAGACAATACCTGTTTGGGCCGTGGCCCGGTGTTAGGAATTCAACGCATGTGGCCGTTCAGCTTGCTCAAAAAACTCAGCCAGGACCCTGAAGTGGGCCAGACCCGGGGCGACTACATAGGCTGCTATCTGCTGGGCACGCAGACTGCCGGACAGGACGACATCAGCTATATCTCTCTGGCCACCACACGCGAGCAACTCAGGCAGGACGCCAGCGAGTATCTGCAGACTTTCCTCAATGAGCACCCGCAACTGAGCGATGCCGAGCACCAGGCGCTGCAGGATTTGCTCGCCAACTGGGATCAGCGTGCCGACACCCATCTGGCCGCAGCCGGTGGCAAGCCACTGGCCGAGCAAGGCGGCAGCGTGCTGTTTCTGCGCACCGGCATGCGCGCCCGCAAAAAGGAAAAAGGCGTTTATCTGGAGTAAACGCCTTGAAAGAGTCGTGAGAGAGCCGTGAGAGAGCCGTAAATAGGGCGAGTTGCGCTCTCTTATTTATTGCCCGAAATCCAGTCCAAAACCTTTCTTCGTGAGCTGAATTTCGTCCAGCGGGCCTTTTTGTAGCCAGCCACTGGAGAAAGCCAAGTCCAGCGCCGCCTGCTCTGCATCGCCTGTGATGCCATGCTTTTCCATGCCTTTGGCCAGCAATTGCGGCGAAACGCCATCGCCGTCGCGCAGCCCTTGCACGCTGACCAGCCAGTACATCAGTTTGCGGGCGACTGTCGCCATATCGGAATCGGACATTCAGAACTCCTGAAGCATTCAAGCTCAATGGGATAAAGGGCCAGACGCTGTATTTTCAATAGCAGCGCCAACCCACTGCGTTGTACGCCATGTTCAGGCCCATGCCTGTCAGCCAAGGACGCGCACCGTCACTGGGTCATGCTGGCGGCCCCGCAGCCCAGTGCAGTTTTTTGCATTTGCAGCTGCTCCCTCAAGGCCGCCTGCAGATCGGCGCGCATGGCATCTCGCGTCAGCATTTCCTCGGCATACAGCGCCGCCCAGTCAATCCCCACGCCGATAAGCGCACCAGCCACGGCCCCGGCAATGGCCCCGGCAGCTGTACCAACGCCGGGCACAACCGAGCCCACAGCCGCCCCGGCTGCGGCAGCACCGGCCTTGCCCAGCCCCTGCTTGGCAGCAGCTTTGGCCAGCACCTTGCTGGCCGCCTTCATGGAGGTTTTGGCCATGGCCTTGCCTGCGACCACGGCTGCGAATGCGCCCGCACCTGTGGCGCCGAGCGCGCTGGCCGTCAGGCGCTGGCGGGCGTTGCCCAGCATGTCCAGCGCTGGCAGCTGCGGCACCTGCGTGCGCACAATGCACTGGCTTGCATCCAGCGCCAGATGGTGGCGCGCCAATGTCTCATTGATATGCTGCTGCGCCTGGGTCAGAGCCGAGCCCCCTTGCTGGGCCTGCTTTTGCACGGACTGCACCCAGGCATCCAGCCCCGGCGTGGCCAACAATGTCTCTGTCAGCTTGTTCTGCAGAAACTGGCCCACATCCCCGGTCAGCAGGCTCAGAATGCGCCCCCACTCCGCGCCCAGGCTGAAGTACCAGTCAAGGTAACGCTCCACGGCGGCATCCAACTGCTGCTCTACCCCGTTCATGCCTTGGCACAGCGCCTGCGCCCCCTGCATTTTTCCCAGTGCCTGCAGCGCCAGCTGGCGCGTGGCGTCCAGCGTACCCAGGCGGTAGAACTGCTGGCCTATGCGCTCGCACTCTGGCAGGCGCTGCAATGCCAGCGGGCTTTCATACGTGCGCGCCAGTCCATCAAGGCTGGCCGTGGCCTGCACCAGAATGCCCAGCACCAGCACGCCGATCACGCCCAGCAAAGGCGCAGAGTTTCGACCGCCCCCGGGTGGCGCCGCCTGCCGCCAGATGAAAGCGCAGCCACTGGCGCCTTGCATGGCAGCGGCAATGCATAGCAGCATGCCCACAGGGCCAAACAGCGCCAGCAGCAAAATCCTGAGCGCAGGAATCTGGGGTAAATCCGTCGCAGCGGCACCCGCCACCTGCAGCGCCAGCAAGCTATCCAGTCCCCAGCGCACCAGCCCTGACGGAGCCGAACGAATCTGCGCAATGACCGCATCCAGTGCTGCAGGCTCCATGGCGGGTGTCAGCGCACGGCCAAAGTCCTGGCTGCGCGCCATGAGGTACAGCCACAAGCCCCCCAGCGCAACCACCAGCAAGACTCTGGCCGCCCTCTGGCTCCAGCGCCACGCAAAGGTAGTGCTTGAAAATTCCGGCGCCAGCCAAGCCTGCAGGCACGCCATCATCACCAGATAAAGCGGAACCGCCAGCGCCAGCAGCGCCCACTCCCAGCTCGCCAGAAACCATGCTTGCCACAGCGCGGTGCTGCACAGCAAAAGCGCCAGCAGCAGGGCCTTGCAGGCGGCCCACCAGCCGCCGGACAGCCAGCGGCCTACACGGCCCTGTGGCGCAAACTGAAACCGCAGAATCTTCTTGCGCAGCATGAAGGCCAGCCATAGCCCCCATGCCGGCATGATGGCCAGCAGCAAAACGGCCAGCAGCCAGCCCCATGCAGGCAGCTGCGTCAGAAAATGTGCGGCACACCACAACGCGGCCAGCCAGGTCCATCCCAGCACCAGCCCGCGCAAGCCGCTTTGCACAAGGCTTTGCGATGGCATGGGTGAATCTGGCGCGGTGGCGCTCATTCCTTGGCAGTAGCTTTTTTCGCAGCAGCAATGCCGCGCGCCATGCGGGCGTTGTAAACCGTCAGGCGGCTCAGGCCCAGTTGCTCTGCCACCTTGGCGTCCGATGCGGTTCCCAGCAGGGCAACCGCCTCATCCGTCCAGTCAAACGCACCGCTGGCCGCCCCCGTCAAAGAGGCAATGCCAAACTCCGTGCGCTTGGCCACCACGCTGGCCTTGCTGATGCCCAGTTGCCTGGCCACTTCGGCATCCGGCTCTTTGCCCAGCATGGCGACCGCTTCTTTTGTCCACTGAAAGTGGCCAAAGGCAGCAATGCCCAGCGCATTGCGCTTGAGGTTCACGGTCTTGGCCGATGTGCCCCAGCGCTCGGCCAGCACAGCGTCTTTTTCCTTGCCCAGCTGGGCCAGCATGTCATCGGTCCATTGCAATGCGGCCTTACCCATGCCAGCCCATCCTTCTCAGAAATTTCAATCAAAACCGGCTCTAGCGCTTATCTATCAAGCGCCAGCAGCTATCAATCAGTGAGTATGACCCCAATAGATGAGGGCATCGCGGCCTTCGACAGACAGTGATACCTGAGCACCGACCGGCAGCAGCACCTTGGTGGGTACATGGCCAAACGGCAGGCCTTGCAGCACCGGGCGCTTGATCTGCATGCGCAGCCAGTCGATGACGGTCTGCAGCTTGAAGCCCTTGTCGTGCGGGGTCAGCTTGAACTCGGTGAACTGGCCAAAGACGATGGCTTTTTGCTTTTGCAGCACGCCCGCCAGCATCAGCTGGGTCAGCATGCGCTCAATCTTGTAGGGGTGCTCGCCCACATCTTCCAGGAACAGAATGCCGCCGTCGATCTGCGGAAAATAAGGCGTACCCAGCAGGGACACCAGCACCGCCAGATTGCCGCCCCACAGCGTGGCGCCGCCCGGCACATAAAAATCCTTGAGCTGGGGCTTGCCATTGGGCAGCTCGCCAATCCTGGGCATCTGCCAGCCAGCACCTTCGCCCTGCCCGCTGAGCAGGTCTTCAAAGCAGTCCAGCATGATGTCGTCCACGGGCTCGCCCGTCTTTTTGACATCCACACCAAAGTCAGCATTCAGTGCGGGGCCTGCCCAGGTGGTGGAACCTGTCTGCGCCAGCATGGCCAGCTGGAAGGCGGTGAAGTCGCTCAGGCCCACGAATCGGGTGCCATTGGCGATGGCCTTGGCCACCGTCTTGTATTTGATGCCCGGCAGGATGCGCGTGAGGCCGTAGCCACCCCGCGAGATCAGCGCCACATCGGCGCCGCTGGCTGCAGCACGGTGAATGGCCGCAAGACGGGTAGCATCATCGCCCGCAAAGCGCTGGCTGCTGGAGAGTGCATCCGCATCAACTTCCACCTCATGGCCCAGCGCTTCAAGTTGCTTGATGCCGCGCTTGAAAGCGGCCTTGTCACGCACCGCACCCGATGGGGAGTAGATATAGATGTGCTTGGCACCATGGCTGTGGTCATGACCGCAGCAGCTGCCGTCGGCGCTATGCACATGGTCATGATGGTCGTGGTGCTCATGGCTGCAATGCTCGTCATGCACATGGTCTGCATGGCCGCAGTCGTGGGCATGCGTGTGCTCATGGGGGTTCGCGTGATCGTTCAGATCGGTGCTGTCTTGCTTGGTGGATGCTGGGGATTTGCGCGAGGTTGCCAAAGCCTTTTCATGCAGCCACTGGCCGCATGCTCCGTGAAATAGGTGAATCCGCAGACTCGAAAATTCGGTTCAGAGCGCAGCTCTTAAAGCCACCAACACCACCGAGCAAACCGAAGGTTTGCGCTTGAGACGAGATGCCGGGCCGCGTAGGCGAAGCAACGACGTATCAAGGCCAGTGTCAGCGGGTCTTACTGAGCTGCAGACGATGGCGCAAAGTATTCCACAGCCGCTGCCGCGCTGCCCTGACTTTGGACAGGAACCAGAGAGCCATGCGGGGTTTGGCGCCAGGCGGCGTCCTCGCTCGCCAATTCCGGCAGCACCTGGCGCCAGGCGGTTTGCCACTGGGCTGAACTCACGGGCCGGTCTGCAGCAGGCGCTTGCAGCCACAGACGACGCCCTTGCGCCCATTGCATCAGCAGTTCGGCGGGTACACCCGCCAGTTCCTGCTGCACGCGTGGCCAAGCCTTGAGTGCGGCTCGGTGGCCGGGCTGGGTAAAAGGGGCGTTCCATGCCTGATCGTCACCGGGCATGCTGCCCCCCTCTACCTCGGCCATGGCACGCGCCACATTCAACGAGGGTTTGCGCGCTGCCTGCTCAAACCACTGGCGACGGCTGTCCGGCTGCTGCGCCAGCGGCCAGACGTCTTTGAGCCAGGCCCCCATAAAACGCTCAGGCATCTGCGCTGCAAGCTGCAAGCCCATCAAGCCGCCATCGCCCTGCCCCAGCAGCATGACCGACTGCAGATTCAGCGCCTGCACCAGTTCAGCCAGCACCTGCACATGCCAATGAGCACTGTGCTGCCTGTCTTTCTTGGGCTGGTCACTGCGCCCAAAGCCAGGCAAATCCGGCACAACCACGCGATGCCCCGCCGCCAGCAGCTCGGGCAGCACATGCCTGAACTGATAGCCCCAGCCGGGGCTGCCATGTAAACATAGCCAGGTCAGCGAGGCATGGCCTGGCCCTTCATCCACCACCGCCAATCGCAGGCCTTGCAACGCAGGAAGATCGCTGCGCCAATGCGGCTGCCAGGGCCAGTGCGACAGGCTGGCAAAGGTTTCCTCTGAATTGCGCAGCGCCCAGTCCTTGAGGGGATGCGGCTCCTGCAATTTTTTTTCTTTGCGGCGTTGCTGAAAAAAATCTGCCATCACCGCCGCGCATTCATCGGCCAGTACGCCGCGCAGCACCTGGGTCTGGTGATTAATCTCGGCATAGCCAAACACATTGAGCACGGATCCTGCCGCGCCGGTCCGGGGTTCTGCCGCGCCATAGACCACGCTGGCAACCCGCGCATGCAGCATGGCGCCGCTACACATGGTGCAAGGCTCCAGCGTCACATACAGGGTGCAGCCTTCCAGCCGGTAGTTGCCCAGCGCCAGCGCCGCTTCGCGCAACGCCATCACCTCTGCATGGGCGGTGGGGTCGTTGACCGACAGCGGGCTGTTTCGGCCACGGCCTATGACCTGCCCATTCTTGACCACGATAGCGCCCACCGGCACCTCGCCACAAGCTGCAGCTGCGCGGGCCTGCTCCAGCGCCTGGCGCATAAAGCCCTCGTGCACAGACACATCAAATTCCATAGCTGCTTGCGCTTATATCAACGGGACTTGAGAGCTATTTCACTCCAAACCCTGCAACAATCACTGACCGCTGACCTGCAGCTCCTTGCGCTCACCCGAGGCATAGCCAAACAAGGTCACACGGGGGTTCTGCAATTCACCCTGAGAGTCGAATTCAATCGTGCCCGTCACACCTTCGTAGTGCGACTGGCGCAGGCGCGGCAGGTAGGCTTCGACCTGCGCGGAATCCGCACGCAGCATGGCCTGTGCCAGCACCATGGTCGCGTCATAGGCGTAAGGGCTGTAAACCTGATACTGACCGGGGAAACGCTGGTCGTATTTCTGCTTCCAGGCAGTGCCGCCCGGCATCTTCGCCAGAGAGCTGCCGCTCATCACACAGACCACATTTTTAAGGGCCGGAGCCTTGTCTGCCATGACCGGCAGGCGTTCCGAGCATTGCGCATCGCCTCCCAGAAACTGCGTCTGGTTCATGGCCAGCTGCGACATCTGGCGCAGGATGGGACCAGCCTGCGCATCCATGCCGCCAAAGAAGATGGCATCAGGCTTGTGCCCCTTGATCGCCGTGAGAATGGGGGCAAACTGCGTGGCCTTGTCGCTGGTGTACTGCTTGTCCACGATCTGCACATCGCGCTCGGCCGCCGCGGCTTCGAACAGTTTGACAATGCCCTGCCCATAGGCCGTGCGGTCGTCAATGATGGCCACGCGCTTGATGCCGCGATGCTTGACCGCATAGTCCAGCAGTGCATCGACCATGGCCTTGTCATTGGCAATCACGCGAAAGCTGGCGTCGTAACCGGCCTCGGTAATCGAGGTGTTCGTGGCTGCAGGCGTGATGTTGGGAATATTGCAGTCGTTGTAGATCTTGGCCGCAGGCAAGGTTGTGCCCGATTGCAGGTGGCCAACCACACCCGCCA
The DNA here is from genome assembly GCF_019186805.1 of Comamonas fluminis. NCBI lineage: Bacteria > Pseudomonadati > Pseudomonadota > Betaproteobacteria > Burkholderiales > Comamonadaceae > Comamonas > Comamonas fluminis. Next base: position 1,945,530 of record NZ_CP066783.1, on the reverse strand, counting down.
CTTTCTTGTCGCAAAAGCGCTGGGCCAGGGCCGCAGCCTGACCCGGGTCACCCATATCGTCGCCCGCCTCCAGCTTCCACTGCACAGGGCGACCGCCGATTTGCAGCTTGCGCGCATTGAGTTCATCAATGGCCATGCGCACGCCGTTTTCTTCATCCTTGCCCAAGGCCGCAATAGGGCCGGAAACCGGCCCGCCATGGGCAATGCGCACCACCAGAGGCTTGTCTGCTGAATGCGCCGTGGCCTGCGCCACACCCTGCGCATGCGCTTGCGTCAAGCAGCCCGCAGCCAGTGCCAGCCCCAAAGCAAGCGGCAGTCTGGCGAAATGAGTGGTGGCTGGGCTGGCGATCATGGGCATGCTTTCTCCTTGATGGAACAGATGGGGGAAGGTGGCAATACGCGAACAGTCTTCCAGCGCGGCTGGTTGATGCGAGCTTACTGAGCCGCGTCAGGATCGGGCCGCTTGGCGTTGAGCGCGGACTCCAGTTGCTGGCGATATTGCTGCTGAATCTGCTGGCTTTGCTCGCGCACATTGCCAGTCCCGGAAGGCTGATTGTGCCCTGCCGGCGCTTGCTGGGTCTGCTGCGTCAAAGTTTCCTGGCTGCTGTGCAAGCCTTTCCTGGCCAGCACGCCAACGACAGCCAGCACCAACACCAGACTGAGCAAACCAAAAACAGCTTTCATGATGAAACCCGGCAATTGCAATGCCCGGATTTGACCACGTTCTTATGCCTTTAGCCCATGCAGCGCCTGTGCCAGCTGCCTGATCTCTGCTTCCTGGTGCAGTTTCTGCAGCCAGTGCGCAGGAATGCCACTGCGCCCCCAGAATGCGCCCGCAATCTGACCGGTAATGGCGGCCGTGGTGTCAGCGTCGTCGCCCAGGTTGGCGGCTTCCAGCACGGCAGCCTCAAAGCTGTCGTGCTGGGCAAAGCACCACAGCGCAGCCTCCAGGCTGTGCACCACATAGCCGCTGCTTTGAATTTCATCGCGGCTTTTGCTTCGCCAACTGCCCTGTGCAATTTCAGCAATATCAGTGCTACCAAACGACAGCTGTGAAAAATCCAGCACCTGCTGCTTGCTCTGCCCGGCAAGCGCACGGCTCAAGGCCACCGCAAACAGCCTGCAGGCATCAAGGCACTGCGGCGCAGCATGCGTGGTGCGGGAACTCAGCGCGGCCATGTCCTGCACTTTTTGCGTATCAGCACCATACATCAGCGCAACCGGCGCCAGCCGCATCAAAGAGCCGTTGCCTGCACTCTGCGGATCAGTGCTGCCCGCCAGGGCATTGCCACTGCGCAGAAACTCCTGAATCGCCGCCCGGGTGGCCATACCAATATCAAAGCAGTGGCCGGTAGAACTCCAGTAGCCCCATTGATACCAGTTGGCATAGCGTGCCATCTGGTCCCTCGGGTCGCAGCCTTGCTTGACGATCAGGCTCTCGGCCAGGCACAGGGCCATGGAAGTGTCATCGGTCCATTGCCCAGCCTGAAGAGAAAAAGGGCCTCCACCCACCATATCGGTCAGCGGCGCAAAGCTGCCGCGTGAACGAAATTCCAGCGTTGTGCCCACGGCATCGCCGCAGGCCAGGCCCAGCAGCGCGCCCTCGCAGCGATCGAGTTCAGTCATTTTTCGCTCTTTTCACGCAGTTGTGCTCGCGCCACCATCAAGGCAAAGCCCAGCAGATTCTGGCCACGCCATTTGCGCGGCTGCTCGGCTTCGGGGTTGGCTGCGCCCATGCCTATGCCCCAGATACGGTCGCGCGGGCTGGCCTCCACCAGCACACGATCGCCCGTGGCCAAAAGAAAATCGCGCATGGCGGGGTTCTGACCGAACTTGGCCACATTGCCCTGCACCACGATGTCAAAACGCGCGGCATTCCAGCGGCCATCATCAAAATTGCGCACGCTGCGCCCCACTTGCTTGGCTGCCGCTGGCGATGGAGAAGCCAGCACGCGCAGGCGGGCTTCTTCGTCGCCAAACAAACGGGCTTTGCCAGCCATCATGAAATGCTCGGCCGTTGGGAATGTGTCGCCATCTACCTTGAACGGCGCGTGAAACCACTGGCTCAGGCAGCCCTTGCCCGCCGTGCCATCTTTTTCACTCTGGTGACCCCAGAAGCAAAAATAACGGGGGCGGTAGCCCTGATCCAGTTGCAGCAAAAGATCCGTCACGGATCGGATTTCAAAATCTCGATTCATCGTTGTTCTCTATTTGGTGAGGGCGCTCCAGCCACCAGTCGGCAAACTGCGCCAGATTGGTGTGGGTCGAGTCCATCTGTTGCAGGCCAGGGCCGGTGTTGGGTGAGCCATCGGGTTCGCGCAAGATCAGCGCCTTGTGCACTGCTTTGTGCACGGCCTGGTCCACACCCGCGAAATAAGGCAAAAAATCATCCACAAAGGCGACGGGCTTCAGTTGCGCCAAAGCCTGCGCTTTCGGGCTGCATTCCACCGAACCGGCATTGCTGGTGGCAATAACCTGCTCTATGGGGAAGCCATGCGCACGTAGATTCGCCTGACGGGCCTGCGCAAACTCCGGCTTGAGTGCAGAGACACAAACCAGTTCATACCCGGCAGACACCAGCTTTTCACAGGCCTGCACCGCCCCGCTTATCGCGGGAACGCTGGACCAGAACTGCGCATCGAAGCAGGCCCGAAACCTGTCCAGATCCGCGCCTTGCAGGGTTTCAACGCCCCAGCGGTCTATGGCCCAATAAGCTTGGGGATTGCGCAGCGCAGGGCGCTGACCAAAGGCGCGCTCCCACGCTGATGCATAGGCCAGGTTGTAGTTCAGCAATACGCCATCAGCGTCCAGCGCTATCAGCTTTGAGTTGCTCATGACCCCAGCTTTGCCAGATAGGTCACGGGAACAGCATCGGTAAGCCACACGCCGTTATCGGACTGGTAAAAAACATGGCCATCCGCAGCCATGCGCGCTGCATCCACCCGCAGCAAAGCCAGCTTGCCATGACGGCGCCCCACGGCACTGGCAGTTTCAACGCTTGCCGAGAGGTGCACATGGTGGCGACTCTGGCGCGTCAGCCCCTGCTGAAAAATAGCATCCAGAAAGCGCGTGGCCGTGCCATGGAAAAGCTCGGCAGGTGGCAGCCGGGGCATCAACTCCAACTCCACGGCAATGGAATGCCCCTGATTGGCACGAATGCGCAAGCCATCTTCACTGAAAGCAAAGCGCTGCTTGCTATTGCCTGCTACCACAGCCTGCAACTGGGCAAGGCTCATGCGGCGGCCTGAACGCGCCATGCAGGCCAGCAATTCATCGGTCTGCGCCCAGCCACCGCTATCGAGCTTGAGCCCAATGGTCTGCGGACTGTGGCGCAGCACCAGGCTGAGAAACTTGCTTTGGGTGACGATGATGTTGTCGTTCTTGTTATTCATTTAGTGATTCCTTTATTGTTATTTCTTCGAATGGCCGGGCTCAGGCGATGCTAGGCGCCGCTGGCACATAGACGTGCTCTACAGGCGTTTGCAACTGCGCGCTGTCGTCAAAGGCCATGCGCCTTTGCGCGGCCACAAAATCCCGCATATCAATTACCTCCAGCAATTGCTCCCCGGCAAAGGCCGCAAGCGTCGCCCCACGCAAGCCCAGCTGCACAGCCCTGCGGGGATGTTTGAGGCCGCTTGGCGTGTGATCGGGATCCCACTGCAGCCGTACCTCAGACTGCGCCACCGCTGCCTGCCATTCCGCCTGAGATGGATAGCGCTGAGGATCCCAGCTTGAGGGCACCGCCGCATGCAACACTGCATCAAAAAACTGGCGTGAAATGCGCAGGCCGAGCACCACTTCCTGCCCTTCTTTCTGGCCCCAGCCGGAGCGGTACATCATCCAGAGGAAATTGGGCTTGATCCAACTCATGCGCTGCAAGCTGAAGTCCGGGCCATCCAAGCGACCATGGCGAATCGCATACTCGCCAATCGCCGCGCGGTAAGCCTGATAGACCACCACCGACGTTTCATCGTACTGGGCCAGGATATGTTGCCCGGAGCTGGGCCAGCTGTGCGCCTGCTGCAGGTAGGGAGCACTATGGAGTTTCATCGTTTTTCCTATTTTTTCTTCTATCTATTCACACTTATAAGTTGTACTAAGCAACTTACATAAGTTGTACAATACAACCCAATATTCAAACCGTCAAGCCGTATCTCATGAGCGTTACGCATCGTCACACCAAACCGGCCCCGGACTTTGCCCGCCCCTACACGACGGTGGATGTGGTGATCTTCACGATTCTTGAGCAGTCGCTCAAAGTGTTGCTGGTGCAGCGGCCTGCACACCCTGACGACCCTTTCCCCAGCCTCTGGGCCTTGCCGGGCGGTTTTGTGAATGTGGAGCTGGATGCCGATCTGCAGGCCTGCGCCGCACGCAAGCTGCGTGAGAAAACTGCCGTGGACAGCCCTTATCTGGAGCAGCTAGGCAGCTGGGGCAGCGCCGCGCGCGACCCACGAGGCTGGTCAGCTACGCATGTGTACTTTGCGCTGATTGCCGGGGCCGATATTGCGCTGACCAAGGGCGCCAACGCTGCCGATGTGGCCTGGTTCGATGTCGATGAACTGCTGGCAGACCCCCGCCTGGCGTTTGACCACTCCGAAATTCTGGCCACGGCGGTGGAGCGGCTGCGCAGCAAGGTTGAATACACCTCGCTGCCCGCCTTTCTGCTCAGCGAGCCATTCACCCTGCCCCAGTTGCAGCAGGTGTACGAAACCGTGCTGGGCCGCACCGTGGATAAAAGCGGCTTTCGCACCCGCATGCTGGCCGCAAACTTTCTGCTCGAGGCTGGGCATGTGGAAGGCATGTCCAACCGCCCGGCCATGGGCTACCGGCTGGCCGACCGCAGCGGGCCGGTGGTATTTCCGCGCACCTTTAGCCCACGAGGACATTGACAAGCCAACGAAGCAAGCACTCTCTTTCGGCAACGCAGAAATTGGCCTGCAGTTCTTTGAGATACAAGCAGTTATCGATCAACGATTACCCATCGCCGTGCCGAAACCGGGCCGGGCTGAGATAATCCTGCCCCTATGTCTCTCCTGCCCCACCAGCTCGAACTCCTGTCCCCGGCGCGTGATGCCGATATCGGTATTGAAGCCATCAACCACGGAGCGGACGCCGTCTATATCGGCGGCCCCGCCTTTGGTGCACGCGCAACCGCGGGCAATGACATCCGCGATCTGGAGCGGCTCATCAAGCATGCCCATCGCTTTGGCAGCCGGATCTTCATCACGCTCAACACCATCTTGCGCGACGATGAACTGGAAGGCGCACGCCAGATGGCATGGCAGATCTACAACGCCGGAGCCGATGCGCTGATCATTCAGGACATGGGCCTGCTGGAGCTGGATATGCCGCCCATCCAGCTGCATGCATCCACCCAGACCGACATCCGCACACCCGAGAAAGCGCGTTTTCTGCAGGATGCAGGTCTGTCGCAGATCGTGATTGCCCGCGAACTGGATCTCAAGCAGATCGCCGCCGTGCGCGCTGCCACCGACCCCGCCCGCACCACCATCGAATTCTTTGTGCACGGTGCACTGTGTGTGGCCTATTCGGGCCAGTGCTTTATCAGCCACGCCCACACGGGCCGCAGCGCCAACCGTGGCGACTGCAACCAGGCCTGCCGCCTGCCCTATGAGGTGACAGACGCCAGCGGCCGCATCATTGCGCACGAAAAGCATGTGCTGTCCATGAAGGACAACAACCAGAGCGACAACCTGCGCGCCCTGATTGACGCCGGCGTGCGCAGCTTCAAGATCGAGGGCCGCTACAAGGACATGGGTTATGTGAAGAACATCACGGCCCACTATCGCAAGCTGCTGGACGAAATCATCGAAGAGCGCGAATTCTCCGAAGCCCCGCTGGCGCGCTCGTCTTCGGGCCGCACCACGTTCACCTTCGAGCCCGATCCTGACCAGAACTTCAACCGCGAGTTCACCGACTACTTTGTCAACGGCCGCCAGGATGATATCGGCGCCTTTGACACACCCAAGACCCCCGGCCGCGCCATTGGCTGGGTCACGCAAGTGGGTGACAAGTGGTTCGAGATCGAAGCCAGCGACAAGGCCACCGAACTGCACAACGGCGATGGCCTGTGCTACTACGACCTGCAAAAAGAACTGGTCGGAGTGCACATCAACCGCGCCGAATGCATGCATGCCAAAAAAGGCATCTGGCGCGTGTTCCCCAAGAACGAAATTGCCACCTTCAAGGACCTGCGCAAAGGCCTGGAGATCAATCGCAACCGCGATATGGAATGGGTGCGTACGCTGGAGAAAAAATCCAGCGAGCGCCGCATCGGCCTGTGGGCCGAGTTCAAGGAAACAGCGAACGGCTTTGCGCTGCAGCTGACCGATGACGATGGCTTTGTGGGCGCCGCCGAGATTGCCCATGAACACCAGACCGCCACCGATGCAGCCAAGGCCGAGGCCACGCTGCGCGAGCAACTGGGCCGCTTTGGCGCTACGGTCTTTGAAGTGCACGATATTGCGCTAAACCTGTCGCAGCCCTGGTTTGTGCCCGCGTCGGCTCTGAACCAGCTGCGCCGCGAGGCGGTGGCCGCTCTGGAAGCTGCACGTGAAGCCGGCTTTGTGCGCCTGCCCCGCGCCGTGCCGGTAGAGCCTCCCGTTCCCTTCCCCGAAGACACGCTCAGCTATCTGGCCAATGTGTTCAACCAGAAGGCCCATGACTTCTACGTGAAGCACGGTGTGAAGGTGATTGACGCGGCCTACGAAAGCAAGGAAGAAGAAGGCGAAGTCAGCCTGATGATCACCAAGCACTGCGTGCGCTTTTCCATGAGCCTGTGCCCCAAGCAGGCCAAGGGGGTGATTGGCGTCAAGGGCACCATCAAGGCCGAGCCGCTGCAGCTCATCAACGGCAAGGAAAAGCTCACGCTGCGCTTTGACTGCAAGCCCTGCGAGATGCATGTGGTGGGCAAGATGAAGAAGTCGGTGATGAACCAGCATGCCAAGGAAATGCAGGAACACCCCATGCAGTTCTACCGCACGCGCCCAGCTCCCAAGCCTGTGGCGTAAGCGCTATCGGCCATCCCTTCAGGCAGCCTCAGGCACACAAAAAAGCCCGCAAACCAGACCTGGTTGCGGGCTTTTTTGCTGTCGAATTTTTTGTCTCAGACCCCTAGTAAAAACCCTTGAATCACTATTTTCAGGCGGATCGTCCATTTTTTAGGCAATCCGTGGAAAGCACCATCTGGCGCGGGTTTCAGCAGTTCAAACCGCAGTTTTCCACAAGAGCGTCCACATGATGCGGGGATAAGAATTGCAGCAGCTTACACACATGACTGTGCGTAAACACAGTCCCTTATTGAGCGACTGAAACCGCCCTCCCGGCAGGCAGCTTTTCCAGCAACTGGCAAGCCTGTTCCAGAGACTGGGCAACCGCTTTGACCAGCGTGCTGAAGCTTGCAAAGCCATGAATCATTCCTTGCGCGCGAATGCTTTGCACCGGCACACCAGCCTGCTGCATGCGCTGGGCAAATGCCTCGCCCTCATCGCGCAAGATATCAAGCTCCGCCGTCACCATCACCGCTGGCGGCAAGCCCGTGAGATCCTCATATTGCGCCACCGATGCCAGCGCATTGACAGGGCTGCCCGGGTGGTAGTGGCGCCACATGGCCGCCATGGCTTCGCTGGTCAGCATGGGAATCTGGCCAAACATGGCGTATGACTGCGAATCCATGCGCGCATCGCACACAGGGTAGAACAGCAACTGCTTTTGAATGCCCTCCCAGCCGTCTTCCTTGGCACGCAGGCAGCTGACAATGGCGAGATTACCGCCCGCGCTGTCGCCCGCCACCACGAGCTGTGAGGCATCGCAATGCAACTGAGCCGCATGATCGGCCACCCAGCGGGTTGCCGCATAGGCATCATCCTGCGCGGCAGGAAAGACATGCTCGGGCGCCAGACGGTAATCGACAGACACCACATTCATGGAGAGCAGGCGGGCCAGATGGCGGCACAGACTGTCGTGGCTGTCCAGCGTTCCAATGCACCAGCCACCACCGTGGAAGAACACCATCACCGGAGCCACAGGCACATCATCCGGGCGATAGAGCCTGGCCTTCATGGGCTGGCCTGCGCCGCCCGTCATGCTGAGCTCTCGCACCTCATGCATGGGCAAGTCTGCTGGCGGAAACGGCATCTGCGCCATGAGTTCGCGAATCTCGGGCACAGGCATGTTGACAAAGTCCATGGGGGGAGCGTCCTTGAACGCTTCCAGCATGGCGGCGAGTTCGGGGTGAATCTGCATCTTCATTCCTTAAGAGAGATAGACATTGCCCAAGACTTGCGCCATGGGCATGGAACTTGAAAGCGATGGGCGCCCTCAGGCAGCGACGACTTCTGTCTGATGATGGGTGTAGTCCTGCCAGACGGGCTGGGACATCTCTTCACGGAAACGCGACTGTGACCACGGCCAGGTATTGGGCACGCCGTTCTTGTCCAGATACCAGCTATTGCAACCCGAGCCAAAGACCGAGCCCTTGGCCGCCTGCAGGCGCTCCTGATCGTAGTTCGCCAGTGCTTCGGACTTTGCAGACAGCCCAGCAATGCTGCCATCGCTGACCCGCTCTATCAGTTGCCAGATATAGCCCCACTGCATCTCGGATGTATCGATCAGCGAGAAGTTGCCCACCGGCGATGTGGGGCCGTTCATGAAATAGAAGTTCGGGAAGTCCGGCACCGAGATGGACTTATAGGCGGTGGGCACATTACTCCAGGCCTGCTCCAGTGTTTGCCCCTGAAGCCCCGTCACATTCATGGGGCGCACATAGCGGTCGGCCTTGAAGCCCGTGGCCAGCACCACGATGTCCACTTCATGCAGCACGCCATCGCTGGTGCGAATGCCCGTTTTTTCAAGCTTTTCGATACCCTCGGTCACCAGCTCGGAATGCGGCTGCTGAATCGCCTTGTAGTAGTCGGGCGAGTAAATCAGGCGCTTGCAGCCCGCACGGTAATTGGGCTGCAGTTTCTTGCGCAGCGCCGGATCGGCAACGCTGTTATCCAGATTTTCCTGGCACAGCTTTTGAATTTCCTGAATCTGCTCGGAATCCGGGTCCAGCACGCCCTGGGTGAATCGCTCCACATTGGCCAGATACGTGGGCTCACGCTGCAGATATACGAGCAAATCCCGGTTGCTGCGAAACTCAGCGCGCTGCTCTTCGCTGAATGCAGGATTCTCGACCGGGAAAATCCACTGCGCAGTGCGCTGGAAATGCCTGACCTTGCTGCGCTCCGCCAGGGCGGAAACAATCTGCACGCCCGTAGAGCCCGTGCCAATCACCGCAATCTTTTTGCCCTCCAGCGGCACGGAGTGATCCCAGCGGGCGCTGTGAATCACATCACCTTCAAAATCTTCCAGCCCCTGAATCTGCGGATAGTTGGGGTGATGCAGCACACCGGTCGCGGCCACTACCACGCGTCCTTCATAGCGCTTGCCATGCTGGTCCTGCAGCGTCCAGGCATCGCCTTCCCACTGCGCATTCGTAATTTCGGTATTGAACTGCGCGTATTCAGCAATGCCATATTTGTCATAGACCATCTGGAAGTACTGCTGAATCTCTGCACCCGGCGGCAACACACGCGACCACTCAGGGTTAGGCTCAAAGGAATAGGTATAGGCGTGCGAAGGCACATCGCAAGTCAAACCGGGGTAGGTATTATCTCGCCAGGTTCCACCCAGCGTTTTGGCCTTCTCCAGAATAATGAATTTCTTGCCGCTATTTTTCAGATGAATACCAGCCAGAATACCGGACATACCGCAGCCAATGACAATCACATCATATTTCATGATTATTTACCTCAATACATTTCAATAACTTTGGCCGCAGAAAATCCGCCATCGACCGGAATATTGACGCCCGTCACGAAAGACGCCATATCAGACAGAAGGAAAGCCACGGTATTACCCACTTCATGGGCTTCACCAGCACGGCGCAGCAAATGCTGTTTGACAAAGCCTGCATAGGCGGGGCTTTGATCCAGCCCTGCTGTCATCGGGGTATGAATCAGCCCGGGGCTGATGGAGTTCACACGCACCCCATGCAGACCAAAGTCAGCGGCCAGGCTGCGCACCATCTGCAGAACCCCGCCTTTGGACGTGCAATATGCCAGATTGCTGGGGTTGCCCAGCATGCCATTGATGCTGGCAACGGCCACGATGGAGCCCTGCTTGCGCTCTTTCAGGTGTGCAGCCACGGCGCGGGCACTGAGCATGGTGCCTGTCAGGTTGATCTGCAGCACCTGATCCCACTCCTGCAATGTCATTGTCTGCAGATCGCCGACACGCGAGATACCGGCAGAAGTTACCAGCCCATCAATCTGCCCATGGCGCGAAATCACATCTTCAACCAGCGCCTGCGTCATCTCCCAGTCGCTCACATCCAGCTTGCGAAATTCGCAGCCTGCAGGCAGATCATGGGTCTGCGACAGGTCTGCACAGATCACCCTGGCGCCGCTGGCCGCCGCAACCGTGGCACTGGCCAGGCCAATTCCCGAAGCACCGCCCGTAATCAAAATCACTTTGCCCTGCAAGCCGCTCATTATTTGATTCATTCAAACCTCGAAATATGCAATCAACGATTAAGAGAGGTTTGTATTCTTCGACTTTACTGGGCACAAATCACTGTGAATTTTCCTCTTTACAAAATCGACTTGCACTCGCAGGCTCTGGGGAAAACCATTAATTGATTTGAACACACTGTGCCCCTTGAATTTTTATGTCAACAAGGGTTTGTATTTAATGATTTATCCAGCACTGCGAATGCATCAATATTCTGTCAAGCGGGAATTCATGAAAATATCAAATATCGAATCAATGCTTTAATAAAACGGTATTTAACGCAATGAGGAAATCATGAAAGTTGCTGTCATCACTGGGGCTGCAAGCGGTATTGGCGCGGGTCTGGCCAAACAGGCGGTTGCCCGGGGAATGAAAGTCGTGCTGGCTGACCGCGATCAAGCTGGGTTGGAAAAAGTCGCAGCCGAGCTGGGCGAGCAGGCCCTGGCCGTCGTGACCGATGTCACCAGCCAGGCGTCACTCGATGCGCTGGCTGACAAGGCCTACGCCGCCTTTGGTCAGGTTGATCTGCTGTTCAACAACGCAGGGGTTCTGACCACCGGCAATAGCTGGGAGATCAGCGACGCCAAATGGCAACAAGCCTGGCAGGTCAATGTGAACGGCATCGTCAACGGCCTGCGCGCCTTTGTGCCGCGCCTGCTCAAAGCCGATCGCCCGGCCCGCATCATCAACACGGCCTCCGTGGGTGGCTTCCTGCCCAGTCCCTTGATGGCTCCCTACTCTGCCACCAAGTTCGCCGTCGTTGCGCTGACTGAAAGCCTGGCCAATGAACTGGCAACGCTGAACCCGCTGATTCAGGTTTCCTTGCTGGCCCCCGGCCCCGTCAAGACTGCTATCTTCAGAGAAGCGCCATCCGAAGCATCTGCCCAGTTTCATGGCTTGATGACCCATATGCTTGATGAAAACGGCCTGAGCAGCGATCAATTTGCGGGCCTGGTTTTTGCAGCGATTGACCGTGGTGACTACTGGATCGTGCCCCAGCCTGAAACGCTTTATCCGCTGCTTGAAGCACGCAACAAGATCATTGCCGAAAAGGGCAACCCCATCTTTGTCTGGGCCCCTGAAACTGTGAATTGACCTATTCCCAAGGCAAAGAAACGGGCCGCTCTGCATCTGCAGCCGACCCGTTTTTCATGAGAGAGAGCTATTACTACTTTAGCCGCCCCAAAGCTCTTTGGCAATCTGCTCGAACTGGCGGCGCATCACGTTTTTCTGAACCTTGCCGGTAGCCGTTGCCGGAAACGCATCCACAAAATGCACAAGTTTGGGCACTTCAAAGCCCCCCAGATGCTGGCGGCAATGGGCCAGCACCGACTCGGCATCCACCGCTGCACCCGGCTTGCGCACCACAAAGGCACACACGGCCTCGCTCCAGTGCGGATGGGGCAAACCAAATACAGCCGCAGCCGCCACCTCGGGATGGGCCAACACCACCGCCTCCACCTTGACGCTGGCCACGTTCTCGCCGCCGGTCTTGATCATGTCCTTCTTGCGGTCGATGAATTCCATGCGCCACTGCGCATCCCACATGCCCAGGTCGCCGGTATGGTGCCAGCCATATTTCTGGGCTTCCTCGGTCGCTTTGGGGTCCTTGAAATATCCCAGCATCGCATTCGGGCCGCGATGCACGATTTCACCGAGCTGACCTGGGCCCAAAAGATTGCCTTCATCGTCCATCACGGCTGTCTCGCAGGTGGTCAGCGAACGGCCCCAGAAATTCGCGTCACACTCAGGATGCAGCAGCGGATAGAACGTCATGGTGGCCGGGTAAATTTCCGTCTGCCCCGTGGCCAGTGAAAGGTTGCGTGACATGCGCTGGGCAATCTGCGCAATCAATGGCTTGGGAATGGGCGCCATCGCATAAATGCACTGGCGCACTGTCGTCGGCGCAAAGCCCGGATCGGCCAGCACCGCTGCGTACATCAAGGGCAGGCCCACAAAAATCGTCACCCCTTCCCGCAGCACCAGCGCAGCGACTTCCGCAGGCACAAAGGCTCGCGTCAGCACTGTGCAGGCCCCGGTTGCCAGTGCAGTCTGGGTCAGGGAATGCTGGGCGCAGTGAAACAGCGGCAACCAGCCACTGAGCACATCCGTCTCGCAATAGTGCATCTCGTCAATATTGCCTTTGACAGCGGTATAGACCGAGAGATGGGAATGCACCACACCCTTGGGGTTGCCCGTGGTGCCGCTGGTGTACATCAGCAAAGCGGCCTGATTGTCATCAATGTCCACATCCGGCAAAGAGTCTGGCTGGCCCTGCTCCGCATCGGCCAGTGAAACAGCCGAAGCAACCGGCGCCTGCGCCCTCGTCATGATCAGCGGCAGCTGCAGTTTCTGCAGCAGCTCTGGCAGCCCCGGCAGACCAAGCATTTCATGGTCCACCACGACTGCCGAAACCTCTGCATGCTGCAGGATGTAGCCAATCGCAGTCGCATCCTGCTTGATATTGACAGGCACCCACACCTGCCCCGCCTTATGAATGCCGTTGCACGCCACCACCATATCGATGGAGTTGGCACACAGCATGCCCACCTGCTTGCCCGTACCCAGCATTGACAGCAGATAGTGCGCAAAACGCGAGCTTCGTGCATCCAGATCGGCATAGCTGATGCGCTGATCGCCATCCACCAGCGCCGTGCGTTCTCCAAATTTGCGCGCACTGCGGTACAGAAAATCGCCCAGCGCAATGCGCCGGATGCGCCGCGCCTGCCTCGACAGATTCATCTCAATCATGGTGTGTCTCCTTGATAGTGTGATTCGCAACCCATCTCGCTTTTTTGATTTTTTGCTGTTATCTCTACGCCCTTTTTTCCGCCATACCAGCCGCTGCCGAGGCTGCTGCGGCAGTAATCATGGGCGATAGCTGCCCCTGAGCACCACCATCACAGGCGATGACCGTGCCAGAGATATAGCTGGCCGCATCGCTACCTAAAAACAGCGCCAGCTGCGCAATATCGTCCGTGCTGCCCATACGCCCCAGGGGCACCATCTTGCGCACCAGTGCATCACCTTCCTCCCCCTGAGGTGCCAGACGCCGCATGCCCTCCGTCCCCGCAATCGGGCCGGGCGATATAGCATTCACCCGCACACCACGGCTTCCCCACTCCAGCGCCAGCACCCGCGCCAGATGATCGACACCCGCCTTGGCCGCACACACATGGGCCTGGTAGGTCATGGGGACGGTGGATTGCGGGGCTGTAATGAAAATCAGGCTGGAATTTCCCTCGCGCAAATGCGGCAAACCTTGTCTTGCCACATGAAAACTGCCCAGCAAATCAATATCCACCACCACCTTGAACGCGTTGAAAGACATCTGATCGGCGGGCGCCAGAAAATTGCCCGCAGCGCCCGAGACCAGCACATCAATCGGCCCATGCCGCTGCACTGCCTGCGCCAGCGCCGCAGCCACGGCCTGCTCATCACGCACATCCGCCACCACGCCCATCGCACCGGGCCCGAGGCTTTCCAGTGCCGCATCCACATTGGCCTGCTTGCGGCTGGCCACCGAAACCCTGGCACCGGCTTTGTCATAGCTCTGCGCAATGCCCAGATTGATACCCGTGGTGCCGCCAAACACCATCACATGGCGGCCTGTGAAGTCAAATTGCACGTTCATGAACTGCTCCTCGCTCAAGCCGCCAGATGCAGCAACTGCCGCGCTTCCTGTGGCGTTGCCACCTCACGCCCCACATCGCAGGCGTAGCGGGCCAGTTGCTCTATCAGCGGCGCATTCGACGTGACCTTGCTGCCATCTGGCAGATAGAACGTGTCTTCCAGACCACTGCGCAGATGGCCGCCCAGCTCTGCCGTGCGCAGATGCGTGGGCCAGATCTCGCTGCGCCCGATCAGCGTGGTCTGCCAGGGCGCATCCTTGATCTTGAGCTTGAGCAAGATGGGCAGCAGATCAGGGTCAGCGGGCATGCCGGACTCCACGCCCATCACAAAGTTGTATTCCGGCAAGCCCTTGTACATGCCGGTTTCCACATACATGCCCACGCAGCGCACGATGCCCACATCAAAGCACTCGAACTCGGGTAGCGTGTTTGTCTCTGCCATCACGTCCAGAAAGTCCTGCACCTTGGCGGGCTGGTTGTCGAACAACATGGGAGGCCAGGCCCACTGCCCGTTGCTGCGCACCTTCAGGTAATTGAGCGACCCGGCATTGCAGGCGGCCATCTCGGGCCGCGTGGCACGCAGACAGTCCAGCGGCCCCTGATAGCTGGGGCCAACCACGCCCGTCGTCTGGTTGATGATGATGTCCGGGCAGGCTGCACGCATGGCGTCCACGCAGGCTTTGGCAACAGCGGGCTCCCAGCTGGGCAGATGGCCTTTGCCCTCTTCCTGCTTGCGGAAATGCACATGCACGACAGATGCCCCTGCGTCATAGGCTCGGCGCGCTTCCTGCGCCAGCTGCTCTGGCGTAACGGGCACATGGTGCTGCGCCGGGTCCGTCAGAACACCCGTAATCGAACAGGTGATGATGGCTATATCAGACATGCTTGCTCCTCAAATAGAAGCTGATAGCACTTGATGGACAAGCGCTTCAGGCCAATTTCGCTTTAAATTCGCCACTGGCGCGCTGCCAGCTCTTTCATGATTTCTTCGGTGCCGCCACCAATCGTCAGCACCTTGACCTCGCGGTAAATGCGCTCACTCACGGTGCCACGCATGAATCCCATACCGCCCAGAATCTGCACCGCCGTATCGGCGCAAAACTGCATGGTTTGTGTGGCCTGGTTTTTGAGCACGCAGACTTCGCCCACCCAATCCGCGCCGGTATCGCCGCCATCTGCGCGTGCGGCCACGGCGTCCAGCCAGGCTTCGGTGCTGCGTATGCGCTGTTGCATGTCCACCAGTTTGTGGCGTATGACCTGATGCTGATTGATGGTCACGCCAAAGGTCTTGCGCTGCTGCGCCCAGGCCTGCGCCTCGTCGTAGCAGGCTTGCGCAAAACCCAGCGCGCCGCAGGCAATGCCCAGCCTCTCGCCATTGAAGTTGTGCATGATGGCGCGAAAGCCCTCGCCCTCCGCCCCCAGAAGATGGCTTGCTGGCACACGCACGCCGTCAAAGAACAGCTGCGCAGTATCGGAACATTGCCAGCCCATTTTGTGCAGGCGGCTGCGTCGCAAACCAGCGCTGTCGCCAGGAACCAGAATCAGCGACAGGCCTGATGCGCCTTTTTCCTCGCCCGTGCGCACCGCCACCGTGATCCAGTCTGCACGCATGCCCGAGGTGATAAAGGTTTTTTCACCATCAATGACATAGTGATCCCCATCACGGCGGGCACGGGTGCGCACCGCCGCCACATCCGATCCGCCACCGGGCTCGGTAATGGCCAGCGCCGCAATCTTGCGCCCCGCCAGCACATCGGGCACAACCTGCTTGCACAGGGTCTCACTACCCAGCGCCACCACTGGCGGCAGGCCGATGTTGTGCGACAGCAAGCTGGCCAGCACGCCACCACTGGCACCATGGCGGCACAGCGCAATCCATAGCGCTGAACGCAAGCTGTGCGATGCGGGCGTGCCGCCCCATTCCTCGGGGTAACCAATACCCAGCAGGCCCAGCTCTGCTGCCTGCAGATAGAGCTGGCGCGGAAACTCTCCCGCCTCATCCCAGTCCGTCACATGGGGCGCAATCTGCTCGCTGGCAAAGCGACGCACCATGTCATAAAGCATCTCACGCTCGGTCGGTTCATGCATGGCCCGTGCCCTCCAGCGGTGCCAGTTTCAGCAAAACCTGGCCCGGCGCGACCTGCTGGCCAGCGTTGACCAGCACGGTCTCAACCACGCAGTCAGCCCGCACGCTCAGGCTGTGCTCCAGTTTCATGGATTCGATGACCAGGGCCACCTCACCGGGCTTGAGGGTCTGGCCCTGGCTCACCGTGATCTGCACGACCTTGCCGTTAAACGGTGCACGCAGTTCGCTGGCTTGTGCCGCCCCCACTGCACTCTGCGGCGGCTGATAGCTGACATCATCCACCCACCAGTCCACCGCGCCAGCCTGCAGATGCCAGCGGGCCAATCCTTCTTCCGAAGCCACTTGAACTGCGCTGATGCTTTGCATTAAACCGGCCTGCAGCGCTCTCCAGCCATGCGAATACAGCTCATTAATTTGAAGCACCACAGCTTCCCCGTCATCCGCACGGCAAGACCAGCTATTACGGCTGATGGGCTGCAGCGCAAGCTCCTGACTCTGCCCACGATGGCGCAGCTTGCGCAGCTGGGTATAGCTGCAGGCCATGCTGCCGGGCATCTTCCCCACGGCAGCAAGCACACCCCACAGTCTGTGTGACTGAGATTCTTTTTCGCGCAACTGCTGCTGCAGCCGAGCAGCATCCCCCGCCAGATAGGAGATCAGCGCCTTTCCCTGGCGAAACACCGCATCGCCCAGACACTCCATTAGAAAAGCACGGTTCGTAGGAATGCCCAGCAGCTTCAGCTGCCCTAACGCGTGGATAAGCTGGTCAATTGCCTGCTGCCGCGTGGGCGCATGAACAATCAGCTTGCCCAGCATGGCGTCGTAATAGGGAGTGACCTCGCTGCCGCAGGCCAGACCATGATCGAAGCGCAGCGACGCAGGCTGAAAAGCGGCCGCATCCAGGGCTTCAAAATACTTCACCACACCGGTATGGGGCTGAAAATTCTCATCTTCAGCGCACAGGCGCACCTCAATGGCGTGACCATGGAGCTGAACTTGGGCCTGAGTCAGCGGCAGCGCCTCGCCTCTGGCCACGCGAATCTGCCACTCCACCAGATCCAGCCCCGTCAACGCTTCGGTCACCGGGTGCTCTACCTGCAGCCGCGTGTTCATCTCCATCAGATAGAACTGCTGGCCTTCCAGCAAAAACTCCACCGTGCCCGCGCCCACATAGCCTGCCGCTTTGGCCAGTGCCACCGCGCACTGCCCCATGCGTTCACGCAGCTCTGCATTCACCGCTGGGCTAGGTGCTTCCTCGATGATTTTCTGATGGCGGCGCTGCACGGAGCAATCACGCTCGCCCAGATGAATCACATGGCCGTGTGCATCGGCAAAAATCTGCAGCTCTACATGGCGCGGGTGCATGATGGCGCGCTCAACCAGCAAATCACCGTTACCAAAGCCCGCCAGCGCTTCCGACCTGGCACCAGCCAGCGCCGCAGCCAGTTGCTCCGCACCCGGCACCAGCCGCATACCACGCCCGCCACCGCCAGCCACAGCCTTGACCATGACGGGATAGCCTATGGCTGCGGCCTCAGACTCAAAACGCGCCTCTGACTGATCTGCTCCCTCATAGCCCGGCAAGCATGGCACGCCATGGGCCTTGGCCAGTTGCTTAGCCGCCGCCTTGCTGCCCAGCTGACGGATGGCGGCTGGCGGCGGGCCTATCCAGATCAGCCCTGCATCCTGCACCGCCTGCGCAAAGCCTGCATCCTCACTCAAAAAGCCATAACCTGGGTGCACTGCATCCGCCGCGCAAGCCTTTGCTGCAGCCAGCAGCTTGCTCACATTCAGATAGCTTTGCGCCGACGTCAGCCCCCCCAGTGCGTAAGCCTGCGTGGCCTGCTGCACATGCAGACTATGGGCATCCGCATCGGAATACACGGCCACGGTTTCAATTCCCATGCGATGGGCCGTGGCCATGATGCGCAGCGCAATCTCGCCGCGATTGGCAATCAGAATGCGCTTCATCGTTCACCTCCTGCAGTGACCCAGGGCGCAGCCTGCTTGCTGGCAAAGGCTTTGAGCCCCGCACTCGCTTCCGGCCCGCGCAGTGCCTGCGCAAAGGCGATGGCCGCCTGATCGAGCACGGCATCCAGACTCTGGCCTGCATCACCCGCCATCAACTTTTTGCTGGCAGCCACCGCCTGCGGTGCGGCCAGCGCATATTGCCCAATCTGTTGCTGCAGCTGCGCTTGCCAGCTGGCGGCATCCGGAGCATCGACAACCCGCTGCACCAGCCCCGCCTCAAAAGCCTGCCTGGCCGACCAGCGCTGACCGCACAGCAACCATTGCCGCGCTCGCGCATCCCCCAGCCTGCGCTGCACAAAGGGGGCAATCTGCGCAGGCACAATGCCCAGTGTGACTTCGGGCGTGGCAAACACCGCTGCAGAATCTGCCAGCACCAGATCAGCCACGCAGACCAGGCCCACACCGCCGCCCATGACGGCACCTTGCACAGCCGCCACCAACAGCTGCGGCAAAGCGGCCAGTTGCTGCAGCAAGCGGCCAAAATCCCTGTTGAACTGAACCAGCGGATCGGCCTGGCCGTTTTGCAAAGGCCGGCCAATGCTGCTGGCAAAGCTGCCCAGGCTGCCTCCGGCGCAGAAATTGCCGCCATTGCCGGTCAGCACAATCAGGCGCAATTGCCCGTCTGAAGTAGCTCTGGCGCATTGTTCACTCAATGCCAGCACCAGTTCATCCGTCAACGCATTGCGTGTTTGTGGCGAATTCAGTCGCCACCATTCCATCGCACCGCTACCCATTGGCTGGCGTTCGATTTCAAGCACTTGAGCCATGCTGATTCCCCTGGCCTTGCGTTCAATGCGAAGGGCGTTTGATCAGCCCCATGGTCTTGCCGATGATGCCCAGCATCACCTCATCAGCACCGCCGCCGATGGAGGCCAGCCGCCCGTCGCGGTACAGACGCGAGATGCGGTTGTCCCAGGTAAAGCCCATGCCGCCCCAGAACTGCAGGCAGGTGTCGGCAACTTCGCGCGTCAGCCGCCCAGTCTTGAGTTTGGCCATGCTGGCCAGTTGCAGCGCATCCTGCCCGCTCATATAAACATCGGCCGCACGATAAGTTAGCGCCCGCAGTGCTTCGACTTCGGTCTGCAGCTCTGCCAGCTTGAACTGCACCCACTGCTGACCGATCAGGCTGCTGCCGAACATGCGCCGCTGCTGCGCCCATTCAATCGTTTCCTGAATGCATTCATCCATGGCCACCAGGCCGCTGGCCGATGCCCAGAGGCGCTCTTCCTGAAACTGCTGCATCTGGTAGATAAAGCCCTGCCCCTCCTGCCCCACCAGATAGCGCTGCGGCACGCGCACCTCATCAAAGAACAGCAAGCCCGTATCAGAGGAATTCATGCCAATCTTGCGCAGCTTCTTCGCCACCTCCACACCTTTGGTCAGCTTGCCATTGGGCCCGTCACGCAGCGGCACCATGATGAGACTCTTGTTCTTGTGCACCGGGCCATCGCTGGTGTTGACCAGCATGCACATCCAGTCGGCCTGAATGCTGTTGGTGATCCACATCTTCTGGCCGCTGATGATGTAGTCATCGCCATCCTTGCGCGCATGGCTTTTGACACCCGAGACATCGCTGCCCGCCCCCGGCTCGCTCACGCCGATGCAGCCCACCATATCGCCCGCAATGGCTGGGGCCAGAAACTGCTCACGCAGCGCATCGCTGCCAAAGCGCGCCAGTGCCGGGGTGCACATATCTGTCTGCACGCCAATGGCCATGGGCACACCGCCACAGCGGATATGGCCCAGGGTCTCGGCCATCATCAGGCTGTACGAATAGTCCAACCCTGCGCCGCCATAGGCTTCAGGCTTGGTCAGCCCCAGCAGCCCCAGATTGCCCAGCCCTTTGAACACCTTGTGGGCCGGAAATATCTCCGCCTCTTCCCATTCATCGACATGCGGATTGATCTGCTCGTCGATATAGCGCTTCAAGGTCTTGCGCACTTCCAGATGCTCGTGGGTCCATTGCATGGCTAGTCTCCATTGACGTTCTGATGGGGAAGATAAGCAGCAGGTTGCGAGATGGGGCACCCTGCCTGGTATGAAGCTACATGCGCGCCACCCCGAACTGCATGGGGCGCAGGGCACGAGAATCGGCTTCGGCCAGCGTGTCCAGGCAAAAGCTCAGCACATCGCGGGTGTCTCGCGGGTCGATAACGCCATCGTCCAGAAGCAGGCCGCTTGTGGCAAAGGCATCGGCCTGCGCCTCAAACATGGTCACGATCTGGTCGTACTGCTTTTGCATCTGCTCGGCATCCACAGGCAGGCCTTTGCGTGCCATGGCGGCCTCGGTTACCTGCTGCATGGTGCGGGCAGCTTGTTCGCCGCCCATCACCGCCGTCTTGGCGCCGGGCCAGCTGAACAGAAAGCGCGGCGCATAACCACGCCCGCACATGCCGTAATTGCCAGCGCCAAAGCTGGCACCGCACTGAATCGTGATCTGCGGCACGGTGGCATTGGTGACCGCCTGAATCATCTTGCTGCCATGCTTGATCATGCCGGCCTGCTCGCTGTCCTTGCCCACCATATAGCCCGTGGTGTTCTGCAGATAGATGATGGGGTAACCGAGCTGGCACATCCACTGAATAAAGTGCGTGGCCTTGTTGGCACCGGCGACATCAATGGGGCCGTTATTTGAGATCAAGCCCACCGCATGACCACCGATATGCGCCTGCGCACACAGCGTTGCGGCACCGTAGCTGGACTTGAAGGGCAAAAGCTGCGAGCCATCCACCAGCCGCGCCATGACCTCGTGCATGTCCACAGGTTCGCGGTGATGCGCAGGCATCAGGCCCAGAAGTTCCTCTGCATTGAAACGTGGCGCCGCGACTCCTGAATTCATAGCTGCTAGCGCTTTATTGAATTGGACCTGAGGCACTTTCCATTGAGATAGCTGCGCCACCACATCACGCGCCATGCCCAGCGCATGGCGGTCATCCTCTGCCAGATATTCCCCAAGACCCGAGACACCGGTGTGCATCTCGGCCCCGCCCAGCTCTTCTTCCGTCGCAATCTCGCCCGTGGCCGCTTTGAGCAATGGCGGTCCCGCCAGAAATGCACGTGACCGCCCCCGCACCATGATGACCACATCCGACAAGCCTGGCATGTAAGCCCCACCAGCAGTGCCCGAACCATGCTGCACCGTAATCACCGGAATGCCTGCCGCAGACAGGCGCGCCAAATTGCGAAACAGCGCGCCGCCCATCACAAAGCCCTCAACGCGATAGCGCATGAGATTGGCGCCTGCACTCTCCACCAGGTGAATAAAGGGCAGCTTGTTCTGCAGCGCAATCTCCTGCACGCGCAGCATCTTGTCCAGGCCTTTTTCCTGAATCGCGCCGGCTTCAATACCGGAATCGCTGGCCACCACCATGCAGCGCACACCGCTGACAAAACCAATGCCCGCCAGCATGCCGCCGCCCGGCACGGACTTGTTCGCATCGGGCCTGTCCTGCAAATATCCCGCCAGCGAACACAGCGGCAGCCACGGTGCCCCCGCATCCAGCAACAGCGCTACACGCTCACGCGGCAACAACTGGCCGCGCTTTTCAAACTGCGGCTTGGAGCGCTGCGACGCATCGGCGGCGCGTTGCTCCAGCTCACGCAGTGCGGCAATACGCTGCAGCGTTGCGGCGGTGCGCTGCTGCGCCTGTTCGCCGCCAGCGTTCCATTGCGATGCAAAAGCTTTCATGGCTGGAACACCTTGGGGCTCTGATAAAGCGGAAAGCCGTCGAAGGCGCGCACGGCTGCGCGCTGCTGCACATCCGCACTGGCGCCCACCGGCCCCATGCCCAGGCGCACCTGTGGTCGCGCCCCATCCACGCGCAGCACGGTGCCGCTGATAAAGCTGGCTGCAGGGCTGAGCAAAAACACAATGGATGCAGACACTTCGGCCTCGTTGCCAAAGCGCCCTGCCGGAACGGTTGCAGGCATCTCGCGCAGCATGGCTGCAGCCTCGGGCGGGTAGTGATCCATGCCACTGGATGCGATATAACCGGGGGCAATGGCATTGACGCGCACGCCATGCGGCGCCCACTCCACCGCCGCTGTCTCGGTAAAGCTGACCATGCCCGCCCGTGCTGCGCCGCTGTGGCCCATGCCCGGCATGGATCCCCACATATCCGCCACCATGTTGACGATGGAGCCGCCGTGCGCAGCCATGTGCTGCACAAAGCATTCACGCGCCATCAGAAAGCCGCCCGTGAGATTGGTATCCAGCACCGCCTGCCAGCCCTTGGCACCAATGCTAGCCAGCGGCGCAATGTACTGCCCGCCCGCGTTGTTGACCAATGCATCGATACGCCCATGCTGACTCAGCACCTCGGTCACCAGCGCCTTGACTGACGCCTCGTCACGAATATCGGCGCCATGGGTGCTGATACGTGCTGCTGGCACACCCGCCTGCAGCAACTCGCTTTGCACCGCGCCCAGCTTGTCCAGGTTGCGCCCGACCAGTGCCACCGTTGCCCCCAGAAAGGCCAGTTCATGCACTACGCAGCGCCCTATTCCTGAGCCACCACCAGTCACCACTACAACCTGCCCATCAAACAGCGCAGGCCGGAAAACGGATTGGTACATCAACGCTCCCCAATGAATAAAGCCAGAGATTGATCGCACAGCTCATCCAGCGTCAGAGAGCCGCTGTCCGAGAACCACTGCGCCGTCCAGTTCAGGGCGCCAAAAATCAGCAACCGCGCAATTTCAGGTCTGGCCTTGAGTTTTCCGGTGTGATGCAAGGCCTCAAGCGCAGGCATCCATTGCGCTTCGTACTCATCTTTTTGCGCACTCACATCCAGTCGCTGGGCTTCGCTGAGCAAGCGCCATTCATAAAGCATTACCGGAATAAAGTCGCTATCCGGCCCCACCATGATCTGGAGATGATTGCGCACCAGCGCGCGCAGCCGCTGCACACCACTGGCGCGTTGGCTGAGCGCGGCAAGAGCCGCACTCTGGCTGGCAGCGGCCTGCGCCATTCCATCGCGCATGACCGCATGCAGCATGGCTTCCTTGCTCTCAAAGAAATAGAACAAGGAACCCGGTTGCATGCCAGCCGCCGCTGCAATATCGCGGGTGCTGGTGCCATGAAACCCACGCAGCCGGAACTGCTTCGCTGCCACGCAGACCAGCTCTCCACGGCGCGCACTTTCATTGCGTTCATCAGCAGACTTTGGGGGCCTGCCGCGTCCGCGTTTTTTCTCGATTTCGACTTCTGTGCCTGCTTGCATGAGGGCCAGCATATCGGCCTTTTTTATTTTCACCAATCACTTGTTTGGTAAAAATATCTAGGGCTTGTACGCAAGGGTTTTCAACAACTTAAACCGTCGTCAGTCAATTCCAGGACGTGCGCGATACAGGCCTGGCGAGCTGCCGGTCCACCCTTTGAAAGCACGCTGAAAAGCGGCGGCATCTGCAAAGCCCAGATCTGCAGCCAGCTCGGCAAAGCTGACCCGGCTGGTCCCCAGCCGCGAGACAGCGATATCGCGGCGCAGCTCGTCCTTGATGGCCTGAAATGATGTTCCCGCCGCAGCCAGCTTGCGCTGCAGCGTAGGCGCGGACATATGCAGATCGGCAGCGGTGGATTCCAGCCCCGCCCATTGCGGACGCGACTGCAGCAGATGGGCGTGCACCCGCGCATCTATGCCTTCGCCCGTGCGCGGGGGCATGATGGCTGCGGCTGGCCAGCTGGCAACAAAGGTCTGCAGCGCCTGCTCATCACGGCTGCACACACGCGAGAGCTTGCGTGCGTCAAACCAGAAGGCTGAGCAGGGCTTGCCAAAATGCAGAGGCGCGGGAAAGGTTTCGCCATAGTCGTTGGCATAGTCAGGCCGCTCAAAGGCAAAGTCGAAATGCTGCACCTTGAGCGTGCCGCCCATCAGCCATGCGGTGAGTCGCCACAGCACGCGCAGTGAAAACTCATAAAGAAAATTCGGCAGCGGCTCGCTACCCACTGCCCGCAGCACAATGCCTGCCAGCGCACCGTCGCGCACCAGCAGCACATCCACCTCATCCTGCAGCAGCGCATGCACCTCACACATGCGCTGCAGCGCCAGCTCCATGCTGTGCCCGGTCAGCGACTGTCGTGCAATGAGCTCCAGACTGCCGCGCTTGAGCGGGCGCGAGAACTGGCACATGGCCTCATCACCCAGCGTTTCCAGCACGCGCCACATCAGAGCGACATATTGATCCGTGGTAACCCGTGCCCCTTGCTGCGCCAGCAGTTCCGGCGCAATCCCGGCCCGCTGCAAAAGCGCTTCGCAGTCATGACCACGGCGGCGCACGCCTGCGGCAATGCCCCTTACCAGGGCCATGGAGATCGTGAACGGAACCGGAGAAGCAACAGCCATCGCGCAATCACTTTGAGGTCTTTTGACATATGAAAGATGCGCTCCGCAATGGGTTTACGCATCGGTAATTTCTACGATGCCAATGACCGTTCCGTATTTGCCATCTGTTTCAAGGAGTCTTCCATGAGTCGTGATGTATTTGTCGCCGGTGTAGGCATGATTCCGTTTGCCAAACCCGGCAAGAGCGATCCCTACTTCCAGATGGGATCCACCGCAACGGGGCTGGCTCTGGCAGATGCGGGCGTGAGCTATGACGCAGTGCAGCAAGCCTACGTGGGCTATGTTTATGCTGACTCCACCGCAGGCCAGCGCGCACTGTACGAAGTAGGCATGTCAGGCATTCCCATCGTCAATGTCAACAACAACTGCTCCACGGGGTCAACCGCGCTGTTTCTGGCGCGTCAGGCCGTCGCCAGCGGCGCTGCAGATTGTGTGCTTGCGCTTGGCTTCGAGCAAATGACTCCCGGCGCGCTGGGCTCGGTCTTCAACGATCGTCCCAGCCCCTTTGACCGATTTGAAGAAGAGACCGATGCCCTGGTCGGAGACAACGGCGTACCACTGGCCCTGCGCTACTTTGGCGGCGCGGGCAAGGCGCACATGGATCAGTACGGCACGCAGCTCTCGACCTTTGCCAAGATTCGTGCCAAGGCCAGCCGCCATGCGGCGCGCAACCCTCTGGCGCTGTTTCGCACCGAAGTGACCGCAGAGGAGGTCATGGCATCCCCCGTGATGTGGCCCGGCGTGATGACCCGGCTCATGGCCTGCCCACCCACCTGCGGCGCGGCAGCTGCCCTGCTGGTGTCTGAAGCCTATGCGCGCAAGCACGGGCTGGACCACAGCGTCCGTATCCGCGCTCAGTCCATGACCACAGACAGCCCCAAAACCTTTGAGACGCACGATATGCGTGAGGTTGTGGGTTTCAGCATGGCGCAGGAAGCTGCGCGCCAGGTTTATGAGCAGGCAGGCATCAGCCCTCAGGATGTCAACGTGGTTGAACTGCACGACTGTTTCGCCCACAACGAGTTGCTGACTTATGAGGCGCTGGGCCTGTGCCCTGTTGGTGGTGCCGAAAAATTTGTCTGCGACGGCGACAACACCTATGGCGGCAAGTTCGTCACCAACCCATCGGGCGGCCTGCTATCCAAAGGCCACCCCCTTGGCGCTACGGGCCTTGCGCAGTGCACAGAGCTGGTACAGCAGTTGCGTGGCCGAGCAGACCAGCGCCAGGTGCAGAACGCCCGCCTGGCCCTGCAGCACAACCTGGGGCTGGGCGGCGCCTGCGTAGTCACGCTGTACGAACGCGTCTGAAAGGCCATCCATGATTGACAAGAAATGGATTGGGCACGAGCTTCCAGCGTCAACGCTGAGCCTGGATCGCAGCCGCTTGAGATTTTTCGCCAAGGCGATTGGCGAGACCCGCGACATCTATACCGATGTGGATGCAGCACGCCAAGCAAGTTATGCCGATCTGCCTGCCCCGCCAACCTTTCTGTTTGCGGCAGAGCTGGACAGCGGTGCATCAGACCTGCTGCTGCAGACGCTGGAAATCCCCATCGCCAAGATACTGCATGGCGAACAAAGCTTTTGCTACCACCGCAGTGCCTGCGCGGGTGATGTCGTTACCGTGCGCTCCAAGGTGGACGATATCTATGACAAAAAGAACGGCGCGCTGGAGTTCGTTGTGAAGTCGTCCCGCGCCGTCAACCAGAACAACGAACTGGTCGCCGAAATGCGCACGGTCATCGTGGTTCGCAACTAGGAAAGGCCACAGATGGACACCCCTCGCTATGAAAGCGTTCAGGTTGGCGATGCGCTGCCGCCACTGGCCCTGCCCCCCATCAACCGCACCACTCTGGCGCTGTTTGCCGGTGCATCTGGCGATCACAACCCCATCCATATCGACACCGACTTCGCCCGCAAGGCAGGCATGCCAGATGTCTTTGCACAGGGCATGCTGGGCATGGCCTGGCTGGGGCGACTGCTGACTAACTGGGCGCCGCAGTCCCGGCTGAACCGCTTTGACGTGCGCTTTCTGGGTATCAGCCATCTGGCCAATGCCATGAGCTGCACAGGCCACATTGCCGAAAAACGCGACGCTGACCGCAGCGTGCGCATCGAGGTGCAAACCACCAATCAGCACGGCCAGATCAAGATCGCAGGCGATGCCTGGATCACTCTGCCCTGAACCTTGAAAGGAAGACACGATGACAGGAAAACTCGACGGCAAAGTGGCTCTGGTATCGGGCTCCGGCCGGGGAATCGGTCGCAGCATTGCGCTGAAACTGGCCAGCGAAGGGGCGCGGCTGGTCATCAACGATCTGGACCAGGAGCCCGCCGATGAAACCATTGCACTGATTCGCGAAATGGGTGGCCAGGCCGTTGCCTGCGTGGGCAATGTCACCCACACCGATTTTGCCGAACGCTTTGTGGGCACTGCAGTCCAGGAGTTCAAGGGGCTGGACATCATCATCAACAACGCGGGCTACACCTGGGACAACGTCATCCAGAAAATGACGGATGAGCAGTGGTACGCCATTCTCGACTGCCATCTCACGGCGCCATTTCGCATACTGCGTGCGGCTCAGCCCGTCATCAAGGCCTTGTCCAAGGCAGAGCTGGAAGCCGGTCAGCGCATCATGCGCAAGGTGGTGAACATCTCGTCGGTAGCGGGGCTGTTTGGCAATGCGGGGCAGACGAACTACTCCACCGCAAAAGCGGGCATCACAGGCCTGACCATGACTCTGGCCAAAGAGTGGGGGCGCCTTAACGTCAATGTGAACTGCGTGGCCTTCGGACTGATAAAGACGCGGCTGACCTACTCCACCGCAGATGGCGAGACTGCGCGCATCGAGGGCCGCGACATCAAGGTGGGGGTGAACCCCGGCCTGATGGCTGCCATGGAGCAGATGATTCCCCTGGGCAGGGCGGGTACGCCCGATGAGGCAGCAGGCTCTGTTTACCTGTTCTGCCAACCCGAGTCGGACTACATCAGTGGCCAGACCCTGATGTGCACCGGCGGACTGACAGGAGTCTGAGCATGCAGCTACCCAAACCTTTTCAACATGCCTGGATGGACACCGACATCGAAGCCTTCCGGGAACAGGTACGCCGCTACATAGAGCGTGAATTGACACCCCATGTGCCTGCATGGCGCGCCCAGGGCTATGTGCCGCGCGAGACCTGGAAGGGATTTGGCGAGCACGGCTTTCTGCTGCCCGAAATGGACGAGCAATGGGGCGGCGGGGGCGGCAATCTGGCTTATCAACTGGTAGTGCAGGAAGAACTGACCAAGGCTGAAGTTCATGCCATCACCAGCGTGCACACCATTGCATCGCACTACCTGCTGGCCTACGGCACCGAAGCGCAAAAGCAGCGCTGGCTGCCCGGGCTGTGCAGTGGTGAACTGCTGGCTGGCATTGCCATGACCGAGCCCAGTGTGGGATCTGACCTAAAAGCGATGCGCACCAGCGCCAAGCTGGAGGGGGAGCACTACGTCATCAATGGCTCCAAGACCTTCATCACCAACGGCTACTGCGCCAACTTGCTGGTGGTGGCCGTGCGCACAGGTGATGCGGGCAGTGGCGGCGTTTCTCTGGTGGTGCTGGAGACCGAGAACCTGCCCGGCTTTCGCGTGGGCCGCAGGCTGAGCAAGATTGGCCAGCATATCTCTGACACGGCCGAACTGTTCTTTGAAGACTTGCGCATTCCTGCCAGCCACTTGCTGGGCGGCAAAGAAGGCCAGGGTTTCAAACAGCTGATGAGCCAACTGCCCTATGAGCGCATGCTGCTGGGCGTCAGCGCTGCGACCGCTATTGAAATGGCCATGGCCCTGACGGTGGACTACACCCAGCAGCGCAAGGCGTTTGGCCAGACGATTGCCGATTTTCAGAACACCCGCTTCAAGCTGGCCGAATGTGCGACCACTGCCCATGTGGTGCGCAGCTTCGTCAATGACTGCATACAGCGGCTGCTGGATGGCACGCTGGACAACGAGGCTGCATATATGGCCAAGTGGTGGTGCAGCGAGCAGCAATGCAAGGTCATGGATGAATGCCTGCAGCTGTTTGGTGGCTACGGCTATATGGAGGAATACCCCATTGCCCGCATGTACACCGATGCACGCATCCAGAAAATCTACGGAGGTGCCAACGAAATCATGAAGGATCTGATCGCCAGAAAACTGTTCTCTCAGTAAATCCCTGCGGCTGCTTTTTCCGCTCCACCAGAAAGGCCTCTTCCATGTACCTCACGCAAAGCCTGCGACGCGCCACACAGCAAAGTCCTCATGCCACCGCCAGCATCTACAGGGAACGCAAACGCAGCTTTGCGCAACTGAGTGAGCGCGTATCCCGCTTCGCCGGGGCGCTGCATGCACTGGGTGTGCAGGCCGGTGACCGGGTTGGCATCCTGAGCCTGAACTCGGACTGGTATCTGGAGTACTACATGGCCTGCTACTGGGCGGGCGCAGCGGTCAACCCCATCAACATCCGCTGGAGCGCAACCGAGATCGCCTACTCTCTGGACGATTGCCAGACCCATGTTTTGCTGGTGGACGATACGTTTTTGCCACTTATCCCGGAGATCAAAAAACTCTCCAGCGCTTTAAAGACACTGATTCATCTAGGTGACGGTGCAGCACCGCAAGACATGCTGTCTTACGAGGCTCTGGTGGCCGAGGCAGCCCCCGTCGAAGATGCCATGCGCAGCGGCAATGATCTGGCCGGGGTGTTCTACACCGGCGGCACCACCGGCTCGCCCAAAGGCGTGATGCTCAGTCACGGCAACCTCTACACCAACTCGATTCTGGGTGTAGCCGAAGGAACCGTGCGGCGCGGCAGCATTGGCCTGCATGCTGCCCCCATGTTCCACCTGGCTGACGGTGCCTTCATGAATGCCCTGTTTGCCGCAGGCTGCTGCCACGTCATGCTGCCGCGCTTTGATCCGGTTGGTGTATTGCAGGCCATCGCCGCCCACGGCATTACAGACATGCTGCTGGTTCCCACCATGATCCAGATGCTGGTGGATCACCCCGATATCCATCAATACGATCTGAGCTCACTGCAGCAGATGCTGTACGGCGCCTCGCCCATCTCGGAAGGGCTGCTGGACCGCGCCATGAAGGCCATCCCTCACGCAGGCTTTATTCAGGCCTACGGCATGACAGAGCTTTCCCCCGTCGCCACCATCCTCAAGCCCGAAATGCACCGCGAGAAAGGCCGCGCCAAAGGCTGGCACCGCAGCGCAGGCCGCGCTACGGTCTGCACCGAAGTGCGCATTGTTGACCCTGAAGGCAATGAGCTGCCACGCGGCGAAGTGGGTGAAGTCGTCGTGCGCGGGCCGGGTGTCATGCTGGGCTACTGGAACAAGCCCTCGGAAACTGCGGCCGCCATCCGCGACGGCTGGATGCACACCGGTGACGGTGGCCGCATGGATGAGGACGGCTATGTCTTCATCGTGGACCGGCTCAAGGACATGATCGTCACCGGCGGCGAGAACGTTTACAGCGTTGAAGTCGAAAGCGTGATCACCACCCACCCGGCTGTGGCCTCGTGCGCTGTCATTGGCATACCCAGCGAACAATGGGGCGAGCTGGTTCACACCTTTATCGTGCGCAAGCCCGGCGCTGCGCTTGAAGCCGAGGAGCTGATTGCCTTCTGCAAGGAGCGCATTGGCAGCTACAAATGTCCGCGAGGGGTCTCGTTTATCGATGCCATGCCGCTATCGGGCGCTGGCAAGATTCTCAAGACGGTGCTGCGCGCGCCATTCTGGGAAAACCATCAAAGAAAGGTAGCCTGATGTCAGACCTTGTTCTCTGGGAAGTGCGCAACGGCGTTGGCCACATCATTCTCAACCAGCCCGATCAGGGCAATGTCATCAGCACACCCATGGCCCATGCACTAACCGCCGTGGTGCAGCAGGCCAGCCGTGCCGAAATTGGGGCCGTACTGATCTCTGCCAGCGGCAAACAGTTCTGTGTGGGTGGCGATATCCGAGAGTTTGTGCAGAACCGCGAGCAACTGCCTGCACTGATTGAAGAACTGCTGAGCGCACTCAACCCCGTGATGCAGACGCTGGTGACCCTTCCAGTGCCCGTCATCAGCGCCATTCAGGGCAATATTGGTGGTGGCGGTCTGGGCCTGGGCCTGTGTGCCGACCTGGTTCTGGCCTCCAGCAAGGTGTTTTTGCGTGGCGGCTACTCGGCCATTGGCCTCAGTCCGGATCTTGGCTCGTCCTATTACCTGAGCCGCAGAGCCGGGGCAGCACGCGCCAAATACCTGTTGATGAGCAACCGCCCCGTCTCCGCGCAAGATGCTTTGCGCATGGGCATTTTTGATGAGCTGCATGAGCCAGACCAGCTAATGCCAGAAGCCATCAAACTGGCCGAAGAACTGGCAGCCGGGGCCACCAACGCTCTGGCTCACATCAAAAAGCTGTGCGACAACGCCCACGGGCATGATCTGGCGCAGCACCTGCAGGAAGAGAAGCTGGCCATCGCCGACTGCTCAAGACACGCCAACAGCCGTGAGGGTGTCAATGCATTTCTGGAAAAGCGTCAAGCAGCCTTTACCAGGCGCTGATACCTGAGCAGCCTGTTTTTTAGGCACCACCCTGAAAGCCTTGGCAGGCATGGCTTTCAGGGCTTTTGCGCAGAATTACCCACAGACCGGCCCACATCATCTGGGGACAATAAAAGCTGTTGTGTAATCTGGCAATGCCCCGATTGATTGCCCCCAGCAAAGAGGAAAGCGCCCTGCTTCCTGCGTTCGCAGAACTGCCTGCCAGCGCCATCCACCTGCCTCAGACACCGGCCGAATTTGAAACCAGCTACCGCGCGCTGATCGCAGAGCCAGTGCTGGGCTTCGACACCGAAAGCAAGCCCCTCTTCAATGTGGGCCAGCGCGATACCGGACCGCATCTGGTGCAACTGGCCACCACCTCTGAGGCCTGGCTGCTGCAACTGCACCACCCCATGGCGCTGGAAATTACGCGCGAGCTGATGGCCGCAGCCCATATCTGCAAAGTAGGGTTCGGGCTGGACAACGACCGCCACAGCCTGCCGCAAAAGCTGGCTGCCGATCTCGTCAACATTCAGGATCTTGATAAGCGCTTCAAGCAGCACGGCTACGGCGCATCCGTCGGTGTGCGCGCTGCGGCTGCACTGGTTTTGCAGCGCAGCTTTCACAAATCCAAACGCACCACCACATCCAACTGGGCCGCGCAGCAGCTCAGCCCGACCCAGGTGCGCTATGCCGCCAATGACGCCCATGCCCCAGCCGTGATTCACGCGGCACTGGACTCATGGCAGCCGCCAGCCGCTCCAGCTCCTGGCGGCAGGCGCAGCACACACCCGCGCTGAATGGCAGAAAGGCCCCCAGCGCCCTGCTATCCAGCGCTTAATGCTATTGATTCAGAAGCACCCAGCACAGGCATGGGCTGGGTATGCGCAAACTCGGGCATGCCGGGCATCTGCACACAATTGCGCCCCGCTTTTTTGGCCTGATAGAGCAGCTCATCGGCCTGCCGCAGGGCGGCATCCAGTCCCTGCAGCGATGTGAGCGGTGCAACACCAAAGCTGGCGGTCACGCGAGCATTCGAGGGCAGTTGCTCAAACACATGGCTTTGCAGGCTTGCCCGGATGCGCTCCACGATGGCATGCGCCTCGAACAATTGCACGTCTGACAGCAGCAGCATGAACTCCTCGCCACCAAAGCGCGCCACCAGATCGCGGTCTCTGACCTGCTGGGGCAGCAGCAGCCCGAACTGCTGCAGCACATGGTCACCAGCGCCATGCCCCCAGTTGTCATTGATCTGTTTGAAATGGTCGATATCAACGGCCACCACTGCCCAGGATGTCAGGCGCCTGTCCTGCAGCAAAGGCTCTGCAGCTTCCATAAAAGCCCGGCGATTGAGCAGTCGAGTGAGCTGATCGCGGTTGCGCTCATCGCGCAGCGTCATGAAAACATCTCGCACTGAACATGCCAGCAGCACCAGCGCAAACCACAGGCTGAACAAGGTGGTGCCCGCCAGGGTCAGCAGCCAATAGCCAGAACGTGTGAGCTCTGCATTCTCCTGCACAGGCAAAAGCCAGATTGCCACCGCGCGCAGCAATGAGTAAATGGCAAACAGGCCATAAGTCCAGCGCACCGTCTTTTCCAGCTTGTCTGCACCGGCCGACAAGCGATGCGGTGGCAAAACGGCCAGTAACTGCAGCAAGCCCACCCCGAGATTGAGAAATAGCACACGAATCCACAACCGGTCGCTGAGCTCTGAAAAATAAAAGACTCCGGACAGTGCAAAGCCCCCGATGAGCAGGCCCGCCAGCACACTGGCCCGGCGCCCGGCAAATCGCAGCGACATTCCCTGAGCCAGGCACCAGGCCCCCGACAGATAGAGCACGCCCGTCAGCAGCGCCGTTTTGCCCAGCTGCGCGTTGCTCATCAGACTTTGAGCGGCCAAGGCGGCAGCCGGAAGCACATACCCGGCGGCCAGCCAAAGCAGGTACTTTGACTGCGCCCGATGCCGCTGAGCCCACCAGCAAAGCACCAGCACCACGCCGAACAGCACGACGCAAGCCGGTGCTATCAGCGCAAAGTACAGGTCTGCGGGCTCGTTCACCGAAATGACTCCTGTAGGAGAATGTTAAA
Source organism: Comamonas fluminis (assembly GCF_019186805.1). Classification (NCBI taxonomy): domain Bacteria; kingdom Pseudomonadati; phylum Pseudomonadota; class Betaproteobacteria; order Burkholderiales; family Comamonadaceae; genus Comamonas; species Comamonas fluminis. The sequence goes on along the minus strand of NZ_CP066783.1, from coordinate 1,912,217 downwards.
AATTATGTAGTCAATTTTCCTGCAAAGTGTATCCACACCCTGACGATTTCGATCATCGTCTTTTCAGAAGTCGCATAAGCACATAGCTACTGTGTCGTTCATGCGTCGTTCACAGCTACGCATAATGAAACGATCAGGTTCCTCGAAAAGCATTCTTCAACCCTAAAGAGAGACAGCACCATGCGCATCGAAACCCTTGCCGTACACGCCGGCTATTCCCCCGACCCCACGACCAAGGCCTGCGCCGTGCCCATCTACCAGACGGTGGCCTATGCGTTCGACAGCGCCCAGCATGGCGCCGATCTGTTTGATTTGAAGGTGCCGGGCAATATCTACACCCGCATCATGAACCCCACCACCGATGTGCTGGAAAAGCGCGTGGCCGCACTGGAAGGCGGCATTGCCGCGCTGGCCGTGGCTTCGGGCATGGCCGCCATCACTGCGGCCATCCAGACATTGGCTGAAGCCGGTGACAACATCGTGTCGGCCAGCACGTTGTATGGCGGCACCTACAACCTGTTTGCCCACACCTTCCCCCAGCAAGGCATTGAGGTGCGCTTTGCCGACCCGCGCGACCCGGCCAGCTTTGGCAAGCTGATCGACGCCAAAACCAAGGCCGTGTTCATCGAATCCATCGGCAACCCTCTGGGCAATGTGACCGACATCAAGGCCCTGGCCGATGTGGCCCATGCGCACGGCGTGCCGCTGATCGTGGACAACACCGTGCCTTCGCCCTACCTGCTGCGCCCCATCGAGTTTGGCGCAGACATCGTGGTGCATTCGCTGACCAAATACCTGGGCGGCCACGGCACCAGCGTGGGCGGCGCGATTGTGGACAGCGGCAAGTTCCCCTGGGCGGAGCACAAAGCCCGCTTCAAGCGCCTGAACGAGCCCGACGTCAGCTACCACGGCGTGGTCTATACCGAAGCGCTGGGCCCAGCCGCCTTTATCGGCCGCGCCCGCGTGGTGCCGCTGCGCAATATGGGCGCTGCCATCTCGCCGCAAAACGCCTTCCAGATCCTGCAAGGCATTGAAACCCTGGCGCTGCGCATGGACCGCATCTGCGAGAACACGCAAAAGATTGCCGAAACCCTGCAAAACCACCCCAAGGTGGAATGGGTGCGCTATGCGGGCCTGAAAGACCACCCCGACCACGCCATCGTGCAAAAGCAGTCGGGCGGCCGTGCATCGGGCATTTTGTCGTTCAGCTTGAAGGGGGCACAGGGGCGCGAGGCTGGAGCGCGCTTTTTGGATGCGCTGCAGCTGTTCACACGTCTGGTCAATATTGGCGATGCCAAATCACTGGCCACGCACCCTGCCTCGACCACACACCGCCAGCTGGATGAAAAAGAGCTGGCCAAGGCGGGCGTGACCGAAGGCATGGTGCGCCTGTCGGTAGGCATTGAGCATATTGACGACCTGCTGGCCGACCTGGAGCAGGCACTGGCCCAAGTATAAAAGTCTCCATGCAACAGCCCGCACCTGCAATGCTGCGGGCTGCACCCAGGAGACTTCCGCATGATTTCAGCACTTCGCTCTGGCTATCGCTGCCTTCCACATCGTCCTGCGCTGGCCCTGCTGCTGGGCATGCTCTGGCTGGGGGGCTGCAGGCAAGTGCCCCTGAAGCCAGAGCCGCCGATTGAAGAGTCGGCGCAGCGCACGGTCATTGACCGCAGCCAGGTGCAGCAACCTGTGCAGCCGCAACCTGTGCAGCCCCAAGATGCCCCCGCACCCATCTATGCGGTACCGCCCACTGCGGGGCCGCGCACCACGCCATCATTGGTGCCACAGGGCAGCCAGCAAGCCCCGTGGATTTCAGCCTCAGAGCGCCCGGCATGGCTCAGAGACTGCCTGTCATCCATACAACTCGATCAGCCGCCCCAGATCCAGCGCACCGCCCTGCCTGACTACCCAAAAGTTCTGATCGACAGCAATACTGAGGGGCCTGTCGTGATCATCTTCCAGATTTCAGAGACGGGACAACTCGGGAACTATGCGGTGCGGCCCGGCGCCCATCCGGCGCTGGTCAAGGCATCCATTCAGGCTCTGCGCCAGTGGAAGTTCTCGCCTCCCACCTGGCAAGGAAAACCCGTCGCCGCCTGCCTGATTCAGGCATTTCGCTACAAGCTTCAGGAATAAAAAAATCGGTACTCCGCGCAAGCGAAATACCGATACAAACATACACCCTAGCCACGAAATAAGCAGACCATGCCGACCCGCTTATTCCAGTGCACCACAATGACTGTGGTGCGTGACTTGCCTGCGGAAGAAGGCCGCAGGCAAGAACACTCTTTGCGGTGCAGCTATCAGAAACGATAGCCCACACCCACGCCAACCAGCCATGGATCAACCTTCAACTTGGCGTTATCCAGACCTGCACCAGTCACCTTGGTGCCCAGATAGACCTTCTTGACGTCGAAGTTCAGCGACCAGTTCTTGTCCAGCGCATAGTCAAACCCCAGCTGCAGCGCACCGCCAAAGCTGTTTTTCTTGATGCTCACGCCTTCAGGCAGATTCACACTCGAAAAATTGGTGTAGTTCACGCCAGCGCCCACATAGGGCTTGAAGGCACCGAAGTTGGTGAAGTGGTACTGCGCCAGCAATGTGGGGGGCAGATGCTTGAGCGAACCAATCTTGTCGCCAGCCAGACGCACGTCATGCTTTTGCGGGTAGGTCAGGATCAGCTCGGCAGCGATATTGGGCGTGAAGAAGTAGGACACGTCCACTTCAGGAATCCACTTGTTGTTGATGCTCACACCCGCATCGCCAGCAGCGCCGCCGTTGTCGCTGTTCAGATGCACGGCGCGCACACGCACTTGCCAGGGGCTGGAGCCATCAAAGGATTGGGCAAAAGCAGTACCAGCAGTCAGGGCGCTGGCAGCAGCGGCAATCGCGATCAGAGTCTTTTTCATGGGCTTTTCCTTGAGGTAATCAGTGGGAGCGCTTTGCACTTCCCTTGGCATTGATTGAAACAAAGCCAACCCTGCTCGGGTTTGTCCCATATCAATCTGCCAACCATGAACCCAAAGAAAAAAGCGGCCGTTGCCCATGGGCCACGGCCGCTTTGCATCTAGCTAGCTTCTGATTCATCTCAAGCCAGCACCACTCATAGGGTGCTAGCTATGCTTTTAATGAGCAGCCTTGGCGGGCCTGAGCTTGTGCCACAACTCCACGCACAGCACCACAACGCCACCAATGATGGCGCCCACCACCACATGCACCAGCACTGGCCCCAGCGCAGCGGCAATACCGCCCATAGGCACCACTGCGGTCTGAACCCAATGCTCAATCGGGCCAATGCCATGCACCAGCAGGCTGCCGCCCACCATGAACATTGCAGCTGTCCCCACGATGGACAGGCCACGCATCAACCAGGGCGTGAACGCAATCAGGCCGCGACCAAAGGCTTGGGCGGCGCTGCTGGACTTGGCCATCAGCCAGTTGCCCACGTCATCCATACGCACAATCCCAGCCACCAGACCATAGACAAACACCGTGATGGCCAGCGCCACTGCGATCAGCACTGCGCCCTGCTCCCAGATGGGCTTGGTCGAGACCGTACCCAGCGCAATGGCCATGATTTCTGCAGAAAGAATAAAGTCCGTGCGCACAGCGCCCTTGACCTTTTGCTTCTCGTACTCCATCGGGTCCATGTGCTTTTCGCGCGCTGCTCTGACCGACGAAGGCGCTACGCCCTTGTGCACGGCCTCGTCTGCATCGACCTCGGCTTCATGCACATCGTGTGCCTTCTTTTTGTGAAAAAGCTCCAGGATTTTTTCCACTCCTTCAAAGCACAGAAAAGCGCCGCCCACCATCAGCAGCGGCGTAATCAGCCAGGGCGCAAACGCGCTGATCAACAGCGCCGCTGGAACCAGGATCGCCTTGTTCATCAGCGAGCCCTTGGCCACTGCCCAGACCACTGGCAACTCTCGGTTGGCCTTGACGCCAGTCACCTGCTCCGCATTCAGCGCCAGATCATCGCCCAGCACACCGGCCGTTTTCTGCACCGCCACTTTGGTCTGAGTGGCCACATCATCCAGAATCGCCGTGCTTTTGCTGGCGGCTGTTTTGGTCATCAAGGCAACATCGTCCAGCAGCGCTGTGATGTCGTCGAGCAGCATCAATAGGCCTGCACCTGCCATCGCATTTCCTCATTGGTTTGAACGACCGCCATCATGCCTTCAAACCCAGCGCCCTCCGTGCCAGTAATTCGCCAATCTGTAATGGCATTCAAAGCGCTCCCGCTTTTGCCGTGACAATGCGGCCCTCAACGAACAGGAAACCCCGTGAACCAAGCCGCAGCCCATGCCGAACTGATTGCCGAACTGATCGCCAGCTACCGCAAGCTGGCCGCCGAAGCCAGCAAGAAGGCAGACCTGGTCAAGGCCGCTGCAGGCAAAGGCCCCAAGACCATTGCCACCGTGAGTGAAACAGCGGCAAAAGCCGCACGCCGCCGTGATGTGGCGGCGGCAAAGCTGGCCAAGCTGGGCGTGGCCCTGCCAGACTGAGCCAGCCGAGCCAGCCGAGCCAGCTTTGTTATTTGCTGGTCTTGAAACCCTGCGTCGCCGCCCAGGCGCTCACATCGTCGCGGCGGATGGCAGCGGCCATTAGCTGCGGGAAGGCGTCTGGCGTGCAGGCAAACGATGGCACGCCCAAGGCGGCCAGCTTGGCGGCCAGGTCGGCGTCGTATGACGGAGCGCCCTCGTCGCTCAGCGCCAGCAGCGTGACAAACTGCACACCGGATTCGACCAGCTCGTTGGCACGGCGCAGCAGGCCCGATTCAACGCCGCCTTCATACAGGTCAGAGATCAGTACCAAAATCGTGTTGCGCGGCTCGCTGATGATGCTCTGGCAGTAGCCCACCGCGCCGTTGATATCAGTGCCCCCACCCAGTTGCACGCCAAACAGCACGTCCACTGGGTCGTCCAGTTTGTCGGTCAAGTCCACCACCGCCGTGTCAAACACCACCAGCTTGGTGGCCACGGCAGGCAGGCTGGCCATCACCGCACCAAAGATGCTGGAGTACACGACCGAGTTGGCCATCGAGCCGCTCTGGTCAATGCACAAAATCACCTCGCGCTGCGGGCGACGCACCTTGCGGCCATAGCCAATCAAGGTCTCGGGGACGATGGTTTTGTACTCGGGCTGCCAGTGGCGCAGGTTGGCGCGGATGGTGCGGTTCCAGTCGATCTCTGCATGGCGCGGGCGGCGGTTGCGCTGGCTGCGGTCCAGCGCGCCACTGACTGCGCTGCGCATGGGTTCTTCCAGCTTTTTCATCAGCTCATCGACCACCTTGCGCACCACCAGCCGCGCTGTGGCCTTGGTGTTTTGCGGAATGACCGAGCCCAGCGAGATCAGGTCGGCCACCAGATGCACATCGGGCTGCACGTTCTCCAGCATCTCGGGCTGCAGCAGCATTTCGCGCAGTTGCAGGCGCTCCATCGCGTCGCGCTGCATCACCTGCACCACCTGGCTGGGGAAGTATTTGCGGATATCGCCCAGCCAGCGCGAGACGGATGGCGAAGAATCGCCGCGCCCGCCCTTGCGCGAGCCCAGCTTGGTGTCTTGCTCATACAGCGATGCAAGCGCCTGATCCATCTCTTGCAAACGGCCAGAGACACCGCCGCAGCTGGCGTCCGCCGGGCTGCCCAGCACCATGCGCCAGCGCTGCAGGCGTGAGGTGGGTTGCAGCTCCTGCTCGTTCAGTTCGGGATCGGTGCTAGGTGTGTTCACGTTGGCATTCATCATCACACCTTATCTGTAGATGCTTCAAAATCAGGAGCTACAGGCGACTTTACTGCCTGGACTTCAGGCAGATTCAGCCCTAATAGTGCGCTCAACACCGGCAGTGCCAGTGCTGCACGCTGCTCGTCCCATGGTCCGGCTTCCTCGCCGCTTGCGACTGGGGCGACTTGCACTGAGCCGGTCTGCACCGCACCAGCGACCGGTGCACGCTTGGCTTTCTCGCCCAGGCTTTGTCGCTCGTGCTTGCTGAAGTTGGCAAAGCTGCGGCGCACCAGCGGCAGGATTTGCGCAAACTGTAGCTCGCCCAAGCTCGTCAACCACGCATCGATCGCGCCCCAGATGGATTCATCGTGCAGCAGCACCAAGGCTTGCTGGTTCAAAAAGCCATCCAGCCAGGCCGCCACATCCATGGGCGCGGCGCCCAGCGAGAGGTTGCGGTTGAACTGGCGCACCACTTCGGCGCTTTCCAGCAGATGCTCATCCAGCAGCAAACGGCAGGCCATGCCGCGCAGCAAGGCCGCGGCCGCATCGCCCATGGCCAGACTACGCAGTGCGGCGCGCCAGGCGTCCACGGCTTCCTGGGCCTGGCCATCCATGCCGCGCAAGCGCAATGCATCGTGGGCGGCCAGCACCTTGATCTTCATCGCGCCCGCCGCGTCTTCGTCCATGGCCATGCAAGCCACGGGCAGGCCGATGGCGGCACGCAGCACCAGCGAATCAATCACCGTGGCCAGCAGCACCGTATCCGTCTGGCGCACGCTGCCGTAGCGGTACACATTGGCCAGCGGCGGCAAGGCTTGCAGCAACTGGGCCACATCACCCGTGGTGGCTGCGCGCTCGGCCAAAGTTTCAATCAAGGCCTCAACCAACTGCGGCAAGTTGGCCAGCAGTGCGTCGTCAATGGCATGGGCAATCTCGGGCAGTGCGGTCTCGGGCGTCAGGCTGGCGCGTAGCTTGGCCGTGGCGGCTTGTGCCACGGTGGCGCCATGCACGCTGGCTTCGATGACGCGCACGGCCAGCTCGGGCTCCCACTGCATCTGCCAGCTTTCGCGGAAGGTGCCGCGGTTGCGCTGCGCATCTTGCGCGGGTGTGCCCCAGCCAATGCCTAGCAGACGCAGGCGGTGCAGAAAGTGGCTGCGTGCCAAATCATTTTCTTTGCGCAAATCCAGCGCCAGCAGCTTGGCTGCCGCCTCGGGCTTCATGCGCAGCGATTTTTGCTGCTGCTCTATATCGCGCTGCAGCGGCACCTGGGGCACATCGGCGGGCACGCTGCCCAGCACATGGCCCACGGTGAGTGCGTCGTCAATCAGCTTGAGCGGCGCAGTCTCACCCATGCAAACCACCGTGACGATGGCCTCGTTAATCTCTTGCAGCCCCGGCGTGGGCTGGCCACGCAGCGCAGCCAAGCTGGCGGCCAGGCGCGTGGCTTCAATGATGTGTGCACTGGAGCAGTCCAGATCTTTATCGCGCAGCAGATGGGCCACGCGGGTGAGCCAGCCTGCGGTGCGCAAAACGGCTGGCTTGACCGCAGGGTTTACTATATTTTTAATAGCTTCTGGCGCGCTTTCATCCTGCGCTAGCGGCCTGTTTGATTCCATATCTGCCTGGTAGCAGCGCCACAGATGCTCATACCAGCCCGGCGATGTGACACCCGCACCATAGCCGCTGCTGCTGGCCAGATTGCGATAGGTCCACGGCGCCCAGGTGGCCATCACCTTGGCCTTGGGCAGGCCTTTGAGCAAGGCACTATCGGCCTTGGCCGTCACGCTTTGCTGCAGCGCGGGCACATGCCATGCGCCGCACACCACGGCAATGCGCTGGTAGCCTGCCTTGGTCGCCTCGCGTATGCACTGGCGCATATGGGCCTCACGCATGGCTTCGCGCTGCACATAGGCTTCGCCGCGCCAATGTTCGCCGTCTTTGGCCAACTCACTGCGCACAGCGGTCATGGCTTCGTTGATGGATTCAAACAGCGCCTCACTATCGCCGCGCTCCTCGACCAAGCGGTTCCACCAACTCTCGCCGTCTTCAAAGCCTGCCGCGTGGGCCAGCCAGTCCAGCGGATCACGGTGGTTATGGTGCTCTTGCGCCGCTGTCTGTGGCTCTTCTACAGCTTCATCTGCGGCGATCTGCTCAGCGTCTGGTGCATCGCCTTCCGCTTCTTGCGCTGCAGGCTCTGCGGCTTCTGCCTCAGATTCATCGCCTTCAGCGGCGTCTTCAACTTCATCAGTCGCGCCGCCGCCCTCTTCCATCGCCTTCTTCAAAGCCTCTCGCCGCGCAAACTCAATCGCCATGGCATGGGTTTGCGGCAGATCGATAAAGCGCGTGGCAACGCCCTGGCGGCTGGCCCATTGCAGGGCTTGCCACTCGGGCGAAAACTCGGCAAACGGATAAAACGCGGCCTGGCTGGGCGCGTCTTGCATATAGACCAGCATGGCCACGGGCGGGCGCAGCTCGGCGCTTTGCAGCATGGGCAGCAGCGCCTCGCCCTCGGGCGGGCCTTCAACCAACAGGCAGTCGGGCTGCAAAGCTTCAAGCGCCTGCAGCAGGCTGCGCGCACAGCCGGGGCCGTGGTGGCGTATGCCAAAGAAGTGAACGGAATCAGCGGAAGTGGCCATAGATTTCTTGAAAGCTGCGATGTGCGTGAATCAACGGAATTTCAGCAGTGAAGACAGCTCAGCCCATCGCAGATGGGCGGTTGAGACGAGGCGTCGCAAGCGAAGACAGTAGCAGCGCTACGGCGAGCTTGCGCGCGGCCTGCGTGGCAACGAAGTATCAAGAGCTGTATTCACTGCCGCACAACTCACAATTGCTCTCGGCAGGCGCGGTATAGATCTTTCCAGTCGGCACGCTCCTTGACGACCGTCTCCAGATATTCCTTCCACACCACCGTATCCTGAACCGGGTCCTTGATGACCGCGCCCAGCAGGCCAGACGCCACATCGTTCGCGCTCAGCACGCCATCGCCAAAGTGGCCCGCCAGCGCCATGCCGCTGTTGATGACCGAGATGGCCTCTGCTGTGGACAAGGTGGAGCTGGGCGACTTCACGCGCACGGTCTTGCCGTCTTCGGTCTGGCCGTTGCGCAGTTCGCGGAAGATTTGCACCACGCGGCGCACTTCCTGCAGCGCAGGCGCTTCGGCAGGCAGTTGCAGGGCGCGACTTTGCTCGCCCACACGCTTGGTGACGATCTGCACTTCTTCGTCTTGCGAGGCTGGCACGGGCAGCACCACGGTGTTAAAGCGGCGCTTCAAGGCGCTGGAGAGTTCGTTCACGCCCTTGTCGCGGTTGTTGGCCGTGGCGATAACGGAGAAGCCCGGCACAGCCTGGAATTCCATACCCAGCTCAGGCACGGGCAAGGTCTTTTCAGACAGCACGGTGATCAAGGTGTCCTGCACATCGGCGGGGATGCGGGTCAGCTCTTCGATGCGGGCGATCTTGCCCAGCTTCATGGCGTTGACCAGCGGGCTGGGGATCAGCGCTTTCTCGGACGGGCCGTGGGCCAATAGCTGGGCGTAGTTCCAGCCATAGCGCAGTTGCTCTTCGCTGGTGCCTGCGGTGCCCTGGATCAGCATGGTCGAGTCACCGCTGACCGCAGCCGACAAATGCTCCGACACCCAGGACTTGGCCGTGCCGGGCACGCCGTACAGCAGCAGTGCGCGGTCGGTGGCCAGGGTGGAAACCGCAATCTCCATCAGGCGCGGATTGCCGATGTACTTGGCGCTGACTTCAAAACCATTGCTCAAGGTGCCACCCATCAAATACTGCAGCACGGCCCAGGGCGAGAGCTTCCAGTTCGGCGGACGTGGACGGTCATCCACCTTTTGCAGGGCATCGAGTTCTTCGGCAAATTGCTGTTCGGCGTGCTGTCGCAGGACTTGGCTCATGGTGTGGCTTCCGGTAAAAAATGGGCGTTAGATGGAGGGGGATGCGACGGCGGCGAGGGCCATGCGCAAATCGACAATACGGTTGAGTTGCTGCAGCACGCGCTCGTCATCCCAGGGCCGCAAGCGGGCGCGCGCGCGGCGGGCTTCCTGCTCGGCTTTGAGCTTGGCAATGACTTCGGCGTTGGCCTCGGCGTTCGGGCCTTGCACAGCTTCTTTGGGTTCTTCACTAGCGGCTGGCAAATCGCTCCCAGGCACAGGCGTGCGCCACAGGTCGGCAAAGCGCGGCAGCAGGCTGGCATGCAGGCGTTTGGCGCAGGCCAGCACGGCCTGGTCGGCCTGCCAGCTGTGCCAATTACCCTGTGCCTGTTTGCCGCGTGTGGCGGTGTAGAGCGCATCCACAATCCACTGCGAGATGGCGGGCGAGAGCACATCGACCGCACCCATGCTGTCATCCATGCTGTTGACGGAATCGATCAGTGCGCTCTGGCCCTGCTTGCGCTGCAGGCGCTCCAGCCACATTGCTTCGCGCTGCTCCGTCGTCAGTTGGTCGAGCAGCGGCGGCAGCAGAGCCTGCGCACGCGAATCGCTTTCCATGCTTTGCAGCAGCGGCAGCCAGCGCAGGTCGTGCTGGGTATCCAGCGCCTTCAGCCAGCCCTGGCGCAGCGCAGATTTCCAGTCGCTGCGGCGGCTCCAATCCCACAATTGCTCGGGGCTTTTGTCCAGCGCCTGGCGCCAGAAATCAATGGGCGCCAGCGCCACCAGCTGCTGCAGCCACCAGGCACGCTCGCCCTTTACATAGGCAGGCAGTTGCAGCGCAATGCCATCGCGCTCCCAGTCTTTGTTGCCCTCGGTGGGCGGCTCGATTTGCCATTCGCCCTTGTCATCGCGGCTCAGCATGGTTTGCAGCCAGGCCGTAATGCGCAGGCTGTGCGCGCTGGCGGGCAAGCGGGTCAGCAGCTGGGCGGCGTTTTCGCGCACTTCCTTGCTGCGGTCGGCCAGCAGTTTCTCCAGCAGCGGCTCGTCGTCCATGCTCAGGCCCGCGTGCAGCGCCGCCACCATGGGTGCACGCTCTTTGGCGTTCAATTCTTTCAGGCTGGCTTCCAGCCGCGCACGGGCCGTGGCGGGGTCGGTTTCGCGCTCTGCCTCCAGCAGGCTCACGCGCTGGGCAACAGAGCCTTCTTGCCAGATTTGCTCGGCATTGGCCGTCTCTTGCACGCCTGCGGCATAAGCCCACTGCGGGTTTTGCGTGGCCAGCCAGCGGCCGCGCTCGCCCAGCACGGGCAGCAGCCATTCGCGCAGCTCCGTCGATTGGCGGCCCTGGTTGAGCGCACTGACCAGCAGGCCGTGCGGCAGGCGCAGGCCAGCGTTGTTCAGCTCTGCAAAGGTAGGCGCCAGCTGGTCTTGCGGGCCTTCGGTGATGATGGCTTCAACCAGGCTTTCCAACTGCGCATCGTCTGGCGCGCTGCGTGATTCGGGCGCCGGAATGACAGGCACCGTCAGCGGCGCGCTCAGCTGAATCTGGCTGCCCGGCACCCAGCCTGTGCGCTCTAACACCGCAGCCGCCGCACTGGCCCGCAGAACTTGCGCGGCGATGGATGCCGCAGGCTGCTGCAGCGCCATTTGCACGGCCTGCACGCTGGCGGGCGTGCTCACATCGGGCGTAGTCAAAATAACAGGCACGGCCAGTCGCTCTGCCCCCACCAAGGCTGACTGCTGCAGCGCAGTCCATAAATTGGCTTGGCTCATCACACCTCTCCCCGGTTTTGCCAGATGCAGGACAAGGCACCGCCCTGCTCTGTGGCTTGCCAGGCGCTCAGCAAGCGCCAGCGGCCAATCTGCGGGCCAGCCTCCCATTCGCCAAACAAGGCCACGGGTGCGCCGCCCGTCAGCGCCAGCAGGCGCCACGCTTCGGCGTCTTGAATCACCACAGGCACTGGCGCCATGTTGGTGACCATATCGGCGGTTTTCGGCCATGCGGCATACCACTGTCCATCGACAAAATTCAGCCCTGCATTGGCACACCACAGCGGCTGCGTGGGCTGCAGCGGGTTGGCGGCAATGCGCTGGCTCAGTTGTTGCAGGACATCGCCCAGCACATCGGTGTTCAGCACTGCATCGCTATCTAGCAATTGCATATCGCCACCGGCCAGCGCACGCGATGCGGCGCGGCCGGGGTAGAAATGCAGGCGGCCACTGTAGCTGGCGCCTTGCACCCAAGCCGATTCAAAACCGCGCCCGCCCTGGGCGTAGTCCAGCAACAGCGCCATGCGCCCACTTTGCAGGCCTTGCAGCCAGACATGGCGCTCCAGCAAGCGGCCTTCGCGCTCTATCAAGCGTATGCCGGCCACGCGCCATTGGTCGCTCAGAGCCTCGCCCTGCGCTTGCACTTCTGCCTTATCCAGCGGCCAGCCCAGCGCTGCCATCACATCGGCTTTGACATCGACGGGCAAAGATTCGCGGCGCTCTACCGCATCCACCAGCAGCTGCCAGTGGCCCAGCTGCACCAGCAAATCACGCGCCCACTGCGGGTGGCTGTCCACCAGCTCCCAGGCTTCCTTGATGCGGGCGGCCATGCCTGTGGCCTGCGCGTCCACCATACGTGCGGCCATGGTGTGCCAGTGCTGGCGCGCCTTGGCGTCGCCAGACTGGTTGGCCAGGCCCGTGCGCACCATGTCCTGCATCCACAGCGACAGCTCTTGCATGCCCGCAGCCACCTTATCCCAGCGCTTGTCGTCGCGCTTGGCTTGCTGCTTGGCCAGCACTTCAGGGTCTGGTGGGGGGGCCGCAGCTATGGCTGCTGCCTTGGCCTCTTTTTTCTCGGCCTTCTCTGCGCGGCCACCCAGCCAGGCGTTGACCCATTCGGGCTGCTCACCGCCATCTGCCACCTGGCCCGCTGCGCGCAGCAGCATCAGCGCCAGGCCGTGCTTGCAGGGGAATTTGCGGCTGGGGCAGGAGCATTTGAAGGCGGGTCCACTGAGATCGACCTGCGTTTGGTAGGGCTTGGAGCCGCTGCCCTGGCATTCGCCCCAGACCGCCGCATCGTTACCCCCCGTGGTCGGCCACTTGCTGATGGATTGCAGCCCTTTGGCGGCTTTGGACGAAGCCGCGTCGGGCGATAGCGCCAACACCTCTGCTTCTGTAGCTAGTACACGCGACACCGATGCTCCCCTCTTCGGTCAAGTTGCTGCTTTTAATTTGATAGCTGCTTGCGCTTGTCCATCAAGCGACTCAAGCCAAAACTGCTAAGCGCACGCACAGGTACAGGATCTGCACCTTGCCAAGCATCAGCCTACCATCTGCGCCCGGGGTTCAAATGAAACAAAATTAAAAAATCGCCTGCACCATCTTTATTATTGATATGCATGAATAATCAATAAATTCTTTCGCGGAAATATTTCATATTTTTCTACTTTGAATTTCCATTCATCAAAATTCATTTCATCTTCAAAGCCTTCGCCATTCGGCTTGACAATTTTGATTAATTCCTCAGGAGCCATTGCCATTTCAGCAACCTGGCCTGCATTATTTTTAAATTTCACCTTGACTTTACAAATACCGCCATCAAACAAACTCAAATATTCCTTGATTTTCATTACGTCCTCCTTGATACACCCTATCTTAGCCAGCGTCACTGACAGGGCGTGACAGAAGCTACCGACAGGGCTGCTTTTGTGCCAGGTTTTTCTGACTGAAGTCCACGACTACATAGTCGCCCATGAATGAAATACTCAGCGACTGCAAGTCCCGCACATGCTCATGAGAGGCAACAAGCTGCTGCACCTGGCCGAGAGACCAGTGTTTCAACGCATAAGCACTCAGAACCAGACTCTCGCCCAGCACCCCATTGCAGCACCACCGCTGCGCAAGCACTGGTACACCTTTGAGCTCAATGACTTCTGAATAAATCACATAAGCATCTTCATCATTTCTGTATTGAGAAAATATGTCTGCCATCCGCACCCTCTGTAATCAATATGCCTGAAGCTTAGAAATATCGAATGACAGGTGAAGTCAGCAAAGAATCATCCAATCAATAAATTCACAAAATACTTAAAAAATGCTTCCACTGACATCCGCTGTCAGAGAGCCCCTCTATACTCACAAAAAGAAATCATTTTTAAGCAGCATGACATCTGAAAACACCACAAAATTAGCCAGGCGCCTGACAGAACTCATTCACCGCCTTTATGCAGGCGAACAGTTGCAGCAAGCTGCGACCCTTGCACAGGAATTCAACGTCAGCGAACGGACCATCTTCCGCGACCTGGAACGCCTCGAAGAATGGGTGCACAGCACACCTGAAGGGCGATATCAGCTCAGACCGCATCTGCAGCCTCGCCTGCAACTCAAACAGCTCGAAGCCGTGATGGCACTGCTGGATATTCAGGAGCAATTGCCGGGCAACACGCTACGGCGACTGACTCAGTGGGCCGAAACACCGGGCGACGAACCAAGCTATCTGTTTCGCGGCCCCTTCTCGGAAATGGAAGGCATCAACCGCCAGGACTTCGACACACTGGAAGAGGCGGTGCGCAAACGCCATATCTGCCATTTGCGCCACCGCAGCAAAGCCAGAACCCTCGCGCCTTACAAGCTCATCAACCAGCAGGGAATCTGGTATCTGGCTGCAGCGGAAAACGGCAAGCTCAAGGCTTTTGCACTATCGCAATGCAGCCATGTGCTGAAAACCGAGGAGTTTTTCGAGCCGCGCAATGACTTCACGCAGGAGATAGAAAGCAGCGACGGCATCTGGTTCGGCCTGAAAACCAGCGTCACCCTGCATGTTTCCGGGCTGGCCATGGAGTATTTCAAGCGCCGCCAGCAGGTGCCTCAGCAAGCCATTCTCAGAGAACACAGCAACTATCTTGAAGTTAGCACCCAGGTCAGCCATGCCGAGCAATTGCTGCCCACGCTGCGCTACTGGATTCCTCATGTGCGCATCGTGAACAACCCGGACTTTGCAAATGCGCTGAACAACAGTCTGCTGCAGTATCTGCAAGCCCAGACAGACAGCGCAGCTACAAGCGCCTGAAAATGCCGATACAGGCCTGAGACTGGCCTGAGACAGACCAGCAACAAATCTCAGTCCGCAGCACACAAAAAAAAGCCCCGCAGCTTTCACACTGCGGGGCTTTTCTATTCAAGCGTGCAAGGTATCAACCCAGCCAATTTATCCCAGCCACTTTCGCGCATTGCGCCACACGCGCATCCAGGGGCTGAACTCCGACTTATCTCCATTGGTCCAGCTCATCTGCACATTGCGGAACACGCGCTCGGGGTGGGGCATCATGGCGGTGAAGCGGCCGTCAGCCGTGGTCACAGCGGTGAGGCCGCCGGTGGAGCCGTTGGGGTTGAACGGGTACTGCTCGGTGGGCTGGCCGTGGTTGTCCACGTAGCGCATGGCTTTGAGCACCGCACCTTCGTTGCCGCGGAACTTGAAGTTGGCATAGCCCTCACCGTGCGCCACGGCAATCGGCAGGCGCGAGCCGGCCATGCCTTGCAGGAACAGGCTGGGCGATTCCAGAACCTCGACCATGCTCAAACGCGCTTCAAAGCGGTTGCTCTGGTTTTGCGTAAAGCGCGGCCAGTCTTGCGCACCGGGGATGATGTCGGCCAGCTCGGCAAACATCTGGCAGCCGTTGCACACGCCCAGACCGAAGGTGTCGGTGCGGCCAAAGAAGGCCTGGAACTCGGCAGACAGACGATCGTTGAAGGTGATGGAGCGTGCCCAGCCAATGCCTGCACCCAGGGTGTCGCCATAGCTGAAGCCACCGCAAGCCACCACGCCGGCAAAGTCCTTGAGCTGCGCACGGCCTGTCTGCAGATCGGTCATGTGCACGTCCACCGCGTCAAAGCCGGCTTCGGTGAAGGCGTAGGCCATTTCAACGTGGGAGTTCACGCCCTGCTCGCGCAAAACAGCCACACGGGGTTTAGCC
Source organism: Comamonas fluminis (assembly GCF_019186805.1). NCBI lineage: Bacteria > Pseudomonadati > Pseudomonadota > Betaproteobacteria > Burkholderiales > Comamonadaceae > Comamonas > Comamonas fluminis. The sequence continues at coordinate 1,896,650 of NZ_CP066783.1, read as the reverse complement.
GCCACGTTGATGAAGGGCGCCGCCACGTTGTCCTTGGGGTCGAACGTCAGGTGCACATGCATGCCGGGGTCGTTCGGCACACCGGCGGCCGCGTGTTCGCTGTCGGCACAAGTGGGGTTGTCGCGCTGCTGGGTGATCTTCCAGCTCACGGCATCCCACACCTGGTGCAGATCGCTCAAAGTGGCGCCAAACACCTTGTTGGCATCGCGCCAGACTTGCAGCTCGCCCTTGCCGGCATCGACGGGCGACGAGGCGGGACGGGTCTTGCCCACGATGGTGGAGCACTGGATCAGGCCATGCTTGCGCAGCACGTCCATCACTTCGGTGCGGTCCGCCGTGCGAATCTGCAGCACGGCACCCAGCTCTTCGTTGAACAGCGCGCGCAGCGTCTGCTCTTCGCGGCGGCCAGACACTTGCTTGCCCCAGTTCTTGCCTTCGCCGCTGTCCATGCGGCTGTCGCTGATGCCATCGCCTTCGGTGATCAGCATGTCCACATTCAGGGCCACGCCCACATGGCCGGCAAAGGCCATCTCGGCCACGGTGGCCAGCAGGCCGCCATCGCCCTTGTCGTGGTAGGCCAGAATCTTGCCCGCAGCGCGCAGCTCGTTGACGGCGTCAACCATGGCGATCAGGTCCTTGGCGTCGTCCAGATCCGGCGTTTCGTTGCCTGACTGGTTCAGCACCTGGCCGATGATGGAGCCGCCCATGCGGTTCTTGCCACGGCCCAGGTCGATCAGCACCAGGGTGCTGTCGTCTTCGGTGGCGTCCAGCTGCGGGGTCAGCGTGCTGCGCACATCGTCGATGGATGCAAAGCCGGTGATGATCAGGCTGACGGGCGATGTCACCTTCTTGGTCACGCCACCTTCATTCCACTGCGTGCGCATGGACAAGCTGTCCTTGCCCACGGGGATGGAGATATTCAGCGCCGGGCACAGCTCCATGCCCACGGCCTTGACGGTGGCGTACAGCGCCGCGTCTTCACCGGGCTCACCACAAGCGGCCATCCAGTTGGCCGACATCTTGATCTTGGAGAGCTCAATCGGCGCGGCCAGCATATTAGTGATGGCTTCGGCCACGGCCATGCGGCCCGATGCGGGCGCGTTGATGGCCGCCAGCGGCGTGCGCTCGCCCATGGCCATGGCTTCGCCCTTGAAGCCCTGGTAGTCGGCCAGCGTCACGGCCACGTCGGCCACAGGCACCTGCCAGGGGCCAACCATCTGGTCGCGGTGGGTCAAACCACCCACGGCGCGGTCGCCGATGGTGATCAGGAAGCGCTTGGATGCCACGGTGGGGTGGGCTAACACCTCAATCACCGCTTTTTCCAGCGGCAGATCATTCAGATCCATCGCGGGCAGCTCGCGGGTGACCGTGGTCACGTCCTTGACCATCTTGGGCGGCTTGCCCAGCAGCACGTCCATGGGCATGTCAACCGGGAACTTCTGGTCACCAGCGGCCACAGCCGTGTCTTCCAGCACCAGTTGACGCTCTTCGGTGGCCGTGCCGATCACGGCAAATGGGCAGCGCTCGCGCTCGCAGAAGGCGGTGAACTGCGCCAGCGATTCGGGCGCAATCGCCATGACATAGCGCTCTTGCGATTCGTTGGACCAGATTTCCTTGGGGGCCAGGCCAGACTCCTCCAGGTTCACAGCACGCAGGTCAAAGCGCGCACCACGGCCTGCGTCATTGGTCAACTCAGGGAAGGCATTGGACAGACCGCCGGCGCCCACGTCGTGGATGGCCAGGATGGGGTTCTTGTCGCCCTGCTGCCAGCAGTGGTTGATGACCTCTTGCGCACGGCGCTCAATCTCGGGGTTGCCACGTTGCACCGAGTCAAAGTCCAGCTCGGCCGCATTGGTGCCACTGGCCATGGAGCTGGCCGCGCCGCCGCCCATGCCGATGCGCATGCCGGGGCCGCCCAGCTGAATCAGCAAGGTGCCTGCGGGGAACAGAATTTTCTTGGTCTGGTCCGCATCGATCACGCCCAGGCCACCAGCGATCATGATGGGCTTGTGGTAGCCACGGGTCACGTCACCGACTTGCTGCTCGTACTCGCGGAAGTAGCCCGTCAAGCTGGGGCGGCCAAACTCGTTGTTGAAGGCCGCGCCACCCAGCGGGCCTTCGATCATGATTTGCAGCGGGCTGGCAATGTGCTCGGGCTTGCCCACTTCGCTGCCCCACAGCTTGGAGACCGTGAAACCCGTCAGACCCGCCTTGGGCTTGGAGCCACGGCCGGTCGCGCCTTCGTCGCGGATTTCGCCGCCGTTGCCGGTGGATGCGCCGGGGAATGGCGAGATGGCTGTGGGGTGGTTGTGCGTTTCCACCTTCATCAGCACATGGTTGGTGGCGCTTTGCTTTTGATAGCTGGGTGCGCTTGCTGCGTCTGCGCTACCGGTGAATTTGGCTGTAAAGCGCTCGACCTCATGGCCTTCCATGATGGAGGCGTTGTCGGCATAGGCCACGATGGTGTGCTGGGGCGAGACGGCTTCGGTGTTGCGGATCATGCCGAACAGCGACTTGTCTTGCGCCACACCGTCGATGGTGAAGTTGGCGTTGAAAATCTTGTGGCGGCAGTGCTCGGAGTTCGCCTGGGCGAACATCATCAGCTCTACGTCCGTGGGGTTGCGCTTCAAGCCATGGAAAGCATTGACCAGATAATCGATCTCGTCATCGGCCAGGGCCAGGCCCCATTGCTTGTTGGCTTTTTCCAGCGCAGCGCGGCCACCGGCCAGCACATCGACAAACTCCATGGGCTGGGCTTGCAGGGCCGAGAACAGCTGCTGTGCCTCATCGCGCGTGGCAAAGACCGATTCGGTCATGCGGTCGTGCAGCAAGGCGGCGATCTGGGCAGTTTGCTCAGCGCTCAGCTCGGGCTTGCCACCCAGCAAGCCCGACTTCAGATCGACGCGGTACTCGGTGATGCGCTCCACGCGGAACACATTGAGACCGCAATTGCGGGCGATGTCCGTCGCCTTGGACGCCCAGGGCGAGATCGTGCCCATGCGGGGGGTGACGATGAAGGGCAGGCCATCAGCGTTGCCTTCAAAGGGGTCGCCATAAGTCAAGAGCGCCGACAGGCGCTCTTGCAATGCGGGCACAGGAGTCCCTTCAGTGGCCACCAGATGCACAAAGCGTGCAGACACGCCGGCGATCTTGGGGTGGATGGCGACCAAGTCGGTCAGAAGCTGTTGGGCGCGGAACGAGCTCAGGGCGTTTCCACCCTCAAACTGTGTCAGATGCAATGTCACGAGGCGGCCTGTTTATGTGAAGGCTGGTGAAAAGCGCCATGGCCCGGCTCTTTTGCAAGAACCCGGCCAAGGCGCTGAATCGGTGAGCCTCGGATTTTACCGTGCCTAGCGCTAACGCTTGGACTTCACATCCACAAGCCCTGCAAGTTCAAAGCCGCAATGGGATAATTGAGCCCATGAGCATCACACTGAAGACCCCCGAAGACATTGAGCGCATGCGCATTGCTGGCCGCTTTGCTTCGGATGTGCTGGACTACATCACCCCCCATATCAAGCCGGGCATCACCACCCAGCAGATCGACGATCTGTGCGCCCAGCGCATGGCCGAGCAAGGCACCAAGACCGCCTGCCTGGGCTATCAGCCACCGGGCATGACGCCCTACCCGGCCTATGTCTGCACCTCGGTCAACCATGTGGTGTGCCACGGCATTCCCAATGACAAGCCGCTCAAGAAGGGCGATATCGTCAATGTGGACGTGACCGTCATCACTGAAGACGGCTGGTTTGGCGACAACAGCCGCATGTTCATCATTGGTGAAGGCACTGTGGCGGGCAAGCGCCTGTCCAAGCTCACCTTTGAAGCTATGTGGAAGGGCATCGCACAGGTCAAGCCCGGCGCTACGCTGGGCGATATCGGCCACGCCATCCAGACCTATGCCGAGAGCCACAACCTGTCGGTGGTGCGCGAATACTGCGGTCACGGCATTGGCAAGGTGTTTCACGACGAGCCCCAGGTGCTGCACTATGGCAAACCCGGCGAAGGCGTGGTGCTGGAAGAAGGCATGGTCTTCACCATCGAGCCCATGCTCAACCTGGGCAAGCGTGACATCAAGGCCATGCCCGATGGCTGGACCGTCATCACCAAGGACCACAGCCTGACCGCCCAGTGGGAGCTGATGCTGGCCGTCACCAAGACCGGCTATGACGTGCTGACATGGTCTGAAGGTTCGCCCACACCGCCCGACTTCATCCAGGCCATTCGTACCTGATACCCCGCTGAGGTCATCACCACCTATGCCGCAACGGTCTTGCACCGGATGCGGCATATTTTTTGCTTGATGCGCTTATCCAGCAAGCGCGGGACGCTCACCTTTTTTGACAACACAATCCTTCGGCCTATGGGCTTGAGGTAAGGTCTGGCCCTGCACTTGCCCTGTTGAACCTCGACTTCTTGCTGCGCATGACTACCTCTGCCCCCACCCCTGCCGCTATTGATACCGAAGCTCTGCACCGCTTGCGTGACGACTATCGCGAAGCCAAAAGCAAGCAGATCGCGCTGTTGAAAAACCCGGCGCTGGGCAGACGCAGTATTCGCGGCGTGCTGCACCACTTCAGTGAACTGGCCGACTCGCTGCTGCGCACCCTGTGGCAACGGGCACAAATGCCTGAAAGCACCGCCCTGCTGGCCGTGGGGGGCTACGGGCGTGGTCAGCTCTTTCCGCATTCCGATATTGATGTGCTGGTGCTACTGCCCCAAACTGGTGCGCAACCCGATGAAAGCACGGCCCGCAGCGTGGAGCAATTCATCAGCAGCTGCTGGGATGCGGGTCTGGAAATTGGCTCCAGCGTTCGCAGCATTGCCGAATGCCTGCAGGAAGCCGCGCAGGACCTGACGGTTCAGACCTCCATGCTGGAGTCACGCCTTATTACAGGCAGCCAGCCCTTGTTTGCTGATTTTGAAACCCAGTTTCGCACCCAGTTGGACCCCAAGGCATTTGTAGAAGGCAAAGTGCTGGAGCTGCGCCAGCGCCACGCAAAGTACGACTTCACGCCCTATGCGCTGGAGCCGAACTGCAAGGAGTCCCCCGGCGGCCTGCGTGATCTGCACACCATGCTGTGGCTTTCAAAGGCAGCAGGCTTTGGCAACAGCTGGCGTGAACTGCGGGCCAATGGCCTCATCACGGACCTGGAGGAGCAGCAGCTGGAATCCAACGAAGCCTTGCTAAGCCTGATTCGTGCGCGCCTGCATGCCGTTGCTGGCCGCCACGAAGACCGGCTGGTGTTTGACCTGCAGACCGCCGTGGCCGAGGCATTTGGCTACCGCTCCACCACCCCCGAAGGCCGCAAGCTGGCCATGCGTGCGGGCGAAACGCTGATGCGCCACTATTACTGGGCAGCCAAGGCCGTCACCCAGCTTTGCCAGATTGTGCGCATGAGCATTGAGGAGCGCCTGAACCCCAGCTCCTACACCTTGATTCCGCTGACCGAGCGCTTCTTCGAGAAAGCCGGCACCATTGAGGTGGCCAGCGACGACCTGTACGAAAAAGACCCGCACGCGATTCTGGAAACCTTCCTCATGTACGAGCGCCATGAGGGACTGACGGGGCTTTCCACCCGCACGCTGCGTGCCATCTACGCCAGTCGCGACCTGATGGACAGTGCTTTTCGGCGCGACCCGGTCAACCGCGAGACGTTTCTGAAAATTCTCAAGCAGCCACGCGGCATCACCCACGCCATGCGGCTGATGAACCAGACCTCGGTGCTGGGCCGCTATCTCTGGCCATTTCGCCGCATCGTGGGGCAAATGCAGCATGACCTGTTCCACGTTTACACGGTCGATCAGCACATTCTGATGGTGCTGCGTAATGTACGGCGCTTTTTCATGGCCGAGCATGCGCATGAATACCCGTTCTGCTCTCAGCTGGCGGGCGGCTGGGACAAGCCCTGGCTGCTCTACCTTGCCGCCCTCTTCCACGATATTGGCAAAGGCCGCGGGGGTGACCACTCCATCATTGGCGCAGTCGAAGTCAAACGCTTTTGCCGTGCCCACCAGATCGACAAGGCCGATGCAGATCTGGTCGAGTTCCTGGTGCGCGAGCACCTGACCATGAGCCAGGTGGCGCAAAAGCAGGATTTGTCTGATCCTGATGTGATCCGCGCTTTTGCGCAGCGTGTGGGCAATGAACGCTATCTGACGGCTCTTTACCTGCTCACGGTGGCAGATATTCGCGGCACCAGCCCCAAGGTCTGGAGCGCCTGGAAAGGCAAGCTGCTGGAAGACACCTACCGCCTGACGCTGCGCGTGCTGGGCGGCCGCGCCCCTGATGCCGCCGCCGAAATTGAGGCTCGCAAGCGCGAGGCCCTGATTCAGCTGGCCCTGTCAGCCCAGCCTTTTGAATCGCACAAAAAGCTGTGGGATACGCTGGATGTGAGCTACTTCATGCGCCATGAGGCTGCCGACATTGCCTGGCACACCCGCCACATCTCGCGCCATGTGGGCGCAGGCAAGCCCGTGGTGCGTGCCCGTCGCTCACTGGCAGGCGAAGGCCTGCAGGTACTGGTCTATGCCCCCGATCAGGCCGATCTGTTTGCCCGCATCTGCGGCTATTTCGACCGTGCCGGTTTCTCGATTCTGGACGCCCGCGTGCACACCGCCCACAACGGCTATGCGCTCGACACCTTCCAGGTCGTCGCCCCCACCATGCAAGAGCAATACCGCGAACTCATGCACATGGTGGAAAACGATCTGGCACTGACACTGACCGAAGGCGGCCCCTTGCCCGCTCCCTCCCAGCGCCGCCTCTCGCGCCGGGTCAAAAGTTTTCCTTTTGCGCCGCGTGTGCTGCTGCGCCCCGATGAAAAAGCCCAGCACTGGCTGCTGTCCATCTCGGCCTCAGACCGCGCCGGCCTGCTCTACACCATTGCCCGCATCCTGGCCCAGCACCATATCAGCGTGCATCTGGCCAAGATCAGCACCCTGGGCGAGCGTGTGGAAGACACGTTTTTGATCGAAGGGGCCGAACTGCAGGACAACCCCAGCCAGTTGCGCATCGAGACAGAGCTACTCAAGGCGCTGTCTGCCAGCCACTGAAAAGCGCCTAGCTGCTGCGGTCAACGCGAATATTTCTGCGCGAAGGCTTTAGTTTTGCGCGTGCCTGTCGATATGCAGTCACCACTACTACGGAAAGCCTATGCAGCTCGCCTCCCCAGAAGTCGCGGCATTGCCGCCCAATACGCGCAGTGGCCTGTTCCATATGCCGCTGTTTCGCCCCGGCACCGAGGTCACCCAAAACGGACGCAGGGAAGTTGTCAGCCACGTCATCTTGCGACGCCGCGAGCTGATGATCTATCTGCAAGGTCATGAAGACCCCGTCAAACCGCATACCCTGCAGCTGTCACCCACCTTGTTCAGCACCGAGCGCAAGCCCGAACCGCTGACCTGGTTCCTGTGAGCAAATTCATCAAAAAAGCCGCTGGTGCTTATGCACTCAGCGGCTTTTGCTATTGATTCATTAGCGGGGAAAGATCACCCCAGACGGCGCTGGGCTTGCCCCATCACCTGCCCCAGTTGCACCGGCATGGCAGGCTGCCACTGCGCATTGAACTCAAGCCCCGCGCTTTGCGGGAACAGCATCACAACGGTAGAACCCAGCTGAAAACGGCCCATCTCAGCGCCTTGCGCCAGTTCTATAGCCTGCTCTCCCGCATAGTCCCAGCTCTTGATATGCCCGGGGCGCGGCGGATTGACCAGCCCATGCCACACCGTCGCCATGCTGCCCACAATGGTCGCCCCGACCAGAACCAGCACCATCGGGCCATGCTCGGTATCGAAGACACAGACCACCCGCTCATTGCGCGCAAACAAGCCAGGCACGCCACGGGCCGTCACCGGGTTGACCGAGAACAGATCGCCCGGCACATAGATCATGCGACGCAGCTTGCCAGCACATGGCATGTGAATGCGGTGATAGTCGCGCGGGCTCAGATAAATAGTGGCAAAGCTGCCATTCTCGAACTGCTTTGCCAGCGCAGCATCACCGCCCACCAGGGCCGTGGCGCTGTAGTCATGCCCCTTGGCCTGAAAAATCTGCTGGCCTTCAATCTTGCCAAACTGGCTGATAGCCCCATCCACGGGACAGATCCAGTCGGCCTTCGACAGAGGCCGCACGCCCTCTTTCAAGGCACGCGTGAAAAACGCGTTGAAGGTGGCATAGGCGGCGGGATCGGGCTGTGCAGCCTCTGCCATATTGACCTTGTAACGCTGGATAAAGCGGCGAATCACCGCCGTCGTCAATCCCCCTGCTTGCGCCTGGGCCAGCTTCCCCATCAGCGCAGTCAGCGCCTGTTTGGGCAAAAGATATTGGGAAAGTACGGCTAGTCGTTCAGACACAGTTGTTTATTGCTATCAAAGTTATAGAGAGTTGTTGCTGATTCTAGCGAAGAGCCAGCACTTCATAGAGGTTCACAGTCGCTTGCGCCATTTCCACCATGCAAAAGAGTCCTGCGCTGCGGCTCCTGCATCGCTTTCAAAGCGTCTCATCGCTGCGACGATCGAGGCTTTTTGCACTGCATTGACAAAGCCAAGAAGCTACAATTCCACGGTTTTATTGAGTGCTGACTCAGCATTACTTGATGGGATACCGGCCTTTTGTTCGGTCTGCGCGATCAGCGCAGCGCTATACCACCTGCTGACAAGGCCTGAGGAATGCTCAGGCCTTTTAACGTGGTACCGACGAACAAGCGCCGCAACTGACCTTTTATTGAGATTGAACACATGGCCAAGGAAGAACTGATTGAAATGCAAGGCTCCGTGACGGAAGTCCTGCCTGACTCGCGTTTTCGCGTGACACTGGACAACGGTCACCAACTGATCGCCTACACCGGCGGCAAGATGCGCAAGCACCACATCCGCATTCTCGCGGGCGATAAGGTGTCGCTGGAAATGTCCCCCTACGACCTGACCAAGGGCCGTATCACCTTCCGCCACCTGCCCAACCGCGGCCCGGCACCGACAGGTGGCAACCGCTAAAAAATTGCCACTATTTCGAGAATAGTCTGCAGCTTTAAAAAACAGCGCAATTTTCTCGTTACAATAGAGGCTTACGGAGCGTAGCGCAGCCTGGTAGCGCATCTGCTTTGGGAGCAGAGGGTCGCGAGTTCGAATCCCGCCGCTCCGACCATATGATTCAAGGACTTAGCTTCGAAAGGGGCTAAGTCCTTTAGTCTTTCTGGGCCCAAGGGGTAAACAAAGGGGTAAACAAAAAATTGGCTACCTCAGCCTCTTTGATGCCCTTCCCTGCAAGATCTGCATGAAGCGGTCGTGATTTTTCAAGTAAGCGGCAAAGGCGTACTACTGTCATCCAGCATGAGCCGTCTGTCAAGACCGACAGGTATTTTTACGCTCGCTGCCAGCAAGCGGTCAGTCAGCAAGGCGATCATTTGATCTGACTCGACCGGTGGCTCCCAGCTTGAAGCCAACTTCTGACATCCCAAGTCGGCGTTGCAGCGATTACTGCTGCTCATGACTGCATCGCGAAGCTCCACAGTCGCATAGCGCTCGTCCCAGCACCAAAGGTCCGCCGACCGGTTTCAGGTGAGCCGTGGACAGTGACCATCAGTGCAACCCAAGGGACTCTAGAAGTCCGCTATCGCGGCCTGTAAATAGACGCGGCCGAGCCATTACGGCCCTTCAAGAAGCAAAGACGTCACCACTGAATTTGCGCCGAAAAATGCGGCAGCTACTCACCATATCGCCTATATGCTGCGTTGATTGACCCGCTTGGACAGTTCTTCTGCGCTTTCACGGCGCTCGCTGTAGCGATCAACTAGGTAGTCCGAGCAGTCTCTGGTCAGCAGCGTGAACTTGACCAGCTCTTCCATCACGTCAACAACTCGTTCGTAATATGAAGATGGCTTCATCCGCCCAGCATCATTAAACTCCGCGAACGCCTTAGCTACAGACGACTGATTGGGGATGGTGATCATACGCATCCAGCGGCCCAGCACGCGCATCTGGTTGACCGCGTTGAAGGACTGTGAGCCACCCGAGACTTGCATCACCGCCAATGTCTTGCCTTGTGTCGGCCGCACGGCACCAGCGGACAACGGAATCCAATCTATCTGCGCTTTGAGGATGCTGCTCATCGCGCCATGACGCTCAGGAGACGTCCAGACCATGCCCTCGGCCCATACCGCCAACTCACGCAGCTCCTTGACCTTCGGGTGATCGTCTGGCGCGCCATCGGGCTGCGGCAGGCCATGCGGATCGAAGATCCTGGTTTCGACCCCCATCTTGCGTAGCAGCCGTGCAGCTTCTTCGGTCAACAATCGGCTATAGGAGCGGTCACGAACCGAGCCATACAGCAGCAGAATGCGCGGCGCGTGCGTCGCACGCTGTGCGGGCAACAGGCCTTCCAGGCTGGGCTTTTCAAAGACTTGTTCGTCGAGGTTCGGTAGATCAGAGCTTGCCAATTCGGTTTCCTTTAGAGTCAATGACGGCTTCCCCATCCTCTTTGGAGAATGCTGCCTGTTGAGGCAGCGGCAGGATATCCAGCACGGCCTCCGAGGGACGGCACAAGCGGATTCCCAGAGGGGTGACCACTATCGGGCGATTGATCAGGATGGGGTGTTGGAGCATGAAATCAATCAATTGCTCATCCGTCCATTTGGGTTCGCCCAAGCCGAGCTCGTCATAGGGCGTACCTTTTTGACGCAACACATCGCGCACTGGTAGGCCCATGGCTTGGATCAGGCCCATCAGCGTGGCGCGATCAGGTGGCGTCTTGAGATATTCGATGACCGTGGGCTCTTCCCCGCTGTTGCGGATCAGGGCCAGGACATTGCGGGAGGTGCCGCAAGCAGGGTTGTGGTAAATCGTGATGTCGCTCATAGCGCTAGATTCCCGTTGCAAAGATTCAAGACACCACGCTGAGCCGCAAGGCCAGGGCGGCAAGGGTGATGAGCAGCACGGGCAGGGTCAGTACCGCGCCGACCTTGAGGTAGTAGCCCCAGCCAATCGTTGTGCCCTTCTTGCCCAGCACATGCAGCCACAGCAAGGTAGCCAAGCTGCCAATCGGCGTGATCTTGGGGCCCAGATCGCAGCCGATCACATTGGCGTACACCATGGCGTCCTTGACAGCACCGCTGGCTGTAGAAGCATCAATGGACAAGGCCCCGATCAAGACCGTAGGCATGTTGTTCATGATCGAGGACAGCACCGCAGACAACACGCCCGTGCCCAGCGATGCGGTCCACACGCCACCGGCTGCAAACTGATTCAGCAACAAGGCGATGTAATCCGTGAGGCCCGCGTTGCGCAACCCGTAGACCACCAGATACATACCCAGCGAGAACACCACGATCTGCCAAGGCGCGCCATGGAGCACCTTCCTGGTGCTGATGACATGACCACGAGCGGCCACAGCCAGCAAAATCGCGGCACCCACGGTCGCCACGGCACTGACGGGCACGCCCAGAGGCTCCAGAACAAAAAAGCCAATCAGAAGCAAGACCAGCACGACCCAGCCGGCCCGGAACGTGGCCCGGTCTTTGATCGCAGCCGACGGCTGTTTGAGTTGGGCCACGTGGTAGGTGGCAGGAATATCGCGTCGGAAAAACAGCAGCAGCACACCGAGGCTGGCCAGGACCGAGGCGATGTTGACCGGCACCATCACCGATGCGTAGTCGTTGAAGCCGATCTTGAAAAAGTCGGCGGACACGATGTTCACCAGATTGGAGACGATCAGCGGCAGGCTTGCAGTGTCGGCAATGAACCCGGCAGCCATGACAAACGCCAGCGTGGCAGCAGGAGAAAAGCCCAGCGCGACCAGCATGGCCATCATGATGGGCGTAAGAATCAGGGCTGCCCCATCGTTGGCAAACAGGGCCGACACAGCGGCACCCAATAGCACGATAAAGGCAAATAGCTTGACGCCGCTGCCTCCGCCCCAGCGGGCAAAGTGCAAAGCGGCCCACTCGAAAAAACCGGCCTCATCCAGCAAAAGGCTGGTGATGATGATGGCGACAAAGGTCACCGTGGCATTCCAGACGATATGCCAGACCACCGGAATATCAGCCCAGTGCACGACCCCCAGCAGCAGGGCGATACCGGCTCCAATCGAGGCGCTCCAGCCAATGCCAAGGCCGCGCGGTTGCCAGATGACCAGCGTCAATGTGAAGATGAAAATCAGAATGCCCGTCAACATGGTGAACCGTTCCTAGCAACGAGTGCTTCAGCACTGGCACAAAGCCGCGGCGCCTGGAGTGCAGGCAGCTCCTTGGCAGCAGTTCTCGGTGAGATATGCAAGCAGACCATTCATGACGGGAAAGGCAGCACGGTAAAGCACATTTCGACCCTGCCTCTCTTGACTCACAAGTTCGGCATGAAACAGTTCCTTTAGGTGAAACGACAGTGCATTGGGGGCAATACCCAACTGCTCCGCCAATGCGCTGGGTGTCAGACCTTCAGGTCCTGCAACCACCAATGCACGAAAAACGCGCAGGCGTGCTTCATGAGCCAACGCAGAGAGGGAACGGACAACTTGGGTTTCTTGCATAAATCAATAATACAATAAATGTTGAATTGTTGTGAGATTGAACTTGCTGTAGAACTACGGGAGGACCACTTTACGAATACACGTCAAATGGCTGCATGTAGCCAAAAGTGTGAGGTCGACATGCACTCCCCGAGCAGACGTTCGATCTGAACGGTAAGTCAGCCGGCGACTGCTTTTGGTGACTCAGTCAAATTGAATACTGGTCATACGATGCCTCCCTGAAGCCAGCAAGATGAATCGCCCCGGGTTTTCTAGACACTTCTGAGCCTCAATCCCGAGGCCCAATAGGAGGTGCCATGAGTAAGCCTAAATATCCAGACGAATTCAAGATCGAAGCCATCAAGCAGATCACACAACGAGGCCACAAGGTCGCTGACGTGTCACAGCGCCTTGGCGTTAGTCAACATAGCCTGTATCAGTGGCTGAAGACGCATTCAGGGCCTCCCGCAGAGCGACAAGCTCAACTTACGCAGACAGAAGAGTTGCGCAGACTAAAGTCCGAGCTCAAGCGTGTGACCGAGGAGCGTGACATCCTAAAAAAGGCCGCAGCGTACTTTGCCAAGCAGCTCGGGTGAAGTACGCATTTATTCAGAAACATGAGCACGAATACAGCATTCGTAGCATGTGCAAAGTCATGGTGGTACATCCCAGCGGGTATTACGCTTGGAAAGCTGAACCCGTCAGCCCACGGGCTCGGGATGATCTGCGACTGCAAGGTTTGCTCAAACAAGCCTGGCTTGAAAGTGGTGGTGTGTACGGCTACCGCAAGCTCACACTGGACATGCGGGATCTGGGAGAGCGCTGCGGTAAACACCGCGTGGCCCGTTTGCTCAAGCTCCAAGGGCTGCGTTCGCAAACGGGATACCGGCGCCGCCCTGGGATGCGCGGAGGCAAGCCCGCCATAGTTGCCCCTAACCACCTGCAGCGCCGCTTCGCTGTGGATGAGCCCAATCAATCGTGGGTGACCGACATCACGTACATCCGCACTCACGAGGGATGGCTGTACCTGGCAGTGGTGGTTGATCTGTTCTCCCGTCTGGTCGTGGGCTGGTCCATGGGCAGCCGCATCGATACCGACTTGGTACTCGATGCACTACTGATGGCTCTGTGGCGTCGTCGACCTGATCAGGCGGTCATGGTGCATTCGGATCAGGGAAGTCAGTTCACCGGGCATGACTGGCAGGACTTCCTACGAGATCACAACCTAGTCTCCAGCATGAGTCGCCGCGGTAACTGTCATGACAACGCAGTGGCCGAGAGCTTCTTCCAGTTGCTCAAGCGCGAGCGAATTCGTCGCCAGATCTACACGTCGCGCGAGGACGCAAGGGCAGATATCTTCAACTACATCGAGATGTTCTACAACCCAAAAAGGCGTCACGGCACTGCAGGAGATATTTCTCCGATAGAGTTCGAGAAACGCCATTCCCAACGGCTTAAAAGTGTCTAGGGAATCCGGGGCGATTCAGATAGCGATAGAAAGTGTCACGGGAGACGCCCATGACTTTGCAGGCTTTGGATATGTTGCCCAGCTCACTGGCCAGATTGAGCAGGCCGACCTTGTGCCGGATGATGGTTTGGTTGAAACTGTTCATGAGGTTTCTCCGTTGGGCGCTTTGCGCCCGGATTGATAAAGATTCGTACCCTTATCAAAACGGGAAACCTCACCTGTTGGCAAGGCCCACTGTCAGATCAAGTCTGAACTTCTACAGCTGATCGTCTTCCGATTGGCTGCAAAACTTCATCGAGACAAGAGTGCCAACCTGGAGCAGCAAGAGCTCCTGTGCAATTAGAGGCCGCCTCGTCCGCAATCACAAAGTAAGACGAAGCGAGATGACCTGCTACTTGGCTTCAGCCAAGATGGCCTCAATTTTTTCACCCAACTTGAGCCAAGCTTCAGCCTTTTCGTCCGAGTATTCGTGATGGAGGTAATGGCGTCGAACTTTCGATCCTTCCAGCACGTGGTTCTGGCACCGGTCGATAGTGTCGAGCTTGATGCCCAAGCCCTGCATCAGGGTAGCGCCAGTGCGACGCAAATCATGGACTGTCCAATTTCCTTTTTGTCCTTTGGACAGCACCAACGTGTTGTCGTGGCAACGCCCCTTCAATGGCTTCCTGTCCATGAACATGACTTGACGATCGCCAACCTGCTTGGATACAGATTTGATGCAAACATGGCCACGATTTTTTGTCGCATTTTTGGTATTTACTGCTGGAAAGCACCATTCGCTGTCACCCGTTCGCTCACGGAGCAATTGAAATTGCCTCAGTACAAACGGAGAAAGCTGCACCAATTGGGATTGCCGCTTCTTTCTTTGGCCCTTCACATCTTCTTCAGGAATGAACCAAGTGCCTTTGGCCAGATTGACGTTTTCCCAACGCGACATCAATAGTTCGCCAATGCGGCAAATTGTGCCCAGCGCTATCCATAGAGCAATCTGTGTTTCCCTTTTGACGGGACGCTGGAGCGTCAACTTTCCTCCCGGCTTTGCGTCTTCATATGATTGGGTAGAGTGACGGAGTATTTGGCTCAGCTCACGAATCTCGTCATCACTCAGGATGCGACTGCGTTCATCCTGGTGATCTGCAGGAGTAATGCTGTCTTCCGAGACAAGATCTGCTGGATTTCCTTCCAAAAGCAAGGCACGCCACGGCTTGCGCTTTTCACCCCATTTCAACGCCTGCTTAATACAAAGAAGCATGACCTGTGCCTTTCGCACAGTACCGTCGGTAACCACAGCCTTGAGCAACACTCGAAGATGAGTTTCCGTGAGACAGCGCAGCTCCAAGTGCCCAAGATGCGGTTTGATGTATTGCAGGTAATTGCGCGTCAACTCTTTGTTGCCGTCTGCTCGGTTGACGCCCTGCTCTAGCCAAACACTGAACAAATCATCCACTGTGAGGCGTTCACTTTTTTCAGCTTCTGCCTGAGCCAATGACGCTGCAATTGACCTTTGCTTTTCAAGCTTGACAGACTCTTTGGCCGCGGTCGGATTCACCCCTTCTGATACCTGTTGGCGAGCAAGATCCCTGGTGCGACGAATTTCGGCCAGAGCGATCGTCGGCCAAGTTCCGCATTGGTGCCAACAAACCTTGCCCTCCGCACGATATGCGTACTTGAAGCGTACCGAGACTTTTCCGTCCATGCTCACCCGCACCTCACCAGAGAGGCCGCCACCATCACTCAAAGTGTCACCTTTCCATGCGGCTGGCAAAGCTAGCAACTCTCGTGTCGTCCAATGCTGGCCCTCTCCTGCTTTGGGGTATCTGGTCATCATTTCTCCTGAGGGGTAAACAAAGGGGTAAACAATTTTTTGGCACTACGTGGACGATTATGAACATACAAGCACAAACATGGAAACACAAGATGTTGTTTTTAAACTGATTTTTATAAATTATCTGAATTTTCATAGCGACGTATTTATATTTATAACTGCTTTGGGAGCAGAGGGTAGCGAGTTCGAATACCGCCGCTCCGACCATATGATTCAAGGACTTAGCTGAGAAATCGGCTAAGTCCTTTAGTCTTTCTGGGCCTGAGTGTTTGCCGGACAGCACCCTTCGAGATATAGGGCACGAGGCATACACCCGCCTGAACGCAGCGCTCTCCTTCTGCGACTGCCACATCTGAACTAACTGGGGTGCAGACGCCCCTGCGTAACGCAGTCTTCTACTTGTCGTACATGGCAGCATCGCTGAGCCATATTTGCAGCAAGCACCATCGACTTTGCCGCAGACTTCGGCCTCTTTGAGGAAGCCGACGATTTGCGCTTTACGGGTTCCAGACTCCCCTCGGTAGAGAGGATTCTCTTCTGTTGAGTGACGCGAAGATTCAAGAAGACTTCAGGACTACCTCTCGAAAAATTTGAAATATTTCTCAGCGGCCGATCTCTTCTAATGATCAAAGCTCTGCTCTGGGTTGCTGTCTGTCTCCCGAGCGGCATTACTAGGAGAAATACTATGTCAACCGATGGGTCCGTCGCACCAAAAGAGAGAGTCAACATTGTCTACCGTCCTGCAGGTGGAGAAGCGCAGGCCGAGGTAGAGCTCCCGTTCAAAATGCTGGTACTAGGTGATTTCACCTTGCGCGAGGATGATGAGCCTCTTGAAGACAAGAAGCCCATAAATATCGACAAAGATAATTTCAATGAAGTTTTAAAAGCACAAAAAATTTCATTGAACTTGAGCGTTCCCAATAAGCTATCTAACCATGCTGAGCCTGGGGAAGTTCTGGCAACAAATATATCTTTTAATTCGATCAATGACTTTTCCCCAGATTCGATCGTAGATCAAGTTCCTGAGCTGCAGAAAATGATTGAATTACGAGAGGCACTCAAAGCACTCAAAGGGCCTCTCGGTAATTTACCTGATTTTAGAAAGCGACTGCAAGACATTGTCAGCGATGAGGGCGTCCGTCAACGCTTATTGGCTGAATTTGATAAAAAAGACCAAGCTTAAACAAGATCATAAATTATCGATTTAATCATCATGACACAAACAAAATCCGTTAATGATGCTGAGAATTTAAATTCCAATGCATCTTTGCTTGACGAGCTTATTGAAGCTGCACGCGTATTACCTACCGATGAGTCTTATTCAATTACAAGACATGGAATTCAGTCTTTCATTGCTCATCTGGTAGAACCACAACGTTCCATCGAACGAGTGACTGCCGCCACCGTCGATGAAATGATTGCCGAACTTGACAAGAAATTGTCTGCTCAAGTTGACATGATTTTGCACGATGAAAGCTTTCAAAAATTAGAATCAGCTTGGCGTTCTTTAAAATTTCTTGTTGATCGCACAGATTTCCGCGAAAACATCAAAATTCAAATGCTGAGCGTCAGTAAAAGCAAGCTGATTGATGACTTTGAAGACTCTCCAGAAATCACAAAATCTGGACTTTACAAGACAGCCTATACTGCCGAATATGGTCAGTTCGGTGGCCAGCCATTTGGCTCAATCATTGCCAATTACGAGTTCAGCCCAGGCCCTCAGGATATCAAGCTTCTGCAAAACGTTGCCAGTGTTGCAGCAATGAGTCATGCACCTTTTATTGCATCGGCCTCCCCCGAATTTTTTGGTATTGACAGCCTAGATCAACTGCCCAACCTCAAAGACCTCTCATCTATTTTCGAAGGGCCAAAATTCGCAAAATGGAACTCCTTCCGAGAGACAGAGGACTCTCGCTATATCGGACTCACCATTCCTCACTTTTTACTGCGTGTCCCATATAGCCAGCAAAGCACTCCAAGTAAAAAATTCAGCTACAACGAATCCGTTGCGGGTGGAAGTTCTAACTTCCTTTGGGGCAACTCTGCATTTGCATTTGCAAGCCGCCTTGCGGACAGCTTTGCGAACTACCGCTGGTGTGCCAATGTCATCGGTCCTCAAGGAGGCGGAACACTCAGCGACCTGCCTATTTACACCTATGAAGCCATGGGTGAACTGCAAAACAAAATCCCAACCGAGGTATTGATTTCAGAACGCAGAGAGTATGAGCTTGCCGAACAAGGATTTATTGCGCTGACAATGCGCAAAAACAGTGACAATGCGGCATTCTTTTCTGCAAACTCCACACAAAAACCAAAATTCTTTGGCCAGACTAAAGAGGGTAAAGAAGCAGAGCTCAACTACAAGCTCAGCACTCAGCTTCCTTATATGTATGTCATGAGCCGCATGGCACATTACATCAAAGTCTTGCAACGCGAAAACATTGGAACATGGAAAGAGCGCGGCGATCTGGAAAAAGAGCTGAACAACTGGATTCGTCAGTATGTTTCAGACATGGATAACCCAGCTGCTGGTGTTCGCAGTCGTCGTCCACTGCGACAAGCAGAAATTGATGTTTCAAGTGTTGAAGGTGAGCCAGGCTGGTACAAAGTAGATTTGCGTGTTCGCCCTCATTTCAAATATATGGGCGCATCTTTCACACTTTCACTGGTCGGTAAGCTAGACAAGTCTTGAGATAAAAATATCATATTTAAAAAATGACCTGATGGAAATTAAAAATTTCCATCCTCGATTTTGAAATATTTCTTTCAGGTCATTCTTGTATATTTAAAACTCTTAGGAAATTTCACCAGATTGAGCAATCCTGCTCAAAAATTCCTGTGAATATTGAAGCCGAAAGGAATGTCATGCCAATGCCATGCTATTTGACCCTGGAAGGTCAAAACCAAGGAAAAATTGAAGGCTCTACCAAGGTTAAAGGGCACGATGGGAAAATTCTTGTTCAAGCCGTTGAACATTTGATTGAAATTCCCAAAAGCCCTCAGACTGGACTTCCAACAGGCAAGCGCGTGCACAATGCCATGATTGTTACCAAGGAGATTGATAAGTCTTCTCCAAAGTTATATCAAGCTTTGACATCCGGTGAGCAGATGAAGTCTGTTGTTCTCGAATACTACCGTATTTCCCCCAAGGGAACCGAAGAGAAATATTACACTGTCAAGCTTGAGAATGCGATTATCACGCATCTTAAATCGTGGACGCCAAACTGCTTGAGCCCTGAAAACAAGCAAATGGGGCATATGGAAGATATGGCATTCACCTACGAAAAAATCACCTGGACATTTGATCCAGATGGTATTGAAGCAGAAGACTCTTGGCTTGCTCCAAAATCCTAAAAAATACAAGGCAGCATCAAAAATGCTGCCTTCATTTATTAATAATCGTGTCAAAAATTAATATCCGACTTTTTGAAAAAATTAAAAATTATGAAATTGATGAAAAATTCATGAAATCTTCCATTTCTGAAAACATCATCAATTCCATATCAAAGTATCTTGTATTAATTTTAAACACTCGTCAAGGAAGTGCACCAATTGACCCAAATTTTGGCGTACCAGATTTCACCAATCATATTGGGGGCTTGAGCAGTGGAAATATTTCCAATATTGAAGAGGAAATTACACGCATGGTGCAAAACTATGAACCGAGGCTATCCAACCCAAAAGTACGTCTACTTCAAGAACAAAGTGATATTTTGTCTTTGAAATTTTCATTAGAGGGCGAGGTCTGCATCAATGAGCAAGAAATTCCATTCAGGCTTTTAACAACTGTCGGCTCATCTGGAAAAATTTCACTTCAACAATAAAAATAAAACAGCAACCTGCAAAGGCCTAGACCATGTTCAAGCAGTATTTTGAGACTGAGCTAACGCAACTGAGAACATTGGCAGTCGAATTTTCCCAAGCCAATCCTGCGCTTGCTCCGCTGTTGGCAACCAGTTCCTCTGACCCTGATGTGGAAAGGCTGCTCGAAGGTGTTGCATTTCTAACGGCTCGTACTCGACAAAAGCTGGATGACGAATTTCCAGAAGTCATACAGGAGCTGACCAATCTCCTGTGCCCTCATTATCTAAGACCAGTTCCTGCCTGCACACTGATTGAGTTCCAGCCTAAATCCCCTCTTACTGAATCAGCCAAGGTCAAAGCACTCTCTGAAATCGCATCTATCCCGGTCGATGCCACAGTCTGCCGATTCAGAACCACTCAGGAACTTGAGGTTCTACCGCTGACACTGCAGCAATGTGAGTTGATTGAGCAAGCTGGCAGCACTCCAAGTATCTCCTTGCAGTTCCTAGACAATGGAGTGGACTACACACAACTTCAAAGCAGCCCGCTTCGGCTCTTTCTGGGAAACAGCTATGCGGAAGCGGCCAAGCTCTTCATGCTGCTGAACACCTCGGTGCGGGGCATCTCCATCCGCCGCAATGGTCGACCTGTTGCAGCCCTGTCCGCAAGTGCAATTCATTGCAGCGGGTTTGACTCGCCTTTGCTCCCCTATCCTGGCAACGCTTTTTCTGGATATGGATTGATACAGGAGTTTTTCTGTTTACCTGAAAAATTCCTTTTCGTCGAAATAAAAGGCTTGCACACAATACATAAACAGGCTGGGGCTACACTAGAGATCAATTTTTTGCTCAACAAGCGTCCCGACTGGATGCCCGTTATTAACGACGAAAGCTTTTTACTTAATATTGCTCCAGCCGTTAATATATTTTCTCATATGGCGATTCCCACCAATGCGGATCACCGCCAAGCTGAATATCGTATTCGCCCAGAAGGCAACAATCCAGAGCATTATCAGATTTACTCCATTGATAACGTTCATGGCTATTGTCAGGGCAAGGCACAACCGAGGCCCTATCTTCCATTTGGCGTTCTGCGCAGCCCGACCGCTGCAAATCCTTCTAGCTCAGGCACCTACCAAGTCAGTATTCGCCCCGCAACGGTTGGGAATCAGTACGAGAGCTTTCTGTCCATCCCCTATCAGGCAGACCAGGATTTTCAGGATGAGGTGCTCTCAATCAATCTGAGCTGCACCAATGCTCACCTGCCAGACAAGCTCAGCTACGGGGAGATCAGAAACCCCACTTCCACATCTCCAGAACGTTTGCAGTTCCAGAATATTCGTGCAGTGCGGCCTGCTCAAAGTATTCCTGCAGACGATGAATTGCAGTGGAAACTGCTAACCCATGTCGCCATGAATTTGCTGACGCTGGCGACTGCAGAGAACCTGCGCAGCCTTCTTTCGCTATATGTTTTTTCTGCCAAACAAGGCCAGCATGAAAGAGCGAACCGACAGCGCATTGCCGGCATTGCCAGCGTCCATGTCAAGAGCGAAAGCCGCCTCGTAGGCCGCCACATGATGCGCGGACAGTGCATACAAATGGTCTGCCATAGCAGTCACTACGCAGGGCCAGGAGACCTCTACCTGTTTGGCTGCATTCTTGAACGCTTTCTGGCGGGCTACGCCAGCATCAACACCTATGCACGTCTCGAAATTCAGGACAGCCTGACTGAGGAAAAATTTGTATGGCGCCCCCGTCTGGGTCTTCAAGAGTTGCTCTGATTGAGCAGTTGCTGCGCGAGGGCCGGCAATTCGGCTTCTTTCAGACCGCGCGCCTGCTCCAGCTTGATGCGCGTGCCCGAGGTATCTCTGAGCACGGCATTCAATTTCGCCCCAGGCTTTCGCTGGCATTTCCAGATGCCGACATTCACGACGTGGTCCGGTTACCTGCAGTCAACGGCAAGTCCGGCGACAGCACGGAACAGCCCCAGGCGGTGCAAGTCACCGTCAATTTCGGCGGCCTGTATGGTGTGGACTCACCACTACCCACCTTCTATACCGAAGAGCTGATTACAGAGCGCCGCGAAGACCGCCACGCCACCCGTGGCCTGCTCGATCTATTGCACAGGGTGCTGTACCCCTTGCTCTATCAAGCTTGGCACAAGCCCAGGCTGCAACTGCGAATCAACGAAGAAAAAGACCTGCGAGCTTTGCAGTATCTGCATGCTTTTGCAGGGATTCAGCATCAAAGCCAGCACTCCTTGCAGCGGCGTGCAGACATGCTGCGCTACGCAGGTTTGCTGGCACAGCGGCCTAAATCAGCGCTGGGCCTGCAATGCCTGCTCCGTGACGCCATGGCACCAGCCAAGGTACAAATTCGGCCCTGTGTGCCCAGCCACTCCACCATGCCCGCAGATCAGCGCTGCCAACTGGGCTTGCAGGCCTGCTCTCTGGGTGAAGACAGCGTACTTGGCGAACAGGTTCACGAACGCAGCAGCCATCTCGACATTCATCTGCGCGATCTTGAAGTACCCCATTTCGAAAGCCTGCTGCCAGGTCAGGAAGAACACGCGCGCCTTTGCACGCTGATACAGCTTTATCTGGACTCTCCGCTCGTCGTCACTGTATCGCTTCACCCCAAAGCGGCGCAGATGCAAACCACACAGCTCGGGCAAGGTGTCTGGAGCTGTCTGGGCCTGGGAACCTGGCTTGCCCCTTCGTCCAAGCAGCCTTGCCCACCCGCCCGCTTCTCTCTGGATACCGCGCTACTTGGCGTATCACCTGCCCCTCAATAAACAAACACGGACTTCCTATGCTGCTTACAGAACTCAAACCCCTGATTCAGAAGCTCAACGAATGCACGCGCCAAGCCCTGGAGCAAGCTGCCGGACAGTGTGTTTCTCTAGGGCAGCAGGAAATTACCGTTGAGCATCTGCTACTCAAACTCCTTGGTACGGTTCAAAGCGATATTCCACTGTTGCTGCGGCAAAACGAGCTGGACACAGCAACGCTCGTGCGCCAGCTCACCCGCGCCATCGAGAGATTTGAATCCGCCAACAACACACGCCCCAGCTTCTCCCCGCTACTGCTGCAACTGCTGCAGGACGCCTGGCTGATCTCGTCCGTAAACCTCGGAGCCTCCCAGATCCGGTCTGGCGCCATATTCGCGGCCTTCCTGGCCCGCGCACATTTCTTTGCCTCGGCAGACGGCTATCTGGACAGCCTCCACAAACTCAACCGCGATGCCGCGCTCGGGCAGTTGCATCAACTGGGCAGCCACTCCATCGAGCATGAGCACGCCAGCAATTCGGGCGCTTCTGAAAACATAGCTGCAAACGCACAGAGTACAAGCGCCATCGGCAGATTTTGTGAAAACTTCACAGAGAAAGCACGCGCTGGCGGCATCGACCCAGTCTTTGGCCGAGACCCCGAAATCCGCCAAATGGTGGACATCCTCGCCCGCAGGCGCAAAAACAACCCCATCTGCGTGGGCGACCCCGGCGTTGGCAAAACAGCTGTCGTAGAAGGCCTGGCCCTGCGCATTGCTCAAGGCGATGTCCCCCCCTCTCTGCAAGATGTCACCCTGCTGGGGCTGGACCTGGGCATGCTTCAGGCTGGCGCCAGCGTCAAAGGCGAGTTTGAAAACCGCCTCAAAGGCGTCATCAACGAAATCAAGGCATCCCCCACTCCCATCATTCTCTTCATTGACGAGGCCCACACCCTCATCGGCGCTGGTGGTCAGGCAGGCACGGCCGATGCGGCCAACCTACTCAAGCCCGCGCTGGCCCGCGGGGAGCTTCGCACCATTGCAGCCACCACCTGGACCGAATACAAAAAATACTTCGAAAAAGACCCGGCGCTGGCCCGGCGCTTTCAGCTCGTCAAGCTCGAAGAGCCGGACACCGCCACCGCCACCCTGATTTTGCGCGGGCTGCGCGAACGCTATCAGCAAGTCCACCAGGTCAGCATTCGCGACGATGCCATCGTTGCCTCCGCCGAGCTGTCCGCGCGCTTCATCGCAGGCCGCCAGCTACCCGACAAAGCCGTTGACCTGCTCGACACCGCCTGCGCGCGCGTCAAAGTCATGCAAAGCGCCAAGCCTGATGTACTGGAAGACACAGAGCGACAGTTGCAGGCGCTGGAGCGAGAAAAGCTAGGCCTGCAGCAAGACGCCGACAGCCGCCACCCCGTAGATCATGAACGACTGGCCGCCATTGACCTTCAGGCAGCCGAACTCAGCACCCGCATTCAAAGCCTGCAGCAGTGCTGGCAAGTGCAGCGTGAGGCTGCCCAGACCCTGCTTCAGGCCCGCAGCGCCTACCAGCAAGCCCGCAAGAGCGAAAACGGCGCCCCTGAAATCAACGCACAGGAAAGCGCACTCAACGCAGCAGAACAAAGCTTTTCAGACTTGGTCAACGCCTCAAGCGCACTCGTGCAAATCGACGTCACTCCGGAAGTCGTGGCCCAGGTAGTCTCTAGCTGGACAGGCATCCCTGTCGGAAAAATGCAGCAAGACCAAGCCCGTACCGTTCTGGGCATGGCAGATGCGCTGCGCCAGCGCATACAGGGCCAGGACATGGGCCTGGACACCATTGCCGATGTGCTCAAGACCGCCACCTCCGGCGTGCGCGACCCGCAGCAGCCGCTGGGTGTCTTCCTGCTGGTCGGGCCATCAGGCGTCGGCAAAACCGAAACTGCGCTGGCCGTTGCCGACCTGCTGTTTGGCGACGAAAAATCCACCATCGTAGTCAACATGAGCGAGTTTCAGGAGCGCCACAACGTCAGCCGCCTCATTGGCTCCCCACCCGGCTATGTGGGCTACGGCGAAGGCGGCATGCTCACCGAAGCCGTGCGCCAGCGCCCCTATGCGGTCGTGCTGCTCGACGAAGTGGAAAAAGCCCACCTTGATGTCATGAACCTCTTCTATCAGGTGTTTGACAAAGGCGTGCTCTCTGACGGCGAAGGCAAAGACATTGATTTCTCCAACACCGTCATCTTCCTCACCTCCAACCTGGCCACCGACGTCATCACCGAAATGACCCAGGACGGCGCGCCGCTGGACCCTGGCCTGCTCGCCAGCGCCATCCGCCCCATTCTTTCCGCGCACTTCAAGCCGGCCTTGCTGGCGCGCATGACCGTGGTTCCCTACACCACACTGAACAGCAGCGCCATCGCCAGCATCGTCAGGCTCAAGCTCGACAAAATCGTCAAACGCCTGGCGGCCAATAACCGCCAGCAACTGCACTACACCGAAGCCGTGGTTCACGCCATTGCCCAGCGCTGCACCGAAGTGGAAACCGGCGCCCGCAATATCGACTTCATCCTGCGCAGCGCCGTACTGCCGCGCCTGTCCCAGGAAATTCTGGCCCGTATGGGCACTGAAGAGCCCGCCACACAGATTCAGCTGGATGTCAGCGAAAGCGGCGACTTCAGCATGCAATTTGCCTGAACCTCAAAAAATTCAAGAGCACATCCCATGACCCAACTCGACTCCCGCCTGGGTGACAACCGCCGCTTCAGCTTTCAATCCGAGGCCTACCCCCAGGACAGCGGCAAATTCGCCGTGGTGCGCATGGAAGGCAGTGAAGCCATCTCCCGCCCCTACCGCTTTGAACTCATCCTGGTCAGCGACGATGCCCAGATTGACCTCGACCTCATGCTGGCCCGCAGCGCCACCTTCAGCCTGCACAGCCCCGGCGACCGCCCTCCCCCCCCCAACCACTACTCCGGCGTACTTGCCGAATTCGACCAGCTCCACCAGGCGGGCGGCTACACCTTCTACCGCGCCGTACTCGTGCCCCGGCTATGGCGCTTATCGCTCTACCGCATCTCCGAGGTCTATCTGCATGAACAAACCATTCCCGAAATCATCGCCAGCGTGCTCAAAGCCGGTGGCCTGAACAGCCAGGACTTTCAGATACAGACCCAGGGCGACTACCGCAGCCGCAGCTTTGTCTGCCAGTACCAGGAAACCCACCTCGACTTCATCTCCCGCTGGATGGAAAAAGAAGGCCTGTACTACTACTTCAGCCAGGACGGCAAAAAAGAAACGCTGCAGATTGTGGACAGCCGCTTCATCCACCCTGCCGAAGCCAAAACCCTGCACTACCGCCCCGTGGGCGAGCCCGATACCGGGCTCGATGCCCAGTCCGTGCAAAGCTTTATTCAGCAGCGCAAACCCATGCCCGCCAAGCTGGTGCTGCAAGACTACAACTACCGCAAAGCCGATACCGAACTGCGCGTGGAAGTCGAAGTCTCGCCCACTGGCTTTGGCGAAGTCATGATCTATGGCGAAAACTTCCGCGACGAAAACGAAGGCAAGCGCTACGCCAATATCCGCAAGCAAGAACTGCTGTGCGGTGAACGCGTCTTTGTGGGCGAAGCCACCGCCAGCGGCCTGTGCACCGGCCACTTTGCCGAACTGCAAGCCCACTACCGCCAGGACTTCAACGCCCGCTACCTCATCACCCAGATCAGCCATGAAGGCTCACAGGCCGGCATGCTGCTGGCCGGGCTCAACACGCCTTACAACACCCCCTACAACGCCCAGCAAGGCAGCGAAGCCGTCATCTACCAGTGCAGCTTTAAAGCCCTGCCTTACTGCACCCAGTTTCGCCCCGAGCGCAGCACACCCAAGCCCCGCATTGCCGGCACCATGAATGCCACGGTGGATGCCGAAGGCAGCGGTGAATACGCCGAAATGGATGAATTTGGCCAATACAAGGTGCAAATTCCGTTTGACTACACCGACAAGGCCGAAGCCAAAGCCTCTGCCCATGTGCGCATGGCCAGCCCTTATGCAGGCAGCGACCACGGCATGCATTTCCCACTAATTCGCGGCTCCGAAGTGCTGCTGTCGTTTACGGATGGCGACCCCGACCAGCCCACCATCGTCGGCTCGGTGCCCAACTCCAGCAACCCCAGCGTCGCTAATAACCAGAACCACCAGCAAAACGTCATCAGCACACGCGGCGGCAATCAGATGCTGATGCAAGACGCCGAGGGCAAAGAGGTAATCTGGCTGAATTCGCCATTTCATAAAAGCAGTATTGGTATTGGGTCAGTGCATCCTGACGGGGATGGAAGTATTTATCAATTCACCATGGGAGGAAGTGATAAATATACCTTTGGCCCTAATTCAGAGTTTTCATTTGGAGCCAGCAACTCCTTTGGAATAGGCGCTGACAATAGCCTCAAAGCCTCTATAGCCAACTCTGGCTCCTTGGGATTTAGCACCAATATTTCTACTGGAAGCTCCATTAAATGGAATTTAGACCCTTTTAGCTCACTTCCTTTTCATAAGTCAAAATTTAAACTTTTGAAAAGTTACTCTATTGATGATGGAGGCAGCATAAAACAGGCTCCAGCATTCAAAGGCCAAGCTGAGAATAGCTTTCTATTAGAGTCCATGGTGCAAAATGCAGATAAAGGAATTAGCGATCTGGCAGCGACTCGTCTTGCAAAATTTTTGATTGCCGTCAGTTTTAGCACAAATATAGTTGCAGCTGCAGTATTTGGAAACCATATAGCACCAACAAAAAGAACAAAGAAAATAAGTGACAGTATCAAAAAAATTCAAGATAAGCAAAAAAATATTAAAAATGCAGAAAAAACACTTGCGCAGGCAGAAAAAGAACTGGAAATAGAAAATTTACAAAAAAAAATTGCAGACAAATCCAAAAAATCAGAAAATACTGTTAACCCTCAAAAAGAAAGTACTGTTGACCCGCAAAAAGAAAATACTGATAATCCTCCGGAAGACCAAATATCTGATAAAGAAAAAAATAGGGATAAAGCCAAGGAAGATTTAGAAACAATAAAAAAAAATAATGAACTAACAGATCAAGAAAAATTGGATTTAGCAATATATGAAAACCCATCAACCGATGAAAAAAAAGGCGATGAGCTTCCTGACGTAATCAAAAGATTTGGCACTCAAGCTGGAATAAATCTGATGGGCCAAGTTATTTTTCAAATAGCAGCCAGAAACATAGCAAAAAAATATAACGACTGGAGCTATGCAAATCAAATAAAAGCTGACAATAGCGGAATATCTTTATCAGTCAATACTGAAAAATCACCAGATCAGCAATTTCTTATGGGCTCTGATGGAATCACTTACATGATCACAGGCGATAAAGAGCGCAAAGAGTTCAGCTCAATCAAGCTTCATGGCAGCACTGGTGAAGCAGAATTCGTCTCTTCATCATTAGCCAATATTTGCCAGTACTATTCAATTTACATCAGCACAGATATCAAAAATAAATATCAAGAATACATAAAGCTAATTTCCGAATACAAAACAGCCGAGTCAAGATTAAAAAAAGCAGAAGACGATAAGCAATCAGCCACAGGAATAGCCTACATCACTGCACGCAATGCAGCAATAAAAGAAGAAACAGATTTGAAAGCAAAAAAGTTAGAAATGATTAAAAAAATGAACGAAATTTCATTACTAATCAACAATAAAGAAAAAGGATTATTTTTCGACGAAAATTCGAATAAATTTTCTTTCAGAAATGGCAGCAATGGTCTTGATGTAACTAATGCCAATGGAGAACTTTATTCCTCAAAAAAATTATTAATCCATATCAACTCCAAGCCCAGCAATTCATTTTCAAAAAAAGGATTGGAAATTACTGAGAAACAATTAGAGCTTACCCATGAAAACACCGGAATTTTACTTACCAATAAGAATTTAAAAATGCGCATTGGTCAAAATTCGATGAGTGCAGACTATAAAACCTTATCCCTCAAGTCTAATCTTCTGAAGTTATGTTAATTTCATATAGCAATGAAAATTATTAAACCAGATAATCAAGTATTTTTGCATGGCCTCTTCGAAACGCGAATATACACATTTAATCTTGGCCTCATTGCTTTATTTGATTTATCCAATCCTGAATTTAATTCTCTGAAAGCTGAAACCGATCTTTGGGACATCTGGGGACAGTTCTCTGGCACTTTTTCAACACTTGATGCGGGCTTTCCTAAGCCTAAAGCCGAATTTGAGGCTTATGGAGTCGCTCATGCACCGTCAGAGCGGAGCACTTCACCGCTTGCAGTGACTGTGCAAGTGGGAGAAATAGCGAAGACGCTTTTAATACATGGCCCCCGCCACTGGACCACATTAGGCAACGCCAGCAGCCCCCAGCCCCTCACGCAAATCCCCGTCACGCCCGAAAACGCCTATGGCGGCCTCGGTTATGCCTTGAACCCGCTGGGCAAGGGTTATCGGCAAGATGAGTTGCCACAGATTGAAGACCCGAATCACCCGATTGCGTTTCGCAGCGACGAGCGCGAGCCTGCGGGGTTTTGGGGCTTTCCCAGCCATGCGCCGCAGCGCCAGAAGTGGTTGGGCAAGACCGATGCCAACTGGCTGCGCGAGCACTGGCCGGCCTTGCCGCCAGATACCGCGCCCGAATTTTTCCAGGCCGCGCCGCCTGATCAATGGGGGCCGCCCGCATGGCGGGGCGACGAGGCTATTGAGCTGGAAAACTGGCACCCCGAGCAGCCACTGATACGCAGCCGCCTGCCCGGCCTGCGTGCCCGCTGTTTTGCGCAGCGCGTCACGCCCCAAGGCGAAAAAGTCTTTGAAGAAATCCCCACCCATGCGGAGACGGTGTATCTCTTCCCTACCCTGGGCTATGGCGCCGTGCTGTACCGGGGCAGCATTGCCATCAATGACCCGGACGCGCGCGACATCACCCATATCGTGGCGGACTGGGAGAACATGAGCGATGCCCCGCAGCCCATGGAAAGCTATCGGGAATGCCTGGAAACCGGCCAGCCTTTGAGCGAGAGCCTCAAAGAAGCACAAGCACAGGCTCAGGAAAAAACCCAAGCCGCCGAAGCAGCAAGTGCCGATGCCGCGCAAACCTCTCCATCCTCTTTTGCCGCTGATGCCGCGCCATCCAGCGCAGTCCCCCTGTCTGCCGCTGCTGCGGCAGCAGCAGGTATAGGCGTAGCGGCAGCCGCTTTTGCCGGGTCTGAAACTAAAGCCAGCACGCAGCAAGCCAGCGCCCCCAAGCCCAGCGGGCTCGACACCAGCACCGCCCAAACCAGTGAACCCGTAAGCACGCCGCAGGCAGAGCCTGCAAGCATTCAGGCAGCATCGCCCTACCAGCACATTCTGGACAAGGTACTGGTGGGCCAGCCCCTGACGGATGCCGACGCCAAAATTCTGGCCAGCGCCGCCCCGCATGAGATGCCCGAGCTGACCGATGCGCATATGAAGGCCATGACCCAGCAAATGCTGGACCAGCGCGATGCCATGCTGGCCGAGCATGGCTTGACCGAAGCCGATGTGGCGGCCTTCCTCAAGCAGCAAGGCGCCAGCCACGAGGCAATTACCCTGGGCGGTATGAGCCGCGCCGAGCTGGAAGCCATAGGCAGCGGCACAGCCTCTACAGTGGCCCCATCCACAGCCAGCCTGGATTTGCCCCCTGGGCCATCGCCGCACCAGCATATTCTGGACAAGGTGCTGGTGGGCCAGCCCCTGACCGATGCCGACGCCAAAATTCTGGCCAGCGCCGCCCCGCATGAGATGCCCGAGCTGACCGATGCGCATATGCAGGCCATGACCCAGCAGATGCTGGACCAGCGCGACGCCATGCTGGCAGAGCATGGCTTGACCGAAGCCGACGTGGCGGCCTTCCTCAGGCAGCAAGGCGCCAGCCATGAGGCGATTACCCTGGGCGGCATGAGCCGTGCACAGTTAGAGGCGATTGGAAGCGGCAGCGCAGCAGCCATCAGCGATAGCGCATCGGCGGCACTGGCCGAGGCTGCTGCATTGCCGCAGGTGTCGCCCCATCAGCATATTGTGGACAAAGTGCTGCTGGGCCAGCCCCTGACCGAAGCCGACGCCAAGGTGCTGGCCAGTGCCGCACCGCACGAGCTGCCCGAGTTCACCGATGCGCACATGCAAGCCATGACCCAGCAGATGCTGGACCAGCGCGACGCCATGCTGGCCGAGCATGGCCTGACAGAGGCCGATGTGGCGGCCTTCCTCAAGCAGCAAGGCGCCAGCCATGAGGCGATTACCCTGGGCGGCATGAGCCGCGCCGAGCTGGAGGCCATAGGCGCACCGGCATTGCCGCCAGTGGTGTCAGAACAGGTGCCAGAAGAGGCGCCCAAAGAGGCGCGGTCCTTTTCTAATCAGCGGGCAGCGTCTGAGCCACAACCCTCACCCCAGCCTGCGCAACCTGCTTCAAAATTAGAAGCAGCTAGCGCAGCTGTAGAAAAGCCTAGACCCGAAAAGGACTGGAAGTCTCTGAATGCGATTGGCACTGGCATTGCACTGGGTGCATCTGCAGCCAATGCGGCGGCGGCCACTTCGCCCGAGCCAGCCAGCGCGCCCACAGGAGCGCTGACGCGTGAGGAGGTTCTTGCCCGCCACCAAGCGGGGCAAAGTCTGGCTGAGCTGGATTTAAGTGGGCTGGATTTGAGCAATGCCGATCTGAACGCAGCCCGCTTCGAAGGCTGCATTCTGGAAAAAACCTGTTTTGACGGCAGCCTGCTGCAAGGCGCAGTGTTCACCCGGGCCATGCTGCAGGAGGCCAGCTTTGAAAAAGCCGATCTGACACAGGCCCAACTGGACAATGTGCGTGCCCACAAGGCGCGCTTCAATGGTGCATGCGCCATTCGGGCCAGCCTGGTCGGTGCGGACATGAGTGCCAGCGAATGGAGGTCCGCCTCGCTGCTGCAGGCGCAGGCAGAGCGGGCAGATTTCTCCAACAGTCAAATGGAGCAGCTCAAGGCCTCCGAGATTCAGGCCCCGCATGCCAATTTCCATGAATGCCAGCTCAGGCAGGCAGATTTCAGCCAGGCGCAGCTGACCCGCGCCAGCTTTGACCGCGCCCTGCTGGAGGCAGCCCGCTTCGATCAGGCACAGGCCAGTGGCAGCGAATGGTATGGAACGCGGGCGCCACAAGCGAGTTTTACGCAGGCGGACATGAGTCAGGCCCGGGGCGGTATGCAGGCGGACTTCAGCCAGAGCGACTTCAGAGCCGTGCGGCTGGACGGTGCAAGCTGGCAGAACATAGGCCTGCGCCAAGCCGTGCTGCATGGCGCATCTTTGATCAACACAGACTTGAGCGGGCTGGAAGGGCAAGGCTTGCAGATGCAGGGCGCCCATGCCCAGGGCGCTCAGTTTGAGCATGCCAATCTACAGGCGGCAGACCTGAGGGCCAGCAATCTGATGGGGGCTTCAGTGCGCAACGCCAAACTGGCCGGCGCGCAGCTGGATTTGTGCAATCTGCATGGCTGCGACATGCTGGACAGTGACATTGGCAAGGCCAGCACAGAGAGCGCGCAGCTGACCTCTACCTTGATGGTCATTGAGGGTCGCGCAGAAACCCGAAGGAATTGAGAGCATGAGCGACCCCACACCCGATACCCGCAGCGCGCTGGAGCAGGTTCAAAGCCATCTGGCCACCCACGCATCACTGGTCAGCAGCCAGCTCGTGGGCTGCGACCTCAGAGGGCTTCAGGCCACACAATGCCATTTTGAAGATGTCGATTTTTCTGGCTGCCTGCTGGAGGGCGCGCAGTTGGAGGGCAGTGTTTTCGAGCGCTGTGTTTTCAATCAAGCCCAGCTTGTTGCGGCCAACCTGTCGAAGACGCAATGGCAAAGCTGCCAGATGAATCAGGTGCAACTGGCGCAGACGCAGGCCGATAGCATTGCCTTGTACCAGTGCTCGCTGCGGCAAGCTGGCATCGGCACGGCACACTGGACCAGGGCGACCCTGGATGGCTGCGACCTGGCTGGCACTGACTTTTCAGGCAGCGACCTCTCGCTCAGCGACTTTTCCCAATGCAATCTGCAAGGCACCCGGTTTGCCCAGACGCTGATGCATCGCTGGACGGCGGTCAAGGCAGATCTGCGCACTGCCATTTTTGACAAGGCCAACCTGACGCTGGCTTTTCTGACGGAGGCAGACCTCAGCGGCCAGCACCTGAGCAGCTGCGATCTGACGATGGCGAATTTCACAGGAGCGAATCTGCAAGGTGCCTGCCTCGGCAGCGCCGTATTACCGCAAGCTCAGTTTCGTGAATGCAATCTGCAACGCGCCGACCTCCGCCGCGCACAGGGCATCTATGTGCGCTTTGATGGCGCTAATCTGCAACAGGCCCAGTTGGGCAGCGCAGTGCTGGAGGCCGCAAGCTTTGCCCAGGCCAACTGCGCAGGGGCTGATATGTCCAAAATGCAGTGCATTCAGGGCAATTTCGAGTTTTGCCTGCTCACTGGTGCCCAGCTGAGCCAAGCCTTACTGACCGATAGTAATTTCTCTCACGCGAACTTGAGCGGGAGCAATTGCAGCCACGCCGATTTTAGCGGTGCCAATTTCCACCGGATCACCGACACAGGAACCTGCTGGGATGGCAGCCTTCGCAAAGGCGTGCGTGACACCCATGAACAACTGCGTGCGGCGGAGGACTGGCGCTCGCCCCTGCACTCCCAGACCGCCTGATCCAAGGCTTTGACTCTCAATTCAGGAGACCGACCATGTCCAACCTACAAGTCACCCAGAATTCGGCCCCAGCCGGAACACCCAGCCTGGCCGGATCCCCCATGTTCACCGCCATGGTGACCGGACAAGAGGAACAGTGGTTGACCGTGCAATGCAACGGACAGAATGTTCGCGCCCGTTTGGCGGCAAGCTGTTTGCTCGCGCCACAGGTAGGCGATCTGGTTCTGCTCTACAGCACTGAGCAACAAAAACCACTACAGCCAGCCATGAGCGTGCGCTACCCGCTACATATTCAGGAGCTTCCAGCACATTGCTACATCCTGTCGGTTCTGGTTCAAGCTTCGCCTGAGCTGTCCCGAATCGCGCTGCCGGGAGATACGGAGTTGACTTTGACCCAAGGCCAGCTTTGCCTGAATGCCGACAGCATTGCACTCAAAACCCGAAAGAGTCTGAGCCTGCAAGCCCCGCTTCTGGACGTTCAGTCAGCACATGCCAATCTGAAGGCCCATCAGCTTGATGCCACTGCCACATTGACTGTGGCCCGACTGGGGGAGCTGCGCCTTTTTGCCCGGAATATGTGGACCACTGCAAGCCGCGTCATCCAGAAAATGCGCAGCAGCACACGCCATGTCGAAGAGCTGGACGACGTGCAGGCTGGCCGCGCACGCTGGGATGTGCAAGGCCATGCGCAACTGAATGCCCAGCGCGCCAGCATTCAAGCCAAAGATGCCGTGCGCATTGATGGCTCTCGTGTCGATCTGGGCTAGGAGGCCTCAATATGTTTGCAGTCACTATTGCTGGCGGCCAGTGCATGGCCATGCCCGACGTATGCAAGGTACCTACGCCCGTGGGAACGGTGCCAACGCCCTTTCCCAATATTGCAATGCCACCGCAGGCCACGAACACCACCACCAAAGTGCTGGTGGCGGGCTCCCCGGCCGTCACCAAGGCCTCTCAGATTCCCATGACCAATGGCGACCAAGCGGGTTCCGCCGGCGGGGTGATCAGCGGCAAGATCATGGGCAAGGCGGAATTCACCCAGGGCAGCAGCAAAGTGAACCTGCAGGGTAAACCCGCCGTTCGCTTGAGCGCCCCCACCAAACAAAACGAGGGCAATGCATTTGGCGCAGTCATGGCCCCCAGCCAGTCCAAAGTCATGATCATGAGCTGAGACTTGATTGAAATAATTCAAATGGGGCGAGCAGGTAAATTGGTCCACGTATTCGTGTGTAACCAAGCCACCTGCCATGAAAAATATCTGGATCACCTCCTTATCTGACGAGCCTGCTCTTATCAAGGAAGTCGGTGCGGTGCTCCAGCGCTATGGCATGCGCGGTCAGGCCCATGTGTGGCAGGACAACCTGGAAAAGCACTATCCACAGATCTGTCTGGAACAACTGCAGACGCAGAGCCCGGATGCCTGGCTGATTCTGGGTCGCGAGTCAGAGCTGCAGCAAGCAAGCGTGCGTTATGGAATCTCGCTCATCAGCGCCAGTCTTGCGTGCCAGAGTCGCCCCCCCGCCCTGTTCTTCCTGAGCCCCCGCAAGCTCAGTGAGCAGCAAGCGTTGCCTGATCTGTGCCAGCAGTTGTCGGCCACGATGCTCTCGCTCGATGCGACGAACTGGGCCGCCAAGATTGTTGCAACACTGGCGCTGCCAAGCACCGCAAGCGACTCCCCTTTTCGGCTTCGCTTGTGGGGCAACGAGCAGATTGGGCAATGGCTGGAGTTGTCGCCTGAGACACAGGCCTGGCAAGGAATGATCTTCGGGGTCAGCGGACAGATCGGCACCAAGCCAGCGGCTGTCAGTTTTCAAGCAGTAGGCCCGCGCGGTGGGCTTCCCCAAAAAACGACGCTGGAGTTCGCGCAGCAAGGCCTGGAGATTCAGGCATCAGAGCGCAATTTTTCTGCCTGGGCATTACGCAACCCCATTGCGCTCGGAAATTCATATTTCTGCCGCATTGATGGCCACCCTGAACAGATTTTGTTCATGCCGTATTCAGACGCTGAACAAGCCGATGCAACGATTGTGGAATTGGTATGAGCGCGCCCCACTTCATCCTGCGCCTATGCACTGCCTTGCTGGCCTTGAGCCTCAGTGCCTGCAGCATGCTGGGTGTCACCAGCAAAAAGCAGGCCAGTAGTGAAGTTCAATGGACGCACGCCCAGGACGGGATACAGATTCATCTGGAAGCCGACAAACAGCTGAATCTGCATGAGGATGAGCCTCATACCTTGCTGCTGGGCGTGTACCAGGTGGCAACGGCAGAAGATTTCAGAACACTCAGCAATTCACCCGATGCATTGCTGCAATTGCTCGATGGGAAAACACCCAACGACAAAATTCTGCAGACCTCACGCTTTGTGGTCTCCCCCGGTCAAAGCGCCTCTTTGACGTTGAACCGTGCGGACAGGGCCAAGGCTGTCGGCCTCGTTGCGGGCTACTACCGCACGGATGCGAGAAACGCGGCAAGGCTGTTCGAAATTCCGATGAGTGTCGAGCGCAAAAGCTGGGTCAGCCTGTCTTATGCAGCCAAACCCGAAGCACTTCATATTCGGCTTGTACTGGGCCCCAGCCAGATTCTCCAGGCCGAAATCTCTCAAGCACCAGAAATCGACTCCCCTTCACTGGACAAAAAGCATGGTGCTTTGATTCCACTGGATGGTGCAGGCCGCGAGCCGGGCTCTGCCGATACGGCGTCCAAGTCAACGCAACCTCTTACTCTATCCAACTGAAGACGCTTAAAGAATGAACGAAAAAAAAGCAGTCTACTGGCACCAGGGCATGTTCCTGCAACCACAGCACTTTCAGCAGGCAGACCGACATGCAGACTATCTGCAAAAGCTGGCCCACAAGACAGGTACGCCCTATTTCTGGGGCATAGGCTCCCTGGAACTCTCCGAAAGCGCCCTGGCCAACCGGTCCATCACGATACGTTCAGCACAGCTGATCTTTTCAGATGGCAGCCAACTTGAGTTTCCTGGCAACACCACGATTGCGACGCGCAGCTTTCATGCGGCCTGGGCTGAGCAGGATTCCGAGTTGAAGGTCTATTTGGGCCTACGTCAGTTCAACATTGAAGGCAGAAATGTCACCGAGGTCTCAGCACTTTCTTTGAATGAAAAGGTGGAGTCACGATTTGTGACCACATTTGAGGGAGAAGAAGTCAACGACCAATACAGCGATGGCCCTACGGCCACTGTGCGCAGTCTTCACCATGCAGTGCAGGTTTTCTTTGGTCCGGAAATTGAGCATTTGCAAGGCTATGAGTTGATTCCCATCGCGCAATTGACACGCGACGGAGACGGCGTGGTCTTTTCTGACAAATACATCCCCCCCTGCTACATGCTCTCGGGCTCTCGGGCATTGATGGAAATCATGCGTGATATCCGTGATGAATTTGCGGGTCGCACACATCAATTGCAGGAGTTCAAGCGCCCTCGTGAGCAGCGACGCGAGGTCGACCAAGACCAGCTCACCTTGATGCTGGCATTGCAGACACTCAATAGATTCACGCCTGCCCTCATACATCTGCTTGAAACGCCTCAGGTCCACCCATGGACGGGGCGTGTCCGAATTTTTGTGTAAACGGTTCGGACTTCAATTGATGGAAATGCGGTCTCCGAACTGAATGGTAAAGCGGGTCAGCGCAGCCTTCCAATCCCGGATGGGCATGGTCCACTTCTGGCTGATGTTGCGCAGGGCCAGGTAGAACAGCTTGGTCAGCGCCTCGTCGCTGGGGAACGAGCCCCGGTTCTTGGTCAGCTTCCTCAGGCCCATGTTCACCGACTCGATGGCATTGGTGGTGTAGATGACCTTGCGGATTTCCGGCGGGTAGTCAAAGAACGGGGTCAAGCGGCTCCAGTTCCTGCGCCAGGACTGGCCGATGGGCAGGTACTCGGCATCCCAGCGCTGCTCGAATTCACCGAGCATCAGCTCGGCCTCCTCGGCGGTGGCGGCCGTGTAGATGCGTCTCAGGTCTGCGGCCACTTCTTTGCGACGCTTCCACGAGACGTAGTTCAGGCTGTGGCGCACCATGTGCACGATGCACAACTGAACCACTGTCCTGGGAAACACGGCCTCAATGGCTTCAGGGAAGCCCTTGAGGCCATCGACGCAGGCGATGAAGATGTCATGCACGCCCCGGTTGCGCAGCTCGGTCACGACCTGCAGCCAGAATTTGGCCCCCTCGGTCTGCGCCAGCCACAGGCCCAGCACCTCCTTCTCGCCCGTCATGGTGATGCCGATGG
The DNA here is from genome assembly GCF_019186805.1 of Comamonas fluminis. Lineage (NCBI taxonomy): Bacteria > Pseudomonadati > Pseudomonadota > Betaproteobacteria > Burkholderiales > Comamonadaceae > Comamonas > Comamonas fluminis. The sequence goes on along the minus strand of NZ_CP066783.1, from coordinate 1,859,335 downwards.
CCAGGTACACCGCCTTGACCCGCACAGCGCCCTCGCGCACCTTCACATGGATGCAGTCCAGATAGACGATGGGGTAGATTGCATCGAGCGGGCGGGCTTGCCAGGTCTTGACCTCATCGGCCACGGCGTCGGTCACCGAGGAAATCAGGCTGGGCGAGACCTCGGTGCCGTACATCTCCTCTAGGTGGGCCTGTATCTCGCGCACCGTCATGCCGCGGGCGTACAGCGAGATGATTTTGTCGTCGAAGCCGGCCCAGCGGGTCTGGTGCTTGGGGATGAGTTGGGGCTCGAAGCTGCCATGGCGGTCACGTGGCACCTCGATGGGCAACTCGCCGAAATCGCCCTTGAGGGTCTTCTTGCTCTTGCCATTGCGGGTGTTGCCAGTGGTGTTGGCTACCGCTTCGTTGCGTTCGTGGCCCAGATGCTCGGTCAGTTCGGCGTCCAGGGCTCGCTCCACCAGCAGCTTGGTCAACTGTTTGAGCAGGCCGTTCTCGCCGATGAGGTCTTCGGGTTTCTTGTAGTTGGCCAGCAGGCCAGACAGCAGTTCTTCGGGTACGTCGTGTTTCTTGGTGCTCATTGTGCTTACGGATAGGCCGGCTTGCGCCGGCGGTGGATTGTCCGTTTACACAAAATTCTGCACACCCTCCATGGACGGCATATGGCCTGTTGCGCCAGATTGTTGGCGAACTCAGCACGTTTTCGGAGCGCTTCAATCTGCTAGGTCAAACAGACGACAGCAGCAGTGGCCTTCCCGCTTATAACCACATTGCCTTGGCGCCAGGGTTTCTGCGCGCCAAGGCAGTCATTACGCACTTGCTCAATGAGCTGACTCTGGGAGCCAACTACTCAACCGTCATGGAGTACCAGGGGGACGATCTCTACCTCTGCACCATACCTCCCAACCACTTTGGGCTTCGCAATCGCTTCTATCTACTTCTGCGAACGCAGCTTGAAGAGCCTGAAATTCGGCAATCACTGCAGTTGAACGTCCTGCTAGCCGCCTCGGAAGAAATCAGCACACTGAGCGCGCATGCGCTACCCGGCCTGGAATTGATCTATATGCCAACGGCTCCGCAGGGACTTCCACGCAAAAATGGGGCGCATTACTTCCGTATCGAGCAGGCATCTCGCCAATGGGATGCCGTTGAACGCGACGGTCAGCTGGCTCTTTACTGGGCAGATGGCCCCTCGGACCTCAAGGCCGAGGTCGTTGTCCTGGAGGGCTAAGCCATGACTTTGACAGACGCCTTTGCCCCCATCATCGTGCTGGTACTCGAAAACTTGCGCGAAGCAGCTGAAGCATCAGGCACAGAAGCACGGCAGCCTGCGGTGCCAACCGCAATCACACAGCCCAGTGCGGGTCTTGTTCAGCCCAGCACCATGCTGCCTCTGCCAGGTCAGTCTCAGTCGGAGCCCTCTACACCTGCTGCAACGTCCCCATCGATCTCCCCACTAGGCCCCCGTACGGAGATCCGCAATACTCCAGCAGATCTAGCCGCACAAAATCTGTCAACCCAGCTCCGCGAAGAGATTTCCAGCGCACACCTGAAAGCCATTCGCAACGGCATCATGCAAAGTGATTTCGACAGCGCTTTGTTTGCGATTGCAGCATGGGCCGATGAAAAGCTGCGAGCTGGAAAATGGCCAGGAAGCAGTCGCTGGAATCGATATTTGCTGCAAAAACAGTATTTCGAGACCACCACCGCCGGTGTGGAATTTTTCTCTCGACTTGAGCAAATTCCTCGCAGCAATCTTCAAGTCAGAGAGGTCTTCGCCCTCTGCATGGCATTGAATTTCAGTGGCAAATATCAGTATGAGCGCGATTTACGAAGCCTTAAAGAGCTTCGCTCCCGCACACTTCAATGGTCAATGCCAGAGTCTGATGAACTGACAGGCTCAGACCTCCAACTGTTCCCCCAGGCCTACCCGCAAACCAATCCCAGTGCCGTCAAAAATACTGACAAACCTGGCTGGGCTCTCGGATTTTCACGATTGACCGCAGGATTGATTGCCCTGCCTCTTATAGCTCTGATCATTTTATCCATTGCCTACTACGTCAGCCTTGCGCAAATGACAGCAAACTTGGAAGCGAAGATTCTATGAATTTACTTCGCAAAATTTTATTACTCACCATAGTATTCATATTAATTGGACTTCTCAGTTGGGCTCTTGCTTTACATCAGGGCTGGTCCTTATGGAGCATTGCAGTAATTTTGACTGCAACAGTCGGAATTTATTTAACTTTTATTTTCGTAAAAAGATTATGGATATGGCTTCGTGCAAGAAGTCAAATTACCAAGGTTAAAAGCTCACACACCACATCCACGACCAATGCACTCTCTCTTAAAGAAAAATGGAAGAATTCAATTTCTCTCATTAAAAAATCCGGATTAAAGCGCAAAGGGAATCCCGTAGATGCCTTACCTTGGTATATGGTTATCGGGCATTCTGGCGATGGAAAAACAAGTGCATTGGCTCGTTCGCGTCTTTCACTGCCGATCATGCAGAAACGAAAGATGGATGAAATTACCAGCACACTCAATTGTGACTGGTGGTACTTTGAAAATTCAATTGTTCTTGATTGTGCTGGACGCTATGTCGAGTCTGATGGTAACGAAAAAGACAGCCAGGAATGGGATCTCAACCTAGACCTGCTTGCCCAATTCCGTCGCAAGGAAGGTTTAAATGGTTTAGTCTTGGTTATTAGTGTCGAACGCCTTCTCTCCCCCAACACACAAGGAATTGAAGATGAAGCACTTTTCTTGCGCGGAAGAATTGAGCAGCTAATCAGGCTTTTTAATAAAAGATTCCCAATTTATGTGTTAATTACAAAATGTGACCAGATATATGGATTTGAAAGCTGGATTCACCACCTTTCAGAAAATCAAATATCTCAAGTCATGGGATACACACAAGCCGACCTTGACAATGAGATTGATACAGAATATTTTCTAAATGAAGCATTCTCCAGCATTCTTAGCAGACTTAAACAATCACGCATAAAGTTGATTGACAGCCATCCAGAAATGGCATCTAAATTATTAATTTTCCCGGCCGAGCTTGAAAATATTCATCCTAAATTAGAAATATTTTTAAATGCTTGCTTAGGTACAAATCCATATTTAGAGCTTCCTCTTCTACGTGGAATTTTCTTTTCTAGTTCACGCCAAGATGGTGGAGCAAAATCTCAGCTCCTATCACAGATATTGGCTGAGCCCAAACATGAAGAAACTCATACGGGAATTTTTCTACGAGATTTTTTTGATAATCTCCTCCCTAAAGATAAAAGCATATCCCAGCCTGCAAAAATAAGAAATTTCTGGTACACCATCACACACAATATTGGTATAGCTGCATGGCTATTGCTGATACTCTCTATTGCAGCAATATTAACAATATCATTTGTTCGCAATATAAATACAGTAACCGCTGTTCAACACAGCTACCCTGCCAATATTCAATGGACTGGTAATTTATCAAAAGATTCCTTAACTCTTTTAGAAATAAGCAAATCCATTGAAGAACTAGAGAAAAATAACAATCATTATATTTCAAGATTTTTGGCAGACCGTAGCACTCTCGCGACCTTGGAAGAAGATCTTAAAAATAACTATCAAGAGCTCTACAACAGATATATTCTGCCTTCCACTGAAGGAAGCTTCTATAAACATGTAGAAAAATTATTAATTAATGATCCAAATAAAGATTTACCAATATTAATTCTCAGTCAAATTCGTTATACCAACCTTATTCAAGCAAAAGTTCATGGGGCTGAAATTAGCGATCTGGAAAGTATGCCTCGCATCCCCTATGATGGCTCTCAAGAGCAATCTAAGGATGCTGTCAAACTTCACAACAATCTAGTTGATCTATTTATCTCGCACCTTGCTTGGACAGAAAAATCTTCTCCCAAGCTAATAGAAAGACTTGGCAAAGAACAAAGTTCTTTGCTGCGTATATCCTCCCAAGGGCAGCCATTTTCTTGGGCTCCTCCCCTAGTGAAGCGTATTCATCCAGAAATACCAGATATAAAACTATCTTACTTTTGGGGAGGGAATTCAAACCCTTCAGAAAATCTGTCAGACATAGAAATACCTGCGATGTATACGAGAGCAGGAGCTGAAAGAATTTCATCTTGGATTCATGAATATTCAACAGCAAGCAACAATGGCCCAAAATTCTTGGGTGACAAGGCAATTTTTAATGAGTTGTACTTGCAATCCAGATTTCAAAGCTGGAAAAATTTTATTGCACGATTTCCTGAAGGGGAGCGACTTCTTAATGGAGAGAAGCAGTGGCGCAGCCTATTAAATGAAATCAATGACGACAACAGCCCTTATTTCAAATTAATTGATGTTCTCAAAGATGAGTTTTCTGATGTCGATTCTTCATCATACCCAGAATGGCTAAAAATTGCCATCTGGTTCTCAAAATTACGCCAAGAAGAAAAGACAACCAAAAATAATGGAGAAAATGGTCAATTGATATCTGCCATCAATGCCGCAGGAGGCAAAGCCATACGACAAACCCTCAGCGGTAATCCTCATCAAGGAAAGACAACAATTAATGATCATATTGATGAAGTCACCACACTGAGAACACTGATTGAAAATGTCAACACGGCAGCCATACAGGCTGCTGCTGGCCCTGGAAGTGCTTATCAAGCAGCAGTAGATCTTTATGCTTTTGGCATTGATACGAATGCCGAAAAGGAATCACCTCTTACATTGGCTCTGAAAGACTTTGAAAAATTGCGAGCCATGCATCCACCATTAACACCAGACCAAGAGGACATCTGGAAGCTCATTGCTGGCCCAAGCCATTTCACCATGCGATATATGAATCAGCAGGCAAGTTGCTCTCTGCAGTCAGAATGGGAATCGCAGGTTCTCTGGCCCATGCAGTCTGTTGGGAGCACAGAAGAAGCTGTAGACCTGCTGTACGGAATAGATGGCTCTGTTTGGAAATTTACGGATACCTTGGCAAAGCCATTTCTTGTACGGTCTTCTACGAATTTCAGCCTTCGCACAGCATTTAATAATAATTTCCCTTTAACTCAGGGTTATATTTCAAACCTTAATACTTCTATTGGGAAGAGAATAGATCAGATTGTTTTACAGCAAGAATCCGCACTCAAAAAACAGAGAAAATTAATAGAGCGGCAGGAACAACAGCAACAGCAAAAAATTCAATCTATTTCAGAGAAACAAAAAAAATCAGATATTGAAAGTATTCTTGCTGAGCAACGCATAAATCTGGATAATATTAAAAATTCAAAATTTCTGGTGCAAATCACAGCTCAACCGACAGGTGTTAACAAATCTTCCGCTGCACAACCGTACCAAACAACACTCAGTATCCAATGCTCAAAAAATACATTTACTCTTAATAACTTCAATTTCCCTGTAACCACAAATTTCGAATGGTCAGCCTCTGATTGTGGCGACACTTCATTGAAAATCAATATTGACAATATTGTTCTTGAGAAAAAATATATAGGCCCCCTTTCTTTTGTTGATTTTTTGCAAGATTTTCGAGATGGTAAGCATATATTTAAATCAACTAGTTTTCCAAGACAAATGAATCAGCTTGAAAAGCTCAATATTCAGGAAATATCTCTGAGATTTGATCTAGAAGGTACTACAAAAATTATTTCAGCAGCATCTCAAATAAATGAAATAATTAAATCAATTGAGCAATCCAAAGATAAATTACAGCAAGCTCAGCAGAGCATTTTATTATCTGAGATGAAAAGTAGTGACGAGATCACACCGGAAAATGAAATCTCAGATTTTTCTCGACGCCCATTCTCTCATATTTTAAAAGATGTAGCTTTACCTCATCAAATTGGAGTATGTTGGAAAAAGCAATCCATGGCTAGCTCGGCCACTCAATCACTTCAGCAAATGTTAAAATCCATGTCTGGTGACAAAATACTCTCCTCACGACCTGGATCTTTATAAAACACAGGGTTATTATGAGTAGTTCCTATGCCGAAGCTTTTATTAAAAATATAGATGACCTGGAACCTGCGGGTACAGATGTTCGCTCACTGCCTCAGTACGAAACCCTGCAAGCAGAAATTGAAAAGCTATCTAATCCCCATAGTAATGGAAGCCCAGACTGGACCGTTGTAATAACACTAGCACAAGATTTACTAAAAAATAGCGGAAAAGATATTCTTATTGGAAGCTATCTTGCGCATGCCCTTACCATCAAAAATGGAATAGAAGGTCTATTTGACGGATTGAGCGTAATCCATGGTCTGATAAAAAATTACTGGGAAACCATGTATCCATCAGTCCGCCGCTTACGTGGCCGTAGCAATGCAGTTCAGTGGCTTGTCGATAGAACTGAAAGTCTCTTTAATGAAAATGAATTTATTTTTGAGCAAGAGTATCCAGCCTCTCTCATTGATGGAATTAATAAAATAATTAATGGAGTAGATGCTTCATTAGCATCCTATATTGGAGAAGAATCACCTAACTTCTCCTCCCTCAAGAGACACTTACAAAAACTCAGATCGCACCCTGAATATACGCAAAAATCACAAATAATTTCAAGCGAAAAAATAGAATTCGATCACACAAGTGATTTATCATCAAATTCCGATAAAAATAATAACATTAATTTAATTTCAATTGACAAATCTCTCATCTCCAAGGAAAATTTAGATTTAGCACTACAAGATATTAATAAAAATATAAATGCAGTATCAGATTTTTTTCTGGAAAAGGAAATTTCCGATGGAAGATCATATTTATTCAAACGATTTTCAAATTGGTCAGAAATTACATTTACCCCTCCTCATAATGATTTCATATCTGCAGTTCCTGGACCTTTAGATCAGCAAATCCAAATATTGCGATCCCTCAGGGAAAACAAAAACAATATTGATATTATAAATTTTACTGAGTCAATTATTTCTACACATCCGTTTTGGCTAGATTTAAACTTAGCATGTGCAGAAGCTTTAATGAGATCTGGTGAAGCTTATCAGCAAGCTCTCCATGAAGTAGGCTGTGCGACCTCTTGGTTTACTCATCGCTTTCCAGAAATATCCAGCTTAAAATTTAGCTCAGGAGTCCCATTTGCGGATGAAGAAACAAAAAAATGGATTTCATCACTCGATACGAATATTCCGCCCTCAAAAGATTTAGAAAAATCTTCATCCATCGATGAAATCCTTTCATTCGCAAGAAATGATGATGATCTCACATCTGTTATTTTTTCCCTAAAAAAAATGACGAATCTATTTGAATCAGGAAAAATAAATCCATCAGAGTTACTTTTATCAAAAATAAAAATATGTGAAATAATCTTAAAAAGAGGCATTAATGCAAACTTAAGTGCATTAGCTAATGATATTATAAATACTGTTGAGAGGCATGCTTTAGAGAGTTGGGATAAAAACCTTGCATTGCAAGCACTGATTGTTTCCTATCAGATATATTTTAAAATTGATGATTTTGAAAAAATAAAAAAAACAATTGATAAAATATCAAGCATTGATACTTCTAGTGCTTTTGAGCTTCTTACCATTTAAATTCTTTTAAAATTTCAGAATTAATGGTAATCCCCCCGTAAATCCAGTGCCCTGAGAAGTAGAGACTCTCACAGGAGAATCTCTACCATGAAGAAATCACGTTTCACCGACAGCCAGATCATTGATGCACTCAAGCGAGCAGAAGCTGGCCTGACGGTTCCAGAGCTCTGCCGGGAACTCGGCATCAGCTCGGCAACGTTCTACAAGTGGCGAGCCAAGTTCGGCGGCATGGATGCCTCGCTCATGGCCCGCATGAAAGAGCCGGAGCAAGAGAACCAGCGACTTCGCAAGATGTACGTCGAGGAGAAACTCAAGGCTGAGATCGTCTCGGAGGCTCTCGCAAAAAAGTGGTGAAGCCATCTCGCCGACGCGAGATGGCTCACCAAGCAGTGCAGCGGCACGGTATGTCGATCAAGGCGGCCTGCCAGGCGTTTCAGATCAGCCAAGCCTGCTATCGCTATGTGGCTCGCCGCAGCATGGAGGACGATGAGATCGCCCAGTGGTTGCTGCGCTTGACGGACAACAACCGCAACTGGGGCTTTGGCCTATGCTTCCTGTACCTGCGCAATGTGCGAGGCTTTCTATGGAATCACAAGCGTGTTTACCGTGTCTACCGGGAGTTGGAACTGAATCTGCGTATCAAACCCCGCAAGCGGTTGGTGCGAGATAAGCCTGAGCCACTGACGGTTCCCGAAACCTGCAATGAGGTCTGGTCGATGGACTTCATGCACGACCAACTTGAGGGCGGGCGCAGCATCCGGCTGCTCAATGTCATCGATGACTTCAACCGCGAGGCGCTAGGCATTGAGGTGGACTTCTCACTGCCAGCGCATCGTGTGATCCGAGTACTGACGCAAGTCATAGCCTGGCGAGGCAAGCCCAAAGTGATTCGTTGTGACAACGGGCCGGAATACATCAGCGCCACATTGCTCAATTGGGCTCGCAGCCTGGACATTCGCATTGAACACATCCAGCCTGGAAAGCCCCAGCAGAATGCCTACGTGGAGCGCTTCAACAGAACGGTTCGCTACGCAGTGGATGTGGCGCTACAACCATGAACGCCCAAACATGGCCTTGGGCGGCATCACCCCGAAACAGCGGCTGGCCATGGCCGCATAGCTCTACTTCTCGGAGCGATGGAATTCGGGGGGATTACCGCAATAGAAGCAAATATCAAGCACCAAAAACAAAAACGCCTCACACAAGGTGAGGCGTTTTAATATTTGGGGTGGCTGATGGGGCTCGAACCCACGACAACAGGAATCACAATCCTGGACTCTACCAACTGAGCTACAGCCACCGTAGAAGCATCTATTGTACTTCAATTCATACCGCAAAAAATCAAATTTAAGAGCATGAAACGCTGAAAGAATAAGGGCTAGAGCACATTAACTCTTTCAGAAATAAAAACGCTCTGCATGCAGAGCGTTTTTGAAATCTGGGGTGGCTGATGGGGCTCGAACCCACGACAACAGGAATCACAATCCTGGACTCTACCAACTGAGCTACAGCCACCGTAGAAGCATCTATTGTACTGCAGAAATCAGCCCGAAAGTGAATTCAGGCCGATTCATCACAGCAATCAGGGACGAGGAACCTTGATCTGAACCTTGAACTCTTTTTTCAGCAGCTCGTAGTAGGCCATGACTTCAGCCATGGAAGCCCATTGTGTGAACTGTGACTTCTGCTGCTCCACCAATTGAGGCTCGGCCGCAGGGCGCTGGGCAATGCGATTGATCTTGACAACCGCATAACCGGCTGAACCCAGATCAACACCTTCCCAGGCTGGCAGCGTTTGAGTGGATGCACGCATGGCAGCATCCAGCACTTCGCGTGGCAAGTCCTTGGCCTGGTCACGGCCCACTTCCACTGCTGCAGGCAACTGAGCGGTTTCAGGCTTGGACTTCCATTGCGCCAGCTTGGCCTTGCCTTCTTCAGCAGCCAGCTCTGCAGCCTTCTTCTGGGTGTAGAGCTGCTTGAGCTTGTCACCCACTTCATCCATTGCCAGCGTACGGGCAGGCGAATACTTCACCACACGCCCTGCGACCAGGCTACTTGGCGCTAGTTCAACTGCATCTGTATTGCGCTTGTTTTCCAGAGCGTCTGTAGAGAACAGCGCTTCCAGGAAACGTGTGTTGGCCATGGGGCCTTGCGCGCCTGCAGCAGCCTGACGTGTCACATGCTCTGCCTTATGGATAGTCAGCTTGAGCTTGTCTGCCACAGGCTGCAAGCTGTCGGACTGTTCATAGACACCGTTGGTAAAGGCTTCTGCCACTTCGGCAAATTTGCGCTGCGCCTGCTGTTGCTTGAGATCCGCTTCCAGCTTGGGACGCATTTCTTCAAAGCTTGGCACCTTGGGTGCCTTGATGCCAGTCAATTCGATGATGTGATAACCAAAATCGGATTCGATGACATCGCTGACCTCGCCTTCCTTCATCTTGAAAACGGCGTCTTCAAAAGGTTTGACCATGGCACCGTGACCAAAGAAGCCGAGATCGCCACCATTGGGGGCCGATCCTGGATCCTGAGATTCCTTCTTGGCCACTTCCGCAAAGATTTTGGGGTCCTTGCGCACTTGCGCCAGCAATTCAGCGGCCTTGGCCTTGGCTTTTTCGCGCTCTGCCGCAGGTGCGTCCTTGGGTGCATTGATCAGAATATGGCTGGCACGGCGCTCTTCGGGGCCAGCCAGACGCTGCGCATTTTCCTTGTAGTAGGTACGCAGGTCATCTTCGCTCAAGGTGATACCAGCAGCCACGGAAGCCAGGTCCAGCTGCACGTATTCAACAGTGGCCTCTTCAGGCTGCTTGAACAAAGCGGTGTTGGCTTCATAAAAAGCCTTCAGCTCTGCTTCACCAGTCTGCACCTTGGAAGCAAATGCCGCCGAATCAAAGCGCGCCACCTGAATTTCACGACGCTGATACAGCGCATCCATTGCTTGCTTGAGCTGCGCGTCGGTCGAGAAGCTCGTAGCCGTTACGCTGCCCAGCACTTGATTGAGAGCCAGCTCTTTGCGCAGATTGGCTTCGAAGCCTTCGGGCGTCATACCCTGAGCGCCGACCAGAGCCTTATAGGCTTCTGCATCCAGCGAGCCATCGGGCTTTTTCAAGGCAGCAATCGCAGGAATATCCTGCAGGGTGCGCACCAGCTCGGCATCGGTGGTGGTCAGGTGCATTTTTTGTGCAGCTGCCGCCAGCACGCGGTCGCGCACCAGCTTTTCCAATGTGGCGTAACGCGCTTGCGGAGAATCCAGCAGCTTGGCATCCATGGAGGGATTCTGGGCGCGCAGTCGGTCACTCTCCGCGCGGTGCGCGTTGTCCCAGTCCTGCTGGGTTATGTCATGCCCGTCCACACGAGCCACAGCGTGGCTTGATTCGGTAAAGTAGTTCTGGTTGACTCCAACAACCACAAAAGACGGAATGATCAGCAAGAACAACAAGATCATTACGAACTTGGAATGCTTGCGGATGGATTCGAACATGGTCAATCTTTCTGCAGCAGCAAAAATAAAGGCGAACTCACGTTCGCCTTATCAACAATGGTGAAAGCCGTGCGACCCGAATGCGCCACAGTCCGGGCCTCTACAGGGCATGAATGCTCTACAGAACTGCCATCCAACCTCCACCAACAGGGTTAGGCTAATCCTGACCATTCTAACTGTGCAGGCCCAACTACCGCGCTGCATGGTGGCCATGTTGCACAGAAATACCCTGCCTGCGCCAGCAAGCTCCGGGACAAAAAAGAAAAAGGGCTTAGATTTCTCTAAGCCCTTTTTTAGTTTTTAAGTGGTGGGTCCTGACGGTCTCGAACCGCCGACCTACTCCGTGTAAAGGTTAATTTTTATTTTTAAAAACAACAACTTATAAGTCACACCTGCTTTTCTAACCTACCGAATCAGCCACTGTCTGCTTTAACCAACTATAGGCCGCTACAAGCCGCTTGCGGCAGTTCATATTCATACTCTCTACAGATATGAATGATGGGCCATCAAGTGCATCAAACTGCCGCTCATAGACATCCATATCATTTTGTTGATAACGTGTGGATACGTGTATTTAGCATAGGCTTTTTTGAACAGCGCCAAGTCCCGACTCGGGCGCACCAACCAGCGCCTCTGCCCCCGGCAATCTGATCAGCCCAGCGGCTTCTGCCACCGTCCCATTCAGCCACTGGTCCCAGTCGCCCTCTTCAATCGGCACCACGGTGCGCTTGTCCTGCAGGTCCAGCGGCAGCGGCGCTTTCGTTTCTGGGTCCAGCTCCGGCTTGTGCATCCGGTTCAGCAGACTGTGCGCGTTGCAGTTCTGCGTGAGCATGGTGAAGTTCGGTACCAGCTCGCCTGTGTCTGGGTCTGTCCACTCTGACCACAGGCCGCCCAGCGCCCAAGGCTTGCCGTCCGAGCGGCTGAACGACCACCAGACATTGCTGCCACTTTCCCAGTTTGGCTCAGTGAAGCTCCAGGCTGGAATCAAGCAGCGCTGGCCAGCACGCCACGGGCAGCGAAACGTCCACTTGCTGTCTATGCCCTCGATGCGGGCGTTATTCGTGCTCATGCGCCGGCCTTGGCTCGTCAGTGGAGTGCGCCCGGTTGACCGTGGCGGGATCATTCCCCACTGCCCTACTTCCAGCACGCCGCCAGCCTTGATGTAAGGGGCCAGCGCCAGGGGCGTGATCGCCACCTACCATCATCGGTTGGGGTTCTGGCGACCGATCCGAAAGTGGCGCTCAATCTCTATCTCAGCCGGGGTGTTGTAGCGATTGCACATGAGCACATGCTAACAAGTTAGCGACCCAACTAGCTGTATAGATATACAGTTAATTAGGAGAAGTCATGCACATCGAACATCACTATCAATGGCGCTACAAGGACCGACTCGGTAAATGGCAAACAACAAGCCACCTGTGCTCCGAGCAAAGCATCAAGAAGATGCACCCCGAAGCAACTCCAGTCACTGGAACCCTGCGAGTTACCGAGGTAGCAGACACGCTGACGGAATACTGGGAGCGGACGAGACAGTGCACAGCTGTTGGAGGTCCGGCACCTGACAAGCGTAACGATGATTCCCGATGATCACCCCACGCTTCTGTGCACGCCTGGGCGTTACGGTTTTCCAAGGGCGCGCATCCTGCCAGGCAGCGCCAGCGACTACACAATAGAAGAACCCCACTTCAACTGGTTCATTGTGATGGCCAGCTGTGGTGGGGTCATATTTATGGGCTGGGGTCCAGTGAGCGTTGTGCGTTCTCCTGCCCCATTTTGACGTTACACGCAGAACTGCGCTTTGCCATATTTGGCGAGTAGCTCAGCAATTAACTGCTCATCATCACTATGCTTAGTTTCGTTCTCGGAGACTCTTGCAACTCCAATTGCAGGAGCAACAACCTCCCGACGAACAGTCAAAACAGCATCAGGCGGACAGCCGTGGTTGTCTTTCGTACCGTCGTCATAGCGTGCATTGCCAGCAACCCAGCCAGTTTGGGTTAGGTGCATTTCCTGCATTTCATCACTCAGCATTTGTAGCCTTTCATTTGCGAGCGAGAAATGTAACAAATTTCACTACAACATCGTCAAGGATATCGCTCGATGCCGGATCGGCGCTTTAGAAATTGGCGATTCGCTCGCCCAGGATGGTGGACAGCTCAAACATCACATCGGCCTGACGCCTCATTCGGGCACGCTCAGCCTCTGGCAACTGGCCAAACAGTGAATTACGCTGAATGAACTCGTCCAGCTTCGTGATGCGTATATCCAGATCCTGCTTTTCGTCCAGCACGCGCTGCTGGTGGGGCGGCAGAGTGCCGGTGTTTGCAGCACCACCATTGATGCAGTGCTCCAGCATCGCCTTGGCCTGGCCGAAGTTCAAAAGGTTGGTCCCCGTTGGACTCATGCCGACATGGGGCGAGCGGGTGAACGAAATTCCGCCATCTGGCGCGAAGTCTGCAGGCAGCGGCCAGCACAGGAAACGACCCACCATCTGTTCAGTGATTGCTGTTTTGCTCATGGCTTCGTCCCAGTCGTTACTGGTTGTTGAGTTGCTTAAACAGGGCATAGCCTTCCAGCTCCCAGAGCTTGTCGCGTGCCTTGCCTTCGCCCTGCTCGCGCGCGTACTTCATGCCCTTGGCGGCATCGAAGTTTTCAGGACTCACACAGGCGCTGTGCCCAGTGGTTAGGTAGAAGCGGCCCAGGTAGGCGTGGGCAAAGGTGCTGGTGGTGCCCTCGGGTTGGTCATAGACCCAGACCAGCTTGTCCATCAGCGCCTGAATCTGCTCGCCCGCCACACTCGACCCGTCCACCGCTGCGGCTTTGGCCAATGCATCAGCCTGCGGGCGAAAATCAGCCATAGCACTGGGCGAACCATTGCCGCTCGAACAGGAAGAACAAGGCGCGCCGCTCAATACTGGGACTTTGTAACGGTCGGTCTTTTCATCCCAATCTAGCGCCTCGTGGGCATCCCAGAAAATAACGCGCATTGCAGCAGAGTCTTCTAAGCCCAAACGCGCCAACGCGTAGTGATACAGGCATTCCACTGAATGACGAGAGGTCTGCGCACTGATTGGAGTAGGACTCAAGATTGCATCAGCCGTGGACTGAATGAATTTGCCGATGGTTTTGCCATCCATTTGCCGCTCAAACAGACGTACTGCAAGTTGATGCACAAGTGAATGTTCCAGATCGCGGCGGTGATCACGGGGCTCCACAGAACTGACCGAACACGGCCCGGCCCCGGTCTTGAGCTCCAGATCGCACAGCTTCTTGAGAACCTTGTCGCCAATCTCCACTAGAGGCAAGACCAGCAGCGCGGAGCTGAAAAGCGCGAAAAGCATGATGTCCCCCACCTTGGTTGATGCGCCAAACAGGCGATAACCGAAGAAGACCAGAAACAAGACGACCAGCAAATAGAGGATGGCAGTGGCGTGCTTTTTGAGAAATTGCATAAGAGCTCCAAGAGCCGGATACCGTCCGGTGGCGGGCCGGATGGCTTAGGGTTGATTGGGGATCACTGGCCAGGCCGCGCGGCAGGTTGCTGCATCAGCTGCGTGTCCATCAGCTCGTGCTGCCAGTTCCGTATATCTTTCGCTGCACTGTCCGAGTAGCTTGTTTGCGGTTGCGGCGTACTCTCTGACGGCGGCGGCGGGAGCGTCAGCAATTCGCTGCTCGGCATCGGACAGTTGCTTGCGCATGCCGTCACGCTCGCGGCGAGCGCGATCAGCAGCAGCTTGCAAAGTAGCTTGTTTTTTGATGGCATCGTTGAGGGCTCCTTGGTAGGTACCGGCGATCAGCTGACCGACCTGGGCCACGCGAGCATTGGCGGCGGCGCGCTCGGCGGTGACTTGTTCGCGATAGGTGCTGGCCTGCAGGCGCTCGTCGACCAGCTCGGCACCAAGGCGCGCTGCCTGGAAGGACCACGCCAAGGCAGCGCCACCGGCTGCAGCGGCCAGGGCCGTGTAGATCGTCAGCCGCGCCATGACAGCCCCCACTCGCACAGCTCGGCATTTGCATCGCCGCGAGTCTTCAACCCTGGTAGCACCACAGACGCCCCGTTGACAGTGCCCTTGTTCCAGCGGATGTTTTCGCGGCAGGCCTTCACCCAGTTGCCAACGTTCGCATCCCGGCGCATGGTGCTGGTCTGGAAATTGCCATCACCCTTGTTGTGCAGGAAGTCGTAGAACGTGGCTTGCTGGAAGGGGTTGTATGTGGACCAGTAGGTAAGCGAACGCTTGGCGATCACCTCGTACTGCACATAGCGCTTCTTCTCCAGACGGAAGCACTCTGCGGGGCTGTACCACTTGCCCGCGATCACATCCTTGCCGGTCAGCCCGTTGCAGACTGTCAGCGGCTTACCCTTGCCTACCTTGTCCACATAGGGCGTGCCAATGTGGCGATTGCTGGACTCGTAGAACGCGGCCATCACCATGGCGATACGCATGCCGTCCGGCATATCCGGGTCTGCGGCCACGGCCTGGATGTACTGATTCGACTGGGCCTCTGCAGTCGCGGCTTGATCGATGTAGTAGGAGCCTCCACCCAGGCCCGTGAGGATCAGCAGCGCGCCAATGCTATTGCGCAGCAGCGTGGGCACATTGCTCATTTTCCACTCCCATCCAGCGGGGCTGGGCATGTTGCGTTTGCCTCCAGCTCGCGGCGCAGCAGTTGCTTGCGCATGCGCTTCATGGGCAACTCGTGCCGGATATAGCCATAGAGCTGGACCAGGAGCCAAGCCGCAGAAAGCAAGCCGACCGCCAGATTGACGAAGCCCAGAAAGGTGCCTATCCCAAGGAACGCGGCCAGCCAGCTCATCACTGACTTGAGCGTGAACGCTTGGTCCGGCTGGAGGACGAATTCGTTTTTCATGCCCGGAGTTTTCCGGGGCTGGCTTCAGAGGTCGAACCCTAGAGGGGGTTAGCCTGCCCAGCCTTGGCTGATGTCATAGGCCGCCACCGCAGCCAGATCAGACAGAGCATCGATAGCTTCGTGGTGGGCGCGCTCTGCAGTAAACGAGTCCTGCACATGCCGCGCAATGGCTGTGGCAATGGCTTCAACATCATCGACCGAAATGCTCACCCAGCCGCTGGCCGCCTTGAAGTCCACTGTTTCGATGCCTGCTCGTCGGGCGTTGGCCACAACTGTGGTGATCCGGTTCTGGTCTTCTGTGCCTGTCAGAACCTGCATGCCGTTGAGCGTTATGCCGCCTGTCTCCACTTCCCAGCGCTTTGCTGTCGCGCGCGTCTTGAGCTGATCCTTTGCAGCCTTCAGTTGCTCGGCAGCGGTGAGGGTTTTTTGAAGCTGGCTCCAGTCGATGTTCCCGATGCTCATACAGGCAACTCCACAGGGCCATCTTCCGTGACGTGAATAGGTGCTGGAAAGCGCGCCGCTTCACTTGCACCCGGCTTATGAGGAAATCGCAAAATAATGCTAACTACATCGGCGTCACACGAAACATCGCCACTGAACCAGTCCGATTTGATTGCTGTATGTGGCAGCACATCACCATTCCCCAGCGCGCGAAAATCGAACTCAATGCCATTGACTATCAACACTGCCCCGCGTTTACTCAAAGAGAGCCCAAGCTCAGGTGCGCAAACGGGGGACAGATGAATCAAAAATCTCATACTTAGCTCCAATACCCAGCGGCTGTCAGATCGAGATTTACAACATCGCTGGCGCCGATCCCCCCCTCGGGCACATACACCAAAAAACCGACAACGCCAGTTGATTGACCGTATGTGATGATGTTCAGTGGCTTGTAAATTGCCGCACCTCCTTCGACAATCTGCGCAGAAATGCGCGCATTACGCGAGAAGAAAACGGGGAAATTCCAAATCCCTTTCAATGTGTTCGCAGTATCGAACCCACACACAATTCGTTGCGTGCAAATCAGCATGCCATCTGCGAATTTTGAGTAATCGCCGTTCGAGTTACTGCCGCGCTCGATCACCCCTCCCACCCCTACGATGCCCGTAATTGTGCTCAGCGGTTGCGTGCCAGTGTGCTTGCTGCGGTCGTTGCTCGCGCTGTCCCCGATGTTGGCCAGCTTCACGCGCTCGGCATTCGTGTAGTTGTTGTCGCTCAGGACTTTGCTTCCGTCCTTATCGACCTTATTGGTGGACTGTGCTTGCAGCTTCCCCAGTGCCTGCAGCACCGTGTCTGCCGCCGTAATCCCCGCGTTGTTGTTCGTCACCAGCCCCTGCAGCACGACCGCCAGGGCGTTGGCCAGCGTATCGGGCGGCAATTGGTCGCCCGCAGGCAACTCCTGCAGGCGATTGGGCGTTACATCAGTGCGCAGCGTGAGCGGGCGGCGGTCGGTCATTACAAAGGCACCTCTACAACAGCTCCTGCGGCCTGATACACGGGCAGCACATAGCCTTGAATCTTGGAAGTCAGACTGATCAGCACAAAGGTCTGATTCGTTTGGTAGACAGGCAGGCTCTGAGCCACCCCGGCAAGCACATCACCTGCGGGGAGTTGCTGGGTACGCCCGCTGATGCGGACGAGAGGCCTGCGCGTAGCCATCAGAGCACCACGTAGCCCAGGTCATCCGTGACCAACTCTGTCGCGCTCTTGGCCACGCCCAGTTCTTGGCAGAGCTTGCCGGTGTTGGCCGTGTCTGCGGGATCGAGCGCGGCAACGATCACACCGCCCGCCGTGCCAAGCCAGTAGCGCGCGCCCGGCGTCAGTCCGGTCAGCGCCGTGTTAGTGGTGTCTAACGGGAAGACCGTGGCCGCGGCGGCATTCGCAACAGCATCCTTGACGTAGCCGTCAGCTTGGCGGCCATTGCTGTTATCCGCCAGACGCACACCCAGCGCGCCAGCATTGCTATAGAAATTGACAAACTTGCCCGCGCCGATGGCTTCGCTGGCTGCGGCAATGATGGTGTTGGCACCAATACCCACCGGCATCAGGGTAGCGTCCAGACGGCCATCGCTGCCGGTGGCCACAATCTTTCCAGCATCCGCCGCGCCAGTCGAAATGACGAGGGCGAAGAGTTGCTTGGTCTTGCCCGCGACACGGGCCAAAAATCCTTGGGTTGCCTGCGTTGCCATGGCTTACTCCAGTTCGATAGGGTCTTGAATATTGAGAAGAATGCGGGTCGCGCTCAGCGCCACGCCGATCAGAACGTCATAGCCAGACTCGGGCACCCGCTGGGTAAGACGCCCTTCCTGATCCAAGAAAATGCGCCCCTTGGGCTGCCACTGCCAGCTGCTGTCATCGATGTGGCCCATGCGCTGCACATTGATGGGATGGCCCGCACTGGCCGCGCTCACCGTCACACCCAGCAGCGCCAGCACATCACCCTCGACATTGGGATCTGCAGGCCAGACCGCGCCCGACAAGTCTTCAAAGACAGCCACCAGCGCGCTGATTGCAATCCCCGCCATACGCTGCAGCACCTGGCCACCTGCTGGGCCCGGGATGCCAGGCGGCCCTGGTGGCCCCTGCTGAGCGTCTGTCAGCAACACCAGCTCCTGCTGAGTCTCCAGCAGCGTATTGTCCTGGCCGGCCTCCAGCAGCACCTGCTCGGTCGGCACCTCCAAAATCTCGTCAGAGCCCTGTGGCTCCAGAAGCACCAGGGTTTCGACCTGCTCTTGCAGCAGCGATTCAGATTCGACTTTCAGTACATCAGGCATCAATCACCTCGCCTGGATATGGGAGAGGCAAGCCTGCGCCAACAATGCGGCCATCCACATCAATCACGATGCCGCGAGTAACTTCGCGCGAGACAACGACACTGCCCGCCATACGGCGAACAACAGTGCCATTTGGGAACTGTATTTCCAAGTCATACACCCCAGATTCCCAGTCAATAGCGGAAGTCGTAGCTGCATCAATGTGCAAACGGATTTCCCCCGTCGCCCCGCCAAGCAGAATGCAGCCATTTTCCGTAGTGAGCTGCAACAGCACATCGGGGCTATCTATGTCGGCGCGCACCTGAGCGCGGGCAGTGCAACCTGTCAGATCAACAGCTACTGCATTTCGAGAGGCACCCACCAACCAAGTAAATTTCTTGTTGAACGTGGCACCCTGGTCGATTTCAAGTTTGACTTTATGGGCAGGCATAGGCGGCAGTGTGTGCCGCCCTTTGCCCTGCGTCGAACCCTAGCGGGGTAGCGCCCACACCTACATCGAAATACCGGTAGTCATCGAATTGCCCACGGAGGCCCCAATACCGTTCAAGCTCGCGGCTGCTGCATCGCCCACCATCTTGACCTGAGCAAGCGCCGCTTGGGCGCGCAGTTGCGCCGTCTCCAGCTGGGCGCGCAAATTGGCCTCGCCCGCACGGCCTTTCAACTCAGCATCGGTAATGGACAGACGAATGAATGGCTCCAGCGCCGTGTTCTGCGCTTGATAGAGACTCACCAAAGTTCGGGCCGCATCATTTTTGAGGCTGGTCATATTGGAAGAAAGCTGCGCCGCCACTTGTGGCCCCAGCATGACCGTCTTCACATAGTCGCCCACGGAGTTGATGGCCTGGGCAAACTGATCCATCACCGTTTTGACAGCGAAACGGACGTTCTCCACTTCGGTTTCAAAGCTCTTGATGGCAATGTCCCGGCTCGCCTCGGCCAGCTTGTCGCGGCTGCCCTGGCGAATCAAAGCCGCCTCATGCAGCATGGCGCCCGGCGGCAGCGGCCAGCCCGAGCGGGCGTAACGCTCCTGCACAGAGGCCAAGTCACGCTCTGCCTCGCGCAAGACACGCACCCGCCCGCGCTCCCACAGCGCAGATTCCACCGACTCATTGATACCCGTGCCGCCTTGCGTGATCGCGCGATTGCACCATCCGAGCGCAGTCACCATCAGCGACATATCAGGGAAGGCAATGCCCATAATCTGCCTGAATGCCCCGTCAATCAGCGCAGACAGCTCCGAGTTCTTGGCATCGAAATAAGCCATGGCCGCATCTGGATCATCAAAACTCAAATCCTTCGGCACCTCGGCTGGGGTGAACGACTGATTCAAAGTAGGAGCCGTATAGTGGGGCGCCGTGCCTACGGTGGCTACGGTGTCTCGGCTGAAGCCAGAGGCATTGCGATACCACTCTTGGGCCATCTCCCATTTGGCATTGATGATCTGCGTCGTTTGCAGCGCTGGGCCTGTAACGCCGTCAGGCAATGTGACGATAGCCATGCTCAGATCCTCCTGTTGGATTCGTTGATGACAAAGCGCACTGAATCCACTTCAAAAGGCGCTCCATCGATATTGGAAAACGTGGGGGTCAGGTAAGTGCTGCGCAGGCCGCGCCCCAGGTCAAAACGCACCTCCCGCATGCTCTGGCCATGGCCGCGCGCGGGGTAGTCATAGGCAGCGGGCTGTCCATTCAGCAGAGCCTGCACGTTCAGGCTCATGGCTCCAGCCGCTGCGCCCAGGTAGCAATAGCTCGCTGTCTTGAGCTGCGGGCTGCCAAAGCCCTGCTGACCAAAGCCAAAGCTGGCATCAATCTGCTGGCCCGCATCGTCCTCCCCTTCCAGCAAAAACAAACCCTCTGAATTTGCGCCATAACACTTACCGCCAATACGCACGAAGCTATTAAATTCGTAGCTTTCATAGCGTGTTGTGGCCCCTGACAGGTTCATGCAGAAGACCTCATCCAGACCCGATAGCACCGTGATAGAGCCACCCAGCACCGCGCGCATAGGTGCCAGCGGTAACGTCACCTCCCCCACCGCAGCCATGCTGCCACCCAGCAGCAAGGAGCCGGAAACCGTCACATCACCCAGCGAAACCTCGGCATACGGCTCAACGAAGCCCGATGCATTCAGCCTCATTGCTTTGGTTGGGAGCGTGGCGATAGCCTGAATCGTTGCCTTGCTATTGAGGATCACACGGCCATTCCCGGCAGGAAGCTCATCAGCTGGCCAAGTTCGCGCAAAGACATAAGGCACAGGCAGCCTGAATTTCACGCGCCCAAAGTCTCGATCAGATCCTGCCAAAGCCGGGCTTGGCAAAGGTAGGTTGAGCTGGCCAACAGCCCCAACCAGCCCAAAAATCCCCGGCTGTAGTGATGGCAGGCTCAAGCTCAACAGAGCGAACGATGGCGCGGCAAGCGCTCCCGAACTCACAGTTGGACGCGGCTGCGCAAGTTTGAGCCTCAAAACTGCGCCCTCACCCTTACGGGCCGCCACCCTGCCTGGCGGGATTGTCAGCGTCAGCACACCCGTGATAGGAGTGGTGTCATCAAGCGGCGTAATCTGGTTGAGCTTGGGGTTAAAAATCTCATCGTCGCCCGAGTACAGGGCAGCCTGTAACCACAGCGGCTCATTGCCTGAGCTGGTATCCGCGCTGGTGTAGACAAGGCTGCCACCCATGTAATAGGTCACAACGCCTTCGCTGCGCGTCACATCAAACTCTGTCCCTTCTGAATAAGGGAAAGCAGGCGTCTTGAACTGGCCTCTCTCAAACACCCTGGCATAGCCACGGGATAGATAGAAGCCGAAGCGAATGCTCAGCCCGCTGTAGACCTGTGGATCTTCATGGACATTCAATCCACAGATCGCGCCAATGACCGACTCCCGAGCGTGGAAGGTAGCGTTTGCATCTCCCGTCACAAACATGATGGACCGGGCACCGCTGTCCCAGCCCAGCTTGTAATCCCACTTCGCAGGCACAGCCGCGCGTCCCTCCTGCCCAGGCACTGCGGAAATGCGGACCAAGACACTCTCCTGCCAACAGATGTAAGTCAGAGAGGTTTCACTCACCAGCGTCAGACCATTGACCGCTTTTTTATCGGGAACATAAATGGCCGTAACCTGCCCTGTGTGCGAGTCTGTCAAATACTCGTAGTGCCCAGGAACCAAGTGCTCCACGGTGGTCTTGTAGCCGCACACCTGACGCCTCTCCCAAACGTCGCGCGCGGGCTGGGGCGCAATGAAAGGCCTGCCCGGAACGGCTGGCGTATAGCTCTTGGTTTTGATCAGTGAATTTGCCACAGCTCATCCTTCATACATTGGGTGGGGCAAACCGGGTATCGCTCACCCAAGGCGCTCCGGGTGTGGCATTGGCCGGGGCTTCGCCATCACGAATTTTTTCCACGGTGGAAAACTCCAGCAGATAGGCGCGAGATTCGACCTTGACTGGTGGGCGAGCATTGGCTGACAGCGTGGCGCGAAACTTCCAGCTCTCCCCCAGGTCATCCGACTGGTACAGCACATATCCCCGGTCGTCCTCGTAGACAGGAATCACGATGGTGTCTTTGGAGATCGCCGCAGGCACGCCGACACACCAACCCGGCCATGGCATGGACGACTGCCATTGAATATTCACGCCGTCCGTCGTGAACAGGCAGCGCGGCGGGTTATCCCGATAGTCCTCAGCACCGAACGGGCGCACCACAAACAGGGCGCCGCCTTTGATGGGAATTCCACCCCAGCCCGCCATGTAGCCCACAGCCGCAGCCTCTGCCCCTGCCCAGTCGCTCACCGTTCCCCCTGAAGGTGTCACGCTATCCTCCAGCACCACCGTTTCAACGACCGTCCGGGCCACGAGATCAACCACGCCCATCTTGATCTTCGCGTTCACAGCCAGGCGAACCTCGGCGGTGTCAGTCACGTAAGGCACGGCCATCAGCACCACCGCCTGCTGGGCGTTCAGCGGCACAGTCATCGAAGAAAACCAGTTCACCGCGATATTGAAGGTGGTTGCATACCAAGTTTGCGAAGGCAGAGGCAGCACCGTGTCCACAAACTCCTTCAGGATCGGCGCGCTCTCCACAAGCTCCCAGTTCAGACCGCCATCCGCTGACAGATGGAACTCAATGCCTGGGCACTTGCTCACATCAATGGGATGCGGCACAGAAGACTGGCTGTATTCAGGGCGCATGTACTGGCCAACCCCGAAACGCCCCAGAGGACTGATGACGTTGCCCGCAAAGGACGTGGCCAGCTGGTACTCAACCGTCTTGATATTCCCCAGATACCGGGCGCTGCCAAAATCCACCACATAGAGAAATCCGTACTGGCCGTTGATGCAGTTCACCCCGTTCAACGCCGAATAGATCCACTGGTTTCTATCGCTCAGGCGCACCAGCGTCGGCTGCGACCAACCTATTTGTGTGGTGTATCGCTCCGTGCCCACGTAGGCCCGCATGGCCTTGATCGTGTAAACCGGGTTGTAGACAGTGCCGTTCTGAGACTGGTACTGCGTGACATCGAGCACATAGGCTGGCTGACCATTGAAGTCCGCCACATTCGCGTCATCGCCCTTCGCCCACACCATCTTGCTGTTGCTCGACTTGCCATTGCCGTAGTAGCGGATCGCTGCAGAAGTCCACTCCGTGATTTCACTGCGGTGCATGACCGAGCCACGGTCGCGGAAAGTCCCTCGGGCATCGCGGCTGGCCACCACGCGCACCTCGCCATCCATCATCGTGCCGGAACTCAGGTAAGCATCCAGATCCTGCGGCGGTGCAGGATCGACATACAGACGATCCCCCACCTTGCGGGACACAGACCCATCAAGGTTCTTGCGTTTCAGGGCCGGGCTGCCCAACGTGTCCAGAAAACGGGCCTGACGCGCACCCACGCCAGCGCCAGCTGCGCCCCGCTGGAATGGGAACTTTGAATAATCCATCCAGCCCTCTTCGCACGCTTAGAGGCTGGACGGCACTGTCGCGCTGGCCGCGTCAATGGTCAGAGGTGCACCGTTGACAATCGCCAAGCTGCTCAGGGCCAGATCGGCGCCAGGATCAGTCACCAGACCGACCTTGCCCTGAATACGCACAGCGGTGTTGCTCAAGGTGCCGTCATCGTCAGGCAACTCATAGCGGAAGAATGCAGGCGCACCAGAGGCAACAGCCGTGGCCGACCACACATCAGCAGGCGGCTTGGAAACAGAGCCATTTGTCGGGTCGCCCCATTTCAGGCCCGAGCCAGTATCGTTAAGGCTGTAGGTAGCCAGCAGGACTGCAGAACCCACCTCTGCATCAGCATCGGCAGGACGAGAGCCAGCGTAAACCTTAATCACGCAGCCATCCATGACAGATGATGCAGGTGGAGTGCCCAGCACAGCTGCAGCAGCGATATTGCGGTAACCGGTAGAAAATTGCAGCGCCATAAGTTGCTCCTTGATCGTGCTGAAATGCTTGTTAAGGGTTGGAGAGTGTCAGGCTGACAGGAACCTTGATTACGTCCCCTGCCCCATAGGTGCGGGGGGATGCCAAGCGCTGCAGGGCCAGCAGCTTGCCCACCGACGCGCCTTTACCGCCACTGGAAAGCAAGGCGAACATGCGAACGGTCTTGGTCGCGGTCATCGTGAACTGAGCCACATTGCCCTGATTGCTGGTCGCGCCGCCAGCAGGGGCCAGT
Source organism: Comamonas fluminis (assembly GCF_019186805.1). NCBI lineage: Bacteria > Pseudomonadati > Pseudomonadota > Betaproteobacteria > Burkholderiales > Comamonadaceae > Comamonas > Comamonas fluminis. Next base: position 1,834,998 of record NZ_CP066783.1, on the reverse strand, counting down.
TCCACGAATTCAGGGCGAGTGCCTTCTGAATATGCTGTAATTTCAGTAGCACGCACACTAATGTTGGCGGCAGTATCGTCCTCTTTTGGCTCATAGTCGCCTTCATACAGAGCGATAAACCACTTGCCAACCTGCACACCGCCATGCACTCCAACATCCAGCAGGTAATCACGCCCCTCGGCGGGGAAAAACAGGGAACTCATAGCGATCCTTTCAAATAGGTTCAACGTCAAAACGGGCTGTCACCACATGCCGGTCGCCGCCCTGCTCCCGCACCAGCGTCGCGCCCGAGCGCGCTGCGCCAAAAATCAGTGCCTCGTCCTGCGGAACTGCCACCTGGCCGCCGGGCTTGGCCACCACCAGCCCCTGCGGGCCTTGCCAATAGGCGGTCTGCTCATGCGGATCAAAGGCCGCAGAGCCACACAAAGCGCCGTAGGGCAGCACCACCGTGGGTGCTGATGCCAGCGGATCGCCAGGAATCCAATAAGTCTTGTCCGCGCACACATACAGACCGTCTTCGCACGGCTGCACCACCGTGATTTCTGAGGGGAACGGGATAAAGGCACGCCCCAGATTCAGCAGACCATAGCGGTACGGCTCGCTCAGATAAAGCAAAGTGCCCCGCGCCGCCAGCAATGACCCCCGGTAATGGGCAATCTGATGGCCGGGGGGCATGGCCGCCAGCATGAAGGTGTTGCAGACAGCGCCTGTATTGCCAAGGCTCAGGTAGTCGCCGCTGGCCACCTCGTTGAAAATCTCTCCATTGGGGCCGGTCGCATACGCCAGGGTGTCCGGGGTCATCCCCTGAAACGCAATCCCGCCGCCATCCGGCAGATTCAGCGCCACAGGCTCCGTACTGGGCGACTCGCCATCAGCTCCCAGTGCCGTAAAGCACACCTGATAGCGCCCCGCTGGCAGGCTGCCCACCACGGGCACCGCCACCGGTGCTGGGTTGGGTTTATTGGTGACCAAGGCCCGGCTCACAGCGCCAGCCATTCGCCCAATGCGCAGACCATTCGACCAATACACCATGCCGTCTGGCAGCCGCGCATAGCTCACGCGCGCATTGCCAACATCCGGCACCACTACGGCGGCGGCCATGGTGCGAGCGTCCAGCTTTACCAGATGGCCATCACGCACCGCATAGGCATCAGCCTCATCAGCCCACAGCGAATGAAAATAGCCAGCCTGAACCGCCTGAAAACCCTGGCGACTCTTGAGCAAACCGCCCTCAGTCAAATCAATGTTGTTGGCCACCTGCAGCCATGAGGCCTTGCTACGATTGGGCTGCGTCACCTCCATGCGCGTCGGCGGCAGGCGATTGTTCAGGCCCAGAATCGCGCCCATGGAAACCGTTTTACCCGTGGCCATCAGCGTTCCTCCCGTGCGCCCTGAAACGCTGTCCAGAAAGCAGGCACCTCTGGAGCGCCACCCTCGGCGTAATAGGAAAGCACGGCGTATGCATCGTTTGGAGATGCCACCAGCACCAGCTTGTTGGCACAGCTCACCCCATTGACGAAGCCCGTGATCTCATAGACCCCGAAAGCCGTGTTCCACTCGTTCTCGCGGAAGAAATCCAGCGGGCTCCCCCAGGCAACCCCCTTGGGGTCACCCTCGATTGGAATCGGCAGTGTTTGCGGCTGCCCACCGTCTGACGGGATCAGAGTGATGGACATTTCGAGCGTCACGCCCGGTGGCAACTCCCCATTAGGGACAACGCCATACACCCATGAACCGCCGAAGTCTTCAAACGTGCCCCGGTTCTCTACCGCCAATGGGAAGTTTCCGGGGTAATCGGCCCAACTCGGGGAACCCCAACCCAGGTGATACTCGCTCATGGCAATGCCCTCTGCTGGTTGACCCAGCGGCTGGAAAATGCCTGAGCCGCAAGAGTGCGCGGGTCGCGGCTAAAGCCTGAAGGCCCACGGTTCCAGATATAGCCAATGCGGTGCACATAGGCAGCACCAGAGCGGCCCAGCACCCAATACAGCATGTGCTCCGTCCAGAAATTGCCGCGCGGCAGGCCAGCCGCCGCGCTCTGGGCCTTGCCGGTGTCCATCACCGCCAGGTGGTGCACCAGCATCGGTGTGCGGGCATGCAACTCGCTGCTGTACTGCGGGCTGGAGCTTTCATACTCATAGCGCTCTGGCAGCTTGCCCGGCTGGTAGACCCTCACCAACTCCTTGGTAAACGCCAGTGCCGCGCCCTGCGCCTGCATCTTGGCCACGCACTCACCCAGAACCGACAGATAGTCATCGGGCAGCGAATCGTCGTCATCGAGGAAGAAGCAGTAAGGTGTCTGCACCTTGGCCAGAGCATCCAGCCGCGCGGCATGCAGCTCGGTGGGCGAGCGCAGAACCTGCTTGCAGCCCTGCACCCGCACGCCGGGCAGCGCCAGCGTGACAGGCTTTGCAGACAGAACGATGGCCGTGAAAAGAGACATGGCCGCAAGTGTTGCGCGGCCATCGGATGGAGTCGAACCCTAGCGGGGTGCGCCCCAATGCAACTAAGATGAATAACTCAGATCGGCCATAAACGGGCTTTCAATCCTTTTCGAAAATCAGATATGAAACTATCATTTTTTAGCTACTTAGTCCGTTAAGCCTCAAATGTCCATCGAGTCAACCATTTCAGAAATACACAAGCTCCATAGCCAGGGTCAGGATAAGTACACCTACTTCTTGCTAGCAGCTGCCGGTGCGGCGATAGGGTTTGCTGTGCAGAAGACTGATGGACTCCCTCTTTCGTGGTGGCTCTTGCCCGTTGGCATTGCCACTCTCTGCTGGGCGGCGAGCTTCTACTGCGGGTGCAGAACCCTTGATCGTGTTTCTGCCTCGATGTCCGCCAACTACAACTTGCTTCAACTAAAGCAAGGCAGTCACCCCAACCAACCTCCTCACCCTCAAATAACTGAAGTTGCGCTTCGAGAAGTCCTTTCTGCATTTGAGCGCAATATTCAGAGCGCACTTAAGTTTGCTATCTGGCAGTTTCGTCTGCTCATCGCAGGTTCAATATTGTTCGTTTCGTGGCGAATCCTCGAAATGATCAGAATCACGCTGTGAGGCCTATCCCTTCCGTCATGGGCCTATTACGTCAAGGCCCATGTAGTCCCATATATCTAGCGTTCAGCACTCCAAATACAAATCAGCGCAAGTATGTTTGAAGTCACTTTTGTTCTAAATATTTTTGATGCCGAAGTAGCACGCTCGGATGTACGATTTGCGGTCTTACAGAGGCAAAGCACTTTGCCTTTTGTGCCTGTGGTAGGGCATAGTATTTCTTGGGAACGTGATCCAAGCCGAAAGCTCACATCGGTCACATGGAACGTTCATGAATCCGTCTTCATTTGCAAAGTAGCGGATGAATTTCCAGACAATATTTCACTTGATGGCATGGACTTCGAGGAACTAGTTGAACATACCCAGTCCCGTGGATGGGAGCTTATTCGAATTTTTGAAAGGCAACCATGAACAACTCTGCATCAACTTCTCCCTAACTGGAAGTTCAGCGTATGCCAATGTATTCCCATGACGGTCGTCACTTCGTGCAGACGCTATCGAATGACCGCATTGGGTCGGCTTAAGCCTGTTTCCACTGCAAAAAGCAGTCGTTGAGATTCGGCTCCATTGTGCTCGTAGCCATCAATCAACGATGGCCCGATCCATCTACGCCACCATCAATAATTTCCCGAAGCTGTGAACGTAAGCCATCGTAGAGTTCAGGAATATTGATCTCCTCACCTCGTTCAACTCTCTTGAGAAGCATGTCTTGCGGGTGAAACGTCAAAGTTGACTGTAGGTAACGAATAGCTGGATCGCGTCCATATTCGTCATTGATCATCCACCAGTCGTAACCAGATTCGGTGTTGACGAAAACTTTTCCAAACGCCAAGCCAAGTGAACGAATCGTGTACTCCGCCTCTGGGTCTATGACACCGGAATCAAGTGCTCGCTGAATAAGCACAAGATCGGCCTTTGACCCATCGAGTTCAGAATGAAGAATTTCAGAAACCGTTTGCTGGGCATGAATCAGCGATAAGGCGATCTGCCTGAGGTCATCTTGTGTTGGCGCTTCAATCATCGGCGTTCTCACCTGTGATATTTGACGTGGATGGCAGTCATCAATTCGCTGACTATTCTGTCACACCTGACCAGAATAGCAGTGAACACTGATGCGGCCTTTTGAACGACCGCTCAGGGTCGATAGCGCCAATTCGTGCTATCGCTCTGTTCTCCAATCACCCTAGCGATCGCACCTGTTCCCGCATCTGCTCCCTAAGAGCCTTCGGCGCCGTATCAGCAATGCGCGCGCTGCGGTCCTTGCCCATCTCGCGTACCTTCTTCCACACATCGGGCATCTTCACCACGATGGGCTGCTCTGGGTTATTGCGGTTCCAGTCGGCCAGGCGCTCGCGCACATCGGCCAAGGCCGCTTCATCCTTGCGGAACAGTGCGTCAGCCCATTGCGCCTTGATTTCCGAGCTGGTCTGCGTGTACAACGACTTGGTGCGCAGCATGAAGCTATTGGCCTCCTGCACCTCGGCCACAGGCTTGGGCTGAAAGCCAACGGCTTTCATCGCGGCTTCAGCCAACGTGGTGTCGATCACCTTGTAGCCCTTGCTGTCGCGGTACATGCCAGTAGCTGCCATGTCAGCACCCTTGGCCAGATTGCGCACCGCCGTGGGCGATACTTCCAGCGCCGCGCCGGCCACATCGCCGCCCAGCAGCTTGCGCGCACCGGTAAAGCCGCGGCTCACCAAATCACCGGCAGGCCCCACCATCTCCATCAGATCCCGCTCACGGTTGGGCTTGGTCAGGAACAGGCCGGTACCGGGCAGCAGGTTGCCCATGCCCAGGCGGCCAGACACATCGACTGGCGCGCCAGGCAGGCCCGACAAGCCCTGCTCCATGAAATCGCCCAACTCTTTACCCACCACGCTGGCCAGTGCCTCCTTGCGCCACTGTTTGGCACTGATGTTGTAGCCCATCAGCTGTCCGGCTCCGTCAATCAGATCCTCGGCGTCCTCCATGAAGGGCACGCCACCGGCGCCACTCATCAGCAGCAGCATGGCCAGGGCCCAGCCCACCGCGCGCTTGCCTTCTGGGCCGCCCTGGGTCCACATGCGATTCATCAGCTCCAGATAGCTGACCGAATAGGTCTTGAAGGTGAACAGCGTGCCGCCCACCGCCCCACGGGCCCAGCGCGGCTTGTTAGCCTTGCTGTACTGGAACTGGGTTTCGATCACGGCATTGCGCGCGAACTCGCCGGGGTTGGCAATGCCCTGCTCCTTTGCCGTCCGGTAGGCCGCAATAAAGGTAGAACGGCGGTTGAACTGTTCGGCCAGCGCGAAAGGTTGCCCCCACAGCACCTTGCCCTGCTCCCACTTGTTGGCCAGCTTGGCGCGCAGGTCACCCGCCTTCGTGCCATCGCCCGATCGCAGCATGCCCGCGCCGCGCGCCTGGGCCATCAGTTGGTGGATTTCCTGCGGGCTCACCACGCCATCATCTTCAGCAGACTGCAATGCCTTGGCCAAGTCCTCTTCGTACTGGTGGCCCTTGGTCGCCATGTCCTTGAGTGCACGGGCCAGCTGCGCGCCGGCCTTCTTCATGCCGCCGTACTGGCTTAGCCAAGGCAGCGTCACGGCAAACGGCTGCGTGGTGTTCACAAAAGCCGAAGCGATCGAGCCACCCAAGTACTGGGCAAACAGCATGCCGCGCACGGCCTGGCCTTCTTCCTGTGGGTCGCGGATATAGCTGCGCAGGCCCATAGCCAGATCCTTCAGCTCGCCCTGTTCCTTGGGAATCGCGCCAATGGCCTTGTCCATCTTGCCCGCGTTCAGGCCCATGGCCCCAGCGCGCGCATTGCTGTACACAAAGTTGGCCACCACACGCCCAACATCCTCACTGAAACCGGCCATGCCCTTGCGGTGAATCAGCCGCTTCATGGCGCTGTGGTTGTTCTTGGTCAGCTTCAGGAACTCCTGAAACGCCTTGTCCTGGGCTTCATTGCCCTCGGCCTTCAGGCCCAGCATCTCCCCGAACTGCTCCAGAGTCTCAGGCGTCACACCGGCAAACAGCTTGTAGGCCTCGGCACTCATGGTGCCCTGGGTGATGGTCGCGCCCTTGAACTCAGAGGCTAGTTGCATCTTGGCCAGGTTGGACTCGCGCTGGCTCTCATACATGCCAAAGTATTGGCGCTCGCCGTTAGCGTCCACTACGTCCACCGTATAGCGGCCAAAGCGCGACAGCGGGGCATAGCCCTTGGCCTGCAGTTCTGCGGCCGTTTCCATGCGGTTCTTGATCTGCTGCATGTACACCCCCAGGCGGTCTGCCGCGTCTGGGTTGGCCTTAGCATCGTCCTGCAGCGTATCCAGCAGCAGCTGGGCTGCAGACTCCACGGAGGGCTGCGCCAGCACCACCTCGCGCAAGCCTGCATAGTCCTCACCCACCACGCGCAGCATGTCAGTGCGTGCCGTCACGTCAATAGAGCGGTCAATGGCCGCGCGAGATTCGCGGTACAGGCTGATCTGGTTGTCCGTCGCGCCGAACTGAGATTTAAGCTCAGAATCAGTCCAGACAATACCGGGCTTGAGCATCTTGCTCTCAAAACGAGAGTTAATCAGCTTCTCAAACTGCTCCACGGGCAGGCCTTGCCACATCGCCAGCAGCCCAGAGTCGATCTTTCCATGCTTGAGAAGCATGGCAGCCTTGTTGTGCACGCTCAGGGTTTCATAGCGCTTTTGCAGGTCTTCCACTAGCACCGCCTTTCCGTTCTCGTCGCGCGCCCAGATCAGCGTGCCCTCAAACAGCGGCTTGGCAATGGCCTTGTTGTCCTCTGCAGAAACTGGCTTCTTCTTGAGGTCAGACAGTGTTTCCACCCGGGGCAGAATGCGCGGCGCCATGTCGGCCGCGTCGTTGGCCAGCATCGACACGTCATCAATGAAGCGCTGCGCGGCCTCAAACACCGGCTTGAACTGCGGCACGCGCTCGGCCAGGTGGCGCATGGTGCCCACGGACTTGTCCCACAGCGATACCTTGCCCTCATGGGAGAAGGTCTGGCTCAGCTGGTCCAGGGCGCTGTCCTTGAGGTCCATGAAGCGGGAGCGGCTGAACATCGGCTCATCCGTAGCGCTGTCGCCACTCGCCGCATTGCGCTGTTCCAAACCTTCGACTAGACTCATTAATGCCCCCGCAGAGCGGATGGAAGTCAGGTCTTGGCCATCGGCCTTGGCAGATGCGTCCACCCACTGAGCTGCGGGGGTTTTTTCGTTGAACTCCACAGTTTCGACCGTATAGAGCGGATTACCGTGATTGGTATCTGCAGTTTCCTTAACGGTCAGCTTAGCCAGCAGCATGCGGCCGTCCACTTCAATCGGGGCAAAAAACCGGTGCACCGCATTGATGTTGGAATTGCTGTCCCGGTCTTCCTTACTCCATCCAAACATCGCGGCTTCATAGAGTCGGTCCACATTGGCAACAGCCATGGACTGGTCCCGCGCATTTGTTGACTGCTCCACCGCCTTGCGGCTCAGCATCTTGTCCAGAGTATTGCGGGATACACGGGCTTCCAGTCCGGTTTGCTTATTGCGCAACGTCTTGCCTTGAAACTCCTTTGCGGCCTCGCGCGCTTCGGTGAAGTTGGTAGCGATGCGTAGCTCGGGCGCAGCTTCGCGGCTGAAAGTTGCGTCAGCCTTGCTTCCTCCATCGGGACCACCCCGCTCCACCCAGGCCCGCGCCGGCAGGATGTAGTTACGGATCAGCTCCGCATCGGTCAGGGCCAGCGACTTGAAGCCCGGCACATGGGTGCGCAGCCAGGTGCGGATCGCAGCCACAGCACGGCGCACAAAGCCAAGCTCCGGCGTGTTCTGCGCCATCTCGGCCAGAACTTCCTCAGCGGCCGTGCGGCGATCCAGATGGTTGACGCGGCGCAGACCGTATTCCGTGATCTTCGCGTCCACCTCCGCTTTGCGCATGGCGGCCACCTGATTCAGGATCAGCCCCAAGTCCTTGCCGAACAGACCACGCAAGCCATGGTGACCCAAGGCCTCATGAAACAACACGCGCGCTGCATCGTTGGGCGTCTTGAGCTTGGACGCCATCAGATACACCTTGCCCTGGTAATAGAAGCCTTCCGGCGCGCCACGGGCACCGCCGCTGCGCTGCTTCAAGTCCGCACGGCGGGCGCTCTCGGGCACCACCGGGTCTTGCATGTCAAAGGCCACGATCACCTCGGGACCATTGCCCCAAGCCTGGCGGATGGCATCCGCCGTACCTGTCACGGCGCGCACGGCCTCTGCGCGGGCGGCCGGCGAAAAGCTGGGGCGCACATTCATGGCCGGTGCTCCAGAAGCCGCGGCGCTGGCTGGCTGACCCTCGTTCATGATCTGCAGGAAGCTGGCCACATCAAAGTCCGCGCCCGTCGCTGTGTCTGCCGCTTCGCGACGGAAGCTGGGGGCGTCCATGCCATCGGTCACCATGTCAGCTTTCGGCTTATCGATCACCACCATGCGGGCTGCCACGCCAGTATTCACTGGCAAGCTCGTGTCCATGAAAGAGCCATCGGGCAGCTTTTCATGGGTGGCGCCGCGCTCATCGAGCCACTCGCGGAAGGCCTCGGCGCGCTTGTTGGACTGGAAGAAAGCACCCTCACCCATGATGGCCACGATGCGGCCACCGGGGCGCAGCAGGTTATAGGCATGCTGAACATGCTGAATGTCGCGCCCGTCCGAGAAAGGCGGGTTCATGATGATGCGGTCATAGCCTGACCATGCGCCGTTCTGGGCCACGCCCACCAGCTCGCTGCGGTCGTACAGGCCCAGACGGTTGCCTTCGGAATCTTCCAGAGCCACGCGCTGGCTACCCAGGCCACCGGCACCGCGCATCACGCCCTCCACGCCATCGGGGGCCCGGAAAGTGTCGCCAAAGGTGAAGAAGCCGCGCGGCTCCATCTGGGTGAAGTCATTGACCTCGGCCAACTGGTAACCCTTGGCTTCCAGCAACTCGCGGCGGGCAGGCGACAGCTCCACCACATCCGGCCACACACCCGACTCGGCCACGATGGCATCCGCAATATGGCCCATGCCGGCGGATGGCTCCAGCACCGCCATGCCCTCGGCAATCTCGGCCGCGTCCAGCATGCTCTGCACCACGGCCGGGCTGGTCGGGAAGAAGTCCAGCCCGTCATTGGCGCGGCCCACCATGGCGAGCTCCAGCTCCTTGATCCGGTCAGGCGTGGCCATCTCCTGCTGCAGCGATGCCAACTCGCGCAGAGCCGAGCGGAACTCGGCGCGCGTCAGAATGCCCATGCGCTGCAGGCGATGGCGGTTTTCGTAGGCATTCTCCAGCTGCCAGGGCAAGGCCAGCGCCTTGGAGCCTTTGCGCTTACCCAGCTTCATCAGGTCTTCAATGAACTCGGCGCCAATGCTGATGCGCTTGTCCCCGTCACCCTGCCACAGCCCCTGCTGCATGGCCTCGCTGGGCGAGAGAATCACCCGGTTCTGGCCGCGCTTGATGGGCAGCACCACGGCCTTGCCCACCAGTCCGCTGCGCTTGATGGCGCGCTCTGCATCGTCCTTGCTGGCGAACTCGGCAAAGCCGCCCTGCAGCTTGTTGCCAAAGTGGCTCACGCGCAGCAGGTTCTCCTTGGCCCAGTCGGTATAGGCCTCGGTCACATCGTCGGCCGTGCGGGCCAGGGTGGCACCCAGCTTCTTGCCACCGTCCAGCGCCAGCAGCTGACGCGCCAGGCTGGCCCAGTCGCTGCGGTACATCTCATAGGTGGGGAAGGCGGCAAAGTCCACGGTTTCTGAGTCCATGGGCTCGCCCTGGCGCTTCATGCGCTCGCCATAGTCCGGGTACTTGGCCTGCAGCTGGTTGCTTTTGGCCGTGCGCAGTTGGCCCATCAGGTACTCCACCTGCACCCGCTGGCGCACGCCGTCGAGGAACTGAGTGGTACCAGTATCAATGGCCTGCGCAATATTGCGCATGGTGCCGGCCAGTGCCTGCTGCGTGCGGGCGGCCGCATCGGCAGACGCTGCAAAGCGGGCACGGCGGGCGGTATTCACCTTGCGGTCTGCCCCCAATGCCTCGCTGGCGCGCTCCTCCAGCGCCTCGGCCATAGTGCGCAGGCGCTCTGCCGCGCTCTGGCTCTTGTCATCGTCAAAGGCATCGCGGCGCTGGTTGGCCAGATCCTGAGCCTGTGCGGTATCGCCGCCCACCAGCTTCTGGAAAGCCTCGGCCGCCTCACGGGTGCGGAACTGAAAACCCGGTACCGCGCCATTGCCCCGGTAGCTGCTGTAGCTGCCGCCCAGTCGCTTGGCGCTGCTGTTCAAGGTGTCGTAAGCGTCGCGCTCCACACGCTCGGCCAGCTTCACCACAAACAGGTCATGCCCGTGCTTGGTGTGCTTGGTGGCAATCACTTCACCGGCCGTGGTGTCGCCGGCGCTGGCCACGCTCACCAGGGCGCGGCGCTTGGCAGCCTCGCGGCCATCTTTGCTCTGGGCTGCCTCCAGCGCGTCATACTGCTGGCGCTGCTCGGGGCTCAGACGCAAATAGGCCTGATTCATGGTTTCGCCGCGATCCATCCAGTGGCGCATGAAGCCGCGGAAGTCCTGCAGGCTCTTGGGGTTAGCCAGTGCTTCTGCGGCTGCATCCCGCTGGGCCTTGAACTCGTCGCGCGCGGCCTTGATTTCTGCGGCGCGGGCGGCCAGATCCTCTGCCGTGGTGTTGGCCACCATCTCGCGCAGTGCCTGGGCCTTGTCGGCCTTGTTCTTGGCAATGGAAGCAGCCGACAGGAAATAGCTGGTTGGCCCATAGCTGCGCCCCAGTGCATAGGTGTCCAGCATCTTCTGGTAGGCCGCCAACACAATGGCGTCCTTCTTATCGTCCTTCATGCGGTAGGTAAACGCTGGGCCACCGGCGCGCAGCAGCTTTTCCTTGGTCAGCTTGCTCAACTCGGCCACCACCGCTTCCTGATTGGCCTCCAGCTCTGCAAAGGCGCTTTGGTAGTCGGCCAGCACCAGCGTGCCCGTACTGATCCCGTCCTCGATGGCGTTATGGCGGTCAAGGTGCGTAGCTGGCGCTGGTGCCTGTGCTGGGGCTGGCTTTTCGGCCTTAGCAGACGCGGCCGCACGAATCGCGCCCGCACCCTTGGTCAGTTCGGGATTCTCGGCGCGTACCTCATCGACCAGCGCACGAATACGGGCCTTGGCCTGATCCAGTGTTTCGCCCTTGTCCTTGAGCACTTCCACCAGATTCAGCTTGTCATCGGTCACAGGCGAGCCATCCACCATCTTGAAGGTCAGGCTACTGGGATAGCCGTCACGGTCATAGCTGACTTTGGTGATGATGACGTTCTTGCCATAAGGCATGTTGTCGCCACTCTTGAAGCCCATGAACTTGAGCAGCGTGGCCTTGAGGTCTGCCGCCTTCTTGTCGGCCTTTTCCTGAATCCGGGCTGCTGCTGCCGCCTGATCAGCCTTTACCTGCTCGGGAGTGCGCGCTGCCAGAACCGCCTTGCTCACGCGGTCTACGTTATCGCCCACCCAGGCGTTAAAGCGCTCCATTGCTTTGTCCAGAGCGCTATTGCGAGCATTGGCCTGCTTGCTGTTGAGGTTGCCGCGCCCCGCCACAAATCCGCTGTAAGTGCCTGCTCGCACATTCATCAAGGAGCGGTACTGCTGCAGGTAATCGGCGCGTAGTTGCTCCACGGCCGCGCTCATGGCCTCGCGCTGGGTATCAGTCTCAGCCAGTCCATCGCCTGCCGCCTCGGCCTCCTTCATGAATTTGTCAAAGGCCTGCTTGTCACCCTCGGCGCGTGTGCGGCCAGTGTGAGAGATACCGCTGTAGCTCTGCACCGCTTCGGACACTGGGAAGTCATTTGCGGCTGCTGGCTCTGGTTGCGTCAAAACGGCACGAATATCCGCTGCCGTGAAGTCGTCGCCCAGCTTGTACGTGACAGCGCCAACTTGTGCCTCGGTCAGGCCAAGAGGGCGCAGGCGCTCAATCAGCGTTGCTTTATCAATCGCTCCATCCACGTGCTCTCGCACAGCAGCGATGGCGGGGCCAATTTTGTCGGCGTCCTTGCCTTTATATGGAGCTGGCGTCGTGCTTGCATCGGCATTAGCACTTGGCGAAGCCTTCACTGCTTCCAGAGCCTTCTCCACGGGTGCATCCAGCACAATGGCCTTGACCTGCTTGCCTTCCTCGGCTGCAGCAAGTGCAGGAGCGAGCTTTCGCTTTTTCAGCTCATCCCATCGCCTTTCCTGCTCCTTCCAAGCGGCCAAAGATGCCTTTTTCGCCCCTCTGATGCCCGCCCGCATGTCTTTATAGATCTTTTCTCGGTAGTCGCTCAGTTCTTCGCTCGACATCAATTGAATATCGTTAGTCCCTGGGACGGCAGCACGGCCACCTGTGGGCACTAGGTCATGCCGCCATTGCCGGCGCTGCTCAATTTCCTCTGCCATGTTTTCCGCGTCGGTGCGGCTTTCAGGAATGACAAGATTGAATCGGTTGGCGGCTTGCCGCACAAATTGCTCGCGCTGCTCGGTAGTCATGTGCGCAGGGAATTTCACCTTTTGCGCAATTTGTTTAATGCCGATCCCAGTTTCAATTCCAAACTCGACCTGCTCAAGCATCTTTTTGGCAAATACCAGACGCTCTGGCGTCCATTCAAATCCGTTACCGCTGGCACGATTTACCCCAGAATTAGGGCTTCGGGCGCTAATGGACTGTGTTGCAGATGCTCCATTTTCAATAGCTGCAGGCCTATTGTTTTCCTGCACTACCGTGGAATTCTGTGTATCTATCGCGTCAGCCAACTGGCCGCGCATCTTCTCCGACAAGTCCGCCCAAGCCTTCTTGTGCACATTCGCCTTGGCCACGGCATTCAAGCCCTTGGCACCCTTTGCCAGAGACTGTCGCTCTGCTGCCGGCATGCGCGTCCAGCGCTCCGAAGCATCCAGCAAGCGCTGGCGCGCCTGCTCGCGCTGAGTGTTGCCTTCCTGGGCAATGGTTTGAGCAGCACTTACCCCGCTGGCTGCTGATTCGACTGCTTGCGCTTGTCCTGCTTGCGCTGGTTGCGCGCTGCCTTGCTTGGCTTCAGGGGTTTGATTGCCATGGGTTATTGCTCCTGATTCAATAGCTTCCAGAGGTTTCTGTGCAAGCAGCTGCAGCGCTTTTTCCAGCTTTTTCGTGCGCATGTGGCTGGGGCCGTAATGGGCAATGGCCTGCTGCAGCTCCTGCTCGTTCATCTCGGGAACTGGCTTGGCCAGAATCTGATGAATTCCGCTCAGCTCTGCCGGTGCTGGAGCGCCAGTCATTGAAGCGCCCGACTTCTGGCCAGCTGCAGCCTGCACCTCCAGCTTCGTCAGCTGGGTTTGCAGCGCATTGCGCTGGGCCACCATATCCTTGCTCCAGCCCTGAGCCGCGCCCTGCTGCTGCATGAAGGCGATACGGCCCTTGATCTCGTCCATCTGCGCCTGCAGACTGATTTCACCGGTGTCCGGGTCCACGCCTTCAGGTGCCTGTGGCACGGCCTGCTGCTGCACAGGCGCATGTTCTGCCGCTGGCGGGACGGTCTGCTGCGCAACGGGCGATGCGCCAGAATCCACTGCCAACACCGCAGCCTTGGACAGCGCGCCAGCGTTTGGGTCCAACCCCATACTCTGACTGGGTGTCTGCTCATCCAGCAAGGCATCGACACGGCCCGTATCCAGTTGCGGCGCTGGCGTTACACCTTGGGTTGCCAGCGTAGCATCGTCTAGAACCGGTTCCTGCTTGATATTCAGACCATCCATAAAGGCCTGGCGCTGCGCCACGGCATCGGGTGTCGGACCTACATTGCCTTGACCATCGGCATACAGCGTTGTAGCTTGGCTGGAATCGATACCAGCGCCCTGCTGATCTGCAGGCGCATCTGCCAAATTGCTCTCGGCACTCGCGTCTTGAACCTGTGCTTGAGCTGCATCCCAGCCTCGAACCCACTGCGCTTTGCCAACCACGCTTTTGATTGACTCCGGAGGCTTGCGCGCCTCACCCGCAGCAAAGGCGGCCGCACCGTCACCTTGTCGCTGGGTAGCTCCTTTGTGTGCGACTCCCTCCATCGCACCAAACCCTCCACCCATCGGTGCGGATGCCAGCCCCTCCAGCGCCGCCTGACCGGCAACCCCTTGCCAGGTCGGTACATCAAAGCCTTCAGCCTGCAGAGCCTTGTTGGCCGCATGCCGCTCCTGCCCGCCCTGCAGCATTTCCATTGGCGCTTCTTTTGCAGCACCAGTTGCAGCGGCGCGCAGCACGCCAGGGGCTGCCTTTTCTACAGCCTCACTGGCCAAACGCTGTCCAACCACTCGCCGCACCGCGCTCTCCGCACCGGTGCCGCCAGCTATCGCACCCAGCGCGCCGCCCAAGGCAATACTCCCAGCATTGGGGCCTGAATAAGCTTGGGCATCGTCCGCACGCTTACTGGCATCCGCTTCGCTCGCACCTGCCTCCAGGTGCTTTTGTTTGACGCTCTCGTGGATCTGCCCCTTGATACCGCCCACACCCTGCGCTGCAGCTAACCCCATCTGGGCTGCGCGCACAACAATGGCGGGAACCGCAGCCCCCCCAGAAAGAGCGCCAACGACCAGAGGGGCGGCAGAAGTACCCAAGGCATTGAGCGTTGTGTCCAGCGGTGCGTCAGCAAAGCTGCCGGCATAAGCCTTCACCTCTTCCCAGGTGCTGCCGGAATCCTCTGCGGCTTTGATCTTGGCCGCGCGCTCTTGCTTCTGGGCTTTGGCGTAGGGAGAAGAAAGATCGGTCAGTGCATCCGTAGCTTTACCCAGCGCACGTGAAGCTGTGTTGTCAGCGCCAGCCACATCCGTGAACATCTTGACGCCCTGGGCGATGCCCGAGCCCAAGGCAATAGCAGAGTCCCCTGCGCTACGGAGCAATCCGGGCGCTTGTGACTCTGGAACGACCTCTTTAGACCCAGCCTTCCACCAACCGTCAGCATGCGTTTTTGACGGCTGTTCAACAGGGGTGGCGCCGCTTTTCCACCAGTCATTGGTATTTGCCATCCCCCAATGACACCGCACCCTTGGTGCTTGGTCTAACCCTAGCGGGGGAGCGCAAAAAAGCCCGCGCTAGGCGGGCTTTTAAAACTCTGAGCAATAAGTACTGCCGTTTTAGGCATGGTGCAGACACCTGATCACTTTAGTACGCAAGTGTAAAGATGCCCGCGCTTCCGTTGTACACCAAAGTGCAGCGATCAATGATGTCGCGACCAATCAAGCCCTCAATCCCTTGTGAAGCAAAGGATGTCTCGATGACAGGCAGCGCTCCTATGTAAAAGCCACCACCTCCTGTGCCATTATCAGGAATAAAAGCGGAAACGTCGTATTGATTGCAATGAACTGGAACCCCCGCAGTGGAAGGCGTCTGCATTGGCACGTTTCCAGTAGCTATCAGGCCGAGACTAGCAACGAATGCTGGATCCACACATGTGGAGGATGCACCAGTATCAACCAAAAAAGTTCCTGTGACGTACTGCGGCACGAACAAGCCCGCAGCAGTCATTGCAGCCGATCTAGGGGCGCTAACTCCAATCAGCATGGTCAACAAAGGACCACCAGGGGTTAGGGAGCCATTTATGCTGGGCATGCCTGCGCAAAGTCCCTCGTAAAGTATGAAATTTGTTCAGCTGGAGCAATGCGCTTGACCAAGAAAGGCTCAAGGCCGAACTTGTTGTATCCGAATTTCAAAGCATCTTCATAACTATCGTACACGCCGACGATCTCAGCCCCCTTCACAATTGCGTACTTGCCAATTTGCCCCAGCAGGGTGGGAAGCTTTTCTCGGTAGGTGTTAAGTTCAATATTCAGGTTTGACATTCATGCTCTCCTTCCTGGGCTGCCCAAGCATCCGCAAGACATATTTAGTGCATTGTGAGTCAAAACGAAAAAAAATGATGTCCGCGTCAGCATTATTTTTAGCTAGTTTCTTGCCTTTTAATGCTTACCCATGTATGCATATACAGGAATAAGAAGCCACTGCAGCAATTTTTTGCCGCATACCCACGCAAAAACGTGAGGGCAAGGCACGCTCTCTTTCCGGTCGCGCGAGCCTCTGGAGCGCATCTATTGGTCGATCAATAGAAAGCTCAATGAAATCAATCCGCTCTGCTACATTCCCTCACAGGAGGGAACATGCAAAGAAAGATAGGGATGCTGATGGGTGGCGCGCTGCTGGCGCTGGCCGCCGCTCAAGCTCACGCCGCCAACTACGCCACCTGCCTGCTGGACAAGCTCCCCGGAACGCAGAACGACGTCGCAGCACAGGCCAATATGCAGGTGTGCACTGGCAAGTATCCGGGCGGCATTGAATCCGTTTCTCAAGGGCAAGGTCGTGGCCTGCTTGGCTTTAACAGCGGCGCCGAGTGCACGGCCAAAAAGGCCGGTGACACTCGCAGCAACCGTGCAGCCGTGCTGATTGGCGTGGCCTGCAGGAAGCTGTATGACGAACCAGAGTGGTGGAAAAAAGATTCCACCCCAGTCAACTAGTTCTTTTTGTACTGTTTTCCGTCTGGCCCCGTGTAAGTGGCTCCAGATGGCAATTGCGCAAATGCCGTCCTGCCTGCGGCGTCATCCGTAATCACCACTCCGGCTGACGCCTTACCACCAACTCCACCCACATCCTGCACATCCCCTGTACGGCTGTTGTACCGAATAACTGACCCAGCCGTGGTGGAGCCATCCACATTCTTGGTAGCAGGTGTGACCTGCACCTTCCAGTCAGCATCTTCCTTGCCTGAGTAAGCCCGAATCTGAGTTGCAATCGCGGCCTGTTCCTCGGGTGTCTTAGCGCTGACGTAGGCGTCCTGCAACTGCCCCAGGCGTTCTGCTGCTTTGATCTGCGGTGCGCGCAGACGATCATCGCTTTTGGCGCGCTGCTGGTCCAGCGACAGCCGCTGCAGGCCCAGACCAATTTGCCCACCGGCCCGGGCATTCGCACCAGCTTCACCCAAGGTGGCACGCTGATTGGCTCCAGCCTCGCTCATGGCCGTGCGCTTCAAACCGGCATTGATTTCGTTGGTCTTGAGCTGCATGTCCGGCTGCTTGCCCTGGGCGGCCAGGTCAGCCTGCATTGCGGCATTGAAGCGTCCGATCTTGCCGTCAGGGTCTGCCTGACCCGGATTGCTGCTGCGACCATTCCAGCCTGTCGTAGTGCTACCGCTGCGCCATTCTGGGCGGTTGGTAATGCTGCTCGCGCTGACTTCGAGATTGCGCAGATTGTTGCGCGCCGCCCAGTCATTGCCACTATGGGTGACAGTCGGGGCATTCAGACCAAATCCACCAGCCTCAGGCTGAACTGGGTGCTTGAGGCCAAACCCGCCAGCTTCTGACTGAGCCAGCGCGCCTGCGGCAGCATCGTTTTGTGCATTGGGCTTGCCAGTGAATCCAGCAGGGAGCCCCATGCCTGCCGCACTATCGCTGTACTGGCCGCGCCCGTGGTTGTAGACACCAGCGGGCAATTCACCAGCCTGGCTGGCGCTGGCTGCTGTGGTTCCGGCAGGTGCAGTGCCTACGTTATTCGTTAATCCAGGCTGCAGGGCGGTGGTGGCCGCGCCACCACTGGCACTGGGCGCAGGTGCTGCGGGTGTCACTGCAGGGGTTACGGCAGGCTTAGGCGCAGATCCAGCCGCAGGGACAGGTGCGGCCTGGGCATCATTCAGACCGAATAGACCACCAGCAAAATTGCTCATGGCGTTGCCCACGGGGGTCAGTGTCTTGTCTGCCAGTTCTAGCCCGTACATCCCAAGGCCTTGTACTGCCGTGCGCCCAGCCGTTCCTATCGCCTGCGCATAGTTGCCAGCTTTCCACTGGTCGTCCATCTCCTGGGCGCGGTCCTGCATATACAACTCAGATGCACCAGGCACACGGGTGGCAGCTGGTTGGGCTGGGGTTGCCACTTGGCTTGGTGCCGCGCTGGGATTGGATGGTTTTAAGCCGAAGCTGGCATTGCTCGGCGCATTGCTCCCATAGCTCTCGCCACGCGAGTTCATATCCGCAATCGCTTTGAGCTTCACTGCGGGGTCTTGCACCGCAGGCGCGCCACTGAAACCACTATCCCCTTGCAGTCGGTTGCCGGGGAAGATATTGGACGAGCTCGGCGCCGCGGATGGTGCAGGAGTTGGCGCGACCTGGGGCTGGGCAGGGGCCGTCCGCGTGGCCGGCGCGGGTCCTGTCGTTGGTGTGGGTGGTGTGCTCGGCACTGCGGCGGCTGCAGGCGCCTGCGCAACCACCGGTGTCTGCCGCGCTGGCTGCTGGCCCATGCTGGCAGGCACCTGCACAAACTTGCCGCTGCTTCCAAATTGGTCGCGCGACAGCCCAGCTCCCGCATAAATATTGGCGCCTGCACTTGGGCTGGACTGGGGAAACGTGTTTCCAGGGCCCATGGCACGTTTGGCCAACTGATCCTCTGGCGCGCCCCCGTTGGCAAAAAACACCTCAGGTTGCGGCTGCGGCACCTTGAGTCCCAGGCCGGGGGCATGTGCACCTGCTGGCGTCACAGGCGTATGCGTGGCATCCACCACACCCTGCAGCGCCTGCTTGCCGCCCATGGCATGCACTGTGTCAGGGGGTAGCACAAACTCACCGGGCTTGAACATGCCGGGAATGGTGTCGGGTGCCTGGTTCTGGACCTGTGCCAGCTTCGCGCCTTTGTCTTTGGATTGGGGTTTGGACAGTCCGAACATGCGGCACCTTAAAAAATGTAGGTCACATTGACCTGGGGTTCATCGTGGCGGGTGGCGCGGCGCAAGTCAGCATCAGGGCGCGCCCCGAAGTAGCCCGTAAATTCTGCCTCGGCCGTGGCCGCGCGCTGCGGGTCAAACCCATCGCCATCAGGTTGGCTGAATGCCCGGTGTAGGGCCCAGTACACCAGATAGGCATGGCTGGCGGCATGGATTTCGGGCTTGTCGGTCTCGTTGGTCAGCGGTTTGAGTGGCAAACGGTATGCCTCCAGCACCAGCGTGCCGGCCTCCTTTGGCGCAGGCACCATGCGCAGCGCGCCCTCGCTCTGAATGGCGTACAGCGCGTCACAGTCCATGCGTGTGCGCCATCCTGGGTGCTTGCGGTCCAGCCACTCGCGCGTCACCAGATCTACTGGCTTGGCCCGGTGGGCCGCCGCGCTGGGCTGCCACTGCAGGTGGGCGATTTCATAAACCTTGGGGTGGAGCTGATAGGAGGCTTGCCCTGCGGTCACCGCAATCTGGGTCACTGCAGGCGTGCTGTCATCGAGCAGCAGGCGGGCGCGCACTGCGGCCTCGTCCTGGGCCTCATTGAGCCAGCGCGTCACAGTCTCGTCCTCCCACAAGTAAGGCCCCACCTTGTCGGTGGCATCCTCACGAAAGGAGGCAATCAGTTCCTCAAGGGTCATGTCAGCGCACTCCGAACTGGTGAATCAGGCCATTGACCGCAATACGCATGTCGTCCACCTTGGCCTTGGGATCAAAGCTGTGGTCGTACTTCTTCGCGTACTCCGTCAGCGCGG
This sequence comes from Comamonas fluminis, assembly GCF_019186805.1. Classification (NCBI taxonomy): domain Bacteria; kingdom Pseudomonadati; phylum Pseudomonadota; class Betaproteobacteria; order Burkholderiales; family Comamonadaceae; genus Comamonas; species Comamonas fluminis. The sequence continues at coordinate 1,815,472 of NZ_CP066783.1, read as the reverse complement.
TCTTGTTCATGCCCTGCACAGTGGTCAGCATGGCCTCGCGCTGGTCGTCCACCTCCTGGGCCTTGTCGTCCAGCACCTTCTGCTCAAGTGCCGCGATTTCCTGCTCCGTCAACTCGGCAGGCTTGTCGGTGGTGGCCGCGCACTGCTCTGCCCCTTCCTCGGTGGGCTCAGGCTTGGCCAGCTCAGCCGTGCGCTTGAACTCCACAAACTTCAGCAGGGGCTTGGCAATGGCTTCGCTGACCAGCTTTTCTTCGTCGGGGGACCAGATGTGGCCGGTTGCACGGTCGCGGTAGAGCTTTTTGCCGAGATAGGTGATGCGTACAAAGTTCATGATGCTGTGAGAGTGTGAGTAGATGGACAAATGCGGGCCATGCCCCAATGGACAGGCCCGCATTGAGGGGTCTGCGCGCCTAAGAAAGCTCTTTACAGCGCGCCGGTGGAGATGGCCTGCACCACCACATCCACACGGCCTGCCTTGGCGTTGGCCGCGCCCGAAGTGGTCAGCACCAGGTACGCATCCTTGGGCAGCGTCACGGGTGCCTTGGTCATGGCATTGCGCAGGCGCGCAGCCGTGGCCAGGTCCAGATCGTCGCCAAAGTAGGTCGCGTCCTGGGGCACCTTGGTGCTGTCCACACCGTCCACGTACTCAAAGCCCAAGTCACCCTTGACGAGTGCGGTCAGGCCAGCAGAGACGATGGCGTCAGAGTCCACCAGCGTGGAGCCCGCAGGCAGCACACCCAGGCGCACCTTGTCGCCAATGGCAATCGGTGCGTTGGAGTCTGCGTCCAGCGCGCCGCCGGTGGCGTTGGTCTTGAGGACGAAATGCAGGGCATTGAGGTTGCCCCAGGGGGTTGCACCGAGCTGAGTGCGGTGCTTGGGTTTGTTGGTCACGATGGCCATGGTTGGCTCCTTGATCGAAACAGAATGGAGAGAACACACCCACATGCATCAGGCGCAGCCCGCAAGCCGCGCCCGATGCCTATGGATTACTGGCGTGCGCCGATGATGGGCACTGTGGTGTCCAGCACAATCGCGCCGTGGTCGGTGTAGTGCTTGGTGCCATTGCCTTGATCCACAGCCCAGCGCACCTTGGAAGTGCCCTGAATCGCGCCAATCAGCAGCTCCATCTTGTCGCCGTGGTCAAACTCCTTCTCCTTCCAGAAGAAGGGCATGCCGCCATGCTTGGAAGCTGCGAAGGCTTGAGCCAGTGCCTGACCACCCAGCAAGACGGCGCGGTCCACCGCATGGGTTGTGCCAAAGCTGGCGGGTACCACGCAGGTGCTCTCGGCATCGCTGGTGTACTGAGCGCAGTAGCGCACCGTGTCACCCGCATAGAAGCGGATGGGACGAGGCTGCTTGCAGATCAGAATGCCATTCCACAGCCCCACATCACCCATGAACAGAGGATGGCGCTCTGCCTGGCTGGCGCGGGTCAGCGCGTTGGCCTGGAACTGGCGGAAATCCTTGTCCTGGGAGAACTGGTGGTACTGGGCGGGGCTGACCAGCAGCATACGCAGCGGGGAGTCATCGGCCGCGCTGTCACCGGGCAGGCGAATCGCGGGAGGCGGAAGTGCAATCGACTCCACCAGCGTGCGAACCGCATCCACGATGGTCATGGTCAGTGCATCCGTAGAAGCAATGTCCATTTCACCGGCGTTGACCGCAAAGCCCTTGATGGCATCACCATCGGCCACGTAGTGGCGGTTCTTGGTGGGCGCGAGCACGGGGTTCACGGCAATCGCTTCAAAGTCTTCATGGCCCTCGGTAGGGATGGCCCATTCGATGTTGTCATGGAAGCCGCGCGCGCCGGCCATATGCATCAGAATGCTCTGGTCTTGATAGCGGTCCATCAGGTTCTGCGCGATGGGGCGGCCCACCTTGCGGAAGTCCACAGGCGAGCGAATGTCGGTCATGGTATCGCCCACATCCACGGGGAAGCGCGCCTGATTGACACGCACACGGGCTTTTTCCAGCGACACACCCACACCCTTGCCTTCGGCCATGCGGCTACCCATGATGGGGTACGCACCCACGGGCTGGATGAACTGGAACTCCACCTCATCGCCCTTGCCGCGCCCCAGATCCACGGTACGCACGATGGGCATATCCGTGGTGGTCTGGTTGCGCAAGGTCGTGGCCGCAGAGCCTTCGCCCTTGGGCATGGTGCCCACCATCTTGTTGAGCTTGGAATTGCGCTGCATGGACTGCGCGAACAATCCAGCAGCTTGTACGAACTGCGCATTGGGCGAGCCCGCGCCTACATTGGTCTTGGACATATCGAGTCCTCCTGCTATGGGACAAGGGCGCGCTCATCACGAGCTGGCCCGGTAAATGGGTTGCGGCGTGCCTCTCGGCTACACCACGCTGTTCATCAGTCGCGTCTGACGGTCTGGCGGCAAGCTGCTCATGTACTCCAACAAGGCAGCGGGGTTGCTCGCCAACTCGACAGCGCGATCTGCTTCTGTGCTGCCTGCGGGCGCTGCACCGGGCAGGCTCGACAGGCTCACAGGGGGCGCGCTCTTGGCCTCTGCCATGGCTTTGGCCACTGCAGCTGCCGTGGGGTCGCCAGAAGCCGCGCCGGCAGCACCTACATGGACCTGCTTGAACTGGCCCAGCAGATCAATCACATCCTGGGCGGTGCCCGCAGTCAGGGTGCGATCAATGGCTGCTTGCATGAATCCGGGCTGGCCAGCCTTCCAGGCGGCGAACTCCTTGGACTCTGCGACTTCAAAAGCGTCTTTGTGCGCGCCCAGAATGGTCTGGAAATGCGCTTGCTCTGCCGTCTGGGCCTGCTCACGGGCTTGGGCCTCGCGCTGGGGTGCCAGGGCGGCCTCAACTCGGGCGGTTACCAGCTTTTCAATGCCTTGGGCCAAGGCTTCTTCGGAGAAATCCCCGAACAAGGACGCATCTGCACCCCCAGCCACCAGGGCTTGAGCGGCTGCCAGGTTCTGGTCGGCCTGGGTCGGCGCTTGCCCGGCATCCGCGCGGGCTTGTGCATCAACCTGGGCTTGCTGCATGTTGGCGGCCTGTGTGGCCGTCAACTGCTCCAGTTGGGCGCGCAGCTGGGCGGCTTCGGCAATGGCCGAATCGCGCGCGGTGCGTGCTTCTGTCAGCTTTTCATAGGGGATGGTGTAGCTACCCGACTTGCTCGCAATGGGAGCACCCTCTTGCTCATCCTGAGCGGGGGTGGCCAGGGCGGGCGCTGGGGTCTGGGTGGCTTCGGCGGTGCTTGCCTCGGCGGCTGGTGCTTCGCCTGCAACGACAGAAGACCCGGAAGCGTCCGCATCCAGATCCAAAGTGCCTGCAAAGGCGGCGGCCATGAGTTGTTGAGCTTGATTCACTCTGCTGTGCTCCGTTCCCAGCTATCCGGCTGGGCCTGTTGGTGGGGCACACCGATTCGAGGATCAGGCCAGGGCCGAAGCCCTGACCATCACACTCTCCAGCGGTGGGAATGGGCCGACTCATCACGAGTGGGCGGTATCTCAGCGGTTTCGCGCTTTGATGGGATGAAGTATCTGGCGATGTGAAGCGCGCCGCGAACCCTAGTGGGGTCTAAACTTTTTCCAGCACAACGCGGGGCACAGTGAACTCATAGTTCCCTATGTAAGCCCCCTGCGCGTCGTACTGTTCGGTGTAGCAAGTCACCATGCCGTCATCGCCAATCTCTCCCACGACTGCGATATTGCGGCCTCCGATCATCCGCACCTGCTTGCCTATCAGGTCCTTGCGCTCTTTCAGGGAAGGCTTGAGGGCATTGGCCTGGCGTGCAATCTTCTCCAAGTCCTCCAGCGCCCGCTGTCCCTTGCCAATGAGGCTGGCCAGCTCGGCGCGAGCTGCAGTCTGCTGGCGCTGAATCTCATCGACTTCACTTCGCCCTGCTTTGACCTTCTGCGAGAGAGACTCGACCTCCTTTTTCACTTCATCGCGGATTTCAAACAGGCGCGACATGGCGCCGTTGATAACGTCATTGAGCTTTTCTTCGGTGATAGTCATCTGTTTTCCCTTTATAGGTTGTCACTGGTGCGCTGTGTCTCAATGCCCTGCATGCCGGTGCCGCCTTCCTGGGGCACGGGGGGATAAGCCGGGCTGGTGTTCTCGCGCACCTCTGGTACCGCGCCTGCCTCTGCTGCCTCGCCCCCGGCTCCAGGCAGTGGGACTGGGCCTGGTTCAACCGGTACCGCACCAGGCATTGCATCTGGAGTCGGGAAGTTCGGATCATCCCCGCCGGGGTTGGGCGCTTGATAGCCGGCGGCCTTCATGATTTCGTCCGCGATGGGCGCGATCATCGGCATCTGAGCCACCTGGGCACCGCCTTGCATCGCGCTGTAGGCTGCCTGCACGCCGGTCTGCACCTGCTGGGCCGCCATCAGCTTTTCGCGCGCCGCCACTTCGCGCTCGCGCAGGTCCAGCTCTCGCTCCTTGAGGTCGCGCTGCAGCTCTTGCTCGATCTGCTTGCGCAGCTGCTCCGGGTTGGTCTGCTGGGTGGCGTCCTTGATCACCTTGATGATTTCTTCCTTGCGGGGCAGGTCCATCAGATCCAGCATGAAGGGCATCACCACCTGCTGCATCTCTGGGGGCAGCGCCTTGACCGCTTCGGACAGTGCCGAGAGCTGCTGTGCGCGGAAGCTGGACGAGCTGGGCACATCCGACAGAGCCACCTTCAGGCGCGTGCGCTGCACATCGTTGGAGAGGTACTGCAGCCCGCTCTCGTCCTGCACGGGTTCATTGAGCACCACGGTCCGGGCTGGGTTGATGGTGTCGCCCTCGATGACGATCACCTCGCGCTCCTGACCCAAATCTTCAATCTCCAGCGCCAGGATCAGCTCACCCACCATGGCGCGCCCTTCCTTGAAGTTGTCCATCAGGTCGGCAATGCTGATTTGCGACTGCTCTACCTGGGTCTGCTCCTGAATACCGCTGGTCGCGCTGCCCTGCTGCCCCTGAAACGCTGCGGTAATGGAGCCGACCCGCTGCAAGGCGGCGCGACTGTCGGCCATCATCTGGAACTGCTGGTTGTTGAGCTGAAAGTCGCGCTTGACCTCAAAACGCGCACCCTGCCGTGCCATTTCATCGGGGTTGAGGATGATGTCCGCATCCGGTCGGGCAATCGCGCGGCGGAATTGCTCATCGGTCATGGCCACCGCGCCCTTGGTGCGCTCGGTACGGGTGCTGGCCATACCCCAGCGCAGCTTGGCAATGGAGCTATTGAGGTTGTCCTGCGGAAAGATCATGTCGCGCACCAGGCCGAACGGCACGCGGGTCATATCCTCGCGGTAACCCCAGAACGGCACATACGGGAAGTGCGGGTGGGGATAGGGGCTGGCGCTGTCATGCAGCAGGTGCGGACCCATCCAGTAAGAGCGGCGCATACGGACCACAGTGGAGCGCTCCAGCTTGCCCTGTCCACTGGCTACAGCGGCTTGGTGCATGGCATTGGCGCTATCGAACTCCACCACGCGCCCGCCGCGCATCTTGAGCAGCAGCACATTCACCCAGCGGCGGTACCAGAGCTCAACAATGCACACCTCGTCCGACTCGCGCCGGTACCAGGCTTGCTCAAGCGTTGTCCATGCCCGGTTGGTGTCCGCTGCCGAAAGCAGCCCGGTTGAGGTGCCACCCTCCGTCACATAGCCACCATAACCACCCAGACCACTGACGGATTCAGCCTGCATGATCAGTTCAGCCTTGTCTTCAAAGGCCCGCGCTGCCCGCTCCTTGCTGATGAAGCGCTCACGCAGCAGCCAGCGCGCATCTGACAGGTCTTTCTCGCTGGCGCGCATATCCCAGCGAATTTCATTGCGGTGGATGTAGCGGCACCGAGTCTTGTACTCCAGCGGGTTGCTATTGCGCGCAACCTCCACAAAGCCCAGCCCAACAGCTGCCTGCGGCTTGAAAGCCTCACTCATGGCCGCGTCTGCCTTGGAAAAGCGCTCGGCCTGGTTCAGTCGGTAGTTCAGCGCATCCGCCACATCCTGCCCGGCGGGGTCGCCATCCGGGGTCACACGCCAGTCCGTACGGGTCTTGGCCTCAAAGCCGCAAATCGCCGCGATGGCCGGGCCAATGACGTTCTCCTTGGCGGGTGGTACTCCCGTGGCCTTCATGCGCTGCAGCAGTGCCGAATCCAGCTGGTTGCCGTCCGCATAGTCGGCCTCCTTGTCCGCTGCCGCGCGCCAGTGGGGCTGGTCGATGCATTCCTCAATGATGCGAGCGAACTCCAGCACCGAGAGGGCTTGGCCCATATCTGCGTTTTGAGGGGGTTTGGTGTATTGCATGGTGGTGGCTCTCTCAATGACTTGCGCTAGCGCCAGTCGGGCGCATCGGCTTCTACATAGGTGGATTGGCCGGCTCCGTATCCGTCCTCGCTGGGGGCATACAGCCCGATTTCCTTGGCCTGTGCCCACTGTCGGTGCGCGTCGGCACCTTCGGAGCAGCCGTTGGCCTTGTCGGGCTCATCAATGAACTTGGCCAGCGCCGTGCTGTATTTCTTCTTGTAGCCGCGCAGGCGTTCGATACCAAAGGCGCAGGTGTCCTTGTCGTACCAGGCCGCTTTCATATGCTTGCGCAAGGTGTTGATGCCCGTCTGCAGCTCGGTAATGCGCGGCACGATGACAAATGTCTGCCCTGGCATGAGCTGCTGCAGCTGCTCGCGTGTGCTGCGGTTGTAGTCGCCCAGGCGCTTGTGTTCTGCGTCATGGGGCAGGAAGTGCTTGCCAAAGACATAGCCCAAGCCCTGCAGGTGGGTCACGTAATGGCGCAGATCCTCGTCGTGGGCCTCGTAGTAGTTGATGAAGCGGTCTTCGCCGCGCAGGGACTGGGCAAACCAGATCGCGCAGCCATCGCTCGCGCCAATGTCCCAGAAGGTATAGACCGGCAGATCCAGCACCGGCACCTTGCAGATGCCGCCGCGCTTGGTGATGACCTGCAGCACCTTGGTGAGATAGTGCCCTTCGGTGGACTGCTGGAAGGCCTCGGTGGGCGTGCTGGGGTACTCCTGCCACATCCGTTCTTCGCGCCCTGCGAAGTCAGCGGTCTGGGTGGCCACATACCAGGCGCGCTGGTCCCGGTCGATGACCGTGCCTGCATCCTGCTCGATGCGCTCAAAATACTCATGCTGCTGGGGCGTGACCTCCACCAGCGAGCTATCCATGCGGTAGTTCGGCTCCTGCCACCACGCATAGAAGTGAAACCGATAGTCGCGCGCCGTCAGCTTGGTAAAGGCGTAATGCAGGGTTTCGGCGCGCTTGGACAGGTCGTAAAACTCCCCGTTGGCCCCTTCAGCCGTGGACTCAATCACCAAAATGCCATTGGTAGGCACTGCAGGGATGGAGCCCGTCATCACCTCCTTCGCCTTCTCGGGGTACTTCGCGCAGATCTTGCCGAACTCCGAGATATGCAGGCGGTGGATCGTGCCCGAGCGCATGGACGTTGCCACGCGGATAGAGCTATTGTTGTGCTCAAACAGCAGCTCGGTCGCGCTGTCGCGCTTCAGAGGGAAGCGCTCACGGATTTCTTCGGGCAAGTTGTTGTACGCATAGCGCACCTTGTCGCGAAAGATGACCTCAGCGGCTTCGCGGTCCTGGGCAATGATGCCGCAGCGCTGATCCGCATTGAACAGCGCGTGGTCCAGCCACAGGATGGCGATCAGCGTGGTAAAGCCCAGCTGGCGCGCCTTCAGAATGATGTTGCGGTGCCACAGCCGCTTGAGAAACCGCTTTTGGGCGCGATTGGGCTTGAAGGGGACCGAGTAGGCATCCCCATCATCCTCACCATCGCCCTTGATCATGATCTTGTAGAGGCACCCAGAGAAGATGCGCCACTCCGGGTCAGCCAGGCAGCGCTCCAGCTCCTCTGCATTGGCCGGGATCTGGTTCAGCGGGGTGGTGTGGACGGTGGCAGCCATGCTCAGTCGTCCTCGTCATCCTCTGGGGAGGGATTGGGATTGACGGGCATGGTTGAGCCCAGCTTCGTCGGCCGCTCTGGATCATCTGCCACAGGCGCAAAGCCGTTACCGCTGGCTGAAGCCACTCGCATCAGCATCGCCTTGAGTGGGTCGGGTTTATGGTCACCGTCCTGCTTGTCCATCCCAAAAGCAGTGCGCTCCATATCTACCAGCATCCGCAGGCTCTCAGAAAGCGTCTTCATCGTCTTGGAGCGCTCGGGCAGGCTGATGACCTTGTGGTACAGGTCGTTGAGGCGATCAATCCCGTTTTCGTCCGGGTTGCGCATGTTCTCGCCCAGTTGCTCCAGCAGCGCCACAATCTCCGGGTTCGCCTGCTGCTCCAACTCGTCCAGCAGCGCATTGGTGATGCGCCGGGCGCGGTGAATGTCTCGGCGGTGGGCTAGTCGCACATCGGCAATCGCCTGTGCATTGGCATCGACTACGGCACGCTCTGCCGCTCTGGTTTCCTTGGATACCTCGCTGGATACTGCTGCTTTGGATACCAGCGCATCCGCCTTGCGTTGGATTTTTTCGGACAGGTCGCGCTCCCATCCATCGCGCTTCGCTCTCTTATTAATAGCACCATGCGTAATACCGTTCTCATCTGCGATCTGGCGCAGCGTCTTTATGCCTGCACGGTAATCAAGCTCAATGCGCTCCCAATCCACAGACGCGGTTTTGCCAGCCTCCTTTGCACCGGCGGCTGACGGGATACTCTTTCTGGGTTTGGATACTTTCTCGCTAGGTTCCATCCCCCGAATGTTCGCGGGCTGGATACTTTGTGTCGAACCCTAGCCGGGGGCGCGCCGGAGCTCGCTCAATTCATCTTGGAGGGTCCAAGCATCTGGACCAACGGCTTGCAAAATCCATCAGCCATGATATTATGCCTCATGGCTGCTAAAACCGACACGAAGCAAGTAGACGATAAGTTCGAGATATCAGCAAAGAAGGGAAATGGACAATTACGACGCGAAGTTTGGGTAGACAGCGCTGGAAAGGTGACGCGTTACAACCTTGCATACATCAATCACAGCATTTATCCGGGCGATAACGGTCGAGTCATCGGTTACGACAACGCCCATGGTTATCACCATAAGCACTACTTCGGAGATGTAACGCCAGAGCCATTTGTTAGCTTTGAGGACACAGAAGAGAAATTCGAAGCTGATTGGATTGTTTTTAAGGACACACAATGACCAAATTAAAAACTCAAATTGGTACCGAGGCTGACTTCTTTAGACGAGGTCGCCTCATTGCCAAAGCCGCAGATGCTGGACAGCCAATCCCTGAAACTCATTTGCTTACTTTTGCCGAACCCGCTGACTTGATGGAGGTCTTCACGCCCAAGCGAGTTGAGCTATTTAAAGCAATCAAAGCTCAATCGGACTCCATCACCAATCTCGCAGAGCGTGTAAAAAGAGATCGGGCGTCTGTAAGTAGAGACCTAACCGTCTTAGAAAAAGCCGGAATGGTTATTGTGAGAAAGCGCCCGCATCCTGGACACGGGCTAGTTAAAGAAGCCAAGGCAATAGCTAAAAAAATTACGCTCAGCGTCGTCATCTAAAAAACCGCCATTTCGGCGGTTTTTTCTTGCCTGCACTCTTTGAAGTCGCATCAGGGCTAGAGTACAAGTGATTGCTGTGCCCCGTTATCCGCCCTCGCAGCCCTCAACGCTTTATAACGACGATCGATTTCACGAAGATGCTGCGCCATCTCCACCATGCGCGCCTCCATCTCCTGCACCCGCTCCAGTGCTGAAGCCTCCAGAGCCTTGCCAGCCAGCATGGGGGCCAGTTGGCGCGCCTCGGCGGGTACCAGGGTCATTACCTCATCCCCTTTTTCGATCTTGTATACGCCATTGGGCATAACAGTGCAGGACACCGCCTGCGCCGCCACATGCTGATGCAGTGGCCGATAGCACTGCTTGTGCGGGCTGATCATGCCCTCCCCGCGCAGCACCTTGATGCGGTCATCCACCGTGGTGGGCTTCAGCCCTGTCATTGCCACAATGCGCTCGCGCGTGGGCTCGCTGCCGGCGTCGTGAATCTGCCTGATCGCCTCAAATACCAGCATGAGCGTTGGCGTTTCCTCTGTAGTCCCCAGGTCCACGCCCCCATCACGGGCGCGGTGTGTAGAGGTGGCAGAAGAGTGCTGTGCTTGTATCGAATTCATTAATGCTCCAGGGTGATGGTTCGTTATGCTTCTTGTGCCCACAGGGGCAATCGCCTAGGCCACAGCCCAGCATTCAGGATTTGTTCGCGCGTAAAGCGCCCGGCCTCCAGTCCATACTCGCGGTGCGCCTCACGCCCTCCGCTCTCCAGCAGACGGTACTGGTCATAGGCCACATGGCAGCCCTCGATACCAGGGCGGCTGCAGCACAGCGGGAAGCCCGTGCGGTCATCGGTCTTCATCCCCAGGCCTTTGCCGTAGTTCAGGTGAGCATGCTGGCTGTAGCCCTCCACCCCGCACCAAAGGCAAGGCAGTTGGGCCACCAGGCGGCGGTAAGGCTCACTTTCAACGGCGTTGTCCTTCTCGATGACAATGCCTGTCGCGGCTGGGCCCATCACGACCCTGGACTTCACAGTGATCAGATCGGCGGTGGCTCGGGCTGCGGCCAATTGGCGCGCGGCGCGCTCGGCCAGTCGTTGCTCGCGGCTTTCCGGCTGTCCAGGCTCATAGGCGTGGCCCTCATCCATGTCTCCATGGTGCCCAGCGCCAGCAAAGCCGCCACGAGATTTGAAGCCCTTGCCGGGGTTCATGGGTGCGCGGCGCGTTAGCATGAGCCCGCTCCTACGACACACAACCGTGACGCGCGCAGTCGCACTATGGCGCCACGAACCAAAGCGCTATTGCACCGTTTCATACGGCGCTGCCGAATCAAGTCCTTGACAATCCACTTCCACGAGTGCTCCGGAATCGGGGTTTCATTGACCGATAAATCCAGCACCCAGTTACGGCTAACGCGCCAAGTAGGTGACAGTTTGCTCACACTCAGCATCACAGATCTCAAAAACGCACTGTCTTCACGAGCGCGTGCCAGGTTCTGCTGGTAGTCGTTCATGTTCGCACCTTCAGAGTTGCCAGATCCAGCAGCGTGAAGTGACCGCGATGCCAGCCCATGGTGTCGATGTGATGCGTATTGCCCAGCACCAGCACTTCATCGACCGGGTTGTGGCCCACCACCACGGCGCGCACGCCTTCCACCTGGCTCTTGTCGTAGAAGTCCATGCGGCGGCGTGACCAAATTGCATGCTCTTGGGCTTCTGCTACATCCGTGGCGCTGGCGCTTTGGAGTTGGGCCGTGAACTGCTGCCAATCGTTCCCGAAGGTGTCTGCGTGCACGAGCCCCACCAGCCCACCAACCGTTTCGACCTCCATGGCCAGCGGCAGGAACTTGAAGGCCTCAGCGACCTCACGCTGCTGACTCTCCGGGTTACCCAGGTTCCAAGCGCCGCCGTTGCCAAGATAATCGCCTCGGGTCATGCGATACCACTCGTGCACCTGATCGCGCTCTACCCACTTGATGGCCATGTCCTCATGGTTGCCGCGCACGGCGTGGAACCATGGGCGCGAGATCCACTCCAGCACCTGATCGCTGTCCGGGCCACGGTCCACCATGTCGCCAACGGAGAACAGTCGATCCTTGGCCGGGTCAAAACCCATCTCATCCAGCACGGACTGCAAGCGGTTGAAGCAGCCGTGAATGTCGCCCACCGCAAAGTCGCGGCCAAGCTGATTCATTGGGAAATGTGTCACCACCATGCCCGCCCCCTGTCTTCCACCACGACCAAAAAGCCGTATTCGTTCATCACACAGACGGTGATCCCGCCTGTTTGCATCAGCCCACAGCGGCCATGTATCCAGTGCGTCACCAGATAGCGGCCATCGCTCAAGCGCTCATAGTCAGGACGAATAAGGCCGGTAACAGGCGATTGCGTGGACAGCTTGCGCTGGCCAGCCAGTGGCACCGTCTTGCCAAAGAATGCGAGGTCCATCAGATTTCCTCCACCGTCACCACCACCCGGGGGCTATCGCAGTAACCCTTGCTGCAGTTGTGCAGTTCGCAGACCTGACAGTCGTCTTTCCACACCACGCCGTTCATCCCGTCCTTGAGAGACTTCAGCAGGTTGTCAATGTCTGGCTTCTGGATGTGACGCAACTCACCAGCACGGGCAGCCGCCTGGCGCTTCTTCGGCCAACTGGAGGGAATGGAGAAATACGCCGTAACAGACAAAGCGACCGGGCCATCTGTCATGGGTCGGCCCGCCATTGCCTGCTTCGCGCATCCCGCCACATAGGCTTCGTAGTTCGCAGTCTTTTCTGGCGTGTAGTTGCGCACACGGTTCTTGACCACAGCTGTGCGGTGGCGGCCCTTGGCGACTGGTGTCCCAGGAACCTCAAACGTCAGGCGGCGGCCCACCTCGTGGCTGTATGTGGCTTTTGTCACTGCCTGGGGACGACTCCTGCGGGCTGGTGGCGCTACAGGCGCAGTACTGGGCCGCGCCCAGGTATCCCGCACACCACGGCCCATGCCATAACCCTTGGCAGCCAGCGCTGCGCGCACATCAGTTGACGATGAATTCATGATCGCCCTCCCCGATTCCATTCATCAGCAGCTCGCGCAAGCGGCGCTCTGTCGCCCTGTGCGCCTGGATATAGCTGCGCTCGGATGCCTGCGCCAGCATCTGCTCGTAGGCGTCGGCAAAGTCATTCAGGTGCAGTTGCTGCTCAGCATCCAGCTCCATCGCCTGGCCGTGCCCGTGCTTGCGCCCCAGGTCGGCCACGGCATTCACGGCATCGGTAAACAGCGCGTCCGGGTCATCAAACAGGCCCATGGTCAGCATCGTTTCGGCAATGTTTGCGGCGTCAGCCAGCACGCGCCACTGCTCCACGCTGGGTGAGCCTTCGGCCAAGGCCTGCACCGCGCCCTGCACTGCCTGCACCAACGGACCACGCTTGCGCAGGTGCAAAGGCTTGCTGGCGCTGGCCAACAGTTCTTCGGCCTTGGTGTACTGGTAGGGGAAGGTCAGATACGACTTGTCCACCACCTTGTTCAGGATTCCGGTCATGCTCCCGCTTCCTTGGTCTTGTCGTCCCACTTCGCGTGGCGGGCCTGCTGCGTCTTGGCATCTGCGGGCTGGAACTTGTCGCAGACTGGTGCGTGCGCGCTCAGAGTCAGGCCCGGCGTCGGGCGCTTGAGGCAAGCCGCATAGCCCAGGCGGGCCATGCCGGGCGGCGTGGTCTTGGGGCTCCAGTGAAGGCAGTCCATGCAGGTGTTCATCGGGCACCTCCCTGCTGGTAGTCCTGCACGGCCTGTGCGGTTGCACGCTTGGTGCGCCCGAGGGCCATGCGCTCGGCGCGGGCTTGGACCTGTGCCCGGGTGAAGCGGTTGACACGCTTCGCGAAGAAATCGCGCAGCTGGACCAGCTTGGCTTTCAGCTCCGGGGATGCTTCGCTCGTGGTGCTGGCCTTGCCCTCCAGCAGCGCCACAGGGTTGAACACCGGTGCAGGCAGCGACAGGCGGTCCAGGTGCTCAGCGGCCATTTCCATCGGCAGCAGCCCCGCGCTGACAGCTTGTGTCAGTGCCTCTTGGCGCTGGGCGGTGTCCCAGCCAATGGAGACAAGCGGCGTGGGCAACTGGCGCTGCTCGCGGGCCGTGGTCGTGATGCGCTCATAGGCCGCGATGAAGGCCATGCGCGCACCCACCTTATCCCCGGCAGCCAGCAGGCCGCGCGACTGCTCGTGCGCCAGCTGAATCTCATTGCTCCACACCACCGTGGCCGATTCGTCAGCGGATTTCAGCGCCAACGCCCATGCCTCGCTCGGTGCCAAGCGGCCAGCCAAAGCCTCCAGTTGGTCCAGCACCGCCTTCAGGGTCAGTTTTCCGGTGTTCTGAGCGCGAACCCGCTGCAGGGCACGCTCCAGCGCTTGCAAGGGGTACATGCTCAGATCGGCGGCCATCATCGCGGCAGCAGTGGGCGAGACAGCGTGGCCCATGGACTCGGCTGTCAGCGCCAGCAGCTCGCACAGGCGGGCCAGTTCGTGGTCAAGCAGCATTGGCACCTCCATGCGCTGCACGCTGGGCGCGCAAGATCGCCATGGCTTCGCTGGCCACCGTGGTGTTGGCCTGCAACTGGTCGGCCTGGCGGGCTTGGGTGCTGGTCATGCTGGCGCCGGTGTGGTGCTGTGTCGCCCACTTCTCGGCATCTGACTGCAGCAGCTTGACCGGGTGCATCTGCTTCACAACGAATTCCTCGTTGACGCGACGAACGTAGTGCACGGCCACACGGGGAGCGAGTTCGGCACCCACTCGGTCGATGAAGTTCATGAACTGGCCGCCTACCGTGCCATTCCAGAGGGGCCAGCTGCTGTAGCGCTTCTCGTAGGCAATGGCGTATGCCACCCACGCCTTGTGGCTCTTGGTGTGAGGTCCGGGGTAACGCAGCTCTGCGGGAATCTCGTAGATCGTTCCGTCACCAGCCTCCACCCTCATCGGCTCAGCCTTGGCTTCAGCCGGGGCTGCACTACTCTCTGCCGTAGTCTCTGAAGTAGTCTCTGTTGTAGTCTTACTTAATTTAGATTGGCGGTTTTGCGCAGGCCTGTTTGTACGTTTTGCGCGATCTTGTTTGGCGGTTTTGTGCGTACCTGTTTGCTCGCTTTGCTCATCCTTGATTGGCGGTTTTGTGCGATCTTGTTTGGCGCATTCGTCCAAGCTTGATTGCAAGGCATCGAAGTCCACCCGGTAAAACAGCTTGGCAGGGATTCCTCGGCGCTCTTCGCGCAGCAGGCCCATCGACTGCAGGCGGCTGCGAGCCCCTTCCTGTTCGCGGCGTGTCAGGCCTGTTTCTTCTTCCCATTCAATCTGGGTCTTGAAGAACCAACCCGAGTCATCGCCACTGCGGCGCGACCAGTAAACAGCCTGGCTCAGCAGCAAGGCGCCGGTGATGCCTGCGCCAAGAGCTACAAAGACCCGCTGAAATGCGATTGGGCGATCCAGATAGGTGCTGATGGTGCTCATGCCTGCCCCCCCGCTTCCTGCGCCAGCCGCGCCCTGTGCTGACCCCACAGGCCCGCAACCCACTGCGTACCCTTGGGCGTGAACTTCGTCGTGTTGAATGCGTGCTCGTTGATCGAAGCCACGCCTGCGCGCACCACAAAGCGGCCAGCATCGATATGGTTCTGGTAGGCCGCCCACTCGCCGCCCAGCCGGTACATGATCTTTTCGTCCTGCAGCCAGGCGCGGAACTCGTGCTCATTAGCCTGCAGCAGCTTGGCCACCTGCCTGAAGCCCATGGAGCCATTAGCCGCCACATAGCGGTCCACGTACTCCACCTTCGGGGCAGCCTGCGCCAGCTGCTCCTGCTGGGCCTCGATCTGCTCGGCTTGCTCTGCAGCAAGACGCAGCGCCTGGGCCATGGTCTGCGGCAAGCGTGGCTCCTGCTGAGCCTCCAGCTCCTGCCAACGCGCGATCACCCGGCGGCGCAGCACCACGCTGTAGCCAGCCAGCAGCGTGTAGGTCAGCTCGCGGCCCAGATGGAAAGCCGTGGTGTAACCCCGTCCGTCCTGATCCTCGCGGACATGATCCAGTTCTGGATCATCTGCCAGCGAGTCCAGCATCGCGCGAATGTCGCGGTTCACATGGCTCAGGTCCTTACCCGTCAGCTCCGCAATCTCCCGGCTGCTCATCGTCAGCGGCATCGCCGCAGTCGTCATGATTGCGCTCATCGGCCATGCCCTCCCGATTCGGGACCCCAAAACGGGCCTATGAGCTGCGCCAGCGCATCGATACGCTTGTCGTCATGGTTGATCTTCTCCACCACCATTTGCCTGTAGGTCTTGCCATGTACCAAGGCATAGATGCAGTCGCGCAGCACGCCAGCCGTGTCCTGACCGCGCTGTGCACAGTGCTGCAACCACAGCTCGTGAGTGACCTCATCAATCTTGGTCTTGGCGTCGCAAGTCAGCTTGCCCAAAGGGCCAGCAATGCCTCGCGCAAAGGCGGGCAACTCGTTTGGGTCTTGGGTCGGGTCAGCCATGTGTGACCTCCGTTTGCAGGCTCTCCGCGCATTCCGCTTGGTGCACGGTATGGCGATAGAAGTTGTTGAACAGGTGCCACAGCGGAGAACCCGCCGGGTAGCGATTGGCCAAAGCCAACGAGATTCCGTTTTGAGCGGCATGCTGCGCCTGGGTGCCTGCCGCCTGCCCGTGCAGAATGGAAGCTCCTACACAACCATTCCCGGGAGGGGTAGACATGTCTTTGAGCAATGCACGGCACAAGGCGCACAACCTACGAGCAAGAGCCGTAGAACGTGGGGATACAGAAGCAGCAGAACTTGCTGCTCTGCTGCACGAATTGGCAGAAGGGCTAGAACGAGAGATGCGCGACATCAAGAACGTTCTCCAAGACATTCAGCATCAGGTGCGAAGTCGCTAGCCAGCGCACGCAAAGTGGCCATGTACACCTTGGCCACACCTTGCGCAAATTCAGTCTCGTTGCGCTCGGCAGATTCAAGCTTGGCCCAGGCATTGGCTGCATCAAGAGCCACTGTGTGCATGGCTCGCCTGATGGATATCTCTCCGTCATGGCAAATCAATGCAGCCAGAGGAATATTTTTGGGAGCTTCAGCCATTGGCCACCTCCTGCGCTGGGGTGGATGGCTGCGCCAGCTCGGGCCAATAGGTCTGCCAGTCATCTGGACGGCATTCGATACGTGTAACCGCACCATTACTGTGGGTCTCAATTGCAGGGCAGTACCGAGCCGGGATTGGGCGCTTGCCTGCACTCCAATCGGAAAGGTCTGGGGCGTATGCGCCGATTGCCTTGGCGAATGCTGACTTGCCACCTCGCCCTAGCTGGTTCAAGTATTCCGATAGCTTCATTCGTCAAATTTTAGCCACAGGCTAATACAAGTCAATAGCCTAAGGCTCGTTGCACTCATTAGCCAATTGCTAAATACTTAAAACCATGCAACCCATCGATGTCACACGTCGCGAAAACTTGGGCCTGCTGATCAAAGCAGCAGGCAGTCAAGCCGCGCTCTCTGAAACGATTGGCAAGGCCCCTGCGCAAATCAGTCAGTGGCTGAATGCGTCGATCAATTCAAAAACCGGTAAGCCTCGCGTGATGAGCAATGCGATCGCGCGCGAAATTGAATCCAAGACCGGCAAGCCTGAAGGATGGATGGATCAGCCTGCCAGGAGCGAAGATCTCCATACGCATGGTGGCTCGAATGTCGAATTCAGTGCAATCGAGGGTGTTCGGAGGGTGCCCGTGATTTCTTACGTTCAAGCGGGCATGTGGACTGAGATCGTCAACGCATTCCAACACAGTGATGCCGCCGACTGGCTTGTAACCAGTGACAGGCACTCCCGAGAAAGCTTTGCTCTTACGGTGCGCGGAAACTCCATGGAACCCGACTTCAAAGAGGGTGATGTTGTGATCATCGACCCCAGCATCAAGCCACGACCTGGTTCCTTTGTTGCCGCAAAAAATGGCCGCGAAGAGGCGACCTTTAAAAAGTACCGTCCTCGCTCCATAGATGTTCTGGGGAACGAGATCTTCGAGCTTGTCCCGCTTAATGAGGACTACCCAACCATGCGCTCGAGCGAGCAGCACATTGAAATCATCGGCACGATGGTTGAGCACCGCAGGTTCTTCAAGTAACCCGACTTCACCAAAACACACAGCCCGCAGCAGCGGGCTTTTTTTTCGCCCAAAGCTATCGCTCAAATAAATATTAGCTCAAGGCTATTGACACAAATATTAGCCTAGAGCTAAAGTTCATCCGTCACAGCCAAAAACGCAGCGATGGGTGCCAAGTGATCGAGCCACGCACCTCGGGTCTTTAACAAATGAGCTTGAGAGCAGATCGGCTGAAGCAGTTCGTGCACAGCGACAAAAAAAGCCTGCACAAGGCAGGCTTCATAAAGCGAAATGAACATCGTTCAGCCAAAGACTGACGAAAGCACGAGAAAGATCAGGATCGCAATCGCAATGTAGCCATAGCCGAGATTTCCCTCGAAGCGCTCCGCAAACTTAACCGAGCCATAGAAGAAAGCGGCCAACGCCAGGATCCCTAACACAAAGCCGCTAAATGGCACGCCACCAGTGTCGCTGGAGTCAACAGATCCCATCCCACCGTATCCAGCGAGCGCAAGCCCATGCGCCCCCACTATCCATGCGCCGATCAGTATGCGATTCATACCCACTCTCCCTTTAGTTAAGGCAGCCAGTATCTCAAACCGCTGCTTCAACCAATCTGCTCTCTGCTCACATAACGCCTATGTCGTTCACCCTCCCAATGCAGGGTGTCCCCAGGCACAAGCACCAGCGGGCATGGCCGCTGCTATGCGCGGGTAGTCCGACCCGAGCCAGTCCGCCAAAGCGCGGTACACGGCTGGATAGGTGAGGTTTACAGGGATACCAAGAACAGAAAAGCCCACTGCGCAAGCAGCGCCAGCCCCTGAGCGAGATCAGGGGCAAAAGCCAAGCCCTTTCACCTGAGAGCGCTTGGCTTTTTTACGCCGATAGCAGGGCGGCCCTTTCCCTGCCAACTGAAAGTATCCAATGACCGTAGCCCAAGCCATCATCAACAAGCTCTCCGAATATGACTTCGTGATCGCCATCGACACTTCCGGCTCCATGGGCGAGCCCGTGAAAGCTGGTTCCCCCACTACTCGCTGGCAAGCCGTTCAGGAATCTGCCATGGCCATGATCCGCGACGCACAGCAGATTGACCAAGACGGCCTGGGCCTGGTGCTGTTTGGCAGCAAAGTGGAATCCTTTGATGGCGTGACCGCAGACAAGGCCCGCGAAATCTTCGCCACGCACAACCCTCGCGGCACCACGCCTCTGGCTGAAGCGCTGGACGCGGCCTTTGCTCTGGCTGGAAAGTCCGACAAGAAGGACATGATCATCGTCTTTACCGACGGTGTTCCTGACGACCGTCAAGCGGCTGCTGCTCGCATCATCCAGCAGGCCAATAGCCAAGCCAATGACGATGACTGCACTGTGCTGTTCATTCAAGTGGGTGACGACGCGGCAGCCACCGCTTACCTGAAGTCGCTGGACGATGCGCTGCCTGGTGCCAAGTTCGACATTGTGGATGCCAAGACCGTGGCCGAAGCTGATGCGTTCGCCTCCACGGCCGAGCTGGTGGCCGCAGCCATCGCAGACTGATGATTGACCTGATCCTTCTGGTCTTTGTGCTGGCGGTGTTTGCCGCTGGCTTCTGGTGCGGGCAGAAGTTCCGCACAGTGGCTGGCATGAAGTCGGCCATTGCAGCCTGGTTCAAGTAAGCAGCTGCACGCCCACCCGGAGCGCATCCGGGGTTTCAGGCCCGGCCATTCATTGGCCGTGGCCTGAACAGGAGTATTGAAATGTGAGCGAGTAGCCAGCATGCGGCATGCATGTGCCTTCCCCCGCAGGGCTTTAGCGGGGCCATCCGGCGTGACCACTCTAGCGGGTACGTTTGATCTCTGGAGTTGGGCGTGTCCGAATTTTTGTGTAAACGGTTCGGACTTCAATTGATGGAAATGCGGTCTCCGAACTGAATGGTAAAGCGGGTCAGCGCAGCCTTCCAATCCCGGATGGGCATGGTCCACTTCTGGCTGATGTTGCGCAGGGCCAGGTAGAACAGCTTGGTCAGCGCCTCGTCGCTGGGGAACGAGCCCCGGTTCTTGGTCAGCTTCCTCAGGCCCATGTTCACCGACTCGATGGCATTGGTGGTGTAGATGACCTTGCGGATTTCCGGCGGGTAGTCAAAGAACGGGGTCAAGCGGCTCCAGTTCCTGCGCCAGGACTGGCCGATGGGCAGGTACTCGGCATCCCAGCGCTGCTCGAATTCACCGAGCATCAGCTCGGCCTCCTCGGCGGTGGCGGCCGTGTAGATGCGTCTCAGGTCTGCGGCCACTTCTTTGCGACGCTTCCACGAGACGTAGTTCAGGCTGTGGCGCACCATGTGCACGATGCACAACTGAACCACTGTCCTGGGAAACACGGCCTCAATGGCTTCAGGGAAGCCCTTGAGGCCATCGACGCAGGCGATGAAGATGTCATGCACGCCCCGGTTGCGCAGCTCGGTCACGACCTGCAGCCAGAATTTGGCCCCCTCGGTCTGCGCCAGCCACAGGCCCAGCACCTCCTTCTCGCCCGTCATGGTGATGCCGATGGCCAGGTACACCGCCTTGACCCGCACAGCGCCCTCGCGCACCTTCACATGGATGCAGTCCAGATAGACGATGGGGTAGATTGCATCGAGCGGGCGGGCTTGCCAGGTCTTGACCTCATCGGCCACGGCGTCGGTCACCGAGGAAATCAGGCTGGGCGAGACCTCGGTGCCGTACATCTCCTCTAGGTGGGCCTGTATCTCGCGCACCGTCATGCCGCGGGCGTACAGCGAGATGATTTTGTCGTCGAAGCCGGCCCAGCGGGTCTGGTGCTTGGGGATGAGTTGGGGCTCGAAGCTGCCATGGCGGTCACGTGGCACCTCGATGGGCAACTCGCCGAAATCGCCCTTGAGGGTCTTCTTGCTCTTGCCATTGCGGGTGTTGCCAGTGGTGTTGGCTACCGCTTCGTTGCGTTCGTGGCCCAGATGCTCGGTCAGTTCGGCGTCCAGGGCTCGCTCCACCAGCAGCTTGGTCAACTGTTTGAGCAGGCCGTTCTCGCCGATGAGGTCTTCGGGTTTCTTGTAGTTGGCCAGCAGGCCAGACAGCAGTTCTTCGGGTACGTCGTGTTTCTTGGTGCTCATTGTGCTTACGGATAGGCCGGCTTGCGCCGGCGGTGGATTGTCCGTTTACACAAAATTCTGCACACCCTCCTGGAGTTAGCCAGAGCAAGCGGTGATTAGGATCTTCAGCGCGGCCTCCGCGTTGTTGGCGAACAGTGGTCACACCAGATGGCGCAGCAATCTTTCCTTAAACCCAAGTGCGCATTGCTTGCCTGACCCTCATCAGGCAAACTCCTGCGCCATCTACCCTTTTCAGCCGCGCCAGGGATTTCTCTCCGCCTATCTCTCACCTTCTTCCCCAGGCATGACCCGAAAGGTCACCGGCTCTTTATTCAAGCCCGCAGCAAACGCTCGCGGGCTTTTTCTTTGCCCACCGGAGATTCCCTTGAACCTCAAAGCCCCTCACATCGTGCTTGACCTCGAAACCCGCAGCACCAAGCCCAATGCCATCGTGGCATCCATTGGCGCCGTGGCCATTGGCCCGGATCTGCAGCTGTTGACCAGCGAATTCCATATTCCGCTGGCACAGCGTCTGCAGTTTCCTCGCCACGAAGACCCAGACACCATGCTCTGGTGGTCCGAGCAATCTCAAGGGGCGCGCTTTGCGTCGATCATGGCCGCGCAAACAGAGCTGCCAGGCCAAGCGCTGCGCGACTTCACGGCCTGGGTCAAAAGCGTTGCAGATCCCGAAAAAGTGAAAGTCTGGGGCAATGGCTCCGTCTTTGACAACGTGATCCTGCGCAGTCTCTACGACATGTTCAACCAGCCACCACCCTGGGAATGGCGCTTTGACCGCGACTTGCGAACCATCCTTGACCTGCACCCTACGGCAAAGGATGTGGGGGAGTTTGTGGGGGTGAAGCACATCGCCGTCGATGACGCGCGCCATGAGGCCAAGCAACTGGCGAAGGCACTCACCCTGCATCAAAGCCTGTCTGCCAAGGGAGAGCTGTGAAATGGCCGCTCATCCGCCTCGCTCTGCAGCTGGCCGCACCAGCTCAGGAACAAGGTTGCTGCTCGCCCTGCAGCGAGCGCTCATCGCGGTCGGCATCTTCGGCCTGACAGGGGTGGCTGCGCTGTTGATGGCTTCCACCCCAGGCGCTTGGCCCCTCTGATCATCAATCAACTTTCATAGCTACTCGCGCTTTATTCATAAGCGTTAGAGGCAAATTTATGCATTTTCAAGACGCTTATGAATTGATCCGAGTCTTCGGGCCGCGCGCTACCGCACGCACCCTGAGCAAAGCCACTGGCATTTCTGCCCGCACCTTGACTCGCCTGGCTGCAGAGAGCGGCATCAAGCTGCGTAACACGATCGAACCCATCGCAGGGATTGAGCACCTTCCAGGCCTGCCCAACTTCACCGAAAGCCGTGCATGGCGCGGCGGCACCATCCACCGCATTGATTTATCCAAAGCCGGAGACAGCCCCGGCTATCGCTCCCTGCTGATTCACCAGTCTGGCGTGCAAGGCCATGACGAAGAGGACGACAACAATGACTAAAGCCTTTTACGCACTCGCTCTGGCGATTCTCTCTGTGACGCTGCTCATGCTGTGGTGCACCAGCCCAGCACAGGCAGACACTGAGCCCAACGAGCCGCCCGCCACTACTGGCGCGATCCGCATGGCCGCCCGCGATGCCTTTGCCTGCCCCGGCATGCATGCCGAGTGGCTGGATGACAAGACAGTGCAGTGTGTGAAAGAGCGTCCATAACGGTGACATGAGGTCCTGGATCACTTGCGCTAGGATGCCCTCCATTCAAATACGGGAGGAGGCCACCTTGTTTCGATTGATCATCTATGCACTGATTGCCGTTGGAGCCTGGAAGGCTTACACCACTTATCAGACCCGGCAGCAGCAAGCTGCAGCAATTCAGCTCCTCAGCGAGCCGCGCCCTCGGGATATCGATGTAGGACGCAGCGTCGCTCCCACCAAGCCGAAATACCAGTGCGATGGGCGCACGCATTGCTCGCAGATGACCTCATGTGAAGAAGCCACCTTCTTCCTGCGCAACTGCCCCGGTACCAAGATGGACGGGGACAACGACGGTATCCCTTGCGAGCGCCAGCTCTGCTAGCAGGACACCTTTTCTATTCAGCCGATCAAAGCCCGCACCAGCGGGCTTTTCCTATTTCTGGAGTCCTAATGTTCAAGAACATGATCATTTACCGCATTGCCGAAAGCTGGCAATGCGACCTGCAGGTGCTGGAGGATGCCCTGCAGAAAACAGTGTTTGAAGAGTGCGGAGCCACCCAAGAGCGTTCTGTCGGCTGGGTGCCGCCGCGTGGCGAGCCACATGGCCCGCTGGCTGAGTCCGTGGCCGGTCAGTGGGTGATGCGCTTCATGACTGAGGCCAAAGTGCTGCCGGCCAGCGTGCTCAATCGCAAGGTCAACGAGAAGGCCGAGCACATCGAAAAGACCGAGGGCCGCAAGCCGGGCAAGAAGGAAAAACGCGAGCTCAAGGACGAGGCCAAGCTGGACCTGCTGCCCATGGCTTTTACCAAGCAGGGCAGCATGTGGGTCTGGATCGATCCGCAGGCACGCACGCTGGTGCTCGATACCGGTGCCCAGGGCCGCGCCGATGAGGTGGTCACCCTGCTGGTAGAAGGCCTGCCCGGATTCGCGCTGGCCCTACTGGACACTCAGACCAGCCCACAAGCGGCCATGGCCCACTGGCTGATGACACAGGAGCCGCCGGCGGGCTTCACTGCCGACCGCGAGACGGAGCTGAAAGCGGCCGACGAGTCCAAGGCAGTCGTCCGCTACGCCCGCCATCCACTGGACATTGATGAAGTACGCCAGCACATCGAACACGGCAAGCTGCCGACCAAGCTGGCCATGACCTGGGATGACCGCGTGAGCTTTGTGCTGACCCAAGGCCTGCAGATCAAGAACATCGCGCTGCTGGATGCGGTCATGGATGGCAACAGCCAGGACGATAGCGGCTTCGATACCGATGTGACCATTGCCACCGGCGAGCTGTCGCGCCTGATCCCTGACCTGATTGAAGCGCTGGGTGGTGAAGGTCGCACCGGCCTGGGTGACCTGCCCGCATCACTGGCTGCCAGCGCCAGCACTACCGGCCCGAAAGCCGCGCCGACTGACACCTCCCCAGGCGAAAGCCCGTTCTAAGCACCCATTCCCCCCGTGCCCGCCATAGAGCGGGCTTTTTGCTTTCTGGAGCCACCATGAGCAACATTCACACTCCTCACAAAGAAATTGCTTGGGTTGACGCCCATGGCGGCAGCACTGCCGACTGGCAATGCAGCTCCACCTACGCGCGCGGCGCCGGCAGCATGGACGGATGGAGCGCTTGCCTCCTTCTCAACAATGGCCGTTCTGCCGATCTATCGAAGCACATTGACCTCGACAACGGCCATACGCTGATGCTCAACATCGCACTGGCAGGCGAACACCCCAAAACAAAGGGCACGCCCATACGTTGGGGATCAACACTGAAAGTCGGTGAAGGCCGCTACGTGCGCGCCTACGGCTACTCGACTGGAGTTCCTGAAGCCCTGGAATCCATCGCGAGCTATCAACACGAAAGCCGCCAGATTGGCTCGATGACATGGTGGCTTGAGTCGGATGGCGGATGGATCAGCTGGCTAGGCGGAATGAGTATGCAAGCCCGCCTGGTCGCCGCGGCACCCGGTGATCCCGCCTATTGGCATTTTGAAACCTGTGGCAATGCGCCCTGGCTTGAAGAGGCGGCACTACTGGCCTCCATGCGCCTCGCCTAACCACCAACACCCCAGCCCGCCGCCGCGGGCTTTTCTCATTCTGGGAGCCACCGAAACCATGACCAACACCACTGAACTGCCAACACCTCGCGAGGTCATCATCGAAGCCATGGCCATGGAGGTCGAAGCAGCACATGAAAAGCATGTCATCGCGTATTCGATCAATCGGGTCAAGACTTACGGATGGAAACTGCCTGCTGGCTCTACAGGCCAGGAGAGCGAGCCAACGTCCATGGCTACTTGCATCGCGGCCAGTGATGCGTTTGATGAAATATTGCGCAAACAACTACAGGATGCGTTTGAACTGGGCCAAGCAGCAGGGCAAGCTATGGCTGCCCAGTGCCCGCACCAGATTCAGGAGCCAGCCCCTGTGCTGGCTTCGCCCGCAGCCGTGGCAGTGCCTGATGATCTGGCAGAGCTGACAACATGGATGCTGGTTGAAGATCTGGTTCAGGCTGAGTGCACCAAAAATCGCCTCCATCAAGAATACATGGGTAAGGCTATGCCGGAGGACGTGTACCAACGATTTGAGCGGCTGCGCGACGAACGTGTGCCCGCTCTCCGCGCACAGGTCTATGCAAGGCTTGCCGCCACACCGGCAGCGCCTCCAGCAGCCGCGCCAGTGGAGGGGCTGCAATGGACAGGAAACGCTGACGCAGATGCTGCACTTGTGATGCTAGATCGCATCGACTGCACGCCAGAAGATGATGCCCGGATTGATGAGGTCGCCGCCATTGTGCGAAAACTTGCCTCCACCCGTGAAGCAGATATGGGAAATCCCATAGCTCAACAAAATCAACAGGTTGCCGCACCAGTAGCACTTCCAGAGCCTGTGGCGTGGCGCACTCGCTATCGCTCAGAGCCGGGGATGATTGGACATTACCCGTGGACGTACACAGAGCGCAGACGCGGCGCGGAGCGACCTGAGCACGAATGGGAGCAGCTCCACACAGAGCAGCAACTGCGCACCCTGCTGGCTACTGGCGGACAGGCGCTGGCGGTGAAGCTGCTGGCCTCAGATCACAGCGGCATGAAGGTGAACTATCGCGGCCTGTTCTCTCAGGTGCAGCGTGTCATCAAGCGAACAGACCCCGGCTACTCGGAAATGCTGCGGCAGCTTGAGGGCCATTTGCAGGAGCTGGGCCAGCGTTGGTATGCAGGAGATACCGCTGTCGTGGACGAAATTCTGCAGCTCTACTGCATTGAGAGCGATGCGCGCAAGACAGTGGCCGCGACTGCATCTGCAGCACCCCAGCAGGCAGACGCGCGGGATGCGGAGTCTGACTATCAGCGCGGCTATCGCCATGGCTACAACCGGCGCGATGCAGAAGTGCAGGGAGCGCTCCTGTGATCACCCAGCTATTCATCGCACTGTTTGGCGTCACAGCCGTGGCGCTTTCTCAATCAACCATGGCCGCGCGCCGCCGCTGGGCCTCTGTCTTCGGCCTCGTCGGCCAGCCATTCTGGTTCTATGCAGCCTGGGAAACCCAGCAATGGGGAATCTTTGCTCTGTGCGTGCTTTACACGATCACATGGGGCAAAGGCTTCTACACCAACTGGATAAGCATCGACCGCGCCTCTATCGCGGCAGCAAAGGGGAACTAAATCATGAGCGACACAAAAGAATGCTGGTCTGTGGACGGCGAAGAATTCACCTACGACAGCTTGGGCGACTTGCTGGACAGTCGTGGCGATGAGCTACGTCCGGGCCACAAGGTTTGGCGCGGCACTGCCCAGTTACCAACGATGAGCAGCCTTGCCGATGCTGGCAACGTGATCGAAGACATTGCCGAGCGCGCCTACGACTTCGGCGGCGAATGGGCTGTGGACTATCCCGAGGTCACGCCAGAGCACAAGGCGAAGCTGCAAGCCTTACTTGAGCAGTGGCTTGCCGAATGCCCATCGCCGCGCTTCTATCAAGTCACCGGTGTCGTCTCTTATGCACTGACTGCCGATGACTTCACACCTGAGCAGCTTGAAGAAATCGCAGCAGAGGAAGAAGACGCACAGCGCGCAGACCAGGCTGCGCAAGGGGGTGAGTGATGGGAAGCGATACCTCTCCCCCAATTCGAGCAGGCATCCCACCGCTCCCGTGGTGGATGTACCCGGCAGCAGCCAAGGAAGGAGCGCAGCATGGCTAAACGACTCGCGGGCAAACGCTGGTTTGAGGCCTTGGGCCGACGCGCACGATCCCAAGGCAAGTCTATGTGGCTGGGCCAACACTGGGAGCAATGGCCCTTGTGGGCGAAGCATGCCTACATGGCTGGTTACATCGACCAATGGGAAAGCGGCCTCAAGGCAGCACAGCGCGCCCAAGCGCAGAAAGGCCAAGCGTGAGCACCCCAGACAACCCTCTGATTGACTCGGCCCGTGGGCGCGAGGATCAGTACATTGAAGCAGTCGCACTGGCCAAGCAAAAAGCCAGCGTGTCGTTTCTGCAGCGCAAGCTGGTTACCAGCTACCACCACGCCGAAGACCTGTTGGAGCAGATGATCAGCGATGGTCACATCACCGACTACGCGGGCCGTTGCATTGAAAAGGTTCAGGCACGCCACATAGCGCAGCTCCGGGCCCGCATCGCAGAGCTGGAGGCCCAGCTCGCCCGCAAGGTGCCCACCAAGGAGGAGCTGGCCGCCTACCTACTGCAACAGGACGCAGTAATCATCGCGCGCGATACCTACGAGGCCATGCGCGGCTTTTCTCCACCAAGGAAAGTTGAAACATGAGCCGCCGCACCCGTCAGCGCCGCGACAAGCGAGCGCCTGTCCCTGACTTTGACGACTTTGAGCCCCGCCACTGAGCGGGGTTCTGCTTTTTAGGACCATGCCAATGAGCAACTTTCGCGATTACGTCACCAGCACTGCATTCGCACTGACCATCAGTCACCGCCAGATCCAGTGCATGTGCAATATCCATCACTTCGGCTCTAGCTGGGCACTGCTCAGCACCTTCCAGGCTCTGGAGCGCAAAGGTATCGTGGAGCGCGTCAAGCAGGACGAGCTCACCAACGAGGGCGCGACCATTCGCCTGACTGACGCTGGTCGCGCTTGCATTCCGCTGCTGGTACTGGCTGGGCTTTACGTCGAACCGCCAGAGTGGAAGCTGGACCCGAAGCCGCCAGAGCTGGAATGCGTGGCCATCAAGGAGCCAGGCCAGAAAACCAAGATCGTCTTCCGCGAAAAGCAGCCGGAAGCCACCGAACAGTAACCCAGACACCCTGCCCAGTGCGGGGTTCTTTTTTGGAGCGCCACATGGCTGAAAACACAAAGATCGAGTGGACCGACCACACGTTTAACCCCTGGGAAGGCTGCCAGGAAGTTGGCCCAGGCTGCAAAAACTGCTATGCCGAGCTTCGCAACGCACGCTT
The DNA here is from genome assembly GCF_019186805.1 of Comamonas fluminis. NCBI lineage: Bacteria > Pseudomonadati > Pseudomonadota > Betaproteobacteria > Burkholderiales > Comamonadaceae > Comamonas > Comamonas fluminis. The sequence continues at coordinate 1,787,694 of NZ_CP066783.1, read as the reverse complement.
CGCGGGCGGTCAGTCCGTGAACTTTGGGCCGGGCGCGCCGCGCCGCCGCACCAGCGCCAGCAACTGGAACAAGCCGCTGAAGTGGAACAAGCAGGCAGAGCTGCTGCAGGCTGCCTGGGACGGCTTCAAGAAGGAACACCCCGACCTGACCGATGACGAACTGATTGCCAAGGGCTTCATCAAGCCGCGCCGGCCGCGCGTCTTCTGCGCCTCGCTGGCCGATGTGTTCGACAACGCGGTGGACCCGCAATGGCGCGCTGATCTTTTCAGCTTGATTGCTCAGACTTCCAATCTTGATTGGTTGCTGCTGACAAAGCGCATTGGCAACGTGAAGCCCATGCTGGCCGAGCTGGCGCACGGCAGTGACCCAGACCTGAGCCTGCTGGACATGATGCCGCTGCCCAATGTCTGGCTTGGCGCCACGGTCGTGAATCAGGAAGAGGCTGACCGCGACATTCCCAAGCTGCTGGCCATGCCTGCCAAGGTGCGCTTTCTGAGCATGGAGCCGCTGCTGGGGCCGGTGAACTTGGTTCCATACCTGTACGACATTCATTTGGACAATGGCGAAAAGCCAGTGGACTGGGTGATCGTCGGCGGCGAAACAGGCCCAGGCGCTCGACCCATGCACCCCGGCTGGGCGCGCTCCCTGCGCGATCAGTGCGCAGCGGCGAACGTACCGTTCCTGTTCAAGCAATGGGGTGATTGGAGCCCAGGCTACGCCGAGCATGGCAACGACCTTGGATATGACGCGATTGTCGACGCTACACAGCACGAGTGGCCGGAAGGTCATTGCTCTTTCAGGGTGGGCAAGAAAGCCGCAGGCCGCCTGCTCGATGGCCGCACCTGGGACGAGTTCCCGGTCACATGACCACCAGCGCCAGCATGAAACCACCCAAGCTATCCCGCGCCCAGCGCACCATGCTGCACAACGCAGTCGATGGGCGCGCACTGGGTGTGAGCCTCACCCGAAACAGCACCGCATCCAAGGCCAACAGCACAGTTCACGCCACGCGCTCCACCGCCTGGGCATGCTCGCTGGCATTGAGCACCAGCCCACGGAGGCTGGCCGCACCTACTTCAGTCCCCAAGAATCAAAAAGCCCCGCAAGGGGCTTAACTTTTGATAGCACCATGACCAAGCAAAATAAGCCCGTAACCTGCTCTGTGAAGGAAGCCGCAGAAATCCTCAAGGTGCATGCGTCTACCATTGAAAAGCTCATCGCAACCGGCGACCTTCCTGCAGGCCGTATCGGGCGCGCCTACGTCATGCGAACAGCAGACGTAGAGCGTTATGCAGAAAAAGTCATTCTTGACCAGACCGCTGCTCGACTCACCAAAGGGCATCGGCCAGCGTCGATCCACGCAGGTTTGCGTACCGCATAAGCATGCGGTGGCTCTTGTGACCTGTGATTTTCATGATCTGTGTTTCACTGAGGCTGGTTCGCTCAAACAGCCGGCTAGTCGCTTCGTGTCTCAGATCATGGAAAAGCAGCCCCTGCGCACCAGCTTGCTTAAAAATATTGACCCACAGCCGCGAAAGAAAATCCGTCGTGCTGTTTAGCGATTTAGCCGATTCATCCCCTTCCAAGAAAGGGAACACCAGCGCGGTGGGATTGGCATTTTCTGGCCTGAACGCGCGCAGTTCGGCCAGAGCAATCGAAGACAAGGGCACTTGTCGCTTGTCTCCGTTTTTGGTCTTATCCAGAAAGATGGTCTTTTTATCCAGCGCGACCTGACTCCAGCGCAGAGTGAACATTTCGCGCATCCGCATGGCCGACTCCACAGCCAGCACCATGATGCACTTCAAGGCTGTTTTGTCTCTGCGCCCTGTCAGCAGCAACTGCCGCTGGCTACGCGGCAGCACTCCGGCTGCCAGCACTTCCAAAATTTTTTCCCACTCGCCATGCTCAAGGCGTCTATCTCTCTCGTTGTCCTTACGCGACACACCCGCAACAGCAGCATCAGCTTTTGTGTACTGGGCATAGCCACTAGGAAGAGAGCGCAGTGCATGATCCGGCATCGTCAAGAGTCCCTTGCGCATCCCCCAGTCTGTGGCACGAGCAAGTGCTCCAACCTTCCACTGGATCGTGGTGGGTGCGATCTTGTCGATACGCTTCATCATCGAGATCCAGTGGTCCACCCAAGCCGCATTGATGTCTGCCAATCGCGTCGGGCCAAGGTCCTTCACGATTGTGTTGAGCGCGGAAATATCTTTAGCTGACGGGTGTGCATCCCGTTCATATTCCTGTATCAGGTCTTTAATCGTGAGAACACTTTCGGAGATTTGGTGCTCCAGGGGAACGATGCCTCGCGCAAGCAGTGCCTCCAGCTTGGCTGCATATTCGTCACCTTCCTTCTCTGTGGAAAACGTGAGGTACAGAGGCTTATCCAGCACGTCCTTGCGCTTGAACGTGTACTGCCACGAGCCATTGGGGAATTGCTTCTTGCCTGCCATACCTGCTTCCTAAAAAGAGGCGCCATACTAATCCGCGCAAAGCTGGTAGGCAACGATTTTGGGCTGGTAAAGGCGGCTTGTGACGGCCAATTGAGCCGGTGAGATAGGCAAAGAAAAAGGGCTTAGATTTCTCTAAGCCCTTGATTTCTTTCGTCTTTAAGTGGTGGGTCCTGACGGTCTCGAACCGCCGACCTACTCCGTGTAAAGGAGCCGCTCTACCAACTGAGCTAAGGACCCCACTTCAAACTGTTTGTCAGTTCAGAGCATCTTTCAATGCTTTGCCCGGACGGAATTTTGGCACCTTGGCTGCCTTGATCTTGATGGTTGCGCCGGTACGTGGGTTACGACCAGTACGGGCTGCACGCTTGCCAACAGCAAATGTGCCAAAACCAACAAGCGATACTGTACCACCTTTTTTCAGTGTTTTCTTCACTGCGTCGATTGTGGAGTCCAGTGCACGCGCAGCAGCGGCCTTGGAAATATCGGCGTTGTTAGCGATGTGCTCAATCAGTTCGGTTTTATTCACAAGATGCCTCTCGAGAAATATGTAAATGGAATGTCTCTGTACGTACGCAAACCTTGCACAAGCAGAAACCAGTCGCGACGAGCACCATGTCAGTGATCAGGCTCTGGTCTTTCTCCGAGAGCCGAACCCTGCACGTTCAAGTGCCGATTCGCGCTGCGCATCCCAGCGACAGAGCCAGATTCTATGCGGTTTTCACGCAGGTTTAGGGCTTGGCGTTGGCTTTTTTAAACGATCGTGCGCTACCGGCTTCACGGATTGACAAGGATTGACAAAAACGACAGTCCCATTAGCCAGAGCTCCGGCCTATGGAAGGCCCTCAAAATTCAGTTGGCAATGAGACTTGCTATGCAAAATATAGCAAAAAGCGCTTGATGAACAAGCGCTTTGGATGTTTTTCAGACTGTCTCAGAGCCTCGTCCGAATTTCAGGCAAGGCTTTTTGCATGTAGTACACCATCGACCAGACAGTGAGCACGGCGGCGATCCAGATCAGCCACTGGCCCCAGACGCCTGTATCAATCACACCAAACACGACACCGTCATAGAGCAAGAAGGGAATGGCGACCATCTGCGCCATCGTCTTGGCCTTGCCGATCATGTGCACGGCAACGCTTTTGCTGGCACCGATCTGGGCCATCCATTCGCGCAGCGCCGAGATTGCGATCTCCCGGCCAATGATGATGAGCGCCACAAACACATCGGTGCGCTGCAAATGCACCAGCACCAGCAGCGAGGCACAGACCAGAAATTTATCGGCAACCGGGTCTAAAAAAGCACCGAATGCTGAGGTCTGATTGAGTTTTCGTGCCAGGTAGCCGTCAAACCAGTCTGTCGCGGCAAAGGCCATGAACATGATGGCTGCGACAAGATTGCGCGTGGGCTGATCCAATGGCGCATAGAACACCCCGACGATGAGCGGGATTGCTACAATCCGCGTCAGGGTCAGCACAGTAGGGATGGTGAAGAACATGGGCGTCATTGTGTCACGGGCGCGCAGCGCTGGTGCGGATTCATGATCTCGCTCACTTTTCAGTGCAGAGCACGGTAGATTTCTTCAGCCAGTGTGACGGAGATGCCTTCCACCGTCATCAGGTCTTCAACACTGGCATCCTGCACGCCGCGCACGCCGCCAAATCGCTGCAGCAGCCGTGCACGCTTTTTAGGACCTACGCCGGGTATTTCTTCCAGACTGCTGCTGCCCGTGCGCACCTTGGCCCGTGCAGCACGCATGCCGGTGATGGCAAAACGGTGGGCCTCATCACGAATCTGCGCCACCAGCATGAGGGCAGCGGAGTCGTGCCCCAGATAGATTTTCTCGCGCCCATCGGCAAAGACCAGCTCTTCCAGGCCAACCTTGCGGCCCTCGCCTTTTTCTACACCCACAATGCGCGACAGATCGAGACCCAGTTCCGTAAAGACTTCCCGCGCCATGCTGACCTGGCCTTTGCCGCCATCGACCAGCACCAGATCGGGCAGGCGCGGCTGCTTGCCCGTCAGCTCTGCGCCGCCTGCCTCGCGCTGTGCATCGGCCACGGGTTTGTAGCGGCGCGTGAGGACTTGGCGCATGGCGGCATAGTCGTCGCCGCCAGTGATGCCTTCGATATTGAAGCGGCGGTAATCGCTGCTTTGCATCTTGTGATGATGAAAGACGACGCAGGACGCCTTGGTGTTCTCTCCGCTGGTGTGCGAGATGTCAAAGCACTCAATGCTCAGCTCATCCAGGTTATCGACAGGCAAGTCCAGCGCCTCGGCCAGTGCGCGCGTGCGCGCCTGCTGAGAGCCTTCCTCGGCCAGCAAGCGCGCCAGCTGAATATCGGCGTTCTTTTGCGCCATCTCCAGCCAGATGCGGCGCTGTTCACGCGGCTGCTGCACCACGGTAATGCGCAGACCGCTTTGCTCGGTCAGCAACGCCACCAGCTTTTTATCGACGGCATGGCTGACGATCAGCGTGGGCGGCACAGCCACGCCCACATAGTGCTGGGCGACAAAGGCTTCCAGCACCTGCTCTTCCACCGGCTTGGCGACTGCCGCTGCATCCACCTCTTCCTCGCTGGAATACACAGAGCTTGCATCGCCCAGATTCGCCGGAAAGTAAGGCCTGTCACCCAAATGCCGCCCGCCGCGCACCATGGCCAGGTTGACGCAGGCACGCCCGCCATGCACCTTGACGGCCAGGATATCGACATCCTTGTCGTCCGTGGTTTCGATGGCCTGCTGGTGCAGCACGCGTGACAGGGCCGTGAGCTGATTGCGCACTTCGGCAGCCTGCTCGAATTCGAGCTTTTCAGAATACGCCATCATGCGCGTCTCCAGTTGCTGCAGCAGCTCACTGGTTTCACCGCGCAACATGGCTTCGGCATTGCGCACATCCAGCGCATAGGCTTCTGGCGAGATCATGTCCACGCAGGGGCCGGTGCAGCGCTTGATCTGATAGAGCAGACAGGGGCGCGAGCGATTGGCAAAAACCGTGTCTTCACAGGTGCGCAGGCGAAAGACTTTTTGCAGCAACTGAATACTTTCCTTGACCGCCCAGGCACTGGGGTACGGGCCAAAGTAGCGGTGCTTTTTATCCACCGCGCCACGGTAGTAGGCAATGCGCGGGAACTCTTGGAACGCAGGCTCGCCCTCCTTGCCATCCCTGTGGGCCACTCCGGTAATCTTCAGATAGGGGTAGCTTTTGTCATCCCTGAACAAGATGTTGTACTTGGGGTGCAGCGTCTTGATGAGGTTGTTTTCCAGCAGCAGCGCCTCCGCCTCGGAGCGCACCACCGTAGTCTCCAGACGCACAATCTTGCTGACCATGTGGCCTATGCGCGTGCCGCCATGGTCTTTCTGAAAATAGCTGGAGACGCGGCGCTTGAGGTTGATGGCCTTGCCCACGTAGAGCAAAGTGCCTGCAGCGTCGAAATAGCGATAAACACCGGGCAGCGGCGGCAGCGCAGCCACTTGGGCCAGCAGTTCAGCGGAGTGCGTGGAAGACATGAACGCTATTGTCAGCGCATGCGGGCCTGCCTGGCAGCAGGTGTTGCCAAGCCCTTGAACCCGCCCAAGCAACTGAGCCCAGCGATTGAGCCACTTCTATAAAAAGAGCTGATAGCGCAATGATTCAATGGAATTCAGATCAATTTTCATCTGATGTCCATACAAAACAGACGCTACCAGCTCTTATTTTTATAGTAACCAGCCCCGGCTCAAATTACTCGGCTTCGATCTTGGAGGACTTCACCACCTGGGCCCAGTTGGCGTATTCGGTCTTGACCATGGCGCCCAGTTGCTGCGGGTTCATATAGTCGGCCGCAGCACCCTGCTCTTCGGCTTTTTTCTTGAAGGCAGGGTCTTCGACCACCTTTTTGATATCGGCAGTCAGCTTGTCAATCACAGGCTGCGACGTGGCCTTGGGCGCGAACACGGCAAACCAGGAAGTAGCGTTCACGCCGGGGTAGCCCGCTTCAGCCGTGGTGGGCACATTGGGCAGACTGGGCAGGCGCTGCTTGCCTGTAACAGCCAGCACGCGCAGCTTGCCGCTTTGCACATGGGGCATGAAGGGCGGCGCGGTGCCAAAGGTCAAATCCACCTGGCCGCCCAGCAAGTCCTGCAGCGCTGGGCCTGTGCCCTTGTAGGGCACGTGCACCATCTTCACGCCGGCCTGCTGCTCCAGCATGGCACCCGTCACATGCTGCAGCGAGCCATTGCCCGAAGATGCGTAGTTCAGCTTGCCAGGGTGGGCCTTGGCATAGGCCACCAGTTCAGCCATGGTCTTCACAGGCAATTCAGCGCGCACCACGATGATCTGCGGGGCTGACAGCACATTGGCCACCGGCGCAAAGTCGCTTTGCTCCCAGCTCTTGGCCTTGGTCAGGTGGGGCGAGATGACGTGGTAGCCCGAGTACTGCATCAGCAGTGTGTAACCATCGGCATCAGCACGCTTGACCAGATTGGCGGCAATGGCGCCATTGCCACCACCCTTGTTCTCGACCACCACGGACTGCCCCATTACCGGCGCAAGAGCCTGCGCGGCCATGCGCCCTGCCAGATCGGTGGTGCCGCCAGCGGCGGCAGGCACGATCATTAGCACAGTTTTATTGGGGTAGCTGCCTTGCGCAGCCACCGGGCCACAGGCAAAGCCGAAGGCCGCTGCCGTAGTGGCCAGCAGCAGGTGAATGCGTTGACGTTGAACAGTCATGTTTGTCTCCTTGTGGGAATGTTGTTCTGCGCCAGCCCCTTCCCCCGAAGATGCTGGTGCAGTGGCTCTCAAAAACGGGCTCAGGCTTTGGCCAGAGCCCGTGCCTTGATCTCTGCAAAATCCGCAGGCGGCTGGTGCAACTCCCAGCGCGTACCGGCCTTGACGATCTGGCTGGGCGTTTCATGCCCAATCAGCGCAGGCAGCGCACGTGCCGCGGCCACAATCTGGGCCAGGTCGGTGCCGGTGTCGTAGCCCATGAGCTGCAGCGCGTGCACGATTTCTTCGGTGCAGGCATTGCCCGAAGCTCCGGGCGCATAGGGGCAGCCGCCCAGACCGCCAATAGAGGCATCAAAGCGATCAGCCCCGGCATCAATGGAAGCCAGCACATTGGCCAGCGCCATGCCGCGCGTATTGTGAAAATGCAGCGTTACACCCAGCTGCGGCCAGCGTGCCTTGAAGGCTGCAACCATGGCATGCACCTGCGTTGGGTAGGCCATGCCCGTGGTGTCGCACAGCGTGATGCCCTGCACGCCCAGATCGGCAAAACGCTGCACCCAGTCCAGTACCTCAGCCTGCGGCACATCACCCTCCATAGGGCAACCAAAGCAGCAGGACAGCGACACATTGACCGGCGTCTGCGCCTGCTGCGCCGTGGCAATCACCTGCTTGAGCGCCTCAAACGACTGGCTGCGCTGCATGCGCAGATTGCAGAGGTTGTGCGTCTCGCTGACCGACATGACCAGATTCAGCTCATCGGTGTGCGCATCAATCGCACGCTCCGCGCCCCGCACATTGGGCACCAGGGCCGTGTAGATGGTGCCGGGGCGGCGTGTGATTTCGCGCATCACGATCTCACCATCACGCAGGGCTGGAATGGCCTTGGGCGAGACAAAGGCCGTCACTTCGATCTTGGACAGGCCTGCTTCAGACAGCGCATTGACCAGCGCAATCTTGTCTTCGGTGGGCACAAAGGCGGCCTCCATCTGCAGACCGTCGCGTGTGCCAACTTCGTTGATATAGATGCGGCGGCCCGCGCCGTTCCAGATATTCAGCGTGTTCATTGCACGATGCCCTTCTCGCGCAGCTGGGCGATCTGCTCGGCACTCAGGCCAATTTCGGCCAGCACAGCATCGGTGTCGTCGCCCACGTGGGGGGCGCTGCTGCGCACAGTGCCTGGCGTCAGCGACAGCTTGGGCACCACGCCAGGCACTTCCACCTCAAAACCATCACGCGTGCGCTGGGTCAGAATCATCTCGCGGGCACGGTAATGCGGGTCCTCGGCAATGTCCTTGGCGGTATAGACCTTGCCTGCGGGCACGCGTGCCGCACCCAGTTCATCCATCACGGCCTGCACACTGCGCACACCCGTCCATGCACCAATGGCTGCATCGATTTCGGCCACACGCTTTACACGGCCAGCGTTATCGGCCAGATCTGGGGCATCAGCCAAATCCTGGCGGCCAATCGCGGCCATCAATCGCTTGAAGATGGAATCACCATTGCCCGCCACCAGCACCCAGCCGTCTTGGCAGGGGTAGGCGTTGGACGGCGCAATGCCCGGCAGCGCACTGCCTGCGGCCTCACGCACGGCGCCAAAGGCGCTGTATTCGGGAATCAGGCTTTCCATAATGTTGAACACGGCCTCATGCAGGGCCACATCAATCACCTGGCCGGGGCCGCCATTCACTTTGCGGTGGTACAGCGCCATCATCACGCCGATCACGCCATGCAGCGCCGCCAGCGTGTCACCAATCGAGACACCCACGCGTACCGGCACACGCCCCGGTTCAGCCGTCAGGTGGCGCAGGCCGCCCATGGCTTCGCCAATCACACCAAAACCGGGAAGGTCACGGTAAGGGCCTGTCTGGCCGTAACCCGAGATGCGCAAAATCGCCAGCCCGGGGTTGATGGCGTGCAACTCTTCGGGCGACATGCCCCAGCCCTCCAGCGTGCCGGGTCTAAAGTTCTCGACCAGCACATCGGCCTCGGCGATCAGTTGGCGCGCCACATCCTGGGCTTCTTTCTGACGCAAATCGAGGGCTACCGATCGCTTGTTGCGTGACTGGACCTGCCACCAGACGGAAGTACCCTCTTTAATCAAGCGCCAGTTGCGCAATGGGTCGCCAGTGCCCGGCGCTTCGATTTTGATGACATCGGCACCAAACTCGCCCAGAGTCTTGCCGCAGAAGGGGCCCGCAATCAGCTGGCCCATTTCCACCACTTTCACGCCCTCCAGCGCGCGCGGCGTGGTCGTTTGTGTGGCGGGGTCTTTGATATTCATCGTCATGACGTTGTCTCTTTTGGCTGTGCCGCTTTGCGTTGACTCATGGGGTGCAAAGCGGCGTTTAAGCCATCTTGCCTTGTAAGCCTGCCGCGTCATAACGCTGAAATGCGAAGCTGCCATCGCATTTGGGCATAGCCGGGCGGATAATTACGGCCTCATGAAGCTGGACCCGATCACCCTGCGCCTGTTTGTGGCCGTGATGGAAGAAAACGCCATCGCCCGCGCAGCCGCGCGCGAACACATTGCGCCCTCTGCCGCCAGCCGCCGTCTGGCGGAGCTGGAAGATCAGCTGCAGGTGGAGCTATTCACCCGCAGCAACCGCGGCAGCACGCCCACGGCCGCCGCCTTTGCGCTGCTGAACATGGCTCGGGGTGTGCTCAATGAAATGGACGGCATCGCCACGCAGATGCGGGACTACGCACAGGGCGGCACGCAAGGCCTGCGCGGCCATGTGCGCGTGATGGCCAATATTTCCAGCATCACGCAGTTTCTGCCCGCGCAGCTGCAAAGCTTTATGAGCCAGCACCCACTGGTGGATGTGCGGCTGCAGGAGCGCGTCAGCACCGATATTGCCCGCGCCGTGGCCGACAACGAAGCCGACATCGGCCTGCTCAACCGCGGCAGCTATGGCAGCCGGGTCAGTCTGCGCCCCTACCGGCGTGACCGGCTGGCCGTGGTTGTGCCGCAAGCGCACCCGCTGGCGCGCAAGCACAGCCTGAGGCTGGAGCAAGTCGTTGCGCATGACCTGATTGGCATGCACGCAGACAGCGCACTCAACCACCTCATCACCCGCTCCGCTGCCGACCAGGGCTTGCAGCCACGTCTGCGCATGAAAGTGACGGGCTATGACGCGCTATGCCTGATGGTTGCCTCGGGTCTAGGCATTGGCATTCTTCCCGAAGGCAGCGCCCGCATTTACATGGGCGCGCTGCCCCTGCATTGCATACGGCTGGATGAGCCCTGGGCCGAGCGCCAGCTGATGCTGTGCGTGCGCTCGCAAGATGCGCTCTCGCCCGTGGCCCAATTGCTGGCAGAGCACCTGTGCCTGCCCGCCGAACTCCCTCAAGACTGAACCCATGCTGGACTTTTTGCCGCTGCCAGACAGCCCCCAGACCACAGCACACCCACCGCTGAACTGGGATATTTTTTGCCAGGTCATTGATAACTTTGGTGACGTGGGCGTGTGCTGGCGTACCGCTGCCGAGCTCGTGGCTTGCGGCCAGACCGTGCGTTTGTGGATGGATGACGCCAGCGCCCTGCAATGGATGGCGCAACAGCCCTGGCCGCAGGGACTGAGTGTGCACACCTGGCCCGCACAGGCCAGCGATGTGCCTGCACAGATTGGCGATGTGGTCGTCGAGGCCTTTGGCTGCGAGATTCCGCCGCATTTTGTAGCCGCCATTGCGCGCAAAGCCACGCAAAACAAGCCCCCGGTCTGGCTCAATCTGGAATACCTGTCTGCCGAAGACTATGTGGAGCGCTGCCACCGCCTGCCATCGCGCATCATGAGCGGCCCCGCCGCAGGGCTGACCCGCTGGTTCTTCTATCCGGGCTTTACCAGCGCCACTGGCGCTCTGGTACGGGAAAAGAATCTGGGTCAGCGTCAGCAAGACTTTGTGCAAACGCGCCCTCAGTGGCGCAGCAGCCACGGCGTGCAACCTCATGAATGCGCTATCTCGCTGTTCTGCTATGAGCCGGCCGCCCTGCCTCAGTTGCTCGATCAGCTCATAGCCACCACAACGCTGAAGCCCCGCCTGCTCGTCACCCCCGGCCGTGCCACGGCCTCCATGCAGGCCCTGCCGCAAGCCGCACAGCTGGCCGCGCAATATCTGCAGCCCTGCCCCCAGCCTCAGTTTGACGAAATGCTGTGGGCCTGCGATCTGAATCTGGTGCGCGGCGAGGACTCGCTGGTGCGCGCGCTCTGGGCGGGCCAGCCCCTGGTCTGGCATATCTACCCTCAGCATGACAACGCCCATCACGACAAACTCAATGCGTTTCTGAACTGGCTGGATGCACCAGACAGCCTCAGGCGCTTTCATCACGCTTGGAACGGCATGACCGCGCCAGAAACATTGCCTTTATTGAGTCCCGAAATGTTGCATGACTGGGGGGAATGCATACGCGCAGCCCGTGCCAGATTGAGCGCTCAAACCGGGCTCATTGAGCAGCTTCAAGCTTTTGTCGCCGAAAAAAGCTAAAATCGACGTTTTGCCTCTTTGAGGGCTTAGCAACCGGGTCACCCGGACAACCGAGCTTTCAGAGTCGCGCCCCGCCGCGGTACACGCGGCAGGCCCCGCCGCCGCACTTTTGATGCGTTGCCTCCCGCAACCATTGCGAACAGCTTGCCTGCCGTGTAGAGCGGCTCCAACCTTTCAAACGCAAGCAAGCCATGAAAATCGCTCAAGAAATCCGCGCAGGCAATGTGATCATGTTCGGCAAGGACCCCATGATCGTTCTGAAGACCGAATACGCTCGTGGTGGCCGTGGCGCTGCTACCGTGCGCATGAAGCTCAAGAGCCTGATCGGCAACTTCGGCACGGAAAACGTGTTCAAGGCCGACGACAAGATCGACAACGTGATCCTGGACAAGAAGGATTGCACTTACTCCTACTTCGCTGACCCCATGTACGTGTGGATGGACGAAGAATTCAACCAGTACGAAGTCGAAGCCGAAAACATGGCTGACGCACTGAACTACCTGGAAGACGGCATGACTGCCGAAGTGGTGTTCTATGACGGCAAGGCCATCTCGGTCGAACTGCCCACCACCATCGTGCGCGAAATCACCTGGACTGAGCCTGCCGTCAAGGGCGACACATCTGGCAAGGTTCTGAAGCCCGCCAAGATCGCTACCGGCTTCGAAATCGCTGTGCCTCTGTTCGTGTCGCAAGAAGACAAGATCGAAATCGACACCCGCGTGGGCGAATACCGCAAGCGCGTGTAATGTGGCGGCAGCTGCTGCAGCTGCTTCCCCAACAAAAAAGGCTTCCTGTTTGGAAGCCTTTTTTGCGTCTGATTGTTCTAGCCAATCATCTAATTTGATAGCTGCTTGCGCTTATTCTTACCGGGCTTCATTGATATTTACCTTTGAAACCCAAGCAGAGCAAGCGCCAGCAGCTCACATTTCAATCAGCAGTCAGACCGGTACACCCACCAGATCGTGACCTTGTGTGCCCACAATGCGCACGCTGATCAGCTCGCCCACCTTATAGGTCTTGCTGGCCTTCTCGGGTGGCTGGATATGCACCACACCGTCGATCTCGGGCGCATCGGCGTAGGTGCGACCAATACCGCCCTTTTTGCCCAGGCTCACGGCCTTGTCCACGATGACCTTCATGACCTGGCCCACGCGGCGCTGCAGGCGCGCGGTGGAGACTTCTTCGGCCACTTCCATAAAGCGGGCGCGGCGCGCTTCACGCACTTCCTCGGGCAGCATGCCGGGCAGGTCGTTGGCGGTGGCGCCCTCCACTGGGCTGTAGGCAAAGCAACCGGCGCGGTCGATTTCGGCTTCGCGGATGAAGTTGAGCAAGTGCTCGAACTCTTCCTCGGTCTCGCCAGGGAAACCGGCGATGAAGGTAGAGCGAATCACCAGCTCAGGGCAAATGGCGCGCCACTCACGGATGCGGTCCAGGTTTTTCTCGCCGCTGGCAGGGCGCTTCATGCGCTTCAAGACATCGGGGTGGCTGTGTTGCAGCGGCACATCGAGGTAAGGCAGGATCTTGCCTTCGGCCATCAGCGGCAGGATGTTGTCCACCGTGGGGTAGGGGTACACATAGTGCAAACGCACCCAGGCGCCGTGTTGCTTGGCCAGATTGCCCAGCTCTTCGGTCAGCTCCAGCATGCGGGTCTTGACGGGCTTGCCGTCCCAGAAGCCGGTGCGGTACTTCACGTCCACGCCATAGGCAGACGTGTCCTGGCTGATGACCAGCAGCTCTTTGACGCCGCCTTCAAACAGCGCCTTGGCTTCTTTGAGCACATCGCCAATGGGGCGGCTCACCAAGTCGCCGCGCATGCTGGGGATGATGCAGAAGGTGCAGCGGTGGTTGCAGCCTTCGGAAATTTTCAGATACGCATAGTGCTTGGGCGTGAGCTTGATACCTGCATCACCAAAGCTGCCTGGCACCAGGTCCACAAACGGGTCGTGGGGCTTGGGCAGGTGGGTGTGCACCGCATCCATCACCTCTTGCGTGGCGTGGGGGCCGGTCACGGCCAGCACGCTGGGGTGCACTTCGGCCACCATGGTGGCGCCGCCCTCTTTGCCGGCCTTGGCACCCAGGCAACCGGTGACGATCACCTTGCCGTTGGCGGCCAGCGCCTCGCCAATGGTGTCCAGGCTTTCCTTGACGGCGTCATCGATAAAGCCGCAGGTGTTGACGATCACCAGGTCCGCGCCTTCAAAGGTCTTGGAGGTCTGGTAGCCCTCGGCGCTGAGCTGGGTCAGGATCAGCTCGGAGTCAGTCAGCGCCTTGGGGCAGCCCAGCGACACGAACCCAACTTTGGGGGCTGTCATCTGCGGTGCGCTCTCAGAATTGGTTGAAGTCATTTAATTTTCCAGCGGCGGTAGCCTCTATGCGCAAAGCAGCGATGGCATCTCGGCCAATCCACCAGCAGGCGCGCCCCATTGCTCTGCCCTGATACAGCACCAGCAGCAATGAAGAGATAAACGAAAAAAGCGCTACAGCATCCAAACTGCAGCGCCAGTCATGCGAAGAACCTGCGAAGCTGAAACTCACCGCCGACAAGACATCGACATTTCACACATCAGCCACTAACGCAGGTTCAGCAGATCTATGCATGCATTTTACCATTTGCCTCCATCACCTGCCTGCGCAACCAAAGCCGAGCGCGCCTATCAAACCATGGTGCTCTTTCAAGCCGCAATGAAAAAGCCCCAGTCACAGTGACTGGGGCTTGGAATTGGCGCCAGGGGTTAAGCCATCTTTCAGTGCTACAACCAGAACCCAGCGATGCATATGATGCCTGCGCTCTGTGACAGAAATATGGCAATAGATTTCTGGCTCGCATCAATCACCTGAGCAATTCAGCCAGTTCTACACACAGGCAAGACCACGTAAGACATCTACAGCATCAAGTGGTTCCGCATGCATACCACATCGACAAAAAAGCCCTCAATCGAGGGCTTTGCTGGCTCAAACCATTTGTATTTCGCCTGTCACGTTGTCTACCACCACAGGTGTTTCGAAATAAATCACGCTCGGATCCGTCAGGTACTTGCTACGCACAAGCTGGCGCCACTCTTCAGTGTGCAGAGCTTCAGCATCCGCCCGCGTCTTCCACAGATAGATGCCGCCAGCCACTTTCCCATCCTCCGAAACTACGTACTGCTTGCGCAGCAACCCAGGCATCCCCTGATACCTGGACGACGTATTCCTGAAGATTTCGCGAACCTCGTCCACGGTAATGGCCTCGGGAAGATTGAATGTGGTGAGAGTCGTGATCACTGCATCTCCTGCTTTGGAATTTGTGGGCATTAAAGGCCCATATTAGCCAAAGCAAAGGAAATAACAACGCATCACCCCGATCGCATCGCTGACAAGCTCGCGGCTTCCGGCAGCGTTCTCCGCCTTCCATCTATGCAGCTATTTGGGCCATGGCCAGCGCCCCTCCAACAGACAGAGCTGAGCCGCACAGCAAGCACGAGGCATGCTCAGGCGTTCAAAATGACAAGAAAGTGCAGAGAGCTTACTGTTCAACAACCATCACGCGGCTTAAGTCCACGCCCAGGTTCTGAGCAATTCGAAGCAACTGCCTGAATTTCCGCTCTGGAATGCTTTTGCTGCGCGACAGTAGCCAGAAGTAATCAAAACTACCGCCAATCACCATGGCGGTTTGGTAATCGTCATCAAGGCTGACCACGTTGTAGCCGCCGTAGAACGGGCCAAAGAACGAAACCTTCAAAGCGGCGACATCGGGCTCACCTAGAAAACGCGCTTTGCCCTCGGATTCCTTCCATGCGTTCTTTTCCTCACTGTAACCACGGTTGATCACCGTCACAGACCCGTCTTCTTCAAGGCTGTAATGCGCTGAAGTGCGGATCAGGCCTTTCTCGAAACGGTGATCAATTCGGGCCAACTCGTACCAGGTTCCCATGTAGCGCTCGGCATCAAATCCCGTCACCGGCTCAATCCCTTTGGGAACAGAGACCGCACAACCTGATACTGCCTCAGCCACTCCAGCAGCCACGGCAGTCAGCGCGATTGCTCGGAACACTGAGCCTTTGGAAACACCCATACCTTGCTCCTTTCGATCAAAACTTCATTCAAACATCCGTCAAATGAGCCCCGTGTAGGAATGCTGTTCGAATCTTGGAGCATCAACCGCCCTCATCTCTGCCCGCCACCACGCGGGCTTTCTCAGATCAGCAGTTGCCCTTCTTCGCTTGTCCTGGAGGGCAGCCATGAGGATGGGGCTTCTTGTAGCCATCGCCATAACCGTCACGGTCATAGTCGTGATAAACGGCGCAGCCGCTCAGAGCAAAGGCGGCGACAGCAATAGTCAAAAGTTTCTTCATGAGGTTTCCTTTAGGTAAAGCCTCAAGTCTATTCCCGCAGCCCCGGGCCATTTGTCAACGAATGCGCCCTCACAACCCCGATCCCCGCCATTGAGCGGGTTCTTTACTTATAGGCGAGCAATGATTGATACAAAGCTCGTGCTGCTGGATACGGGCATGCACGCCTGCACGACCTGCTTCACAGCACTGCCAGCAAGATGATCAATGCAGGGGTAGATCTGTACAGCATGTGCGGGGTGCTGGGTCACAAGTCGGCCGTCAACACAAAGCGCTACAGCCACCTTGCCACCCACAACGCTGAAAGTGCCGTGTCGTTGGTTGCTAAAAATCCCCGCACAACAGGCAAAAAGAAAGCCGCGTAAATGCGGCTATTTTTCAAAAATGTGAGCAAGAAAAAACCCGCTGTATTGCTACAGCGGGTTGTTATCTTTGGTGGGTCCTGCGAGATTCGAACTCGCGACCAACGGATTAAAAGTCCGCTGCTCTACCGACTGAGCTAAAGACCCCCACACATCAGAAGCAGTGTTGCTTAATCAGTGGAATGACGTTATTGTAAACGATTTTTCCGAGCACTTTGGCAAACGCTGCGATTAGTTTGATTTGCGGGCCAGTTGGTCCAGCACCCAGCCTGCAGCGCACTGGCCGAAAGTCGCCGTCACGGCGACTACCGAGCCATAGCCATGGCAATTCAGGCTGCCGTCGCCAGACTCTATCGCGCAAGAGGCATCAGGCGGTGCAACAGCCTCCCGGCTGAAAACGCAGGTCACTCCCATGCGCTTGCCATCTTTGGGGGCACCATATTGCTTACGAAGCCGGTAACGCAGCTGAGACAGCAGCGGGTCGTGCGTGGTCTCGCTGAGATCTGCAATATCCACTAGGTGCGCCAGGCGTTTTCCACCGGCTGCGCCTACAGAGATAAAGCATTGCTTGACCTTGCGCGCATGGGCCGCCATTTCGGCTTTAGACTTGACCTGATCGCAGGCATCAATCACAGCATCGGCATCCGCTGGCAGCAGCGTGAGCCAGTTTTCAGGCTCCACAAAGTCATCAATGCAGTTCACCACGCAGTCAGGATTGATCTGCGCAATACGCTCGCG
Source organism: Comamonas fluminis (assembly GCF_019186805.1). Taxonomy (NCBI): domain Bacteria; kingdom Pseudomonadati; phylum Pseudomonadota; class Betaproteobacteria; order Burkholderiales; family Comamonadaceae; genus Comamonas; species Comamonas fluminis. The sequence continues at coordinate 1,770,619 of NZ_CP066783.1, read as the reverse complement.
CATGGCTTCGATCTTGGCCTGCCCTACGGTGCTGGTCAGCGCATGGATCTGGCGATTGATGTTGGACTCTGCCACATGGTCCATGTCGATCAGTGTGAGCTTCGACACGCCACTGCGCGCCAAGGCTTCGGCTGTCCAGGAACCCACACCGCCAATCCCGACCACCACCACGTGCGCTGCACGAATCTGCGCCGCACCTTGAACGCCATACAGACGCTCCAGCCCGCCAAAGCGGCGCTGCGAATCAATTTCATCACTCATAGAAAAAACAGCGCCTGTTTGGGGCGCTGTTTCCGTTGGGTATTGCAAAGGCGCTGTCGTCACTTGAGCGTTGCCAGTTTGGACTTGGCAATGCCAGCAGCTTCCGAATTGGGATAGGCCTGCAGCAGGTCTTCCAGCGTCTTGCGCGCTGCCTTGGTGTCTTTCAACTCCACTTGGCAATTCGCAATGGACAAGGCAGCTTCTGGCGAACGCGCATGCATGGGCGCATTGGTCATGACCGAGCGGAAATTGGCAATGGCGTTCTTGTAGTCACGCGTGGCGTACTGAGAGTTTCCCAGCCAGAAGCGCACGGAAGGCGTGTAACCACTCTTGGGCCACTGGCGCAGAAAAGCGGCAAACGCCTGACCTGCTTCAGGAAACTTGCCCGCACGGAACAGTTCCAGCGCAGCATCGAAGTCGTGCTTTTCGGTGCGATCTGCCGTGAAATCCTGCCCGTCAACATTGACGGAGATGGGCTCGAACTGGCGCAGACGCTCATCAAAGCCCTTGGCCAGGTCTTTCTGACCACGCTGCAGCTCGGCTGAATCGCGGGTCAGTTGCTCGTTCTGGCCACGCAGCTTTGCCTGGTCCGACTTCAGCGCTTCGATTTGCGACTGCAAGTCCATCAGACTGCGGCGGGTTTGCTCCTGCGATTGCTGCAGGCTGTCAACGCGTTGGCGCAGTTCGATGATGGCGCGGCGGGCCTCATCATCACCAAACAGGGCTGCGTGAGAGCTGATGGCAAAGCTGGCCAGAAGGCCAGCCGCCACCAGCTTGGGCAGCGTTGCATGACGGAGAGTTAACAAAGCCTGCTGCATGTTTAACGGTAGTTAATTTCCACGCGACGGTTTTGAGCGTAAGCGTCTTCGCTATGGCCTTCAGCAGCGGGCTTTTCCTTGCCGTAGCTCACAGCTTCGATCTGCGAGTCGTTCACACCCATCAGGCCCAGCGAGCGGCGCACTGCTTCAGCACGCTTTTGGCCCAGAGCCAGGTTGTATTCACGACCACCGCGCTCGTCGGTGTGGCCTTCCAGTTGCACCTTGGCAGCGGGGTTGGCCTTGATGAACTTGGCGTGAGCTTCGATCTGGGGCTGTGCATCAGCCTTGACAGAGTAGCTGTCAAAGTCGAAATACACGATACGGCTGACGCCTTGAGGGCCGGCCTTGGAGGCGGCGGAACCTGTCAGGTCCACACCGGACACACCGCTTTGGCCCTGGCCGTTAGCGCCAGCACCCTGGCTGGACAGCGAGCCGTCAACAGGCTTGTCGTCGAGCTTGACACCCGAGCTGCAACCCGCGACCAGAGCGGTCACAGCCAAAGCCAAAGAAAGACGTTTGATAGTCAACATGAGATTTCTCCGAACAGTCCACAACGGACTTCATCACTAGAAAGAAAGAGGGAACGTAAACTTCAGATCAATGTTTTTGGAACGGGCCCCAATCGGGCTCACGTATGTCTCCACCTGCACCCGCCAGACGCGCCTTGATCTTGCCGTCGAGCGTGGTCGTCATGAGCGCCTCGCGACCACCCTGAATGGTGGCGTAGACGATCAGGCGACTATTAGGAGCGAAGCTGGGGCTTTCGTCCGCAGTGGTATCGGTGACCGAGTTCACAGTGCCTGTTGCCAGGTCCATCACCTGAAGCTTGAAGCCACCGCCCACACGGGAAACATAGGCCAGCCATTTGCCATCAGGGCTGATGGCGGGCGAGATGTTGTAGGTGCCTGAGAAAGTCACGCGCTCGGCACTGCCGCCCGAAGCGGAAACTCTGTAAACCTGCGGTGCACCGCCACGGTCGCTGACAAAGTAGATGGTGCGACCGTCGCTGGAGAAGCAAGGCTCGGTATCAATACCGCTGCTTTGCATCAGGCGACGGGGCTCACCACCCTGAGCGCTCAGCAGATACAGCTGCGAGCCACCATCGCGGCTCAGCGTCACTGCCAAGCGGCTGCCATCTGGCGACCAGGCCGGCGCGCTGTTGGAGCCGCGGAAGTTGGCCAGCAGGCGGCGGTGGCCGCTGGCCACATCATGCACGTAGACCACAGGCTTGCGCGACTCGAACGACACATAGGCCAGTTGCGTGCCATTGGGCGCCCAGGCGGGCGAAATAATGGGTTCAGGGCTGGACAGCGCAGACTGGGAATTTTCGCCATCGGCATCGGCAATCCACAGGCGGTAGTGCGCACCCGACTTGGTCACATAAGCAATACGGGTGGAGAAAATACCTTTCTCGCCCGTGAGCTTTTCATAGATGTAGTCGGCAATGCGGTGAGCCACCAGGCGCAGGTCACCCGTGGTGACGGCAAAGCCCTGGCCACCCAGATCAGCGCCCTTGACGACATCCCACAGACGAAAGCGCACGTCCCAGCGGCCATCGCCCAGACGGGTGATGCTGCCGGAAGCCAGCGCGTCAGCGCCTTTTTGCTTCCACAGGGCAACATCGGGGCGAGAGGCTTCATCCAGCGCCACGCCAGATGCATCGACGCCGCGGAACTGGCCGCTGCGTTCAAGGTCTGCCTGAATAATGGCCGAAATCTTCTGAGGGGCAGCGCCCTCTCCCTTGAACGGCGCAATGGCAATGGGCAATTGAGTCAGGCCTACACCCGTGACTTCAACGCGAAACTGAGCCAGTGCAGGCGCTGCCGATGCAGCGGCCAGTGTGCCCAGTACGGCGCGACGTGAAGCATGCGGCCCTGCCGCTTTAAGTGGAAGGGATGGAAGTCGGTCAATAGTCATTGGCAGCCATCAAAATCTCCGGGCAATCCCGGCAAAAACACAAGCGCGATGTTACACACACTCACTACTTGATGACGTAAGAACGTCCCCAGTAGGGTGATCGAGCGCAAGTGCGACAAAAATTTCAAGATGAGAGCATGCCAGAGTTGGCATACATACGCTGCCAGCTAATTCTTTCCGAATGTGACAGCAACTGCGCATCGTGTTCGATATGCCACTCTTCTTATACCCAGTTACCGCTGGCTTGCAAAATTCACCAGTGCTGAATGGCCTGACCCAAGCCCTAGAATCACAAGCTTATGCAAGCTACCCCTCCCACGCCGTCTGGTGACGACACCAAGGCCGCCACGCCCTCACCCCAGCCGCCTGCGGCCACCAATCCTTCAGACCTGCCGCTGATGCAGCGCCTGAAGCGCTTGACGCCTTATTTTTCAGGCCAGCGCTGGGCCTGGGGCCTTGCCATTTTCGCCACGCTGATTGGTGCAGCCACTGAACCGGCCATGCCGGCACTGCTCAAGCCCCTGCTGGACAGCGGCTTCACCGCTGGCTCCTTGCCGCTGTGGACGGTGCCCGTTTTCCTGATCGGCCTGTTCATCATCCGGGGTCTTGCGCAATTTGCAGGTCAGTACGCACTGGCTCGCATCACCAATGACGGCATGCTGGCCCTGCGCCAGAAGCTGTTTGAGCGCCTGCTGGCCGCCGATATGGGCCTGTTTTCCAGGCAGTCGGCCTCATCGCTATCCAACACCGTGGTCTATGAGGTACAGACCGGCGCCCAGCAACTAGTGCAGGCCATGATGAGCATTTCGCGCGACGGCTTCACGCTGATTGCGCTGCTGGGCTATCTGATTTATCTGAACTGGCAGCTGACGCTGATCGTAGCCTTCATGGTGCCCGGCGTGGCCTGGGTGATGAAGACACTGTCACGCCGCCTGTACCGCATCACCAAATCCAGCCAGGCGGCCACCGACCAGCTGGCCTATGTGGTGGAAGAAAACGTGCTGGCCCACCGCATGGTGCGCCTGCATGGTGCACAGGCTTCCCAGCAATCGCGTTTTGGCGAACTGAGCCGCCAGTTGCGCGGCCTGAACACCAAGGCCACGATTGCCTCGGCCGCCATGACGCCGCTGACCCAGGTGCTGGCCGCAATTGCCCTGTCCGTCATTCTGTGCATTGCGCTGTGGCAAAGCCGCGAAGGCGGTGCCGCCATTGGCGCGGCCAGCGTGCAGGATGTGACGGTGGGTGGCTTTGCGGCCTTTATCTCAGCCATGCTGATGCTGATTGCACCCATTCGTCGCATGGCCGATGTGGCCAACCCCATCACGCGCGGCGTGGCGGCGCTGGAGCGTGGCCTGTCCTTGCTGGAAGGCTCGACCGATGAAACAGGCGGCAGCTACAAGCCACAGGCCAAGGTCAGCGGCACGCTGCAGCTGAGCAATGTCAGCGTGCAGTTTGGTGAAGACAAGGCCCCAGCCCTGTCGCGCCTTAGCCTGGCCATCAAGGCAGGCGAAGTCGTCGCACTCGTCGGCCCTTCGGGTGCAGGCAAGACCACGCTGGTCAACCTGCTGCCGCGTTTTCTTTCGCCCACCAGCGGCCAGATCACGCTGGAAGGCGTGCCCGTGGCCGACTGGGACCTGGGCACGCTGCGCCAGCAGTTCGCCATGGTCAGCCAGGATGTGGTCATGCTCAACGACAGCGTGGCCGCCAACGTGGCGCTGGGCGGCGAGATTGATGAAGCCCGCGTGTGGTCTGCACTGGAAGCCGCCAACCTGGGCGACTTTGTGCGCGGCCTGCCCCAAGGCCTGCACACCTTGGTGGGCCACAACGCCAGCCAGTTGTCTGGCGGCCAGCGCCAGCGTCTGGCCATTGCCCGCGCCCTGTACAAGAACGCGCCGATTCTGATTCTGGACGAGGCGACTTCCGCGCTGGACAACGAATCCGAGCGTCTGGTGCAGGAAGCCCTGAACCGCCTGATGCAAGGCCGCACGACCATCGTGATTGCCCACCGCCTGTCCACCATCGAGCACGCCGACCGCGTGGTGGTGATGGAGCGCGGCCAGATTACCGAGCAAGGCTCGCACACCGAGCTGATGGCGCTGAACGGCCTTTATGCCCGGCTGCACACACAGGTACGCAGCACCGCTGCTACGCAAAACTAAGAGCGTTTACCGTACATAAGAAAAGGACTTCAGAGATAAAACTCTCTGAAGTCCTTTTTTATTGAGCGCTACCAGCTATCAATACAGAAGCATTCATTGAACGCTCGCCGACTACCATGTGCCGCGAGAGGGCTGGGTGCGCCGCTCTTTCTGAAGTGCCTTGTTCAGCAAATCCACCATGTACTGGCGGTCCACCAGCTTGGCAAAGTCGGCCGCCGTCATATTGCGCTGGTTGCGCAGCGTGATGTCTGCGCCCTCCTCCAGCAGCAGTTTGACCACGGCCTCGCTGCTGTACTGGGCAGCCAGCATCAGCGGCGTGCTGCCGTTGGGCGAGGCGGCGTCGATATAGGCGCTTTCCTCCAGCAGCAGCTTGATGATGTCCAGCGTCTTGGGCGTATCGGCAGAAGCCGCATAGTGCAGCGGCGCCCAGCCTTCCCGGTTCACATCGGCTCCGCGCTTGATGAGCTGCTTGACCAGATCCAGATGACCTTTGATGCAAGCCATCATCAGCGCCGTTTCGTTCTGCTTCGAAGCCAGATTCACATTGATCTTGGGCGCCTTGAGCAGCACCTCAAAAACCTTGAGCGAATCCTGGTGCAGCGCAGAAACCAGGCCGGGGCGGCCACGCGTATCGAGCGTATTGGGGTCAAAGCCGCGAAAGATCAGATCGACCATGGTGCTGGCGTTATCGCTGACCAGCGCACGCGAATAGTCGTCGTAGGCATTGGCCCAGACCGGTGTTGCCAGCCCTGCAGCACCCGTCGTCACAACTGTGGCCGCTGCGGCACCTAGCCAGTGCAAAGCCTGGCGGCGTGTGGTTTGCGGCTCCATCGCGGCGGCGGATAGCTGGGTCATGCACTGGCTCCGGAAGTCACGCCCTTGAACAGGCGGTCAAAATTGGCACTGGTCGCGACGGCTACCTCCTCAATGGAGATGCCGCGCACCTCTGCAATTTGCTTGGCGACATAAGGAACGTAGGAAGGATTATTGGTCTTTCCACGGTAAGGCACAGGCGCAAGATAGGGGCTGTCCGTCTCGATCAGCAGGCGGTCCAGCGGCACAAAAGCGGCCACATCGCGCAGATGCTGGGCGCTCTTGAACGTCACAATGCCCGACAGGGAGATGTAGTAGCCCATGTCCAGACCAGCGCGGGCCACCTCCTGCGTTTCGGTAAAGCAGTGAAACACGCCGCCCGCCTGGGTGCTGGCATCGGCCTCACCGCATTCGCGCAGAATAGCCAGTGTGTCGTCCGAGCTGCTGCGGGTATGAATCACCAGCGGCTTTTGCGTGATCTGCGCGGCCTTGATGTGGGTGCGAAAGCGCTCGCGCTGCCATTCCAGATCGGCAATCGTGCGCCCGCCCTTGCGGTCTTCCATGCCGTAGTAGTCCAGCCCCGTCTCGCCAATGGCCACCACGCGCGGCAGCGCTGCACGGTCCACAAGGTCTTGCACCGAAGGCTCGGTCATGTCTTCGGTATCGGGGTGCACGCCGACGGTGGCCCAGAAGTTGTCATAGTCCAGCGCCAGCTGGTGCACATCGGGAAACTCTTCCATGGTTGTGCTGATGCACAGCGCACGCGTGACCTTGGCAGCGGCCATGGCCTCGCGGATTTGAGCCAAGTTGGCACTCAGCTCAGGAAAATTCAAATGGCAGTGGGAATCGGTGAACATCACGAAATCTGTAACAAGTCAGCCTCTCATTAAACAGGCAGGCTCCAGCTCAGAGACAGCGAGCAAGGGCCGCCCCCGCAGCGAGGCTGTCGTCCCCCTCCCGAGGCAAAGCATCGAGAGAGGGGGAAGCGGCATAGCCGCTCAGGGGGAGACTAAATGGTTTGCGTGGGCTTCTCGGAGCCTAAGGCCGTTCCGAGAATCTGCTCAATCTTGGCCTTGAGTTCTGCAGACTTAGCGTCCTTGGGAAACTGAATGCCTACGCCCTGTGTGCGGTTGCCAGAGGCTCTCTCCGGCGTCACCCAGGCCACACGGCCCGCCACGGGGTATCGCTGCGGGTCTTCGGGCAGCGTCAGCAGCACATAGACATCATCGCCCAGACGGTAGTCACGCTGCGTGGGCACAAAAATCCCCCCTTCGGCAAACAACGGAATATAGGCCGCATACAAAGCGGCCTTTTCCTTGATCGCCAGTTGCATCACGCTGGGACGGGGGGAGGTAGTGGCGTTCATAGAAGATGAAAGTTCTGTGGAGCGGCAAGGCAGAGGCCATTAGGTTAACACCCTGCGCAGGCAGGGGCCACACCAGACTCAGTTGCCTGGCCGTCCAGTCCGGGCGACTTTGCCCGAGATCAATACGCTTCGCGCTCTGGCAGCCAGGGCTTCTGTCATCAGGCCTGCATTGAAGGGGTGATCTGCCGTGCGCGCTGCCTGCAGCAGCTCTCGTGACCATGTGGCCAGCAGCGACATGGAAAGTGGCTTGGCCGGAAGATCGGCGCCAGAAAAATAGCGTGGAGCAGCGCCGGAGGCAATCGCCATCAGGTCGTGACAGATCTTCTGCAGCGCCTCGACCGCATCCGCAGGGGCAAAAGCACCCAACGCCGCCACATCACCCTTGGCAATCTGGCGGGGCAACTGAGACCATGCCGCTGTTTTGCCCGCATCAGCAGACATACGCAGCGCATCACCGGGGCGGCCGCCTGTAGCTTGCAAGGCCATCGCCGCATCGCCTTCCGACATGCCCTGGGCCTGCAGCCACTGCGTAGCCTCTGCCGTTGCGGGCCAGGTCATGGTGTGGGTCAGGCAACGGCTGCGGATGGTGGGCAGCAACTGGTGCGCAGCCTCGCTGGCCAGCACAAAGCGGGCATCACCCGGTGGCTCCTCCAGCGTCTTGAGCAGCGCGTTGGCCGCGATGGCATTCATCTGCTCGGCCGGGTACACCAGCACAGCCTTACCTTTGCCACGCGCGCTGGTGCGCTGACAGAACTCAACCGCATCGCGCATGGCTTCCACGCGGATTTCCTTGCTGGGCTTGCGCTTTTTGTCGTCAATCTCGGATTGCGCCTTTTCTGGCAGCGGCCAGCCCAGCGCCATCATCTGCACCTCAGGCATCAGCACGCACAGATCGGCATGGGCGCGCACATCAATCGCGTGGCAGCTACCGCAGTGGCCACAAGCTCCATCGGCCGTGGGCTGGTCGCACAGCCAGGCTCGCACCAATGACAAGCCTAGCTCGTACTGCCCCAGGCCAGACGGCCCCTGCAACAACCAGGCGTGGCCGCGCTGGGCCAGCAACTGGCGGCGCTGCGCGGCAATCCATGGTGCGGGCTGCGGTGTCTCGCTCATGCCTTGTCACCCTCGGGAAAGCGCAGCCAGCCTTTGTGGCCCACAGCCAGCGTAATCTGCTGCCAGACGGCTTCACGGCTGGTATTGGCATCAATGCGTGCAAAGCGCTGCGGCGCAGCCTCTGCGCGGCGTGCATAGCCTTGGGCCACGCGGGCAAAGAATGCACCGGGCTGGGATTCAAAGCGATCAGGCACGCGGGCCGTCGCCAGCCGCTCGGCAGCAACTTCAGCGGGCAAGTCAAACCACAGTGTCATATCCGGCTCGCGCATAAAGATTTCGGCCAGATCAGGCTTTAAATCAGGGTGCAGTCCAGTACCCGTCTGCGCCATGCGCTCCAGAATTGATAGCTGATCCCAGTCAAAACCTCGGCCAGCGCCCTGATAGGCAAAAGTGGCATCGGTAAAACGGTCGCTGATAACCACCTCGCCACGCGCCAGCGCGGGCTCAATCACCTGCACCAGATGGTCGCGTCGGCCCGCAAAGGCAATCAGCGCCTCGGTCAGCGGGTCCATGGCGTCATGCAGCATCAGCGCACGCAGCTTCTCCGCCAGCGGCGTGCCGCCGGGCTCACGCGTCAGCGTCACCACACGGCCTTGCTCACGAAAAGCCTGGGCCAGGCCTTCAATATGCGAGGACTTGCCTGCACCATCTATGCCTTCGAAACTGATGAACAGTCCTTTTGTCATCTAAAAATCATCCATTGATTGCTGGCCGCGCCTGAAAAGCTCACTGCCACCAGTTCAGACAGAGCCCAACTCAGAAACATCGAGCAAGGGCCGCCCCACAGCGCAGATGTTGTCCCCCTCCCGCGCAGCGAGAGAGGGGGAAGGCGGGGGCCGCCTAGGTCGCAGCGCCTCAGGGGGAGCAATCACTGCCCCCGCTGATATCGATTCACCGCCCTATTGTGCTCGTCCAGCGTGGCACTGAAGTGGCTGGTTCCGTCGCCCTTGGCCACAAAGTAAATGGCCTTGGTCTGATCGGGCTGCACAGCAGCCATCAGCGCGGCCTTGCCTGGCATGGCGATCGGCGTGATGGGCAGGCCAGCGCGGGTGTAGGTATTCCAGGGCGTGTCGGTCTGCAAGTCGCGCTTGCGCAGATTGCCGTCAAAGCTTGCGCCCACGCCGTAGATCACCGTCGGATCTGTCTGCAGGCGCATGCCAATGCGCAGGCGGTTGGTAAACACACCCGCTATCTGGGGGCGGTCGGCAGCGCGGCCGGTTTCCTTTTCCACGATGCTGGCCAGAATCAGGGCCTCATCGGCAGATTTCAGCGGCGTATTGGCCGCACGCATGGCCCAGGCATCGGCCAGACGGCGATCCATGGCATGCAGGGCACGGCGCAGCACGGCAATGTCCGAGCTGCCTTTTGCATAGGTATAGGTATCGGGGAAGAAGCGGCCTTCGGGGGCAACGCCTGCACGTTCGAGCTGCGCCATCAGCGCTTCATCGCTCAGGCCAGCGCTATCTTGCTTAAGAAATTCTTCACGGGCCAGCGCTGCACGCACCTGCCGCCAGTTCCAGCCTTCCACCAGCGTCAGCGCGCGCAGGCTTTCCTCGCCACGCGCCAACTTCTGCAGCAGCTCATAAGGGGTCAGACCTGCGCTCAGCTCGTAATTACCGGCCTTGATGGAGCGGTCTTTGCCCGAGAGGCGAAACCATGCGTACAGCAGGCGCGCATCGGTCTGCACACCGGCCTTGACCACGCTCTGCGCCACACCACGCGGGGTGGTGCCGGGCTCTATCTCCAGCTCCAGATTGGGCTGAGACAGTTGCAGCGGCTGATTCAGCCACCACCATGCGCCACCCGCAGTAGCAGCGGCCAGCAATAGCAAAATAATCAGTGCACGGAAGAAAGCACGCACAACCTTGATCCATTGAAGACTTGGAGCGGCGATCATAATTCAGCCATGACTCAGTCCACCTTGTCCGCTCCTACAGCCCTGCAGCCTCTCAATGGCATCACCCCCATCTCCCATCTGGGCGTCATTCGCGCCGTGGGGGCCGACGCGGCCAGCTTTCTGCATGGCCAGCTGAGCAACGACTTTGCCCTGCTGGATATGAACCACGCCCGTCTGGCCGCGTTCTGCACGGCCAAGGGCCGCATGCTGGCCAGCTTTATCGGCTTCAAGCGTTCGGCCGAGGAAATTGTGCTCATTTGTGACCGCAGCCTGCTGGCCCCTACGCTCAAGCGCCTGTCCATGTTTGTGATGCGCGCCAAATGCAAGCTCAGCGATGCCACGGGCGAGTTCAGCCTGTACGGCCTCGCCGGCAGCGCGGCCCAGCAATATCTGAGCGCCGATGCGGCCCCCTGGAGCCTCAAGCACGAAGGCGATGCCAGCGTGCTGGCCCTATACCCCGCCGCAGGCAATAGCCGAGCGCTGTGGGTGGCTCCCGCCGATCAGCAGCCCGCAGGCGCCGCGCTAAGCGAAGACCTGTGGCAATGGTCTGAAGTGCAAAGCGGCGTAGCCACGCTGTCTGCCCCCGTGGTCGATGCCTTTGTGCCCCAGATGCTGAACTATGAATCGCTGGGCGGCGTGAACTTCAAAAAGGGCTGCTACCCCGGCCAGGAAATCGTGGCCCGCAGCCAGTTCCGTGGCACGCTCAAGCGCCGCACTTATCTGGTGCATGCCAGCCAGGCGCTGGCCGTGGACCAGGAAGTCTTCAGCCCCGAAGACCTGGAGCAATCCACCGGCACCGTGGTGCAGGCCGCTGCAGCGCCTGCAGGTGGCTGGGATGCGCTGGTGTCCATGCAAATTGCCTCATCCGAGCGCAGCGACCTTTTCGCCCACCCCGCCCTGGCAGAAGGCCAGAGCGCTGACGCGGCCAGCGGCATTGCGCTGCAACTGCTGCCCCTGCCTTACGAGCTGCTGGCCGATATCTGATCGCGCCTTCAGCCCCACTCTGTGCAACACCCCAGCGCCACGCCTTGCCGCCACAGCCTTCACCCGCCCGCTTTGCACGCCACCCATGGTGGCTGGGCGGGCTGTGGCTGCTGACGACAGCGCTGCTGCTGGGCCTGCAGATATGGCAGGAACGGCTGAACACCCAGCGCCAGCAGACAGAGCTGACGCAAACCGTGCAAAGCCAGATGCTGGAGAAAATTGCCCAGCACAAGGCCCACCTGACGGCGCTGACGGCCCTAGCACCGCTGGCCCATGAATCCACGGCCCTGCAGCGCGTGGCGCACTCTATTGCCACGATTTACCCTCGCATCGAGGCCATTGATCTGGTCACCGCCAGCCAGCCCGCCACAGGCAGTTGCCAGTTGCCTGCCGCAGAACAACTGGCGTCCACTCTCAAACCCGGCGAATCTGCCAGCTTGCCCGACCGCCTGCATGGCGGGCGCTATCTGCTCATCAAAAAGATAGCTAATCCCGCAGGCTGGTTGTGCGTTCGTATTGATTCTGAGCATTTGCTGGATGCAGGCAGCCTGCCCCCGCAGGTGCTGCTGGGCATCAGCCTGCACGAACAGCCATTGCTAAAGCCTGATGCAGCCGGCGGCAGCGAGGCTTTCGGCCAGTTCACGCTGGACGGTTATGGCCAGCCCCTGCAGGTGCAACTACTGAGCCATCCTCGCCCCTGGTTCAACGCCCGCATGCTGTGGACCAGCGCTCTGCTCAGCCTTCTGCTCGTGGGGCTTGGCGCCCTGCTGTGGCGCAGCCGCCAGCAAAGCCGCGCCCACCAGCAGCAGGCGCAATTGCTGGCCAATGAGGCCCGACTGGCCCATGCCGCACGCATCAACAGCCTGGGCGAGATGGCATCCGGCATTGCCCATGAACTGGCGCAGCCCGTCACTGCACTGTTGAGCCAGAGCCAGGCCGCCCTGCGCGCCCAAGAGCTGAGCAAGCCCGCGCTGCTGACAGCCGCCCTGCAAGCCAATGTGCGCGAAGCCCGCCGCGCGGGCGACATTCTGGGACGCATGCGCAGCTATATCAGCAATGCGCCCAGTCAGGTTCAGACGCTGGATTTGCGCCAGCTTGTTGAACAGGCTTTGCTGCTGCTGGAAGGCCCGGCCAAGCAGGCGGGCGTGAAACTGCAATGGATCCCGCCAGCCCAGCCCTGCATGGCACTGGCCGACCCGGTGGCACTGGAGCAAGTGCTGCACAACCTGGTGCGCAATGCGCTGGATGCGTTGCAGCAGTCCGCCACCGCCAATCCCGTCATCACGATCACCCTCGCTCAGGAAGACCAGCAACTGTTGCTGTACGTGCAAGATAACGGCCCCGGGCTGGACAGCGCCACGGCCCAGCGCGCCTTCGAGCCTTTTTTCACCACCAAGGCCGAAGGCATGGGTCTGGGCCTGCCGCTGTGTGCCACGCTGATGGAGCGCATGGGCGGCAAGCTGGAGCATCGACCCAGCGCGCAGGGCGCCTGTTTTGCGATGCAGCTTCCACGCGCAGCAGCCGAAACGAGCGCGACTGGCGCAGCGCATGTAGAACCATGATTTACCTGATCGACGACGACCCCTCGGTACGCGAAGCCCTGCATCTGCTGCTGCAGACCTATGAGCTGCCCGTGACCTGTTTTGAATCCCCCGCCGACTGCTTGGCGCATCTGGACCGTAACCAGCCCGGCATTCTGATCACCGATCTGCGCATGCCGCTGATGTCCGGCCTGCAGATGCACGAGCAATTGCTGGCCCAGGGGCTGAACTGGCCCACCATCGTCATCACCGGCCACGGCGACCTGCACGCCTGCCGCCGCGCCTTCAAGGCCGGAGCGACGGACTTTCTGACCAAACCCATTGAAGAGCAGACTCTGCTGGAAGCCATAGAAGCTGCCCAGGCCAAACTGCGCCAACTGGCCGAGCGCCAGGAGGCGCAGCGCAGCCTGCAGTCTCTGACCGAGCGCGAAAGCGAAGTGCTTGCGCTGATTACCAAAGGGCTGGGCAGCAAGGAAATTGCCACAGCACTGGATATTTCCGTGCGCACCGTGGATACCCACCGCGCCAAGCTGGCCGAAAAGCTGGGCACAGGCTCTGTTGCAGAGCAAACGCGCCTGCTGCTGTGCGCCCACCACTCCTGACACCATCCGTAGGATTACCGAGGCGGCTGGGCAAAGCTGCGAATGGGCAGCGCCAGCCATGACTTCTACAGTTCAGACATTGCCTGAAATCTGAACTCAAGGAGTCGAAATGAACCAACGCCTGCTGAAGACCATCGCCATCACTCTGGGCCTGAGCGCCGCCACCGGAGCGGCTCTGGCTGCCACCACCAGCAACCGCAGCATTGCATCGGCCACCGCCGTGCAACTGGCCCAGCAGACCGTGGCCGCCTGCAGCGCCGAAGGCTATAACGTCAGCGCTTCCGTGGTGGACCGCGCTGGCGTGCTGCTGGCCATGGTGCGCGCCGATGGTGCAGGCACCCACACCGCAGAGGCTTCGCGTGCCAAGGCATTCACATCGGCCTCGTCGCGCAACCCCACCAGCGGCATTGCCAAGGCCATTCAATCCAACCCCGACGCGGCTGGCATGGCACAGATTCCCGGCTTTCTGGTGCTGGCAGGAGGCGTGCCCGTGAAGATAGCCAACGACACCATTGGAGCGGTTGGCGTGGCCGGTGCCCCTGGCGGTCATCTGGACGAGGCCTGTGCACAGAAGGCGCTGACCGCCATCAAGGACCAGCTGCAGTAACTCTGCAAACACTGCCCGCAGGTAAGAGAGGACAGGATTCGAACCTGCGTGCGGCACGACCACAGGGGCGTTTGCCACAGAGCGCTCCCTCCAGCATCAAGGCCAGCGCCAAAACGCTGGCTTTGCTGCTCTTGGGCGGCGCCCACCTTCAGCCGCTCAGTCACCTCTCTCGTTCAATGCGTCAAAACACCCCGTAGCGATAGGCCACATAGGCAGCCACGGCAACGCCGATCAGGCAAAGCACCATCATGATTCTGCCCATGGTCGCGCCTTTCAAATATTGATTCAATCAGGCTGCAGCGATTATCCATAAAGCGCTAGCAGCTATCAAAAGCAGAGTTCTCAAAACACCCGGCGCATGGTGATGTGAGGGATGCCCGCCTCATCATAAGGCTCGCCTTCGGGCTTGAAGCCTGCGCGCAGATAGAAGGGCTCGGCATGGCGCTGGGCGTGCAGCACCACTTCGCGGTCACCACGCTCACGGGCGGATTCGATCAGGCTGTCGAGCACCATGCGCCCCCAGCGACCGCCACGCACGCCACGGTCCACCGCCATGCGGCCAATGCGACCCACGCCCGGCGCATCACTGACCAGTCGACCCGTAGCAACGGGCTGCTGCAGGGCATTGAGCACCACCACATGACGGGCAATCGGGTCGAACTCGTCGATCTCGATCTCACGCGGCACGCCTTGCTCTTTCACAAACACCGCCATGCGCAGGCGCTCGGCTTCGCGCCCCAGGTCGTTCCAGCTGCCAGAGCGCAGGCTCACCACTTCCTGCCCGGCTTCAAAGGCCGTCAGCACATCGCGCATGGCCTGCGGCAGGGGCTGCGGCGTCTGCGTGGCCGTGTCGGCAAACACATAGACCAGCTCCACCGTGTTCAGCAAATCCATGCCGCGGAAGATGCCCGCCTCGAACTGCACCGAGGTATTGCCCTGCTTCACGCAGCGTATGCCCACATCCAGCACATCGCCCAGCGTGGCCGAGGCGTGATAGGTGGTGCTGGCTTTTTTGACGAACAACTCGCCACCCAGCGCAGCAAAACCCGCCTCGTAGGGAATGGCCAGCTGACGCCAGTAGCGGGTGATGGCCACATCGGCATACATCAGGTAATGGGCGTTGAAGACGATCTTCTGCGCATCCACCTCGGCCCAGCGCACTTCAATGCGGGTAAAGCTGCGAAAGTCTTGTCGGTTCATAGTTGTTTCTCAGATTTCAATGGAGGCCAAACGCGCTTTTCAGCGCATCCGCCATATCCGCATGGGCGCGCCTGGCTTCGGCAATCACGCGGCCCATCTTGACGAATTCGTGGGTCACGCCCTTGTAGATTTCCAGATCGACAGGTACGCCCGCCATGCGCAGCTTGTCGGCATATTCCACGCCTTCGTCCACCAGCGGGTCGCACTCGGCCAGGCCCATCCATACAGGGGCAACGCCTTCCACGTCGGGCGCCAGCAGCGGGGCAAAACGCCAGTCCTCGCGGTCTTGCTGGTTGGGCAGGTACTGCGCAAAAAACCAGGTGATAGCAGCCTCATCCAACACAAAACCCTTGGCGTAGCGGCGGTGCGAATCCGTGTCCTGGTGCGCCGTCGTG
This sequence comes from Comamonas fluminis, assembly GCF_019186805.1. Taxonomy (NCBI): domain Bacteria; kingdom Pseudomonadati; phylum Pseudomonadota; class Betaproteobacteria; order Burkholderiales; family Comamonadaceae; genus Comamonas; species Comamonas fluminis. The sequence goes on along the minus strand of NZ_CP066783.1, from coordinate 1,754,946 downwards.
CCCGGATAAATCAAGAGCTGCAGCGCCAGCTTCAGACCTGCATCACGTGCCTCAATGGCGCAATAGGCCGACAAGGTGCCGCCTGCGCTGTCCCCCCCCACCGCGAGGCGACTGGCATCTGCGCCCAGCTCTGCGGCATGGGCGGCCAGCCATTGCAAGGCATCCCAGCAATCGTTGTGCGCCGTCGGGAAGGTGAATTCCGGCGCCAGCCGGTAGTCCAGCGACACCACCATGCAGCCTGCCAGATGCGCCAGCTGCCTGCACAGTTGATCGTGCGTCGCCACGCTGCCCACGGTAAAGCCGCCGCCATGCAGATACAGCAGCACAGGTAAACCAGCCTCTGGCGTTTCAGCCTGGGTAAGCGGTGCATAGAGCCGCGCGGGCAGGAGCACGCCATCACGAACAGGAATTTGCAGATCTTCGATGCGCGCCAGCTTGGCGCTGGGAATTTCCAGCACACCAGCGCCCGCCTCATAGGCAGCCTTGGCGCCTGCGGCCCCCAACTGGTGCATGGGGGTGCGCGCTGCGCGCTCCATACGGCGCAGCACGTCGCGCATGGAGTGCGTCAATGCGGAAGATGTATCAGACATGGTCTTGATTCACGGAGGTTGAAAACACAGGCGGCATTGTGAGGCCATCCGGGGGCGCTCACAGTCAAGCACATGACCCATGCGGGGGCTAACGCCTGCAAACACTTGTCTGCCTGCCCATCTGGTGACATCTGCCGGCAAAGTGCTGGTATATCTTGGCGGAACCTCAGCAAGCTCATACACGCTGCCATGAACATCTCTGACACCCCTATTCGCTCCACCGACTTTGGCCGGGTCCGGGTTTTCTTCGGTCACCGAAGCGGCAAGTACCCAGATGGCAATCAGATTCTGATTCATGGCTCAGACACCAGAGCCGCCTTTGACACCCCCATCGTGGCCAACCATATCGGCGCAGAGTTTGATGCCACCGAAATCGTGCTCATGGGCCATGTGCATGAAGACCATATGGCGGGCCTGCACCGCCTGCCCCATGCACAAGTCCATGTTCACCACGGCGATGTGCAGGCTGCGCGCAGCTGGGAGGGCATGTGCACCGCGCTGGGCATGCCCGTGCAAAACCCGCTGTCGCAGCAACTGCTCAAGGCCTTTCAGCAAGACTTCTTTTATGCCCCGCGCCCCGATGCGCAGCCCTATGACGACGGCGCTGTCTGGGATCTGGGCCATGCCAGGGTTCGCGCTTTTCATATGCCCGGCCATACCGCTGGCCACACCGTGCTGGTGGAGGAAACCGAAGGCGTGGCCTTCATTGGCGATATCGACCTGACGGGGTTTGGCCCCTACTACGGCGACGCCTCCTCCAGCCTGAGCGACTTTCGCCGCACGCTGGCCAGGCTGCCGCAGGTTCCGGCACAAGTTTGGGTCACTTCGCACCATCGCGGCATCTATACCGACAGGCAGGCGTTTTTGCACGACCTTGCCAGCTTCACCGCAAAAATAGACGAGCGAGACAACAAACTGCTGGACTGGATTCGCCAGGCCCCAAAAACGATTGCCGAAATGACGGGCATGGGCCTGCTCTACCCCGTTGGCGCCAGCGTGCCCTGGGCCAAAGCCGCCGAGACCCGCACCATGGAGCAGCACCTGGCGGAACTGGCCGCAGCAGGCATGGTCGCAGCCGATGAAGCGCAGCGCTATCACTACAGGAGCTGAGTTGAGCTTCTTTTTGCAGGCTTTCTTCGAGCACTGTCCAGAAGTTTCAAAAATCATAGCTACCAGCGCTTTCAAATCAAAGACTTGAAGGGAATTCAATCTCAAGAATCCTCTCGCCGCAAACGTCAGGCCCCATAGCACTTGTCCCCTACACGACGCACAAACCACTCTTTGCAGGGTTTGCGTTCTTTTCAGTGCAGCACAAGGCTTCTAGATTTTCCCCATCCCCATTTCGAGATTGAGCACTCCGGTCATGGCTTTTATCAATTACGTCACCCAGATCCAGTTCGACTTTGGCGCAGTCAAGCTGCTGCGCCAGGAATGCGCACGCGTGGGCATCAGCAAACCCTTGATCGTGACCGACCCCGGCGTGAAGGCGGCAGGCATTTTGCAAAAAGCCCTGGATGCACTGGGCGACCTGCCCCACGCGGTGTTTGATCAGACCCCCAGCAACCCCACGGAAGCGGCCGCGCGTGCGGCCGCTGAAATCTACAAAGCCCAGCACTGCGACGGCCTGATTGCCGTAGGCGGCGGCAGCGCTATCGACTGCGCCAAGGGCGTGGCCATTGCCGCCACGCACGAAGGGCCGCTGTCTCACTACGCCACGATTGAAGGCGGCTCGCCCCGCATCAGCGAGCGGGTGGCGCCACTGATTGCCGTGCCCACCACCAGCGGCACAGGCAGCGAGGTGGCGCGCGGGGCCATCATCATCGTGGACGACCACCGCAAGCTGGGCTTTCACAGCTGGCATCTGGTGCCCAAGGCCGCCATCTGCGACCCAGAACTGACCTTGGGCCTGCCACCTTTGCTGACGGCGGCCACTGGCATGGATGCCATCGCGCACTGCATGGAGACCTTCATGGCAGCCCCCTTCAACCCGCCCGCTGACGGCATTGCACTCGATGGACTGACCCGGGGCTGGGCCCACATAGAGCGTGCCACCCGCAACGGCCAGGACGGCGAGGCGCGCCGCCAGCTGATGAGCGCCAGCATGCAAGGAGCCATGGCTTTTCAGAAAGGGCTGGGCTGCGTGCACAGCCTGAGCCACAGCCTGGGCGGCGTGAACCCGCGCCTGCATCACGGCACCCTGAACGCCATGTTTCTGCCTGCGGTAGTGCGTTTCAACGCCGAAGCTCAAACCGTGCAGCGCGAAGACCGCCTGAACCGCATGGCCCATGCCATGGGCCTGAGCAGCGGCAGCGATATTCCCGATGCCATCCGGGACATGAGTGCCCGCCTGGGCCTGCCTTCTGGCCTGTCTGCCATGGGGGTGGAGGCGGCACAGTTCAGCGCCGTGATTGATGGCGCGCTCAAGGATCATTGCCATGCCACCAACCCGCGCATTGCTTCCGCCCAGGACTATGAACAGCTGCTGAGCAGCTCGATGTAAACGATCCGAAAAAACAAAAAGCCTGCCGCAGCAATCTGCACGGCAGGCTTTTTTGCATCCGCTTGTGCACCCACTTGTGTATTCCCAAACGGGGGCTACTCCTTGTCTGTGTGCCCCTGCTTGCGTGCGATACGAATATCTTCCATCAGCTGATCGGCCATTTCGCTCAGCAAATCCATATCGTCATCAGACATATTGCGCGGCTCGTCATCCATGATGGCAAAGCAGCCCAGCACATTACCGCGCCTGTCCATCAGCGGGGCGCCTGCATAGAAGCGAATCTGCTTTTCCTGCAGACTGGGGTTGCTTGCAAAGCGCGGGTCACGCGCCAGGTCGCCAATCACGACCAGCTCTTCCTCATAGACCACATAGGAGCTGATGCTTTGCTCGCGCAGCATGCTGAGCACGGATGAACCGTCGTCGGGCTCCAGCATCAGCAAGCTGCCCGGTGCATAAACATGCTTTTCATCCACCCATGAAACCTGTGCCCAGCGGGTGTCAAACGCGTTGATGGCTTTTTGCACCGTATCGCGGTACAGCGGGGTCAAGGCCTCATCCAGCACACCGCTGGCATGCAAAGACCTGACGCGGTCCACATCGTCTTCAGGCACAGGGGCTGCAATGACACCATCGCTGACTTCTTCGGCCTGCAGCGCCAGCACCCACAGCCGCAGCTCATGCAAGCTGGTGACACAGGCCTGCGCCCCGCATTCAGCCGCGAACCCGGGGTCTGCCGCCAGCTGCGGCGCATTGAACAAGGCCAGCACCACGGGCACACCCGGCCAGCGCTTTTGAATGCGGCGCACCAGGCGCCGCGCCATGTTCTGTGGCTGGCTGTTGAAAATGGACAGCACCAGCAGATCTGTGTTCTGCATGGCCCGCAGCCAGTCACTGTCAGAAGGCAGGCCGCTGCTGCTGCGCTGCCCCAGACTGGTCTGGGTGGCCAGTGCCCAGTCTGTGCAGCTGACTTCATGCCCGTAAAGGCTTTCCGCATGGGCCACCATGGCGGCTGCCAGGGCGTCCACTTCCCAGCGTGCCCCGGCGCTGTGAATGCGCAGGCGCCTGCTGGGTTGCCTGCCCTGCTTTGATGCGGCCACAGCAGGGTAATGCTCCTGCAGCTCTTCCAGCAAGGCATCCATGCCGCTGGCCAGGCGCAGGCGGTGCTCGGCCGTTGCGGCTTCCAGATGCTGCTGCGTGGCAATGCGCAAGGCGGGAATGGCTACTTCGTCATAGAAGCTGCTCACGGCATCGGCCTTGTCTTCCTGCGTTGGCTTGGCAGGCAGGTTCTGCTCCACCACTTCCAGCGCATTGCTGACAGCGTCATCGCTGTCATCGGCCAGCAGGCGCTGGTACAGGCGCTGCTGCGGCCCCAGCACCGGCTCGCTGCCCAGCAGGACTTCCATGAACTTGAGCGAAGGAATATTGCGCCCCATCACCAGCAGGCAGACGGTCAGCGGCGTGGACAGAATCAGACCAATCGGCCCCCACAGCGCCGTCCAGAAAGTGGCCGCCACGATGATGGAGAGCGTGGACAGGCCAGTGCTGGAGCCATAGAGCCAAGGCTCGATCACGTTGTTGCTGATCAGCTCCAGCAGCAGAATCAGCCCCAGCGTCATGAGAAACATATTCCAGCCGGGATCGACGGCAAATGCCAGCGCCAGCGGCAGCACGGCCGACAGCATGGGGCCGACATAGGGCACAAAACGCATGATGGCCCCCAGCACCCCCCACAGAATGGCGCCAGGCACGCCAATCATCCACAGGCCTGCGGCCAGCGGCACGCCATAGCTCACGTTGACGATGAACTGCATGCGCAGGTATTTGCCAATGCGCTCCGAAGCTTCGTCCAGCGCATCGGTGGCCATATGCAGATTGCCGCCCATCAGCCGCAGCAAGCGGTCCCGCAAATCATCCCGATCCAGCAAAATCAGAATCACGAACAGCAGCACAATGCCCGCCGTTGTAACGGGCTCTGCAATCCGCCCCAGCCATTGCAGCATCTGCGTGGTGGGCTGAGACTCCGGCCGTTCAATCTGCACTTTTTGCACACGCGGTGCATTGCCGTCCTGCGTGGTGATTTCTTTTTCAACCGTGTGATAGGTCTTGAACACACCATCCCAGGCACTGGGCATATTGGCGTTTTTGCGCAGGCTGCGCAGTTTGTCGCGAATGGTGGACTGATACGTGGGCAAGTCCGCACTGAGCTGCTGGACCTGACTGCCCAGATACATGCCCATGCCGCCCAGCACCCCCAGCACCAGCATGACCACCACCACCGCTGCAGCCATGCGCGGCAACCCCCAGCGCTTGAGCCGCGTGACCGCTGGGTCCAGCAGAAAGCCCAGCAGCGACGCCAGCGCCAGCGGGATCAGCATATCGCGCCCGAAATACAGGGCGGCAATGACCAGACTGGCAATCAGCATGCCAACCAGCAACCGCAGTGCGGGAAGCATGTCGCCGAGCTGCACCAGCCCCGGCATTCCCGAGCTGACGCGGCGCTCCGCCCCATTCCAGTTCATTGCGCCGGGCTGGGGCTTCAAGTGCAGTGATTCAAGTTCCACGGGTGCGCGGGCATGTGGCTCTCCGGGTGCAATCGCCCCCAGGCTGACGGAATCCGAAGCATCATCAGAATCGGGATCGGAGGAATCGTGGGACTGCTGTGACATGAACGACCTTGCTTGCCGAAATGGCTCTTTGAATTGCAGCGCTTAAGGCTCTCTCAGAGTGTCAGCTTTTGCCGCGATTTGTGACTAGACTAAATTGATAGCAGCTAGCCAATGATTTTCCTACAGCACAGGTTACTGGCCACCTCAAAGCTTTCATTCAAGCGCGGCTGCAGCTATCAAAGTTGTTCCACACGCGACAGATCCGGACGCTCCAGCCACTGTGCAAATTCATCGGCCAACTGGCGGCTTGCCGCTGTCGCTGCATGCCATGCGGCAGCCCGGGCATCGTGATCGCTGCCGTAGTCCACAAAGTCATGCCGATCTGGCAATTTGCCACGCGGCAGCTGCCCGACCCATGCTGGATCAGGCGCCAGCACCACCATGGCATCCAGAAAGCGGCTGGACCGATGCCGCCAGCGCAGGCCCTTGTCCAGCCAGCCGGGCACGACCGCCTTCTGAAAATGCGGGTACAGCACAATGCCGCCGTGGCTTTCACTGGCAGCGCCGGAGGCCGCGTAATCCAGGTGCATGTGATAGTCGGTAATGCCCCCATCCCAATACGCGCCGCGAGGTGCACCGGCAATATCGTGCACCGCCTGCAGCACAAAGGGAATCGAGCAACTGGCGCGCACAGCATCCATGAAGTTGCGCTCGTCCAGCGCGACTTGCCGGGTGCGCAAACCGCCGGCCGAAAACGGCAAGCGATGCGCAACGCCGTCAACCCCGGTTGAGAACACCACCCGCTCCAGCCAGCGCCCCAGCGCAGGCCTGTGCATCGCATTGGCGGCAAATGCCCCCAGATAGCCCAGCGGCGTGCGCCAGCGTGACTCACGCGCCAGCATGTGCTGCCCGCGGGAGGCGACTACATGCAGCCGGTAACGCGGGTGATACAGAACCTCGGAGATACGGCCGCCATAAAAATCCTGCAGGCTTTGGGCAAACCGTTCACTGACCAGCGATGCTGGCGTTCGTTTCTGACCCGCTGGAGGATCAAAGCGCTGGGCAATATAGTCGCGCTCCAGCCGCTCAAAAGCCTGCTCGGGGTTATCAAGGCAGGCAGTGGCCATGCGCCAGGCACCAATAGATGCCCCCACCAGATCAACCGGCTGATGGCTTTGACTCAGCCAGTGCCCAAAAATAAAACGATCCAGCGGCCCCAGAATCAGCCCTTTAGGGCCACCCGCTGCGGCGGGGATGACGCGCACATGCTCTGGCGCCAATCCATGCTGACGAAGATGAGCCAGAGCCTTGGGGCCGGCATAAATGCGCAGAGCGGGTGAAACAGAAGTCATGCCTGCATTGTTGCTGATGGCGCCCGCCGCGCAATATCAGCGGTGCTGTCGAAGTGATGCCACTACCAGCACAGACGAACCAGGCTGCCACCGCCTTCGCGCGGCTGAACCTCCAGCCGCGCGCCGATTTCGCGTGCTCGTCTGAACATATTGGCCAGCCCCATGCCGGAAGCAAAATGCGCAGGTCGCCCGGGCTCTGGCAAGGATGGTTCAGGCTTCACACAGGCCATGTCTGCTGGTAAGCCACGGCCGTCATCTTCAATACAAAGACAGGCATGCACCTGGCTGCTGACGGCCTCATGCCTTGTATCCTGCGCCAGCGTAATCCAGATTTCACGGGCGCCAGCGTGCTGCAAAATATTGCTCACCGCTTCCTGCAAGATGGCCATGATGTGCTGCGCCATCATTCCGCGCGGCAGTTGCCCCTCTTCGCCCAGCAGCTCAGGGTCCCAAACATCCCAGTGCAGGGTAATACCCCGGTGCTCCAGCACGCTCTGCAGTCTGTGCCGGTATCTGGCCAGACGCAGGGACAAGGGGCCGTCCTCCGCATCCATGGAATCCACAATCAGCCGCAAATCCAGCAGGCTTTGCTCCAGCAACTGCTGCATGTCTGAATCTTTGTGCGAGCTTGCCAGTGCCATGGCGTGCACAAGCTGGCTGCCCAGGCCGTCATGCAAGGCAGCGGCAATACGCTTGCGCTCTGTCTGCACTTCACGAGATGGGCGGATGCTCTTTCGTCTGCGCCACAGCAAGGCTCTATAAGCCTGTGGAATCAGCCACAGCAGCATGGCCGCGCACATGACGGCGGCCAGCGCAGAAACCCACCAGAGAAATGATGATGTGGACCAGCCCAGTGACATCAGCCAGCCCACCGCAACAGCACACTGCACCGCCCACAGGGCCAGGTGCACAAAGATCATGCGGTTGCCAGCCCGGTTCACCAGCCCCTCAGAACAAACCACGCAAGGAGGCAAATCGCACGGCCTGGGCACGTGTGCGAACCTGCAGCTTGCGGTAAATATTCTTGATGTGGGTGTTGACCGTCATGGCGCTGATTTCCAGCTTGGTGCCGATCTCGGCACTGGTATGCCCACTGGAAACCAGGCGAAGCACTTCACGCTCGCGCATGGAGAGCCGGTCCAGGGCGCTGCTGCCCTCTTCACCATCAGGCACCGGGGCGGGAACACGCTTGTCAAAACGCTGCAATAGCCGGCGCGCCAAGGTGGGCGTGATCGATGCACCACCATTCGCCACCTGCAGCACCGCCTGAGGGTAGTTGCCAAACCAGGAGTTCTTGATCAGATAGCCTGTGGCTCCCAGCTCAAAAGCACGCACAACCTGATCTTCGGTCTCGACCACCGAAATCACAATGGCATCGGCATGAGGGCGCATGCTTTTCATGACATCAATGAGTTCCAGCCCGTCCCCATCGCCCAGGTTCAGATCCAGCAGCATGACATCGAAATCCTGCTGGCGAATGACCTTCTTGGCTTCCCGCACACTGCCGGCCTGGCCAACCACCATGGTGCGGCGGTCATTCATCACCTCCTGGGAAATGACCATGCGCAGGTGCACATCATCATCAACCACCAGCACACGCACCGGCCTATCCGGCTGACCCACCAGAAAATCGGGCCACAGGGATGCACTGCTGAGCTCCACCGACTGCGGGCGCAACATCAGATTACCTTCATCAAAAGCCAGGCTGTCAGGTTTCAAGATGTTCTCCAAGCGCAGAGAGTTTTGATGCCACGTTCGGCTTGTGGCCCAATACGTAACATAAACAAAAACTCTCTAAAATTTTGTTAGATAGATTTAAACAATAATTACTGCGCGCGCTTGTAAGTCAACAGGCAATGTTTGATACAAATTCCGCACCATCGCCTGAAGTAATTAGCAGTGAATCCACGCCTTGACTACCCACAGGCATCTGCAACTAGATACCTTTAAAAACAATTAACAGGTTACATACTTAGAACCTGACATCGGGCTCCGCACCCGCATGCCAGTCAATGGAGGCTTGGCGCAACACCATGTCGATATCCATTCCCAAGGCCAGCCCGACCTCCGCTGGGAAAGATACGGCCAGCTTCCGGTCGCTCCATTGCAAGGCCCGTGTTCCGGCGCGCCACATGGCCAGATGAAGCACTCCGGTCAATGGCTCAAAAGCGGGCTGCTCCAGTGGCTGATGCATATATTGCAAAGAGTCTGCCAGTGCCACGGGCAGATTCCATTGGCGGGCCAGATGGGCGCAGATCTGCCCTGAGCAGTAGCCAAGCAACTGCATTTCCACCTGCGGTCTTTGCGGGTGAAAAGGCTCCAGCAGCTCCGCCAGTCTGGCGGCGGTTGCGGGGTCCGCCTGTTGCAGCAACAACTCACCCAGGCCATGCACCAGCCCAAGCGAATAGGCAGCCGATGCATTGGCCTGCACCGACATTGCCAAGGCCCGTGCCATGCGCGCGGTATCCAGGCTATATCGCCAGAATGACGCCAGCCGCCAGCCTGCAGCAGACGCACGGTCCACCCCCGGCGAGGCCTTGTTCAGCAATTGGCGCAGTTGCAGGGGGGAGAGAACGACCAGCGCCTCTGGAATGCTGTTGACACGCTGGCTCATCAAATGTGCTGGCCCGTTCGCCATGGCCAGCAAGCGTGCAGCCAGCACAGGGTCTGCCGAGAAAAGCTGCGTCAGACTACGCATATGCGGCTGCGGCTTGAGCAGCTCGCTGGACAGCAGCGCCAAAGCCCTAGGCTGACTTGGCAGCGTGGACTGTGACGCCAGCACAGCGGACAGATTCAATGGTTTTGCGTGACTCATCCCTTGTGTGAGGGCATGCAACTACCCTTCACCTCTCTTTGGCTGAGCAGCACGAAACCGGCCGCTCCTGCATTATTTTTCATCTCTTTGCAGCTGTACCGGCTGCCCCATCACCAGCTGGCTGGCAATTTTGCGTGTCAGCGGTTGTAGCACGGAAAAGTGATCACTTCCATGAACCGTCACGCAGTGCACCTGTTCTGACTTTCGTCCAGCGCAAAGATTATCGAGACTGCTGATATTGCTGGGCCGCTTGCTGCCTTCGATGATCCAGGTCGGACTCTTGACGCCATGCAGCCAGTACATGGGAGAGCGCAGCTTTCTCTCATCCACAGACAGCAGGCTCCAGCGTATCGGCCAGTCATAGCTGCTGATATCGTCCACCGGTCCAAAGGCAAACACCCCCTGCACCGGCAGCCCAGCGGCAGCTGTCAGCAGCGCCAAAGTGCCTCCGGTGCTGTGCCCACCCAGATAGATACGCGAAGCATCTATGTAGGGAAGCTGCGCAGCCTGCAAAATGGCTGCAGCCACGTCTTGCACCTCGCCCCAGAAGTATTCCTGCTGTCCAGGGTTGTCATTGCCGCCCCGCAATGCGGGAAACAGCATGGCCATGCCAGCCTTGCGAAAGGCGGCCGCGCTCTGGTCATTCTCCGCAGGGCCTTCCGTCCAGAAGTTACCCAGAGTATTCGTATCGCCCCCGGTAAGCCAAACCATGAGCGGCAGCTTGCGACCATCGCCAGGAGGCGGGGTGACAAACGCCTTGAGCTGAAGACTTCCGCTGGTATAGCTCATGGGTACAAACAACGAAGCGGGTGGCTGCGGCATGGGCTTGATCGCCGCACGCGCACCGTGCTGCAAGGCTGTGGTGATCTGGGTGGTAATTCCTGCCCGCGCCTGCAGCAAGTTCTGCAAGGCAATTGCCCCGGTCGAGATTTGCTGCTCTACCGTTTTTTCAATCTGAGCCTGCTCTTCACGCCTTGCGGCATCAGCACGGCGTGCTGCGGCATTGCGTACTTTGGCAGCCTCGTGCTCAGCCATGGCATCACGGGTAATGCATCGGCGCTGCTGATCGACCGGCAGCCCCTCTTCATTGGCCTTGTCCAGCTGTTCCAGTGTCAGCTTGACAGTGTGGCAAAAGCGGTCGCTTTCAGCGGCAAGCGCTGGCGGCCAGACCAGAGCTACCGGCTGCTGCGCCTGGGCTTTCTGTTTGACTCTGTCCAGCGATATCCAGCCCCGCGACGTCATCTTGGCGCCGATAAAAACGACCAGCAGTACTACCGCCAGAACGGGGAGCACGCGCCCCCGTTCTCTTCTATTGCTCAGCATTCCGTCTCCCTCTGCAGGCCGCCTGTGAATATCGTATTGGCGGCCAGGAAGGAGATTATTTCTTGAGCCCCTGCAACTTGGCAAAGGCTGATGCCATTGCATTTGGCTGTGTGGGCTGGTTGCCACGCTGGGGCTGGGCAAAGTTGTCGCGCCCACCGCGGTTACCACCGCCGTAGTTGTTGCCACGGCCTGCGCCTTCAAAGCGATTGTCGCGCGGACCGTCGCGCCTTGCAGGCGCAGCATCCAGCTTCATCGTCAGGCTGATGCGCTTGCGGTCCACATCCACTTCCAGCACCTTGACCTTGACGATCTGGCCGGTCTTGACCACTTCGCGCGCGTCTTCGATGAACTTGTGGCTCATCTGGCTCACGTGCACCAGACCGTCCTGATGCACGCCCAGATCGACAAAAGCGCCAAACTGGGCCACGTTGCTCACCGTACCTTCCAGCGTCATGCCTTCCTTCAGGTCCTTGATGTCTTCCACGCCGTCGTTGAAGCGGGCCACCACAAAGTCAGGGCGCGGGTCACGGCCAGGCTTTTCCAGCTCGCCCAGAATGTCCTTGATGGTGATGGCGCCAAACTTCTCGCTGGCGAACTGTTCGGGCTTGAGCGACTTGAGCACCTCGCCCCGGCCCATGATCTGGTCCACGGGCTTGCCGGTGGAGACAATAATCTGCTCCACCACCGGATAAGTTTCAGGGTGAACGCCGGTCATATCGAGCGGGTTATCGCCACCGCGAATGCGCAAGAAACCTGCGGCCTGCTCAAAAGTCTTGGCGCCCAGGCCGGCCACTTCCATCAGCTGCTTGCGGTTGCTGAACGAGCCATTGGCATCGCGCCAGCGCACCACTGACTTGGCGACCGAGCCCGACAGGCCCGACACGCGGGTCAACAACGGGGCCGAGGCGGTGTTCAAATCCACGCCCACCGAGTTCACGCAGTCTTCCACCACAGCATCCAGCTGGCGCGCCAGCTCGCTCTGGTTCACGTCGTGCTGGTACTGGCCCACGCCAATGCTCTTGGGGTCGATCTTGACCAGCTCGGCCAGCGGGTCCTGCAGGCGACGGGCAATCGATGCTGCGCCGCGCAGGCTCACGTCGATATCGGGCATTTCCAGTGCGGCGAATTCGCTGGCGGAATAGACCGAAGCACCGGCCTCGCTCACCACCACTTTTTCGATCTTCTTGTCGGCCTTGCCAGCAATTTTGATCAGGTCAGCCGCCAGCTTGTCGGTCTCACGGCTGGCTGTACCGTTGCCAATCGCGATCAAATTGATATTGTGTTTCTCCACCAGGCGGGCGAGAACGGCCAAGGAGCCATCCCAGTCGCGGCGCGGCTCGTGCGGGTAGATGGTGGTCGTGTCCACCAACTTGCCGGTCTGGTCCACCACGGCCACCTTCACGCCGGTGCGGATGCCAGGGTCCAGGCCAATAACGGCGCGTTGGCCGGCAGGTGCGGCCAGCAGCAGATCGCGCAGGTTATCGCCAAACACCTTGATCGCCACTTTTTCAGCGTCTTCGCGCAGGCGGCTGAAAAGGTCACGCTCGGTGGACAGGCTCAGCTTGACGCGCCAGGTCCAGGCCACGCATTTGCGCAGCAGATCGTCAGACGCGCGCTTGGCGTGGCTCCAGCCCAGGTGCAAGGCAATCTTGCCTTCGGCCAGACTTGGCTGACCAGGCTCGGGCTCGACGGGTTGCACCAGCTTGGCTTCGAGAATTTCGAGTGCCCGGCCACGGAACACGGCCAAAGCGCGGTGCGAAGGCACGCGGCCGATGGGCTCGTCGTATTCAAAATAATCGCGGAACTTGGCGACCTCGGGGTCGTTCTCGTTCTTGGCTTCCACCTTCTTGGACTTGAGCAGCCCTTCGTCCCACAGCCATTCGCGCAGCTTCTGCACCAGGGCCGGGTCTTCGGCCCAGCGCTCGGACAGGATGTCACGCACGCCATCGAGCACGGCAAAGGTGGTCGAAAAATCAGGCCCTGGCTTGCCGTCGTCCAAGGTGGTTGCTGGCTTGCAAAAGGCCTCGGCTTCTTTGTGCGGGTCCAGCGCGGGGTCGGCAAACAGCTTGTCGGCCAGCGGCTCGATGCCGAATTCCTTGGCAATCTGGCCCTTGGTGCGGCGCTTTTGCTTGAAGGGCAGGTAAATGTCTTCCAGCTCCTGCTTGGTAGGCGCCTGGGCAATCGCCAGGCGCAGCGCATCGGTCAGCTTGCCTTGCTCGTCAATGGCCTTGATGACGGTCTCGCGGCGGTCTTCCAGCTCGCGCAGATAAGTCAAGCGCTCATCCAGCGTGCGCAGCTGCGTGTCATCCAGGCCGCCTGTAGCTTCCTTGCGGTAACGGGCCACAAACGGAACCGTAGCACCACCATCGAGCAATTCCACCGCCGCGCTCACCTGCTGCGGCTTGACATTCAGTTCTTGAGCAATCTGACCAATGATTTTTTGCATTCGATACTCGCGCCCCACGGCGTTCAACACAGAAAGCTGATGAGTTTGCCATACCCACCCGACCCTCACCTCTCAGAATGCAGCACGAAACGCAACAGATTTAAACATTTAGGCCATTGCGCGCTGGAAAAAGCCCAGCAGGCTTGAGAGCACAAGCCTGCTTCCTCACTACACCTTGATCTCCACGGCTTGCATCATGCCTAAATCCTCATGATCAAGCGCGTGGCAGTGCCAGACAAAGCTGCCATCAAAGTCCAAAAATCGCATGCGAAAGGTAATGCTGCCTGGTTTGGAATCGGAGACTGGAGGTACGGGCAGGGTATCGGCCCAAAATGGATCGACACTCTCGCCGTTCACCTTTGTCACATAGCAATCGTTCACATGGATATGAAACGGGTGCGGATAAGCATTGAAATTCCACACCGTCCACTCCTCGACTCCATTGAAAGGAACCAGTTGCGTGGGTGTCAAGGCAGAGTGATAGGGCGCCATACCACTTTGCATCGCATCCGAGCCAACGGCAAAGACAGAAGTAACTCCATCTGTGCCCAGCACCCAGCTCTCATCCGACGGCATTGGAGCCAGCTTCAAGTCACCCGGGGACAGTATCGCTAAACGCATGGAGCGCTGCATTCCGCCTTTGGCCGCCAGTTCTTCATCCGTTATCGGCAGGTACTCATCCGTTGAGCGCAGCAAGGTAGGGTCTGGAATGTCATCATTTACTGCTTCGCCCTGGACAATTACGCGTGCAATCACCTCTTCGTAATTGCTGCTGCCGGTGGGCCTGTGCCAAGATGGACATGCAGCAGATCTCAGGAAATACTCTCCCGGGACCAGGGATGCCTTGAACACCATGGAAAGACGCCCACCCGGGTAGATGTAGCTACCTGGCCAATCCTTCATTGCCAGTCCTGCCTTCACCGTCTCTCTGTTCAATAGGCGAAAGCGCTTGTTGAAATTGTTTCCGTCCCGCGCATACACATGGAGATCATGACCATCCAACACGGGATACAGGGGATAGAACGATGTTGGGTTGACGATGTGCCAATGTCTCACTTCACCGGGGCGAAGCACGATGGTTGGTTGATGCACGCCATTGATCAGAAAAGCCGATGCAGGCCTTGCGAACGACTCCTCCAGCGTGTCTGTGCGCCCTTGCTCCGTCAGTGTCAGCTTGTGAGCAAAAAGTACTTGCTCATCCACCGCGCTAGCCTTCCAGAATGCTTCATTTTCCTTACGGATCAGAATTGCGCCGAACATGCCACTGGACACTTGGGCATTCGTGGATCCATGAAGATGTGGGTGGTACCAGTAGATGCCGCTGCTATGGTCCAGCGGAATTTTGATTTCGTGATAACGAGTGTCTCCCGGCTTGATCCCTGCAGTGGCCTTATCCACCACATAGTCACCAAAAACACCGGGGCGAATCTCCTTCGGATCAACATGCAAGCCATGAAAATGCAGATTGGTGCTGTTTTGGTGATTCAGACCCTGCCAGCTGGAACTCTGGGGAGATGCGGGTAGCCGATTGTTGACCCACACACGCAAGGTATCACCGGGCTTCAACATCAAGGTTGGCGCCATGTATTGACCATTGAAAGTCCGCAAAGCCAGCGCTCTGGGTTTGGCCGATACCGGATAGCTGGCCCATTGATCCATCAAGGCCGCATCATCTGGCACTGCCATTGATAGGTCCGCATACTGCACATTCAAATGCAGCTCAAGCACTCCACCACTGGAGCGCAATATCTGGGGCTGCGGCAAACTCTCCTGATCGGCATTACCTGCGCCACCTCCGCAAGCGGGCAAGAGAGCACCGACCGAAACCGCCATACCCCATTGGAGCAAACCGCGTCGAGTCACAACGCCGTCTGTCTTTGCATGATCAGAAAACTTCTTGCAATCGATGAGATTCATGCCTGCTCCTTGAGCAAATTCAGATTCGCTTGTGGTTGAAATTTCATGGCGCTCAGATCAATCTGACGAGGTTGAGCCTGCATCTCTGCCTCACCCTGGCAGGTACCAAAACGGTTGTCGCCCCAAGCCCAGCAAGTTCCCTCCTCAGTCAAAGCAAGCATATGAGAGCGTCCAGCACTGATTTGGCGAACCCGCTTGAGAGCAATTACCCGCTCACTCTCCTCGCCAATTTCTTCATGCCCCAGTTGCCCTAGCCCATTCCACCCCCAGGCCCGCACAAGACCTTCACGAGTCAACACAGCACTGAAGTGCAAACCTGCAACCACTGCCTTGACCTCTGATAAACGGCCCCCAATTCGCACCGGCGAAGGGAGATACGCCTCAGCAATCTGTGCGCTCAATTGCTTTTTGTGATTGGACCCCCAGCCCCACAGCTGCCCATGAACGTCCAAAGCCAGGGTGTGTGTTGCCCCTGCTGCAATAGCCTTTACGGGCTGAGTCAACTTCACATGCCGGGGCAAAGCCTGCTCACGCAGATTTCCCTGCCCCAGTTGCCCCGAAGCATTGGCCCCCCAGGTCCAGACTCGACCTTTTCCATCGAGGGCCACGGTGTGCGCAGCTCCCGGACTCAGGCTACGAATGTCACTGACCCCGTCTACAACAACAGGCGTAGTGCGTCCTTGCCACAAAGCATCCTCACCAATCCCGAGTCGCCCATATGCGACATCACCCCAACCGAACAAACGACCATCAGCCAACGCCGCGAAAGCGACATGCTCCCCTGTCCAGACATTGCGGGCGATGTCTGGCAAATCAACAGTACCCACATACGCCGCTCCGTGATCTCGCACCACCTGCGGCGCAAACTGGAACACCTTCTCTTTAGTCCATGCAATCAACTGCGCCGAGGCATCACCCACCCCCAACCACTCCATCCCAACAGGATCAAGGCGCTGAGGTACATCTTGCGCAAACCTCAGGTGACCAATTTCGGTACGGTCGGCAACACAGACCCCTTCACCGTCGGACCCTTCAGGCACAACGCGAACGCTGCGCACATTTCCCCAGACATAGACACCCAACCTACTCATTACCATGGAGCGCTCTGGCCCAGCGATAACGCGCACTACTTCACGCATATACCCTCCAAGTAGAAACCAAATCACATTTGCAACTATTCGTTTCTACATACAGAGCGCCGCCTTGCCTATCCCTGAAATTGGTTATTTTGAAGTTCTGCATGCTCCAAAGAAGCCTGAATCACAATGACCGCCATGCAGCGAAAACAGGACGATTTTTTTGAGGAATCCATCTCGGAGGAGACAACCAAACTCCCTCGTTCACGGAAAGCCGCCCCCCAAAAGGCACGCAGCGGCTCGGCTGTAACACTGGCACCCGAAGCCGCGCAATGGGCCGATCTTGCCGCCCAGTTACCTGCGAATCTGCGCATGGGCGCTTCCACCTGGTCCTACCCCGGCTGGGAAGGTCTGGTCTGGGATGGGGCCTATTCCAAGGACGTACTGGCAAAAAAAGGCCTGGGTGCCTATCACCAGCACCCGCTGCTGCGCACCATCTGCGTGGATCGCACTTTCTGGAAGCCGCTGACCAACAGCCAGTACGCAGCGTTTGCGGCGCAGGTCGATGATGACTTTCGCTTTGTCGTCAAATGCCCGGCAGGGGTGACTGATGCGCAGGTGCGCACCGAAGAGGGCAAGCCCCGCGAGGCCAACCCTGCCTTTCTGGATCCGCGCCTGGCGGTGGAGCATTTTGTGCAGCCCACGCTGGAGGGCCTGGGCGCCAAGCTGGGCGTGCTGGTGTTTCAGCTCAGCCCCCTGCCCTGGTCGCTACTCACCCGCCAGAGCGAGCTGTTTGCCAGACTTGGACTGATGCTGGCCGCCGTGCGCCAGGCGCTGGCACAGCACCCTCAGGTGATAGTGGCCGTGGAAGTGCGCGACCCCGAGTTGCTGACTCCCGCGCTGGTCGATACGCTCAAAGCCCATGGCGCCACGTTCTGCCTGGGCCTGCACGGCAAGATGCCGCCTATTGAGGTGCAGCTGCACACCTTGCGCGCGCTGTGGCCCAGTCCGCTGGTCTGCCGCTGGAATCTGAACCGTATCTTCGGCGCATACGGCTATGCCGATGCCCAGAAAAAGCACGAACCGTTCAGCGAAATTCGCAGCGAAGACCTGCACACCCGCGCCTGGCTGGCGCGCACCATCAAAGGCATTACGGGCGCAGGTCAGCCCGCCTTTGTCACCATCAGCAACGATGCCGAGGGCTGCGCGCCGCGCTCCATTGCCCTGCTGGCGCAGGCAATTGCGCAGCTTCAAAAGTCTGCCTGAGGCCTGCTACAAAAAAATTCAATATAAATGGGCTGAAGTCCAGGTTTTATAAAGACAGTTAGCTATCAAAATAATAGAGCCCGCAAACATGAGTGTTGCGGGCCTAGCTAAACGTTGCTCTGTATGAGAGCGACTCCGTCAAGCTCAGTCTTTCAACATTGCCAACGGGTGCGAATGCGCAGGCCAGGGGCTGTCAAAAAACGCCTGCCACTGCGCATCGCTGACTTCTTCAATGCTGGCGGGGTTCCAGCGCGGGCTATGGTCCTTGTCCACGGCCAGGGCGCGAATGCCTTCCACCGTCTCGCTCTGGCCGGGGCGCAGATAAAAGCAGTGGCGCACCATATCGCGCTCCATGCGCAGGTCCTCGGCCAGCGTCATCTTGCGGGCACGGCGAATCTGCTCCAGCACCACATGCAGCATCAGTGGCGAGCGCTTGCGCAGCGTTGCCGCTTCGGCCTTGGCCCAGTCGCTGCCTTGCTGCAGCGCCTGCTCGATCGCGGCCACTGTGGGCAAGGCAAAGCAGGCATCAATCTCGGCGATGTGCTCTGCATTCTTGGGCTGAACGCTCACAAAACGCGAGCGCACCACGGCGTTGAGCGCTTCCACATTGGCAAAATCCGTCGTCGCCAGCGTCTCCCACAACTCGGCCTGCTGGTCGCTGGGAATGCAGCCATCGGCCAGCTTGAAGGCCACAGCATCGCCCGCGCCAATGGTGTCACCAGTCAGCGCCAGCCATTCACCCACCGCACCGGGGCAGCGCGAGAGGAAATAGCCACCGCCTACATCCGGGAACAGGCCAATGGCCGTCTCGGGCATGGCCATCTTGGTGCGTTCGGTCACGATACGCAGCGAGCCGCCCTGGCTGATGCCCATGCCGCCGCCCATGACGATGCCATCCATGAACGCGATATAGGGCTTGCCCAGCGTGTGAATCAGGTGGTTGAGCGCATATTCCTCGGTGAAGAAATCTTCAAGTTCCGGGTTGCCCTGGCTGCCAGCGGTATGCAGAAAGCGAATGTCACCGCCTGCGCAGAAGGCACCGAAAACGCCATCCTTGTTGCTGCCGCGAATCGCCACCGCCAGAATCGCGTCGTCTTTCTGCCAGTCCAGCAGCGTTGCCAGCAAGGCGCGCACCATTCCCAGAGACAGCGCATTGAGCGCCCTGGGGCGGTTGAGCGTAATCATGCCCAGCTTGCCGCGCACTTCGGCAATCACATCAGGCGAATCGGTGCTCTGGGTCGTCGTCATTGTTCTTACTCCTTGAATCTGTGTTGATGCGGGCCATGCAGCGCCTGCCCAAACGAAGCCCGATTATGCGAGCCACACCTGCGCCAACCGGGACAAGGATGTGACAAATGCCGCCAGAGCGGCGGCCGGAAAAACCATACTGCCACCTGTGCTCGCTAATATGAGAGGCCTGATGGCGACATTCCTGCCCGGAATGCCACGCCGCCCATGTCCTGCTTCATGACCGATCTTTCGCCACCGCCCGACTCATCTGCCGAGCAGCCCGCCCCGGAGCCTGCCGCACTTTCCGCTCCGCTGCGTTATTTGCTGATCGCCTTTGCCCTGATCTGTGTGCTGCTGGGCCTGATCGGCGCTGTCGTACCAGGCATGCCCACCACGGTGTTCATCCTGATGGCCGCCTGGGCTGCTGTGCGCAGCTCACCCCGGCTGCACCGCTGGCTTTATGCGCACCGCATCTTCGGGCCACTGCTGCGCAACTGGGATGCGGGCGGAAAAATCACCCGCCGCGTGAAGTGGACGGCCACCTTCAGCATGGTGTTCAGTGGTGCGCTGATTCTGTATTTCTCCCACAAGCCCTGGATAACTGCCGTGACGCTCAGCATCATGGGCTGCGTGCTGATCTGGCTGTGGCTCAGGCCCGAACCCTCACTCTGAACGAGGCAAACACACAGCGCCCACGCCACTCGCTGAGGCTCTGAATTTTTTGAGCGAATGGATATCGCGTAAGATTCGCCCCGATCACAGGTGTTTTCAGGCGCGTTTTGGGCCTGAAGATGAAACGAGAAGCAGGTGAATGACACAAGCCACCAATCCTGCACTGCACCCGCAACGGTAATCAAAGATATTGAGGCACAAGTCATTGCCAGCAATGACAGTCACTGCGAAAGCGGGAAGGCGTGCCTGAATTTCAACTCTCTGAGTTGAGCTTTGTAAGTCCGGAGACCGGCCTGATGTGACCAAGGCGCAGCGGGATTGCATGTGGCTTGATGGGCTGCTGCACTCGCACAGTCAATCTCCCTCCTCCCTCTGCACATCTCAATCATCTGGCCCGGGTATCGGCCTGACTGACGTGGATTTGGCATGGTGCGAGGATCTCTGTGGCTGGCTCGACTGCAGCCCGCTGAATGTGGCGACATCCGCTTGATGGCGGTGGCAGCGCTGCATGGCTGATTCCGTCAAAATTCAGGGTTGGTGCCCCACCGCCTGGAAGCCCATGCAGGCGCAAGACGGCTGGATTGTGCGCATTCGCCCTCATTGCGCCTCCCTCAACGTCGCGCAATGGCGCGCACTGGCTGAACTGGCCCTGGCACACGCCCATCCGCAGCTGGAGCTGACCCGGCTGGGCAACATTCAGCTGCGCGGCGTGCACGCATCGCAACTGGGCCAAGTGCGCTCGCAACTGGTGGCCGCCGGACTGGTGCCAGCTAACGCAGATGAAGACCTGGCGCCCGCCGTCCATTGCAGCCCTCTCTATGCGCGCCATGACCTGACACATCAGCTGGCGCAGTCGCTGTCTCACGCTGCAGCCACGCGCCTGAGCCCGCATGCACTTCAAACGCTGGGCCTGAATGCCTTGCCCAGCAAGTTCGGCCTGCTGGTCGATGATGAGCAGCAAAGCCTGCGCGATATTGGCGCCGATCTGCGCCTGCATGTCTTGCCCGCCAGCGCCCAGACAGAGCACTTCGCCCCGCGCTATGCACTCACACTGGGCGGCTCTGGAAAGACCCATGTCTATGCCAATGCCACAGAGGCCATTGAAGCCGCTGTGCAGATCGCCATTTGGTTTGCCAGTGAACGCGTGCGCGGCAATCAGCAAGACGACAGGCAAGCCATCACACGGCTGCAGCAGAAGCTGGCGTATTTGCCGCAAGACCTGCCCGCGCTACGGACAGCAACGGTACTGGAAACATCGCCCGACGCATCGGCAACCTGCCCCCTCACACCCGGCGAACACGGGCGGCACTTTGTTCTGGGTGCCCCACTGGGCCGGGTGAATGCGCAAGCCGTGCTCTTGCTGGCAAGCCATCTTCCGCCAAACACCGAGATCAGAGTTACGCCCTGGCGCTCGCTGCTCGTGGCAAATGGCGCCACAACTATTGCGCCGAAGGCGCTGGACAGCGCCTCATGGATTGTCGAGAGCCGTGACGCACGAAGCCGCGTTTCTGCCTGCACCGGCAGCCCCGGCTGCACGCAGGCACTGATGCCTGCGCAGCAGCTGGCACTGCAATCTGCAAAACATCTGCCCGAGGGCATGCATCTGCACATCAGCGGCTGCGCCAAGCTGTGCGCGCTTGGCAAAGAGGCCACCGCCGTCGTTTATGCAAGCCAGTCTGACGCGGCGCAGCTGCTGCTCAACGCCTACACCGCTGCACAGCCGCAAGCCCGTATCCAAATTCCCTTTCAGGCCCAGTTATCAGAGCCTGCACAAATACAAGAACTGATCCATGAGCTATCAATATGAAAAGCACGGTGAAGAAATTTACCGTCAGTCTTTCAGCATCATTCGCCGCGAGGCAGACCTGGCCCGCTTCACCCCGCTGGAAGAACGCGTGGCCTGCCGCATGATTCATGCAGCAGGCATGGTGGAGCTGGCGGCGCACATCCATTTTTCGCCCGACTTTGCCGAGGCTGCTGAGGCAGCGCTGCAGGGTGGCGCCCCCATTCTGTGCGACGCCCGCATGGTCAGCGAAGGCATTACCCGCAAGCGCCTGCCTGCAGACAACTCCATCATCTGCACCTTGCAGGATGGCCGCACCGCCGAGCTGGCCCAGTCCATGGGCAACACACGCAGCGCCGCCGCGCTGGAACTGTGGCGCGAGCACCTGAATGGCGCCGTCGTGGCCATTGGCAATGCGCCCACGGCGCTTTTTCACTTGCTCAATATGCTGCAAGACCCGGCCTGCCCTCGTCCCGCCGCCATCATCGGTTGCCCGGTGGGTTTTGTAGGCGCGGCGGAGTCCAAGGATGCGCTGCGCGAATGGGGGCAAATTCCTTTTGCCATCGTTGAAGGGCGCCTAGGTGGCTCAGCCATCACCGTGGCTGCTGTCAATGCCCTGGCCACCTCTGTTGAATAAGGCCTGCACCATGACTCAAGGAAAAATTGTGTGCGTGGGTCTTGGCCCTGGCGACCCCGAAATGATGAGCGTGAAGGCCGACCGCCTGCTGCGCAATGCGCGCCATGTGGCCTATTTTCGCAAGCTTGGCCACCCCGGCAAAGCACGGCAGTTGGTCAACGGCCTGCTGCACGCCGAGGTCACCGAATACCCGATGGAATACCCGCTGACCACGGAAATTCCGCACGACGACCCACGCTATATTGCCCAGCTTTCAGACTTCTATCTGGGCTGGCAAAACCGGCTGACCGATCTGGCGCGTGACGAGGAAGTCATTGTGCTGTGCGAGGGGGACCCGTTTTTCTACGGCTCCTTCATGCATCTGTACGTGCGGCTCAAGCAAGCCGCACAGGCACAGGTGGAGGTTCTGCCCGGCATTCCCGGCATGGTGGGCTGCTGGCACGCCACCGGCATCCCCATGACCTGGGGCGATGATGTCATGAGCGTGCTGCCAGCTACCTTGCCTGATGAACCGCTGCGCCAGCATATGCAGCGCTCCGATGCGCTGGTCATCATGAAAGTGGGCCGCCATCTCGCTCGCATCCGCACTCTGCTGACCGAGCAAGGCAAGCTGGATCAGGCCTGGCTGGTCATCAACGGCACCATGAGCGATCAGCAAGTCATGCCTTTGCGCGACGCGCCTGAGCGCTGCCCCTACTTCGCCATCGTGATCGTGCATGGCAACGGCCGCCGCCCTGCCAATGATCTCTGAGGCAGGCCGCATGACACACGCAAGCTCACAAGGCAGGCTCACGGTGGTGGGCCTGGGCCCGGGCAATGCCGAGCTGCTGACGCAGCAAGTTCGCAACAGCATTGCCAGTGCGACAGACGCCTTTGGCTATTTCCCCTATATCGAACGCCTGTCGGGTCTGGAACACCTGACTCTGCACGCCAGCGATAACCGCGAGGAGCTGGAACGTGCACGCGCCGCGCTGCATCTTGCGGCGCAAGGCAAACAGGTGCTGATGCTTTCCTCGGGCGACCCCGGCGTATTCGCCATGGCCAGTGCAGTCTTTGAAGTGCTGGAATACGCCGCGCCGGATGAGCAGTTGCTGTGGCAAGCCGTGCACATCGAAGTGCAACCCGGCATCACGGCCATGCTGGCGGCGGCTGCGCGCCTGGGCGCACCGCTTGGGCATGACTTTTGCACGATCAATCTTTCGGACAACCTCAAGCCAGCCGAGGTGATAGAGCGACGCATTTGCCTGGCCGCGCAAGCCGATTTCGCCATGGCGTTCTACAACCCCTGTTCAAAATCTCGTCCACAGGGGTTTGAACGTGCGCTCAAGGTCTTGCGCCAGGAGTGCGAGCCAGAGCGTCTGATCTGCTTTGCGCGCAATGTCAGCCGCCCCGATGAAACGCTGAATGTTGTGCCGCTGGCTGCCGCAAGCGCCGAGATGGCCGATATGCGCACTCTGGTGATTGTGGGCAACAGCCTGACCCGCAAGGTTGGCCCCCATGTCTACACCCCGCGCAGCTATGGCGTGCAGGCCCGTGGCTGAAGCCAGCGCATCACAGCCGCTGGCGCAGCCAGGCCATGGCCTGCTGCGGGCTCTGACACTGCTCCCGTTCGGGGAGCACTGGCCGGTCCACCATGATGACGGGGATCTGCAGCGCTCTGGCCGCTTCGATCTTGGCATAGGTATCAGGACCACCCGCGTTCTTGCTGACGATGCAGTCCACCGCATGGCGTTTGAGCAATGCCATTTCATCCTCAAGCGCAAAAGGCCCGCGCGCCACAATCAGCTCATAACTGCCGCAGGGCAATGGCAGCGCTTCATCCGTCTGATCGACCACCCGGAGCACATAGCGCTGCTCGCTAGCCTGATGCGCAAAAGCAGCAAGCTGCTTGCGGCCAATGGCCAGAAAGACGCTGCGAAATCTTGGCGGGGCACCAGACGCCACCACCTGCGCCGCAGCCTGCATATCTGGCACAGAAATCCATTGATCGCCAGCTTGCAAGGACCAGCCAGGCCGCTCCATGGACAGCAGGGGAATGCCTGCCGCAGCGCAGGCTGCATGTGCATTACGGCTCATCTGCGCTGCAAACGGATGCGTTGCGTCAATGACATGGCTGATGCCGTGCTCTCGCAAATAAGCCAGCAAGCCATCCACACCGCCAAAGCCCCCCACGCGCATTGGCAAGGCCGGAGTGCGCCGGGTCTGCGTCGCGCCTGCATAGGAATAAACCGCAGGAACGCCAGCTTCGCTCAACAAGGTGGACAGAACATAGGCATCAAAAGTGCCGCCTAACAGGAGAACTTGGGTCATGGCCAATCCGTGGCTTTCAATCATTGGAATTCATCCCTCAGGCCTGCAAGGCCTGAGCGCTGCCGCACTGCAAGACCTGAACAGCGCCGAGCTGGTCTTTGGCAGCCCGCGCCACCTTGAGCTGGCACAAGTTGGCAGCCGTGGCCGCACTTGGCCGGTTCCGTTCAGCGTCGATTCCGTACTGCAACTGCGCAAGCAAATTCCGGTTGCCATCCTGGTCTCGGGCGATCCGTTTCATTTCGGCGGGGGAGCGTCGGTTGCCAAACACCTGGAAGCAGGCGAATGGCGCAACCACCCTCAGCCCTCTACATTTTCATGGATTTCAGGCACGCTGGGATGGTCGCAGGAGCATACGCATTGCCTGGGCCTGCATGCCCGCAGCTTTGAAACACTGACGCCACTGCTAGCCCAGAGCGAACGCTTTATCTGCCTGCTGCGTGATGCCGCCGCCGCACAGGGCATAGCTTCCTGGCTATCCCAGCATGGCTGGGGAAGCAGCCTGATGTGGCTGATCTCGCAGGCAGGCAGCGAGCAGCAATGCATGGAAACTGGCACGGCCAGTGAACTGGCTGCCAGCTTGCTTGCCCAGCCTGTGCAAGCGCCCGTTGCTGCCGCTTTTGAAGCCCGTGGCGGCTTCGGCCTATCACAGGTTCCGGGGCGCAGCTGCGACGCATTTGCGCATGACGGGCAGATCACCAAAAGCCCCATCAGAGCCATGACACTGGCAGCGCTGGCGCCGCGCCGCGGTGAATGCCTGTGGGACCTGGGGGCTGGCTCAGGCTCTGTTTCCGCAGAATGGTGCCTGGCAGGCGGCAAGGCCATTTGCGTAGAGCAGCACGCAGAACGCGTTGCCAACATCACCGTCAACGCCGCACGCTATGCACTGAATCTGCAAGTCATTCATGCAGACTCGATGACAGCACTCAACAGCCTTCCGGGCACCGCAGATGCTGTCTTTGTCGGCGGCGGCTTCAACCAGTCTTTGTTTGATGCGCTGTGCGCAAGACTGCGCCATCCCTGGCGTCTGGTGGTCAATGCCGTCGCCCTGGAAACCCAGGCACTGCTGATGGAACTGCATCGACGCCACGGCGGCCAGCTACAACAACTGCAGTGGAGCGAAGCCGTGCCCCTTGGGCGCATGCATTCGTGGCAAGCCGCCCGCCCGGTCGTTCAATGGATATGGAGCTCGCAGCCATGACGTGGCTGTATGCGGGCTGGGGATTCAGATCAACTGCGAGCCCAGAGTCATTTTCCAGTTGCTGGCAGCAAGCCTGCATGCTGCAGCCGCAACTGGAGCGCTGGCCCGGAGTGCTCTGCTTTTCCGTTTTAAGCCACAAGGCCACAACCGCTGCCGGAAAAGCGCTGCGGGGCTGGGCAGAGGCGAATTTCACGCCGCTGCAGTGGCTTGACTGCACGGAGTCAGATATCAGGCAAACGAAAACTATCTCTACCTCTTCGCGACTGCTGCAGCGCTTTGGCACGGGCAGCGTCTCTGAGGCACTGGCGCTTCAGGCCGCACTAAACCACAGCGCCCATCGCTGCAGCCCACCACTCGCACCCCGTCTGCTGCTGCCGCGCATAGTCTCTGCGGATCGCCAAGCCACGCTGGCAATTGCCACGATTTCGGCACCGGAGCAGACACCCCCTATTCTGAAAACTGGAGTTTTTTCTTGACAGTCCACTTCATTGGCGCCGGCCCTGGCGCAGCCGACCTCATCACAGTGCGTGGTCGTGATTTGCTGGCCTCAAGCCCCGTCTGTCTCTATGCGGGTTCACTGGTGCCGACCGAACTGCTGGCACATTGCCCTGCAGGCGTTCGCCTGGTCAACACCGCCCCCATGTCACTGGAAGACATACTGGCGGAAATGCAATCGGCCCACACGCAAGGACTGGATGTTGCACGCCTGCACTCTGGCGACCTGAGCATCTGGTCGGCCATGGGCGAGCAACTGCGCGGCCTGCGCGAGCGCGAAATTCCCTATACCGTGACGCCGGGTGTGCCCGCCTTCAGTGCGGTGGCTGCCGCCCTTGAAGCAGAGTTGACCCTGCCGGGCTCCTGCCAGTCGGTTGTACTGACACGCACATCCGGTCGCGCATCCAGCATGCCCAGCGGAGAAACACTGGCCGCTTTTGCCGCCACCGGCGCGGTGCTGGCCATCCATCTCTCGGTGCATGTGGCCCAGGAAGTGCAGCAAGAATTGATCAAGCACTACGGCAAAGACTGCCCTGCCGCCATCGTCTGGAGAGCATCGTGGCCCGATGAGCTGATTGTGCGCACCACCGTGGGCGAGCTGGCATCTGCCGCACAGAGCAACGCGCTGCAGCGCAGCGCACTGATGCTGGTGGGGCCTACGCTGAGCCAGCAGGATTTTGGCCTCAGCCGTCTTTATGCCAATGACTATGACCGCCGCTACCGCCCCCGTGGCGATGAGCCCCGCTTTCCTGCAGGTACCGAGGGGGTTTGATGCTGGAAATATCGCTGATCGGCATTGGCACCGGCAACCCGGATCACATCACTCGGCAAGCCGAAGAAGCTATTCGCAATGCCGATCTGATTCTGCTGCCACACAAGGAAGACAACAAGGCTGAGCTAGCCCAGGTTCGCCTGTCGTTGCTGCAGCAACTGATGGTCAGTGACGAGCGGATTGCGCATTTCGACATGCCGCTAAGGCGCCAGCAAGGCTCGGACTACGACAGACAAGTTGACGAATGGCATGACGCAATTGCCCTGCGCTGGCAGGAATGTCTGCACCAGCGCCTGCCCTCCGGACAAGGCCGCGTTGCACTACTGGTCTGGGGCGACCCCGCACTTTATGACAGCACTTTGCGCATTGCATCGCGCCTGGGTCTGGCCCGAGAGCAGGTGCGGGTCGTTCCCGGCATCACGTCCATGCAGATGCTGTGCAGTGCGCATGGCATCGCACTCAATGAAATTGGTGCGCCATTTCTGGTCACCACAGGCCGCCAGTTGCGCGAAGGAGGCTGGCCCGCAGGAATTGACACCCTGATTGTCATGCTCGACGGTCAGTGCTCTTATGAGCAGATATCTCAGCCCGATGCCGTCATCTACTGGGGCGCCTATCTGGGAATGCCGCAGCAGGTGCTGATGTCCGGAAATCTGAATGCCGTGAAGAATGCCATTACCGCCCGGCGGGCGCAGTGCCGGGCGCAGCACGGTTGGATCATGGATATCTATCTTCTGCGTAGAACCGCAAGCGCCGAGGCTAACTTGCAGCCCTGATCTGCCATTCAAGCCGCAAAATTGATAGCTGCAAGCGCATACATATCAATGGCTTCGCGGCAAAAAAAGGAATCCCCGTACTGGCAAGCGCGGCACAGCGCCAGTCAGTACGGGGATTTCACCCTCCATATGCTTGATGCAGCGATCTCAAGTCATGTAGCTGTCACCTCAGCATGAAGTGCGCATGCTCAGAACGCGTAAACCGCGCGCACCCAGAATGATTTGCCTTCTGCGCGATTGCGTACATTGAATTCGCGCTCAAACTTGGCCGACAGCATCATTCCAAAGCTGGTTGTGTAGCGAACCGACGGGCCAAAGGCCATGGCACGGCCCTTGCTGCCATCAATAGACTGGCCATTTTGCTTGTCCTTGCTCAGTTGCTGGTACACATAGCCGCCTACGCCTGCAACCAGCCCGTTGCCAAAGCCCCAGCCCAAGGTGTAATCAGCAAACCACTCGATACCGGAGCGGTAGTCGGTGTCCTTGTTGCGAGAGTTGAAAACCAGCGTGTTGCGCAAATCCCAGTTGATGCCCTCTTTCTGCACGTAGCTGAATCCCAGCTTGGGAGAGATGGCCCAGTGATTGGTACCCACATTCGCCAGGGCGTTCTTGTCATAACGACCGGTGGGCATATCAAGATCAAGTGCACCAAGAGCATGCAGCTTTTCGCTGAAGTGCCAGCCAATACCCGCGCCCAATGTGGTATCACCCAGGCCGGTACGGGTTTGAGAGAGGCCGGGAGCAATATCAACACTGACACGCGCAATAGGCAGCACGGCCTGCAATGCCAAGTCGCCGCCCGCCACCTTGACTGGCGTGACCCACACAAAACGGTTTACCAGCGCATTCACACCCACTTTGAAATCCGGGCCTGTCACGGTGTTGCCGCGATTGTCCTTGGCACTGTCCGCCTGGTAGTTACGGTAGTAGGCAATGCCATAAAGTCCCGGCGGAGGCAGTGCACTGCTGGCGGTACTTTCGATGCCCGGCGGGTCGATAGACACGCCACCTTCGGTCGCGGCGGCATTAAAGTGAGCCAGCAAAACGACGGATGTAACGGCAACGGAAGTGGTTACCTTGCGAAATTCCAACATGGTTTGTCTCCTGAAGTTGATAAAAGCCGGATCGCGGTAGCGCCTTCTGGTGAGGCATTGAAATACCGTTCCGATCTCGTTCAGGATGATGGCGAGGTCCAGAATTTTGCCTAGCTCCTTACCCAGGGGGTCAGCACAATTCACAGCACGCTTTGAGCATTTCAGCAAAAAGTGTCAAAGCCCGTCAGAAGCGGGCCTGCAGTGATGGCAAGCCCTGACTAGGCTCACCGCTGCGCCCAAAGAATACCCTTCTTCAAAGCCTTGGAGATGACTGAATTTGACTGAATTTGCGGTGTCCGCCGCATGTACCGGGGCGGCCATCGCATGGCGCAAAGCTGAGCGAGCCGACACCGCTTGCCCAAAGAATCCATAATCGCCCATCAAACTTTTGTGTCCTGTGGGCAGATGAAGAAAAGCACTACCGAGAACAAACGCCCTCTGCGTGAAACATCTGTCCGAATCCTGGATGCTGCAGAGCAACTTTTCGCCGCTCAAAGCTATGAAGGCACATCCATTCGCCAGATCACCGATCTGGCGGAGGTCAGGCTTGCCCTGGCGCACTACCACTTTGAATCCAAAGAGCAGATTTTTTTCGAAGTGCTGGCACGTCGGGCCAATGTGGTCAACGAGAGCCGCCAGAAACTGCTGACGCACTACCGCAGCGTGCGTGGCCAATCCCCCCTGTCGGTGGAAGACATTGCCCGCTGCTACATATCGCCCTATCTGTACTGGAGCCTGCACGGCGGCCCTGGCTGGCAGAACTACGCCAAGCTTGCGGCACGCATCATGTCCACCGAGCGCTGGATGGAGCTGCTCAGCAATCTGTTCAATCCGCTGGCACAGGCGTTTTTACACGAGCTGCGCCGCACCTTTCCAGGCCGCGAGGAGCAGCGCATTCAGTGGGCGTTTGACTTCATGGTTGGCGTGATGAGCAATACCTTCAGCGAAAACAACCGAATCGTGGGACTGTCCAACGGACTGTGCTCCTCGGAAAACCATGAGGATGCCTGCAACCATTTGCTGCCCTTTGTTGTAGCGGGTGTCAGCGCCACGGTCGATACCGCCACAGCGTCCTTCACAAACGATTTCGACACCATTCTTCAGGCCTCAACCCTGAACGACTGAAAAGCAGACAAGCGCACCAAAGGCCTGAGCACTGGTGTCGCTACAGGCCAATCCCACTATCCATCGCGGGGGATCGCCAAGTGTCGCGCCCTGAAGATTGCTGAGCGAAAGGTGCAACTCCTTTCCTCTCAGCAGGGCTTAGAGCGGCTAACACAACCCAGCAAACCGAAGGTTTGCGATCGAGACGAGGCGCGAAGCCGCAGGCAGTACAAAAGTACGACAAGGCGAAGCAACAACGTATCGAGGGTTGTGTTAGGTTCTATGTTTCGCGTCAAGCAGTTTTCGGCAGCAATTGCTCGGGGTTGAACACCGTATTGCCTCGCCAAACAGCAAGGGCCACTCGAAGCAGCTTACGCCCCAAGATCACCATCGACTCTGTCGTTGAGAAGCCCTTAGCGCGAATATGCGCATAAAGCGGCTTGAGCGCTTTGCTGTGGCTGGCAGCGAATGCGGCCAGATACATCTGCCTGCGCAGCAAGGCTGGGCCTCGTTTGCTTAAACGCCTCCTCCCACGCTTTGTGCCAGAGTCATTGGCACGAGGGTCCAGCCCGCTATAGGCAACCAGTGCGTCCGAGTTGGCAAAGTGCAGGCGACTTAAAAGCTCTGTCAGCAGTGCACTGGTTTGTGGGCCAATCCCTGTAATCGACTGCAGTCGCTGGCAGCCTTGGTGCATGGCGTCGTCACTGGAGATCAGGTGCACAACCTGCTCATCAATGGCCTGCAGCAGGGCTTTGAACGATTCCATCAAGTGCACCATCTGCGGCCCGGGTAAGTCAACCGCCTTGAGCGTCTGCTTCAAGGCTGCCTGGTGCGCGCTAAGCTGCGCACGTCGAGTCAGCAAGAGATGGAGCTGCTGCTGAACGGGTGTGCCAGGCTGCCAGGGATACAGGCTTTGAACATGCTCCTGCAGATAGCGCCGAATCACCACGCAGTCCAGAGCATCGCTTTTAGCCCTGGCGCCCAGTGCCTTGGCATAAAAGAACACATCCCGGGCATTGAGCACATACACATTCAGCCCTGCTTGCAAAGCCAGTTGTGCGAGCAGCAAGTGGTAGCGCCCTGTAGATTCCATGGCGACAGAGCAATCTTGGGGTAACGAGGCCAACCAGCGCATGATCGCAGATGTGTCATTGGTCACGCTCACGGCAGCTTGATCGCCAACGCTGATGACCAACTCCGCTTTGGAGACATCCACTCCGATAAAGGTCGTTTGCATAACAGCACCTCCAACAAAGACAATGGCTTGTCGGGGTGCCTGTTCCACCTACGTGCGTTGGCTTGCCTTCAGATCGGCAGTCACGCAGCCTGATGGCTACGTGCTGCTCAGTTCCTTATCGACGCTATGAGGTGGGGTGGGAGGGATCTAACTCAGTCGGTCTGCGCAAACAGCCGATAGCGACTCTTGTCCCTCACCCCGACACCGTAAACATACAAGCGGCTCTTATTCGGCGGACCGCAACGCCCATCCATGGCGAGCCATTGAACGGCGGCAAACCCAAGGGTTAACGCTGATCACGTTAACGTGAATATTCACGCTCAGACGCATGCCGCACACTCTTTTAAAAATTTGGTCGGTCGTCCAACCATTGTTTTTTTAAGGAGCGCAGCACCCATGAGCCTTCAACGTCCTCAAAACGGCACGCAACGTGACGCAAGTGGTATTTCACTGCCCAGACGTCAAGGTCTGCAGTGGCTGCTTGCAGCAGCAGGCTGCGTAATGACAGGCGCGCTGCCCGCAAGCGCAATGGCGCAAGAGAGCTGGAAGCCCGCGCACCCTATCAAGATCGTGGTGCCCTTCCCGCCGGGCGGTGGCACCGATGCGGCAGCCCGCTTGCTGGCGGAC
This sequence comes from Comamonas fluminis, assembly GCF_019186805.1. Classification (NCBI taxonomy): domain Bacteria; kingdom Pseudomonadati; phylum Pseudomonadota; class Betaproteobacteria; order Burkholderiales; family Comamonadaceae; genus Comamonas; species Comamonas fluminis. The sequence goes on along the minus strand of NZ_CP066783.1, from coordinate 1,723,120 downwards.
ACCATCACCAAGCAAAGTGGCTTTGCCGTGATTGTGGAAAACCGGCCAGGGGCCAATGGCATCCTGGCAACACAGGCCGTCAACACTGCGGCACCGGATGGACTCACCCTCATGATGGGCACCTCCGATACACATGCCGTCAACCCGCACCTGTATCCCCAGGCGGTCAAGGCGGTTGCCTCCATGATTGCCGTGAACTCCGTCGCCCGCGTTCCCGTCATGCTGGTTGGCCGCAAGAACCTGCCGCAAAAAACGACGCGTGAAGTCCTGCAATTTGCGCGCAGCAACGAGATGACCTATGCCCATTACGGCATCGGCAGCAATGGGCAGCTTGCGATGGAAATGATCAAGGCCAACGCAGGCATCGACAAGATGCTGGGCGTGCCCTACCAGGGCGGCGGCCCCGCCATGCAAGCCGTGCTGGCCGGGCAGGTTGACATTGCAGTCGTGCCCATGAACGCAGCGCTGGCGCAGGGCCCCAATATCTTGCTGCTTGGCACGGTTTCCGCACAACGCCCCGAAGGCGCCAAAGAGATTCCCACGCTCAAGGAACAGGGCTTTGACGTCGTCGCTGACTCATGGACAGGCCTGTTCGCACCATCTGCCACACCCGCCAATGTGGTGGCAGCCATCTCCCGCCTGACCAAGGCTGCAGTGGCTAGCCCAGAGTTCGCCAAAAGTCTTGCCGCACAAGGCTTGTCGCCCTTGCAGCTGGACGGCAGTGCCGAGTTCTCCAAGTTCGTCGCCTCAGAAAGCGCACGCCTTGGCAAGGTCATCCGCGCCGCCAATATCAAAGTAGAAAAGTAACCCAAGGAGCTTTTATGACATCCACAACACAAACATCCGCAATTGACCTGGCTGGCAAGCGCATTCTGGTGACGGGTGGCTCCAGCGGTATTGGACTGGCGTCGGCGCGCCGTTTCATCGAAATGGGCGCCACCGTCTTTTTGGTAGATGTGAACGAAAAAGCCCTGGCACAGGAAGCACAGGCCATGGGTGCCAAGGGCTTCGCCGTAGCAGATGTGACCAGTGAGGAGGCCTGCCAATCTGCGGTCAGCCAGGCAGAAACAGCCCTCGGCGAAATTGATGCACTCTTTCACTGCGCGGGCGTGAGCGACCAGGTCACTTCCGCCATCGACATGGACATCGACGTCTGGCAGCGCATTGTCGATATCAACCTGCGCGGCTGCTTTTTGATGTGCCGCACCGTAGGCCGCCTGATGCTCCAGCGCAAAAAAGGCACTATCGTCAACATCGCCTCGGTCAACGGCATCAACGGCATTCCACGGCGCAATGCTTATGGCCCTGCCAAAGCGGGTGTCGCCCTGCTGACCCGCAATTTGTCCTGCGAGTGGAGCCACCAAGGCGTGCGCGTGAACGCCGTTGCGCCCGGCTACATCGCCACTCCCATGGTTGACCAACTGGTGCAGGACAAAAAAATCGACCTGGACCGCATTGAGCGCCGCACCCCCATGGCGCGCATGGGCCTGCCCATCGAGGTGGCCAACGCAGCAGCTTTCTTGCTGTCTGATGCAGCATCCTATGTGTCTGGCGCCGTGCTTCCCGTCGATGGTGGTTTTACCTCCTACGGCGGCGCTGGCGATGTGAAGTCGGCCTGAACCCGACTAGCCCCTTGACTCAACCGTTGATGGAATCACTATGACTACGCCAAGTAACACACGCACCGACTCCAGCAGCCAGGCGGCCAATGATCCGGCTTTGCGCTCGTTCATCGAGGTCGCGGCAGATTCGCATTTTCCCATCCAGAACCTGCCATTCGGCATCTTTAGCCAGGGCAGCGGCACGCCACACCCAGGCGTCGCGATTGGCGACCAAATTGCCGACCTGCAGGTGCTGGCCGAAGCAGGCCTGTTGAATGCAGTGGATGCCAGCGTGCTGAAGCAGCCTACGCTCAACGCTTTTATCGACCTGGGCCGCACTGCCACATCAGCGCTACGCCAGCAGATCAGCGCGCTGCTGCGCCATGACAACCCCACGCTGCGCGACAACGCCACCTTGCGCCAAAAAGCCATCGTGCCCATGGCCGGTGCCACCATGCATCTGCCGGTGCGCGTGGGCGGGTTCAGCGACTTCATGCTCTCGCGCGAACATTCCATCAACTGCGTAGACATTCTGGGCGGCAGCCCTGGCAGCGGCACGCTGTGGCCCAACTGGACCTATTTGCCCATGGCCTACAACAGCCGTGCCAGCTCGGTGGTGGTGAGCGAGACTCCAGTCAAGCGCCCATGGGGCCAGGTGGTTTCTGCCGGTGAAACCACACCCCGCTACCAGCCCAGCCGCAGACTGGATTTTGAGCTGGAGGCAGCACTCGTCGTGGGTGCAGGCAACGCACTGGGTGACCCCATTGCCATTGGCCAGGCTGAGCAGCACGCGTTTGGGGTGGTGCTGCTCAACGACTGGAGCACGCGGGACATTCAGGCTTGGGAGGCACAGCCTTTGGGTGTTTTTGTCTCCAAGGGCCATCGCACCTCCATCTCGCCTTGGATCGTCACCTTCGATGCGCTGGAGCCATTCCGCATTGCCGGTCCAGAGCAATCGCCCAAGCCGCTGCCCTATCTCGACCAGCAAGGCCTGCGCAACTTTGATGTGTACATGCAGGCCTCGATCAAACCGCAGGACGCCGACACCGCTTCCGTGGTCTGCCGCAGCAACCTCAGATACCTGTACTGGAGCTTTGCCCAGCAACTGGCCCACCACGCCAGCACCGGCTGCAATATGCAGGCCGGTGACTTGCTGGGCACTGGCACGGTCAGCAACTCGAACCCCAACGGCCTCGGCTGCCTGTACGAAGCCACGCGCAACGGCCAGCAGCACATTGAACTGGAACAAGGCGGCACCCGCGTCTATCTGGAAGACGGCGACGAGGTGGAGCTGACCGCCTGGGCCCAAGGCCCCGGCTACCGCATCGGGTTTGGAACCTGTACTGGCCTGGTCACGCCAGCAGATACCCACCACCAATGATCCAAGCCATTCACCCATCGCACAAACTTGGCAAATATTGCATCCACGCCAATAAAGACATAGCCTGAGGCAACGCAAATGTTGCTGCCAAAGGCTTGGCACCACCTACCTAACTGAAGGAGTTCATGATGGTTTTAGCAGTACAGATTCAACGCAATGGCGGCCCGGAAGAGCTGCAGCTGGTTGAGGTTGAGGTTGGCCCGCCCGGCCCTGGCGAAGTGCGCATCCGCCACCACGCCATTGGCCTGAATTTCCTCGATGTCTACCAGCGCTCCGGCATCTACAAGTTCCCCATGCCCCTGCAGCTGGGCATGGAGGGTTCGGGCATCGTCGAGGCCGTGGGCGAAGGCGTGACCCACCTAAAGGAAGGCGACCGCGTCGCCTACACCACCCTGCCTTGCGGCAGCTATGCCGAGGTGCGCAACGTGCCAGCCATGTGGGTTTGCGTGCTGCCCGACGCCATCAGCTTTGAGACCGGCGCAGCCATGATGCTCAAAGGCCTGACGGCGCAGTACCTGCTGCACAAATGCAAACCCGTCGAAGGTCTGGAAGCCGGTGACCTCATCCTGTTCCACGCAGCCGCCGGTGGCGTGGGCCTGATCGCTTGCCAGTGGGCCAAGGCGCTGGGCTATCGCATGATTGCCACTGCCGGATCGGAAGAAAAATGCCAGCTGGCGCTTGCCAATGGTGCAGAGTTCGCTATCAATTACAGAACAGAAAATTTTGTAGAGCGCGTCAAAGAGATCACCAACGGCGAAGGCGTCAAAATCGTTTACGACTCCGTCGGCAAGGACACCTGGGAAGGCTCGCTGGAATGCCTGCGCGCATTCGGTCTGCTCGCCAGCTTCGGCAGCGCATCGGGCACGCCACCTCCCATCACCACCACCCAGCTGGCGCCGAAGAGCCTCTACGTCACCCGCCAGGGCCTGTGGCCGCATTTCACGTCGCGTGAAGCCTGCCAGGCCATGGCCGATCAGCTCTTTGATGCCGTCATCTCCGGCAAGATCAAAATCCACATCGAGCAACGCTTTGCCATGCGTGATGTGCAAGAAGCACACCGTGCACTGGAAGCGCGCAAGACCATTGGCTCGACCATTTTGATTCCCTGATCGCGCACTGACGCGATTGCAGGCACCTGCCAGAGGTGCCTTCGGAGATCACTAAAAGCGCGGCTTCTTTCTTGAATACCCAAGAGAAGCCCCGTGAAGCTCGCGATCTACTGGCGATTCGGTCGCGATCAAACATATCGAGCCACAGACAAAACAAAGGCAGCCCGAAGGCTGCCTTTGTTTTTAACAGGTCCTGAGACCTGAACTCTGCGCTTACTTACGCACTGGTGGCACGTCCGTGCAGCTGCCATGCGCCACTTCCGCCGCCATGCCGATGGACTCGCCCAGCGTGGGGTGTGGGTGGATGGTCTTGCCAATGTCCACGGTGTCAGCACCCATTTCGATGGCGAGAGCAATCTCACCAATCATGTCGCCGGCGTGCGTGCCGACCATGCCGCCGCCCAGGATGCGGCCGTGGCCGTGGGCTTCGGGGGAATCGTCAAACAGCAGCTTGGTGAAGCCTTCGTCACGGCCGTTGGCGATGGCGCGGCCAGAGGCGGCCCAGGGGAACAGGCCCTTCTTGACCTTGATGCCTTGTGCCTTGGCCTGGTCTTCGGTCAGGCCCACCCATGCCACTTCGGGGTCTGTATAGGCAACGCTCGGGATCACGCGGGCGTTAAAGGCTGCGGAAGCCAGTTCCTTGTTGCCTTGCAGTTCGCCAGCGATGACTTCAGCGGCCACGTGTGCTTCGTGCACGGCCTTGTGTGCCAGCATGGGCTGACCCACGATGTCGCCGATCGCGAAGATGTTGGGCACGTTGGTGCGCATCTGGATATCGACGTCGATAAAGCCACGGTCGGTCACGGCCACGCCAGCCTTGTCTGCACTGATCTTCTTGCCATTGGGCGTGCGGCCCACGGCTTGCAGTACCAGGTCGTAGGTCTGGGGTTCAGGCACGGTGACGCCGTCCTTGGCAGGAGCGAACGAGACTTTAATGCCTTCGGGCGTGGCTTCGGCACCCACGGTCTTGGTGTTGACCATGACGTTGTCGAAACGTGGCGCGTTCATCTTTTGCCAGACCTTGACCAGGTCGCGGTCAGCGCCTTGCATCAGGCCGTCCATCATTTCCACTACGTCGAGGCGTGCACCCAGCGTGCTGTAGACGGTGCCCATTTCCAGGCCGATGATGCCGCCGCCCAGAATCAGCATGCGCTTTGGCACTTCCTTCAGATCCAGCGCACCGGTGGAATCCACCACGCGTGGGTCCTTGGGCATGAAGGGCAGATGCACGGCCTGCGAGCCTGCGGCAATGATGGCGTTCTTGAACTGAACGACCTTTTTGCTGCCGGTCTTGTCTTGGCCGTCACCGGTGGTCTCTTCCACTTCGATGTGGTTGGCCGACACAAAGTTGCCATAGCCGCGCACGATGGTGACCTTGCGCATCTTGGCCATCTGGCCCAGGCCGCCGGTCAGCTTGCCAATGACCTTCTCTTTGTGGCCGCGCAGTTGGTCGATGTTCACCTCAGGAGCGGCAAACTTGACGCCTGCGACTTCCAGGTGCTTGACCTCGTCCATCACCGCTGCCACGTGCAGCAGCGCCTTGGAGGGGATGCAACCCACGTTCAGGCATACGCCGCCCAGCGTCTTGTAACGCTCGACCAGCACGACCTTCAGACCCAGGTCAGCCGCCCGGAAGGCTGCGGAGTAGCCGCCAGGGCCACCGCCGAGCACGACCACGTCGCAGTCCATATCGACCGTGCCAGCAAAGTTGCTTGCTGCAGGACTAGGAGCTGCTGGCGCGATTGGGGCGGGCACTGGTACCAAATTGGGTGCAGAAACGGCTGCGGGGGCTGCAGGTGCGCTGGCGGGGGCCGCAGCAACGCCTGCATCCGCCGCCTCCAGCGACAGGATCACCGAGCCTTCTTTGACCTTGTCGCCAATCTTGACCTTCAGCTCCTTGACCACACCGGCGTGGCTGGAAGGAATTTCCATGGAGGCCTTGTCAGACTCCACGGTAATCAGGGACTGGTCCACCGCCACGGTGTCACCGGGTTTGACCAGCAGTTCGATCACGCCCACTTCGGCGAAATCACCAATGTCGGGCACTTGGATATCAAGGATTGCCATGTGCAGCACTCCTTACAGCAAGATGCGACGGTAGTCCGCCAGCAGTTGCGCCAGATAAGCGTTGAAGCGGCCTGCGGCAGCACCGTCGATCACGCGGTGGTCCCAGCTCAGGCTCAGCGGCAAAATCAAGCGCGGCACAAACTGTTTGCCATCCCACACCGGCTTGGTGGCCGATTTGGACAAGCCCAGGATGGCGACTTCCGGCGCATTGATGATGGGTGTGAAGTGCGTTCCACCAATGCCCCCCAGCGACGAGATGGACATGCAACCACCTTGCATGTCAGCCGCGCCCAGCTTGCCATCACGAGCCTTTTGGGCCAGCTCGCTCATCTCGCGGCTGATCTGCAGAATGCCTTTTTGGTCGGCATCTTTGATGACCGGCACCACCAAGCCATTGGGCGTGTCTGCCGCAAAGCCGATGTGGTAGTACTGCTTGTAGACCAAGGTGTCGCCGTCGAGCGATGCGTTGAACTCAGGGAATTTTTTGAGTGCAGCGACCAGTGCCTTGATGACAAAGGCCAGCATGGTGACCTTTACGTCGCTCTTGGCTTTGGCGCTTTCGGCATTGGTGCTGATGCGGAAGGCTTCCAGATCGGTGATATCCGCTTCGTCGTTGTTGGTGACGTGGGGAATCATCACCCAGTTGCGGTGCAGATTTGCCCCGCTGATCTTCTTGATGCGCGACAGGTCCTTGCGCTCCACTGCGCCGAACTTGCTGAAGTCGACTTTGGGCCAGGGCAGCAGATCCATGCCCACGCCAGAACCACCGGCCGGTGCCTTGGCGGCCTGGGCCTTGGTTTGCACGGCACCAGTCATCACCTGCTTGGTGAAGTTCTGCACGTCATCGGCGGTGATGCGGCCTTTGCTGCCCGAGCCTTTGACTTCGGCCAGCGGCACGCCCAGCTCGCGCGCAAATTTGCGCACGGATGGCGATGCGTAAGGCAATGCACCTGTGGGCGCTAGGGTGGGCTGGTGCGCAGCGGGGCTGGAAGCCGCTTGCACCGGTACCGCCACTGGTGCGGGAGCTGGTGCTACAGCGGGGGCCACAGCAGGTGCTGATGCTACTTTTTCAGGAGCTGGTGACACGCTTTCGGCGGGTGCTGGTGCCGCATTTTCTTCAAGGACAGCCACAAAATCACCCACGTTGACCTTGTCGCCGATCTTGACCTTCAGCTCCTTGATCACGCCGCTGGTGGGTGATGGGATTTCCATCGCCGCCTTGTCCGACTCCACGGTGAACAGCGACTGCTCGGTTTTGACGGTGTCACCTACCTGCACCAGCAGCTCGATCACGGCCACGTCTTTGAAGTCGCCGATGTCGGGGACGCGAATGTCGATCACGCTCATTGCTGGCTCTCCTTGGCGGTGCGCACGATGCTGGCGGCATCCACGTGGAAGAACTGACGCAATGCGGCGCGGGTGTCGCTGCGGCCAAAGCCGTCCGTGCCCAGCGTGCGGTAGCTGCTGCCTGCTGGCAGGTAGGCGCGCACGCTTTCGGGCACGGCGCGCACATAGTCGGTGGCGGCAATGACGGGGCCCAGCGTGCCATCCAGTACCTGGGCAATCCAGGGCGTGGTGCCGGACTGCGATTCGCTGGCCATGCCGTCGCGGGCCAGCTCGCTCCAGCTGGTGACGCTGACCACGTCCACACCCCAACCTTCAGCGGCCAGTTGCTCTGCCGCCTTGACCACTTCGGTCAGGATGGCGCCCGAGCCCAGCAAGGTGACGCGGTTCGCGTCCTTGGCCACACCTTCACCAAAGCGGCGCAGCACATAGCAGCCGCGCAACACGCCTTCGGCCGCGCCCTCAGGCAGGTCGGGCTGGGCGTAGTTCTCGTTCATCAGGGTGATGTAGTAGAAAACGTCCTTCTGCTCGACCATCATCTCGCGCATGCCTGCGTCCAGAATGACGGCCAGCTCGCCCGCGTAGGCCGGGTCGTAGGCCTTGCAGTTGGGGATGGTGGCTGCCACCAAGTGGCTGGTGCCGTCCTGGTGCTGCAGGCCTTCGCCGCCCAGTGTGGTGCGGCCCGATGTGGCACCCAGCAAGAAGCCACGCGCGCGCTGATCGGCCGCAGCCCAGATGGCATCGCCCACACGCTGGAAGCCAAACATCGAGTAATAGATGTAGAACGGCAGCATGGCCAGGCCGTGCACGCTGTAGCTGGTGGCTGCAGCCGTCCAGCTGGCAATGGCACCGGCTTCGCTGATGCCTTCTTCCAGAATCTGGCCGTCCAGCGCTTCGCGGTACGAGAGCACCGAGCCAATGTCTTCGGGCGCATAGCGCTGGCCCACGCTGCTGTAAATGCCGACCTGCTTGAACAGGTTGGCCATACCAAAGGTGCGCGCTTCATCGGCCACGATGGGCACGATGCGCGGGCCCAGCTGTGCATCCTTGAGCAAGGTGCCCAGCATGCGCACAAAGGCCATGGTGGTGCTCATCTCCTTGCCAGCAGCGGCCACCGCAAACTGGGCGTATTTGTCGATGGGGGGCACAGGCACCACATCGCACGCGGTTTCGCGCTTGGGCAGCGAGCCACCCAGCTTCTCGCGGTGATCGCGCAGATAGCGCATCTCGGTGCTGTCGGCAGCGGGTTTGTAGAAGCTCAGCGAGGTGGCTTGCTCATCCGTCAGCGGCAGGTTGAAGCGGTTGCGGAATTCGATCAACTCCTCTTCATCCAGCTTCTTCTGGCTGTGGGTGGTCATCTTGCCCTGCCCAGCCGTGCCCATGCCATAGCCTTTTTTGGTGTGCGCCAGAATCACGGTAGGCTGGCCGCGGTGGGCTGCAGCGGCTGCGTAAGCAGCGTGGATCTTGACGAGGTCATGGCCGCCGCGCTTGAGCTGGTCAATCTGCTCGTCGGTCAGGCCCTGTGCCAGCGCGGCCACTTCGGGGTTCTGGCCAAAGAAATGCTCGCGGTTGTAGCGCCCGTCCTTGGCGGCGAAGGTCTGCATCTGGCCATCCACCGTGTCGCCCAATGTGCGCACCAGGGTGCCGGTCAGGTCACGTGCAAACAAGCCGTCCCAGTCGCTGCCCCACACCAGCTTGATGACGTTCCAGCCGGCGCCGGCGAACAGGCGCTCCAGCTCGTCGATGATGCGGCCGTTGCCTCGCACCGGCCCGTCCAGGCGCTGCAGGTTGCAGTTGACCACCCAGACCAGGTTGTCGAGCTTCTCGCGTGCGGCCAGTGTGAGCGCGCTCATGCTCTCGGGCTCGTCCATCTCACCGTCGCCAAACACGCCCCAGACTTTGCGGTTCTGGCAGTCCAGCAAGTTGCGATGCGTGAGGTAGCGCATGAAGCGCGCGTGGTAGATGCTGCTGATGGGGCCGATGCCCATCGAGCCTGTGGGGAACTGCCAGAAGTCCGGCATCAGATACGGGTGCGGATAGCTGCACAGGCCGCGTGCACCGCTGTCGGGCGCGGTGATTTCCTGGCGGTAGTGCATCAGGTCGGCTTCAGTGAGGCGACCTTCCAGGTAGGCCCGCGCATACACGCCGGGCGAGCTGTGCGGCTGGAAAAACACCAGATCGCCGCCATGCGCAGGGCTGCGGGCGTGGAAGAAGTGGTTGAAGCCGGCCTCAAACAAATCGGCCGCGCTGGCATAGCTGGCGATGTGGCCGCCCAGCTCGCCATACGCCTTGTTGGCGCGCACCACCATGACCAGAGCGTTCCAGCGCATCAGCGATGCGATGCGCTCTTCCACCGCCAAATCGCCCGGAAACGGAGGCTGCGCCGCCGAGGGAATGGTGTTGACATAGGGCGTGTTCAGGTCAGGCTGCCACTGGATGCGCTGGGTGCGGGCCAGACGCACCAGTTCGTCGAGCATGAAGCGGGCACGCTCCTCGCCTTCTTGCGCAGCCAGCGCCGTAAAAGCATCGCGCCATTCGGTGGTTTCGGCAGGGTCCGTGTCTTGGATATGCTGCTGATCAGCAGAAATGCTGTTGGACATGAAGGGCACTTTCGACTTGAGAATTGATAGACGGATGTTCTGTAAAAAGGAATCCGAGGGGGAGCCAGAAGTCTTGCGCGACATGGCTTGCAATGCGATGACAGCCAGCGTTCCACTGGCAACAACACCGCGCACGCTGGAACCCAGCGCAGCAGCTTGAGCACCCAAAATGGGCGTTCTTTACCGCCCTATGCTGCAAAGCAGAGACAACCGGGAACTTCAAATTCCATCTGCAAATTTGAAATTGCCGGCTGTCTCGTCAAGCCCTCGCCCCCTCATATTGACTGGCTAGCTGTTTTTGACAATGCCATCGAGGAACGCACTGACAAGATCCACGCACTGCTGGGGCTGGTCATAAGGCAGGTGATGACCGGCATTCGGCACCAGATGCAGGCTGACCGAGGGCAGTCCGTTGCGAATCACATCATTCCAAATGGCTCCCGGGTCATCAGCCCCCCACAGGGCCAGCACCGGGCAGCGCACTTCGGAAAGCCTCTGCGACATGGGGTTGAGCGATGCCACCACCCCCGCCAGCAGCGGGTAAGCTGCACGCGGGTGCGACAGCTGCACTTGCAACTCATGTGCTGCGAGTTGCGGGTTTTGATCGCGCCAGCCCGGTGTGTGCATGAGCCGTTGAAATGGCTCGGCGGTGAACAGCGCGGCTCGTTCCTTTTCATCGCTCAGGCTGCCAAGCTGCTGCGCCAGCGCCTTGAGATTGTCCAGATGCGCTGGCCCCGGGGCGTCAACGGCAGCGTCCATGTACACCAGCGCATTCACACATTCAGGGTGCTCAGCCGCCACACGCAAGGAAATCGCGCCGCCAATCGACAAGCCCACCAGCGTGGCCTGGGTTTCGCCCAGCGCTGCGATCAGTTGCGGGTAAAGGCGCACCAGATCGGCCACGCCCCAGCCTTGCGGCCAGAACCCCGATTGGCCATGCCCCGGCAGATCAAGCTGCACGCAGCGAAAGCGATCGCTGAGCGCCTCCGCCAGCGTGTCCCACAAAGAGTGATCGAGAAAAGTGCCGTGGCTCATCAGCACCAGCGGCCCCTGGCCCTGCTCGCGGTAGGCCCAACGGATGCCTCCCAGTTCAAGGTGTTTCAAGGATGTGCTCATGCTCATACTCCCGAGCCGGTGACCGTGGCCAGCAAGGCATCCACGTTCTGCGGCAGTGCGTTGCCACGCCAGACGACGTGATGATCCGGACGAATCAGTGCCAGGCGCGCTTCATACAGTGCAGGCAAATCGGCGTGCTCGACGCTCACCACCTTGAAGGGAATACCGCGGCGCTGGGCGGCCTGCTCCAGGGCTTCTGCTGCTGCGTCGTTGTGGTTCACGCACAGCAGCGTGAAGCCTTCGCTGAAGCGGTCATACAGCGACTCATCACCCAGCCACACGTGCGGTGCGCGGGCACCTGGGGCGGCGCTGGAGACATAGTCGCCAAAGGTGGATTGCGGCGCCACCTGGCCATCTTCCACGATGATGGGCGAGTTGCGGTACACATAGCCCAGCTGTGCGCCCAGGCTCACGAATTCACGCGACTTGGCGCCAATGATGCTCTGGCCCAGTTCATTGCGAATGGCTTCGCCGCGTGGCGAATTTTCTTCCATGCCTTCGCGCACATAGGAGGGGCCGACGTGCTTGGTGCTTTCCTCGCACAGCTCCTGAATCCAGGCAAAGATGCTGCGGCGCTCGCTGCAGTAGCTGTCCAACAGCTTTTGGCCACCCCAGCCTTGAATGGCGGCAGCCAGCTTCCAGGACAGGTCTGCCGAATCGCCGATAGAGGCATTCATGCCAAAGCCACCAAAGGGCGAAACCAGGTGAGCCGCATCGCCCGCCAGGAAAACACGGCCTTCCTTGAAACGCGGCGCGCACAGCGAGTGAATCCACAGCTCGCCGCCGCTGACGACCTCGGTTTCGAACTCCATGCCGATGTCCGCAAACAACTTCGCGCGCACGGCCTCCCAGTTGTTGCCGTCGAACTCTTCGTTCACAGGAGCCGAGAAGTACTGGAAATGGCCATCGCTGTGCTGCGGAGCCAGAATGCCTGAGGAACGGTCCTCGTTGGTGAACCAGGTCATGGCGGCCAGCCCCGTGTTGTCCTCCATGATCTTCTTGAGCTGGGGGGAATAAAACAGCCACGAGAAGCCATAGACCAGATTGGCAATACCTGCCATCTTGATGCCCAGCTGCTTGCGAACCTGGCTGCGGCTGCCGTCAGCACCCACAAAGTACAGGCCGCGCACCTGCTTGGTCTCGCCTTGCGCATCCGTATAGCTGACGGTGACGCCTTCATCGGATTGAGAGAATTCGGTGAAATTGGCTTCGAAGCGCACATCAATCAAAGGCAAAGCGGCTACGCGCTCGCGGATCGTGCGCTCGATGGCGGCTTGCGGACCCCACAGCGACACTTCAGAAGCAAACGGTGCGCGATCTGCAAACTGCACGCCGCCCGGGAAGTTTGCCAGTACATGGCCATTGCCACGGGTCACAAAGCGAATGTCGCGGCTGATCTCAGGGCCCAGCGGAATATTGGCGCGCAGTGCATCTGCCATCCCCCAACGACGGAAATGCTCCATCGAACGGGTGTTGGTCAGGTTGGTACGGGCCGCAAACCTGGCGTCCTTTTTGCGCGATTCCAGAATGACGCTGGCGATGCCGCGCTGGGCCAGATCGATCGCAATGCACATGCCTGCAGGGCCTGCGCCGGCGATGATGACGGGGGCATCTACGGATTGGGTGGTAGTTTGATTCGCCATGGTTTGTCTCCTGTGGTTATTTGGAATGACCTAATGTGCTCAAAGCGCAAAGGCAAAACACAGGCAGATGTGCGCAAGTTGGCAGTTCTTGCGATAGAAACATGCAGAGCACTGCTTGTAGGACATCATCCTGATGCAGGGCTATTCCCGATGACACGCATCAAGTGTTTGGCCGAAATTCGCACTCAAGTACCGATCAAGTCAGCTTGAGGAGCCACAGCATGCTCAACCCCAACCAGATCACCCCACCCGCACACACAGGAGGTATTACCTTTGAGTGCGAGGATTTCCCTGTGAATTTTTCGCCGATTCAGGAATTTGGCTGGAGCAGCATTCACTATGTAAAGCCCGGAAGCCAGCAACACTCCATTTCCATGGTGCGAGACACGCACACCCTGCTGATCTTTGACCGAGGCAGTTACAGCGATGGCTGGCGCAGCGTTGATGGACTGCGCATCGGACAGCGCGGCATTCTCGGCACGGGTGTGGATGTGGTCCCTGCAGGCTCGCAACTCAATGCATGGTCGGGACTCAAAAGTAACATCGGTTGCACGCTGATCTCGGTTGATCCTCAGCGACTGGATCCGATTCTGGGAGAGGATGAACGGGCATACCAGTTCCGTCCCGCTTCCAATCTGTGCAACGAACTACTCGTTGCAGTGGCCTCTCGCATCAGCGCCTGGGTCGCCCTAGATCAACGCGAGCGCGGTGGCCTGCAAACTGAAACACTGCTGACGCTGCTGGCTCAAGAGCTGTCACGCGTGCAGCACGGCTCAGGCACTGGCAGCGTGCACCGTGGGGGCTTGGCTCCCCGCGTTGAACGGCAGGTGCGTGAGTTCGTCAATGAGTCCCTGAGCGCAAGCATCAACCTCGAAACGCTTGCAAGCCTTGCAGGCCTGAGCCGTTTCCATTTTTCACGTGCGTTCAAGGCCTCGTTTGGCCTGTCACCCCACAAATACGTGCAGCAGGAACGTCTGCGCCGCGCTTGCGAGCTGATGGAGCACTCAGACCAGTCCATTACCGACATTGCGCTGCAGGTGGGCTTTGCTTCATCCAGTGAATTGGCTCGAACCTTCAAGCAGCTCAAAGGATTTTCGCCACGCCAGTTTCGCAATGCCCTGTCCAGCCGCACTGCGCAGGACTTACCCTGAACCTCACTAACAGCAAGAACCGGGCGATACAGCAAAAATTGCGTAGCTGACTGAAGTCACTGTCTCTACATTGAATGCACAAGGGCGCAGGCACTAGACCTCGCGCAACTACTAAAAGCGTTCATAGGAGACAAGGTATGACAGAAATTGCTACGGCAACGCAATCACCTGTGCCATTCAAAATGGCGCATTTTGTGCTGCGCTGCACACGGTATCGCGAGGTGGTGGACTGGCACCTCAAGGTCTTCCAGGCACGCGTAGTTCATGAAAATGATTTCCTCACTTTCATCACCTACGACGACGAACATCACCGCGCAGCCTTCATCAAGATCGATGGTCTGGTCCCTCGTCCGGAGAATTGCGAGGGCATAGACCATATCGCATTCAGCTATCGCACCGTCAGCGAGCTGCTCATGCACTATCAGCGTCTGAAGGCTCTGGACATTCAGCCCGCCTGGGCCATCAACCACGGCCCCACTACATCGCTGTACTACCGCGATCCTGAAGGGACTCTGATCGAGTTCCAGGTAGACAACTTCACTACGCACGAAGAAGCCGCTGCGTACTTCAAGACCTCGCACTTTGAAGACAACCCTATCGGGGTGGAATTTGATCCTGATGCCATGGTGCAACTGTGGCATGCCGGGGCAAGCGAGGCGGAACTGGCCAAGCAAGGCACAGCAGCACTACCTGGTGGCAATGTCGGCCCCAAATCCTGATTGAAATCTTTCTCTGGAATTCACCATGAAACTTGCTACTTTTGAAGCGTCCAACGGACGCGTTGCACTCGGCATCGTGACGGCGCAAGAGCGCGTTATCGATATCTCGCGGCACCTTCCCCAGGCACCCCGCGACATGATTTCACTGATCGCCAACTGGGCCGAATGGCAGCCTGCTCTTGCAGCGCTGGCGACAGGTGCCGGTGAATGGGCAGTCAGCGAAGTTCGCCTGCACGCCCCTGTTCCCCGCCCCGGAAAGATCCTTGGCATTGGCCTCAACTACGCAGACCACGTTGCCGAAGCCAATATGGCGCGCCCCGAGGTGCAGCTGTGGTTCACCAAACTGCCCACCAGCGCACGCGGCCCCTTCGACAGCATTGACCTTCCCAAGGTTTCCGAGCAACTGGACTACGAAGCCGAGATGGCCTTTGTGATCGGCCGCCGCTGCCGCCATGCAACCCGCGAACAGGCGGCTGAAGCCATCTTCGGCTACTGCGTGGCCAACGATGTAAGCGTGCGCGACTGGCAACTGCGCACATCCCAGTTCATGCTGGGCAAGTCGTTCGACACACATGCCCCATTCGGCCCATGGATTACCACCAGCGACGAAATCGCCAACCCACATGCGCTGGACATTCGTGGTCTGGTCAACGGCGAAGTGCGCCAATCATCCAACACCCACGAGCTGATTTTTGACTGCTTCGACCAGATCGTTCACCTCTCCCAAGTCTGCACGCTGGAGCCAGGAGACATCATTCTGAGTGGTACCCCTGGCGGGGTAGGCGCAGGCTTCAAGCCTCCACGCTGGCTCAAGGCTGGCGACGTAGTCCGCGTAGAAATCCAAGGCCTGGGTCATATCGAAAACCGAGTGGAGACAGAAGCATGAGCACCAACACACAAACGACTTTGAACACACTGCAGCAAGAGATCACGCAATGCGAACAACAGCGTTGCGATGCGCTGGTAAAGGGCGATATTGCCGCACTGGAAAAGCTGCTTACGCAGGATCTGGTTCACATTCACGCCAACGGGCAAGGCGAAGACCTGAGCGCTTATCTGAACACCGTCGCTCAGCATCTGGAGTTTTTGACGGTCCAGCGTGTGGATCTGAAGATCCGCGCATCCAATGCAGCACTCAATGTGGCAGTGGCAACAGGTGAGTTGAAGCAGACCATCCGCGTACGCGCCAATGGCCAGCAAGTTGACATGCGCATTGTGACAACGCAGGTCTGGCAGCGCGACGATGCCAATGGCCAATGGAAGCAATCGTCATTTCACGCCACCAATATTGCGTAACTGACTGACCTGTGACTGCAGGAGCAAGCCACCATGAAGCAGAAGAAAGTCATCATCACTTGTGCAGTAACGGGCGCCATCCACACCCCCTCGATGTCGCCCTACCTGCCCAGGACACCCGATGAAATTGCGCAAGCCGCTATCGATGCGTCAAAGGCTGGTGCTGCTGTGGTTCACCTGCATGCACGTGATCCGCAGAATGGCAAGCCATCGCAGGATCCTGAACTCTTTCGCCAGTTTCTGCCGCGCATTGCAAGCGAGTGTGATGCCATCATCAACATCACCTCTGGTGGCTCACCCATCATGACGGTGGAAGAGCGCTTGCAGCCGGCCCTGGTGTTTGAGCCTGAGATCGTTTCACTCAATATGGGGACGATGAACTTCGGGCTGTATGAGATGTTGAATCGCTTCAAGGACTTCAAATACGACTGGGAAGAGCCGTACCTGAAGAACAGCGATGCCAACATCTTCCGCAACACCTTCCGCGATATCGAACACATTCTGCGCACCTGTGGAGAGACCGGTACGCGGTTTGAAATCGAGTGCTACGACGTGGGGCACCTCTACACCGCAGCACATTTTCGTGATCGAGGCTTGCTGACCGGACCACTGTTTATCCAGACCGTATTCGGCATTCGTGGAGGCATTGGCGTGCACTACGAAGACGTGCTGATGATGAAGCGCACGGCAGACCGATTGTTTGGTGACGACTATGTGTGGTCGGTCTTGGGTGCTGGTCGTCATCAAATACCCATTGCAACCATGTCGGCCGCACTGGGCGGCAACGTACGCGTGGGCCTTGAGGACAGCCTGTGGGGCCAGCCAGGTCAGCTGGCAAAAAGCAGCGCAGAACAAGTCACGCGCATACGCTCCATTCTTGAAGCCCTGTCGCTGGAGATTGCAACTCCCGCAGATGTGCGCGAGATACTCCAACTGAAAGATCGCTCACGCATGAAGCTGTAAGCAGTCATCTGTCTGTTGAATAAGGGTTGTATCCATCAAACTGGCGGATACAGCCCTTTGCTTTTTGGAGGAAGGCCAGCATGAATTGCACCGTTGCTTCGGCGGACAAAGATGCCGTTGTGGTTGCTTCTGAGGCGTGCTGCACATCACCCTGAACGACCCATCGTTTGGGTACCCTTGGCTCCATCGCAAAAGTGCGGGTATGCAAGCCTGCTTTCTTTTGACTGCTGCCACCCCTGAGTTACCCCCTTTTGAGGTAAATCTTCAACAATAGAAAAAGGGTTCCTAACTTGATAGCTAGGAACCCTTATCTAGATTGGTCGGAATGGCGGGATTCGAACTCGCGACCCCTTGCACCCCATGCAAGTGCGCTACCAGGCTGCGCTACATTCCGTGTTGATGGGATGAATTATAGGGACAAAAAATGACTGCTTTCGGGAAAACGCTCACTTTTTTCAAAAAAGTGCCTTTTCCCCGAACTTTGCCTTCTCGTCCCAGCTCTTGCGAGACACAACTGGACTCTGAACACCCCCACAGGGAAATGCATCCATTCACAACAGTGATGGCTTGCAGGCTCCAGCAGACACCGATGCGAAGCTGGGGCACTTCTTCCAACATGGAATGACTGCCATTCCACCGAATCTCAGGCGCCAGCGCTTGCTCACTACCCAAGGCTTATCAAAGCTAGCCTTGCTGCTCACAAAAAACCAGCCAAGCGATAACCGCACATGCGCGCCCTCCGTGATTCCCCTGCCTTCCTGATGTGAAAAAACCACTGTTACGACTTTGAAAAGGTGATTTCATCGAGCTGTGCTGCATCGAATACCGCTGTGTATGCAAAGCGCCGCTATATTTCCAAACGTAAACAAAACACTCAACACAAGAAAGCTCTCCATGAAGAATTCCTTGATCGCTATCGCTGCTGTGCTGGCATGCGCCAGCGCCGCTCACGCTCAAAGCAATGTGCAACTGACTGGCTTGGTAGATATGTATGCCGGCTCTTTGAAGGCACCCGGCACTGATCGCACCGGTGTCGTTGGCTCTGGCGGCCTGACTACCTCCTGGTGGGGCCTGAAAGGCACTGAAGATCTGGGTGGTGGCCTCAAGGCGGACTTCAATATCACTGCCTTCTTCCGCGCAGACAGCGGTGAGATGAATCGCGGTATTCCCGGCGATACCTTTTTCTCTCGCGATGCAAACGTCGGTCTGAGCGGCAGCTTTGGTCGCGTGGGCCTGGGCCGCGGCATGGCTCCTAACTTCCTGCCTACCATTCTGACCAACCCCTTTGGGGACTCTTTCACAGTCTCCCCACTGGTGCTGCATGCAAACGTGCCTAACTTCTCTGCAGGCTGGACAAATGCACAAGTCACCACTGGTACGGATACCGGCTGGAGCAACCAGATTGTTTACTCCACCCCTGATTTCAGCGGTCTGAAGGCCAATGTTCACTATCAGTTTGGCGAGCAGTCTGCCTCTGGTCAACGCGGCAAAAAGAACGTCGGTGCAAACGTGCTGTACGGTGCAGGCCCACTGAACCTGACTGCCTTCTATGAACGCGTTCAGATCGCTGGCGCTCAAGGCCACACCGTCCAAGATACCAAGAGCGACTGGATGGTCGGCGGCTCTTACAACTTCAACGTTGTGAAACTGTATGGCACTTATGGCCAGGCCAAGGTCAAAGCTCAGACTCTGCCAGTAGATATCAAGAACACCACTTACTCTCTGGGTCTGGACGTGCCCGTGACAGGCACCGCTGGCACCTTCAAGGCTGCAGCAGCTCACACCAAGTCTGAAGTGGGTCTGGATGAAGGCAAACGCACCACTTACACCCTGGGCTACGACCACTTTCTGTCCAAGCGCACCGACGTTTACGGTGCTGTGATGTATGACCGCGTGAAGTGGACAGACACCAAGTCTGGCACCAGCGTGGCTGTGGGTATCCGTCACCGCTTCTAAGCGTGATGATCCAGGCCTCTGGCCTGGATTGCCCCAAAAAAAGCGAGGCCCCGGCCTCGCTTTTTGTTTTCTGCAGTTGCTCAACTCAAGGCTTGGGCGATTCCAGCAACTTCAAACGCCGGTCAATAACCGCCGCTTCTTGCACATTGCCGCCTTGCTGCGCGGCTTTACGTTGCAGTAGCAGCCAGGCCATCAAAGGCCTGCGCCAGCCTTGTGCCGAGGCGGTGTCCACACCCAGTTGCAACAGTTCAGGCGATGCGCTGCCCGCACGCAGTGCGACGCCTGCGGCGACGAGGCGGGATAAGGGGTCTTTGATATTTGCGAGAGCTGGCGTGCCTGATGCGGCAATGGCCGAAGCCACGGCTCGCTGCGGCTCGGGCAGTTGTGGAATATCGGCCATATCCAGCTGGGCTTGCAGATAGCGCGCATAGGCTTGCTCTGCAGGTTGGGCATCTGCTGCCAGCGACTGATAACCAGGGCAGTTGTCCCACTGCAGACTGGCAACCTGGGCTGCGCAGCGCATCAACTCCACCCGGGCGGCCAGATCAGGGCGCCCCGTGCTGGCCACGGCGTCGCGGGCTTTTTGCCATTGCAGGGCTTCCACGCGCTGCTGGCCCTGCAGATACGCGCTTGTGGCTTTTGTGGCCGCAGCCTCGGCGCTCAATGCCCAGTCTGGTGCTGGCGGCTGACTGCCGCAACCAGCTAGCGCTATCACAGCAATAGCAGCCAGCGCTTTACCATTGAGGACCTGAGGCACTTTTTGTTTAAGGTATGAGGTCATGGCAGCTTCAAATCCGGTTTATGGGCGAACGGCCATTTGCGCTGCAAATCATTGAGCACGGATTCCAGGCGCAACAAGTTGCTCTCGACTTCAGCGCGCAAGGCACCGAGATCAGTGGATGCTTCTTTGGTATTGCTGCCCACCACCTGCAGATCAGCCAGTACCGAGTCCACCTTGGCCATGCTCTTGCGCGTATCGGCCAGCAGTCCGTTGAGCTGCTCGACGGTTGCCTTGACCTGGGGCATGACGCCATTGGCATCAAACACTTGGCTATCCGCACGTGCCACCATGCGGTCCATGCGCGCCACCACGGAGCTGGTGCGCTCCAGCAACTGGGTTACTTTCTTGGCCTCTTCGTCGCTGCCCAGTACTACGCCCAGGGCGCCGCCCTGCCCTTGCATGCGTTCCGCCAGTTTGCGCACTTCGGCCAGAGAGCCACCCAGCGCCGAATCGGTCGAAGTCATGGCCGCCACATTGGCCAGCACTTCCTTGGCAGAGTTGATGATCTGCGGCAGCTCTGCCGTAGCGTCCCCGCTCAGCACAGGGCGTACAGAATCAGGGGGCAAAGGGGCATCATCCAGCATGCCTGAATAGGCCTTGATGGTGGTGCCACCCACAATGCCCTTGACCAGCGTGAACACACTAGACTGACGCAGCCAGTGGGCATCTTTCTCTGGCACATCAACCAGAATACGCACAGAACCATCTTTGGCCAGCTCAATCTTGCTGACACGACCAATGGCAAAGCCAGAGAACGTCATGTCCATGCCCACAGTCACGCCCTCGGAGTCATCCGCCGTCAGCACCAGTTGTTGCGTGGGCTCGAATACGCCCCGCGCATACAGCAGATAGCCAGCAGCACCCACAATCAGCAGCAGCGTCAGCGCCAGCAGCGCCGCCGCCTTGGCGCGCAGATGGGCTACGGGCTTGAGGTCCAGCAGCTCATCGTCAATCAACTGCTCCTCGGCCATTCGGGTTTCTCTGCTGCGCGATACGGCGCTGCTCATTGCGGATTTATCGGATTCAGTCACCGCTACATCCTTATCAGTAATAGTTGCCCATGAGCGAGATCACCTCGATCAGCAGCAACACAGCAAACATGCGGGCAAAACCACCAAGCTCGGCCCCGCCCTGGCGGTGGCGCGCAACAGGTGTGTACAGCGCCGAGGCCAGCGGCATAATGGCCACGGCCAGGCTGAAGAACCAGGTTTTGAGCAAAAACACCAGCGTCAGTGACGGCGTAAAAATGCGCCCGAACACCCGGGTGTAGCCACCAAACCCCGCCAGACTGAAACCATAAACGGTGATGTACACCGTCACCAGTGCCACGATCACGCTCAGCGCTGCCAGCGTGATGGCGGCAAAAACGCCAGCAGCCGCACGCGGGACCAGTGCGGCGCGAATCGGGTCTATGCCCTGGCGCCGCCAGGCATCGAGCTGCCCACTCGTTCGCATCTGCACCACCTGCACGCCCGCCGGAATGGTGCAGCGCATGGCCACGAACAGCGCTGCCGTCAGTGGAATCAGCTCAATCACCATCACCCGCACTACCAGGTCCAGCGCATAGCGCGACAGGCCATAGCTTTGCGCCGTCACCATCACAATACGCGCAATCACCGCGCACAGCAGCGCCGCCAGCGCCGTAAAGCCGGTGAGGATGGGCGCGGTTTGCGCATAAATCTGCTGCGCCAGCATGCCGCGGGCTCCGCGCCGGTAGCTGGAAGGGGTGACCACCAGCACCAGCACTACCGCCGTCAGGTAAATGCTGCGCCACCAGGCCATGGCCTGGGCAAGCAGCCCGGCCCACAGTCGCCCGGGCAGCTTGAGGGTGGTTTCGCTCCAGCTCATGCAGGAATGATAGCGTTCGCCGCAAATGGCATGGGCGCAAAGCGCAGATGCGGCGTGTCAGACATGGCGCTTCGTGGCAGCGCCACCCTGCAAAGTCTCGGGCAAGGGCTCATCGGCCTGGGCATGCAGGGCTTCGATGATGTGGCAATAGCTGTCCGTGCCATCACACTGGCCGCGCAGGTGTTCCAGCTCATGCTCCAGCGCCTGCAGCTCTGCCAGGCGCTCACGCACATGGCCCAGATGCGTGTCCAGCGTGTCACGGGCTGCCACACAATCGGCCTTGCGTGCGCCGTCCAGCGCCAGCAAGGTGCGCACCTCATCCAGCGACATATCCATGGCGCGGCACAGGCGGATAAAGCGCAGGCGGTGCACATCGCCATCGGTGTAGAGGCGGTACTGGTTGTCCTCGCGCACGCCTGCAGAAAGCAATTGCTCTTTTTCGTAGTAACGAATATTGGCGGCGGCGATGCCCGAGCGCCTGGCCGCCTCACCAATGCGCCAGCGCGGAAGATCAGGGGAATTGAGGGCCATGCTTGACCTTGAAGTGACTTTATTGTTTTCAATACTGCCATGAAGCAAGAAAGCCTGTCCAACCCAGCCCACACCCATGACAGCCACGAGCATGCGCATCATGGTGAGCACAGCCATGACCATGACCATGACCATGACCATGACCATGGGCACGATCATGCGCGCGCTGCAACTTCTACTAAATCAGTAGCAGAAACCGCCGATTCCGCCTGCGGCACTGGCTGCTGCGCGCCGTTTTCCATCAGCCAGCCCACCAAGAGCCATGACCACACCCATGGCGACGATCATGACGAGCACGATGGCCATGACCACGGGCACGACCACGGCGTGCTGCCCGGCTGGCCGCGCATTTACGCGGCGCTGGCAGCGGCTTTGGCGGCCGAGGCCTGCCACTGGTTTGGCGGCGATGGCTCGAATGTGGTGCTGCAATACCTGGGCATGGCGCTGGCGGTGCTGGGTATTGCGCTCTCGGGACTGGGGGTTTACAAGGCCGGCATCAAGGATTTGTTTCGCTTCAAGCTGGGCATTCATGCGCTGATGGCGGTGGCCGTCACCGGCGCTTTCATCATCGGGCAGTGGCCCGAAGCGGCCATGGTCATGGCGCTGTATGCCGCCGCCGAGCGCATTGAAGACCAGGCCATGGACAAGGCCCGCATGGCGATTCGCAATCTGCTGCAACTGGCCCCCGAAACGGCTGATGTGCTGCAGCCCGACGGCAGCACCCAGCGCATGGCGGTGAGCGATGTGCCGCTAGGCTCCGTGCTGCGCATTCCCCCCGGCGCCCGCGTGCCGCTGGATGGTGAGGTGACGGAAGGCGAAAGCTCGGTCAATCAGGCGCCCATCACCGGCGAGAGCGCTCTGGCGCACAAAGGCCCGGGCGATGAGCTCTACGCCGGCTCCATCAACCAGGACGGTGAATTGCACCTGCGCGTTACCGCTCCCGCCAGCGACAGCCTGATTGCCCGCATCGTGCATGCCGTGGAACAGGCCCAGTCGTCCAAGGCCCCTACCCAGCGCTTTGTCGATCGCTTTGCCGAGATTTACACCCCCATCGTGCTGGTGCTGGCGATTGCGCTGGGTGTGCTGGCACCCTGGGTCATGGACTGGACCTGGCACCAGGCGGCTTATCAGGCGCTGGCCCTGCTGGTCATTGCCTGCCCTTGCGCACTGGTGCTCTCTACCCCTGTGACGGTGGTCAGCGCCCTCACCGCTGCGGCCAAGCGCGGCATTCTGATCAAGGGCGGCAGTGCGCTGGAGAGCGCTCGCCAGCTCAAAGCCATTGCGCTGGACAAAACCGGCACGCTGACCACCGGCTCGCCCCAACTGGTGGACTGGCAAAGCTGGAATGGCGCAGCCAGCGATGAAGCCGCTGCCCGCGTCTATGCACTGGCTTCACGCTCGGACCACCCGGTCTCGCGTGCCATTGCACAGGGTCTGCAAGAAAAAGTGGGGCAGAACTTTGCCGAAGCACAGCAACTTCAGGCCCTGCCCGGACGCGGCGTGCAGGCCATGGTCGATGGCGAGCGGTGGACGCTGGCCAATCTTCGCTGGGTGGGCGAGCAAGGCTGGGACAGTGCCGAGCTGAAAGCTACGCTCAGTCTGCAGGAACAGCAAGGCCGCACCGTCACCCTGCTGGCCAATAGCCTGGGGGTGCAAGCCCTGTTTGCTGTGGCAGACCCGCTGCGTCCTCAGGCCAAGGAAGCCGTGCAGCAATTGCAGGCGCTGGGCGTCAAACCCGTGGTGCTCAGCGGTGACAACACCGCCACTGTGCGCACCGTAGCCGCAGAAGCCGGCATTAGCGACGCGCGCGGCAATATGCTGCCCGAGGACAAGCTCAAAACCCTGAGCGAAATGCAGCGCGACATCGGCCCAACGGCCATGACGGGCGACGGCATCAACGACGCGCCAGCGCTGGCTCAGGCCGATATCGGCTTTGCCATGGGTGGCATGCATGCCACCGGCATTGCCATGGAAACGGCGGACGTGGTGCTGATGAACGATGACCTGCGCCGCATCCCCGAGGTGGTCGACCTCTCGCAGCGCGCCCACAGCGTGCTGTGGCAGAACATTGGTCTGGCACTGGGCATCAAGGTCGCGTTCTTCATCCTGGCACTCACAGGCCACGCCAGCATGTGGCTGGCCGTGCTGGCCGATATGGGCGTGAGCCTGCTGGTGGTGGCCAATGGCCTGCGCCTGCGGCACTGGGGGCGATAAGTTTAAGCAGCAAGCTCCGCCAGAGGCTCGCTGCATATGCGGTTGCGCCCCTGCTGCTTGGCCTGATAGAGCAGCGCATCCGCGCGTTGCAGCGATGAGGCCAGAGCCGCAGGTTCCTGCACAGGCACCAGCCCCATGCTGACCGTGATGCGAAAGCTCGATGGCAGATCGGCAAAACGCAGCTTTTGCAGGCGCTGGCGAATGCGCTCGCCCACGGCCTGGGCACCCGCAGGCGTGAGTCCATAAAGCAGCAGCACAAACTCTTCGCCACCAAAGCGCGCGACCAAGTCGCCCTTGCGCACCGAGTCTTTCAGGATGCGCGCCAGCGCCTGCAACGCAGCGTCGCCCACGCCATGACCCCAGCGGTCATTGACCTGCTTGAAATAGTCCACATCACAGACCAGCAGGCAACCCAGCGGCTGCTGCGTCTGGCGCGGCCCATGCTCCAGCGCTTCCCAGAAAGCGCGGCGGTTGAGCAACTCGGTCAGCGGGTCTTGGTTGCGCTCATCCTGCAGGCGGTTGACCATGGACTGCACGGCCATGGCCACATACAGCATGACAAACAGCAGCGCAAAAACCAGCAAACTCAGCTGCAGCACAATCCAGAAAGCAGAGCCGCCAATCTTCCATTCGTCCATGCTGCGGGTCGATGGCGTGGTCAGCACAGTGCGCACAAAAAAGCTCAGCACAAACAGGCCAAATATCCCGAGCACGGCCCGCTCAAGCTTGCCGGGGTAGCTGCTCCAGCTATGCAACAAACGCCAGCAGCACAGCCCCAGTTGCGCACCCAGCCCGAAATTGAGCACATAGATGCGCACATACAGCTGATAGTTCACATAGGCGTAATACACCAGCAACGCCAGCGCCATCCCACCGGCAAGCAAGCCGCCCAACCAGTCCACCCGCACACCAAAACGCGCACACATGGCCTCGGCCAGGCACCAGACAGACAGGTGATAGCACAGCGCCGACACCACGGCGCTGTGTGCATAGTCGCGCGGAATATGCGCGATCTGTCCACTCAGACCCAAACTGAACAGCGCCAGGCAGCCAGCCATCCAGGCCCAGTCATGCTGCCTTGGCCTCTGGGACATGCGCGGCTGCCAGAACCAGCAGGCCGCAAAGCCCAGCGCCAGCAGCAAGGTCACCATCGGCAAACTCAAGGCGAAATATTGGCCAGTCGTCACAGGCCTGCTCCTTTCGGTCAAAGTTTGAAATGGCATCGATGCTGCCTGCTAGGCAGCAGAATAATCAAAAATGTAGGAATTTGATTACAAATATTCACATTTCAGAGACAAGCCCAGCAAGCCATTCCAGAGACCTTGCCGCAGGAATTTTTGCCGCCTGCGCTTATCATTCCCTCCATGCGCCGCTTTCTTTCCCTGTTCATGATGCTGTTGCTGGCCCTGCGTGGCCTGGCAGGCGATGTCATGGCCATGGAAAGCCCTGCCGCTCATTCGCCAGCGCATATGGTCGCAGCAGTCACGCAGCAGATGGCGGATATGGATCACTCCATGGCGCATGGCTCACATATGGGCATAAATATGGACATGAGCCATGACGAGCATGCTGCGATGACCATGCACCATGGTCCCGGTCATGGCTCTGCCAGTGTGCAATGCGGCGCTGCAGATGCCAGCGACTGCGGCTCGCATGGCGGCCACTGCACCACCTGCGGCCTGTGCCATACGGCTTTGGGTCAGCCTCAGTGGGCTCTGTTCAATACTCCCATCCCTGCAACGATTCAGCCCCGTCACGGTGCGGATCGCTTTGCCAGCATTGCGCCCCTGGCGCTGATCAAGCCACCGATTTCTGCCGTCTGACACCCTAGGTGCGTCCGCAATTTTGATAGCAACCAGCGTGTTTGCTATCTGGGCTTGAGGCTTAAAACACTCAAAATCCTTGCGGTCGTGAATCTGGTCTCGACTTCAGGAATTTCTTATGCGCACAGCGCATTCCCTTGTTTTTTTGGCTCTGGCCACCGCCATGCTGGGCGCGGCTTTGCCGGCCTCTGCAGCAGATGCGGTGCAGCCCTCTGCGGCCCGCCCCGCAGTCTTTGACCCCAATGCACCCACCGCAGCACTGCACCATCAGCCGCTGCCCGCCAGTGGCAGCATTGTCGATCAGAGCGGCGACTGGAAAGCGGCCAATGCCGCAGTAGCACG
Organism: Comamonas fluminis; assembly: GCF_019186805.1. Taxonomy (NCBI): domain Bacteria; kingdom Pseudomonadati; phylum Pseudomonadota; class Betaproteobacteria; order Burkholderiales; family Comamonadaceae; genus Comamonas; species Comamonas fluminis. The sequence continues at coordinate 1,696,635 of NZ_CP066783.1, read as the reverse complement.
GTTTCCACGTGGCCATGCCGATGTGGTGCAGTGGGAAAAAGCCCAGGCTGCAAGCAAACACCCGCCAGCCAATACACCTGCCGAGGCCCAGCATCACCACGGAGATGGAGGCCAGCGATGAGCCGCTTTTTCACCCTATCTGCGCCGCTGCTGCTCGCTCTCGCCCTCGCAGGCTGCGCCAGCATTTCGCCCGATGGTCTGCGCGGCAATGTGGCCCAGCACACCCAAGGCCGCTTGCCCACTGGCGCACAACTGCCCTCGCCTGATGCACAGGCCCAGCAAGACGCGCAGCAGCAGATCAGCGACTGGCTCAAGCAACTGGTCGATGCCGATACCGCCGTGCGCATTGCTCTGCTGAACAACCCCGGCCTGCAGGCACAACTGGCGCAGTTGGGCATTGCCGACGCACAGCGTGTGCAGACCCTGACCCTGCCCAATCCCAGCTTTACCTTTGGCCGCTTTCGCAACGGCCACGAGCGCGAGATTGAGCGCCAGCTGAGTTTTGGCTTGGTGCAACTCATTACCCTGCCCTGGCGTAGCCGCTGGCAAGGCTGGCAGATGGAGCAGGCCACGCTGACTACCGCCCAGCAAGTGCTGCTGCTTGCCGCCGACACGCGCCGCGCGTGGCTGCGCGCCGTGGCAGCCGAGCAAGCCCTGGCCGCCAACGAACGCATGCATGAGGCCGCAGCCCTGGGCGGCGAGCTGGCACGCCGCATGGCTCAGGTCGGTAACTTTAGCAAGATGGACCAAGCCAAGGAACTGGCCCAGCAGCAGCAGGCTGCCGCGCAACTGGCGCGAGCAAGATTGAACGCCCAGCTGGAGCGCGAGCAACTGGCCCGCCGCATGGGGTTGTGGGGCCAGCAACTGAGCTTCAAGCTGCCCGATCAATTGCCCGCCTTACCCAAAGCCGCCGAACTGCGCAACGGCGACGACGCGGAAGCCACGGCGCTGCGCCAGCGGCTGGACCTGGGCGCGCTGCGCCGCGATCTGGACGTGACCGCAGGCCGCCAGGGCTGGGCCACGGTGGGCAGCATCTTTGGCGATATCGGCGCGACTTACAGCAACAACACCACGACCGACAGAAGCACTGGCCACAGTGACAAAACCCAGGGCTGGGAGTTTGATGTGCCGCTGCCGCTGTTTGACTGGGGCTTTGCCGCCAGCGCCACCGCCAAAAACCAGGTGCTGCGCAGCGCATCGCTGCTGCGCGACAACGCCATACGCGCGCGCAGCGAGGCCCGCAGCAACTGGCTGGCCTATCGCACGGCTTACGACCTGGCCCAGCAGCAGCAGGCCGAGGTGCTGCCTCTTGCCAAGCTCATGCAGGAAGAAACCGTGTACCGCTACAACGGTATGTTCATGAGCGTCTGGCAGTTGCTGGCCCAGGCCCGCAGCACCACGCAGGCCGTGGTCACGGCGACCGAGGCGCAGCGCGACTTCTGGCTGGCCGAGACCGATCTGCAACTGGCCCTTACCGGTACATCACCGGACACATCTCCATCCATTGCAACCACCGCAGCCCCTGCTGCACAAGCCGAGGCAGGTCACTGATATGCAACGCCGATCCTTTTTCACCGGCGCGGCTGCCGCAGTCGCCGCCACTTCCGTCAGCAAGGTTGCCATGGCGGCTCTGCCCGAGCCCGTGATGCAAAGCAGCGCAGACACGACTGCGCCTTTGACACCGCCGAATGGCCGCCCCTACAACCCAGTCGTCACGCTCAACGGCTGGACCACGCCCTGGCGCATGAATGCGGGCGTCAAGGAGTTCCACCTCGTGGCCGAGCCCGTGGTGCGGGAGGTGGCGCCCGGATTTTTCGTCAATATGTGGGGCTACAACGGCCAGTCGCCGGGCCCCACGATCGAAGTGGTGGAAGGCGACAAGGTGCGCATCTTTGTCACCAACCGCCTGCCGGAGAACACCACCATCCACTGGCATGGCCAGCGCCTGCCCAATGGCATGGACGGTGTGGGCGGCCTGAACCAGCCGCATATCCCGCCCGGCAAAACCTATGTCTATGAATTTGTAGCGCGCCGCCCCGGCACGTTCATGTACCACCCGCATTCGGACGAAATGGTGCAGATGGCCATGGGCATGATGGGCTTGTGGATCACCCACCCGAACGTGCAAGGTCGGGGCGCCCACCCGCTGATCGACAGCGTGCAACGCGACTACGCTTTTTTGCTCAGCGCCTATGCGGTGGAGCCCGGCGCCATGACGCCGCGCATCAACGAGATGACGGATTTCAATATCTGGACCTTCAACAGCCGCGCCTTCCCGGCCATCAGCCCACTGGTGGCCAAACAGGGCGACCGGGTGCGCATCCGCGTGGGCAATCTGACCATGACCAACCACCCCATCCACATCCATGGTCATGAGTTTGAGGTGACCGGCACCGACGGCGGCCCCGTGCCCAAGACAGCACGCTGGCCCGAGGTGACCACCGACGTGGCCGTGGGCCAGATGCGGCAGATTGAGTTCACCGCCGACGAGCTGGGCGACTGGGCTTTTCACTGCCACAAAAGCCACCACACCATGGGCGCCATGGGGCATGGCGTGCCTACCATGATTGGCGTAGACCACAAAGGTCTGGTGGGCAAGATCCAGAAGATCGTGCCCGACTACATGCTGATGGGCGAGCGCGGCATGGGCGATATGGGCGCCATGCAGATGCCGCTGCCCGACAACACCTTCCCCATGATGACGGGCAAGGGCCCGTTCGGGAACATCGAAATGGGCGGCATGTTCACCACCCTCAAGGTGCGCAAAAACCTGGGCGCGAATGACTACCGTGATCCCGGCTGGTACACCCAGCCCAAGGGCAGCGTGGCCTATGAATGGCAAGGTGCACCGCTAGATGCCCAGGCCCCGCGCCAGACCGCGCCCGGCAACGCGCCCGGTGCTGCCAACGTGCACAAGCCCGACGCCAGCAAAGACCACTCTCATCATTGAAGAAGGCACCATCATGAAGACTATGCAATTCATAGCTGCCTGCGCTTTATTGATAGGCGCCAACAGCACTTTCGCTCATGGAAACAGCAGCCATGGCGCGGCTGCGGGCCCTGTCGTCAAAGAGCAAAAAGACTGGGGCATTGCAGGCGATGCACAGCCCGCCCTGCGCACAGTCACCATCGAGATGACAGACGATATGCGCTTTAGCCCTGACCATTTCAGCGTGCGCCGGGGCGAAACCCTGCGCCTGCACGTCATCAACAAAGGTCAGGTCATGCACGAAGTGGTGCTTGGCACCCAGGCCTCACTCAATGAGCACGCACAGATGATGCTCAAGTTTCCGGGCATGGAACATGACGAGCCTTACATGGCCCATGTTGCACCCGGCAAAAGTGAAAACCTGATCTGGAACTTCAACCGCCCTGGCAGCTTTGACTTTGCCTGCCTCATTCCCGGCCACTTTCAGGCAGGCATGACAGGCCGCTTTACCGTCACCGAATAACTCTGAAAAAAGGAATACCCCATGCAAACCACCAACCGCCGCCGCGCCTTGCATCTGCTGGCCGCAGCAGTCGGCATGGCTGCACTGCCCGCATTGGCAGCCCAGCCCAGCAAGACCCCCATGGAAGTCTGGAAAGACCCGAACTGCGGCTGCTGCAAAGACTGGATTGTGCTGATGGAAAAGGCTGGCTTTGCTGTGACCGTGCATGACGTCGGCAACAACGCCGTGCGAGCCAAGCTGGGCCTGCCGCCAAACCTTGGCAGTTGCCACACCGCACTGGTAGGCGGCTATGTGGTTGAAGGCCATGTACCCGCTGCCGATGTGCGCAAGCTGCTCAAAGAAAAACCCAAGGCTCTGGGCATCACCGTGCCAGGTATGCCTATTGGCAGCCCCGGCATGGACGGCCCCGAATACGGCGGCCGTAAAGACCCATTTGATGTGCTGCTAGTCACCAAGAGCTTGATGCGCAGCGATGTCAGCACCAGCGTTTTCACCAGCTATCGCGGCTGATCCCCTATCCGGAGTACACAATGAAAAGAGCCATTCACACCACATTCACTGCACTGTGCCTGAGCGCAGCACTGGCCGCACCAGCCATGGCTCAGGACCACGCCGCACACGCCAGTCACGGTGGCGCTACCTCTTCACCCAAGCCAGCCGATCAAATAGAAGTGCTTACTGCAGGCGAAGTCACCCGTGTGGATGCCTGTACTGGCAAGCTGACGATTCGCCACGAAGAAATCAAAAATCTGGACATGCCCGCCATGACCATGGTGTTTACCTTGGCGGATTCAGCACAGCCAGCCAGCTTCAAGACGGGTGACAAGGTGCTATTCCATGCTGAAGACCAGAACGGCGCACTGATCATTACCCGTATTCAGCCTGAACCCTGATAAAAAATGGCCCAAAAAATGGGCCATTTAAATTTCTTCAGAATCAATCTATTGAATAACGGTCAGATGCCTAACTGCTTCTTCAATGAACTTCTGAGCGATGCAAGCTTCTCGGCATCTGATGGATTGCTTCGCGCAGAATCCAGAGCTCTACGCACAAAGATGTAAATCAAACAGAAAAAGAAACCAGCAATAGCGGCACCTAATGCTATCAGCAGTTTCTTTGGAGATGATTTTTTCTCTGGAGGCTCTGCATAATCGACCACCTGAATCATAGGGCCTTCACGCCCCTCATCAACGCGAGCCAACTCATACTGTCGGGAAAAAATATCAAACAATGTCTCTTGATATTTATACTCTCGGTATTTCGCAATGTACTCCGAGGATTTCGTTCCATTTCCACGCTCATCTTGAGTCTGGAATTGATCCAACTTCTTTTTGAGCTCAGCCAACTCATTCAAAGCCTGCTTGAACTCAGGAGCCCTCTCAGTCAAATAGCTCCGCATGGATGCAATCTTGACCTCCTGTGCAGTCACCTGTGCTTTCAATCGTGCAGGCCCTTCAATTGCGGTTCCTGGATTCATATTCAAAGCATCAAGACTGACCCCACTGGCAGCCAAGGCCACTTGTGCCTGGGTCAACTTCTCTTTTGTCTCTGAAAGCTGTTTTTCAAAAAATGCACGACGACTCTGCGCTTCAGTCACAGAAAATTTCCCAACGAGTACTCCTAATTCCTTCACATACTCATTGGCAATATCTGCCGCCATTTTCTGATTTTTATCAGTAACCTCAATTTTAATAATATTATCCTTACCCGAAGAAATATTGCTATTTTTCAGCAAAATCTTTCGATAATCTTCATTAAAGTCAGCTTCATAATGCGACTTCAATTTCATTTTATCAATTACCGCATCTTGCACAACACGTGTTTTCAAAAATGCGATGTACTGATCGGAAGGATTTTTTATACCTGCTGCTGCACCTGCCAGCCCGCCCAGCGCACCAAGGCTTTGCAACATACCTGCTGCAGCGCTTGCCTGCTGCTGCGGTGGTAAAAACAGTGTACTAGCTGTATATTTGGGAGGTATCAAATAGGCAACACCCAATCCAATCAAGCCAAGAACAACAGGTACAGCAATGAGAGTTCTGATATTTTTCACCAAAACTTCAATGATATCAAAAAGGCTAATTTCCTCATCTTCTACAGAAGATTCATTTTTAACCTTGCCTTGAATTTCAATTTTATCCATAAATTTCTTTTTATATTTTTACAGATTCTTGATAGCTTTGATCGCAGCAACACCCAATCCAAACTGGGAGAGTATTTGTGATACATCCTTGAGCTGACGCATAACAAAATTACGCGTATTTTCTCGATCAAGCTTCTCAGGAACCACAATAGTGTCACCGGGCATCAACTCCAAATTGTTGAGACTCGCAAAAACCCCCATAGAAGCCCGATTTACAATGCTTCCATCTGCCCGCAGAACAAATATTTCATCCGTCTCTGCTTCTTCACGCAAGCCAGCAATTTTTATAATTTCCTTAACGGTACGCCCAGGCTTGTAAATAAATACATTTTCATTATTAATGGCACCAATCGCACTCACGAAGCCGGGAACTGCTGGCACATAAATACGGTCACCATCCTCCAAAGGAAGCTCTGGCAAATTGGCCATGGTCAGTGTTGCAGGCTTCAACTCCAGCGTGATACGGCCGTTGCTCTTCAGTTGTCGCAAAGCTTCAATCCGCTTCTGAGCCAGTTGCTGCTGCTGCTGCATCAGCATTGATTGTGATGCAGCATCTGAAGCACTTCGATTGGCCATCAAGAACAATATCTGACTTTGCTGCTGAGCCTCCAATCGGCGAATCAGCATATCCAGATTTTCCTGCTGCTGCTTGCGAACAGATGATCGATCCATCTCCATGCCATACAGATAGGCTTGCCCTGTAATTCCTCCAACACGCTGAATCAATTGTGTCAGTGTTTCACCAGCATTAATTTCATACAATCCAGGTGCAGCCACTTCACCTTCAAGGCGAACAAGGCGGGTCTGTTTTCCTGCTGGGATCTTCAAATCTTTCTGACTCAAAACAGTAATCACATCACCAGCCAGCAACTCCACATTATCAGAGCTATTTCTCTCACTGATAGCCTCTCTCAGATTAAATGGAATAATTTGAGTTTTGAGATTTTTCTTATCCAGCCTCTCAATAACCGCGTAGTCCCAGTTGATCTGATCCACCATATTTCGAACTCGAGAATCGAGAATGCTTCCAGCATCCTTCGATTTATCGTCCTCCAGGTTTTGAACCAAAGAATTTTTTTTCTTATAGTATTCAGAAGTAATCAAGGCTGATTCATTAGGAATCAGATCCCTGACACGCATTCCGCTAAACCACTTATAGCGCAGGGGCATGGCAACATTGCCCTGCAAAGTCACTGCATTGCCAAACTCGGAGCTCGCTGGCAGTAACGTAATCAAATCCCCATCCATCATGGGCTGTTGTAAATCCCTGTCCTGAAGCGATAAATTAATAACCTCCCGCGCAGGAGTCTTCTTAGTATTAATTCTCTCCAGAGTTACTTTCTGGAGATTGGCAAGGCTAGGGACGCCTCCTGCAATCGCCACAACATCACCGAATGTATTATTTTTTCCAAGCTTCAGTTCATAAATACCCTCCTGATCCAAAGCACCCATCAATGCAACTCTAGGACCTGCTGGAGGAATGACAATCACATCTCCTGCCTGCAAGGAAATATCATGCGCCTTGTCACCTTTCGAAATAAAATCATATGCATCGAAAGTAGCAACCACGCTTCCCTTGCGCTTCAACTGAATATTTCGCATGGAACCCTGCGCATTAGGCCCGCCACTGGCAAAAATTGCATTTGCCAGAGTTCCAAGACTGGAAAGCGTATAAGATCCTGGCTGCCTAGCTTGCCCAACCACATAAACCTGAATACCTTTCAATCGTCCCACATTGGTATTCAGCTCAAAATTGGTATAGGTTTGCGCAATTTGGGATCGAATAGCTGCGGAGACTCCTGACGCTTTAACACCGGCAAGGTTAACAACCCCCACTCTTGGAATATTGACTTGACCATTTCGGTCAACCGTCAATACCCCATCATAATTAACACCACCCCAAACTTGAACATTTACTTCATCACCAGGGCCCAGAACATAGTCACCTGGTGTTGGGGCGGCTGCATCAACCTGATAGGCTTGTGGCCTTGCAAAAAGAGACTGCCCATAAATTGGCAAGTTCTTTCCTGTTGACTGTTTAATATACATTTGAAATTGACTGGGGGACTCATGGAAATCCATCTTGGCACCACGATCATCCACACCCAATTTTTCCACCTTGGAAATGGTGGAATTCCTATTTTTCTCTTTACCGGCAGCATCCAGCAAAATCCCACCTGAGGCAGCTGGCCGACCCTCACTCACTGAAGGAGTAGTTCTGGAAGTCGATGTTTTCGAAACTTCCTCACCGCCAATTTTCTCCTGGGGACTGATCTCCTGAAAAAAATTTGTCTGAGCACTTGCCAGATTAACGCTTGGCAGAATAAAGACTGTAGCAAAAATTGCAGAAATGTAGTTCTTGCGAATTCGAAACACTTGATTCTCTCTCATATTTTTTGCAACTTAAATCTTGACCATTAAATACCCAACCAAATTTCAATAATCATTATTATTCTTATTCAACTGAAATTTAATTTTTACAATGCCCTATGACATCAACATGGTAGCGGCGTGGACTTTACCTCACAAACATGTGGAATGATGCTTTTCCGCCCTCTTGACGGGTAAAGATTTGAACTTTCATCATCCGTTGACCATCTTGTGACAGCAAATTTTTCAATGAATGAGCGCAAGCAGGCCCTCACTGCAGCACCTTTAGGGCAAATTTGTTATTTTTACAACAGCGTACTCCACACAGTCTGGCTGCCGTACATCCGCATCTCCACCGCATCCACGCGCCAGTGCTGCACTTTGCCCTTTTTGCTGCACACCACGGTAAAGCGCAACTCCTGCAAGTCTTTAAGCAACTGCAGCCACTGCGCGTCACTGGCATCCGCTTGCAGTGGGCGATGGGCCAGGGCCGCCACAACCACCTTGTTCGCGCCATCGGGCTGCACATGCAGCAGTTGCAGATCCTCGTGAATGCTGACCAGATCTGGCAAACGTGCGGGGTGCGCACGCCGGGCCCTGGGGTGCAGAAAGGCATGCCGAATCATGGCGCCGCCCACCATCTGGCGCTGGTACTCGGCAATGTAGGGCGGCAAATCGTCGCCCAACAGCGCCTCTACCGCCTCGCGCGCCTCACGCTCCCAATGGCTTTGCGTCCATGCCCAACTGCGCACCGCAGCCGTGGGTGACGCCAGCGCCGGAGCGAGGCTTTCCGCCATGGTCTGGTGAAAGGCCTCGTCAAAAAAGCCTTTGTCCGAGCCATCGGCCACCGCTTTTTCGTTGTACTGCGCTGGCAGTGCAGGAAAGTCCTCAGGCCAATGCAGTTGCACCCATGCCTCATCAGGCCAGGGCTGTATTCCATCAAGCGGGCTGGCTGCCGCAGATCGCGCAGGCGCCTTGGCCGCGTCAAGCGCTGTACGCGCCAGCAGGTCAGGAGGCACCTGACGCTGGCTGCTCACCAGCAGGTCATGGGCCGTCATGCCACGCGCATCACGGCGCTGCAAGTCCACGCCCGCAGTCCAAAACCAGCGCACTGCATCCCATTTGCCAAAATCCACCGCAATCAGATAGGGCGTGCGGCCTTGCGCATCCTGCGTTTTATCCAGGTCGGCACCCGCATCTTTGAGCATTTGCAAGGCCTGCTCCTGGCCATTGCTGGCGGCCCAGCCCGCAGGGGTCCAGCCCATCACGTTGCAGATCGCATCCAGCGGACTGCCGCTGTCGATCAGCCATTGACCTGCGTCGAAATGGCTGCAATGCAAGGCAACGGTCAGCGCCGTAAAGCCTGTGCCCTTTTGCACAAAGCCAATATCGTCGCCTGCGGTCAGGCGCTTTTCCAGGGCCGCAATATCTCCACTTTCCGCAGCCTTGATCAGTTTCATTGTCATGAACAACAGTCCTTTGTGTGGCGACTGAGAGTCACTTTAGCGCGGCCTTCAAAGCGCCCGGACCGTTGTTGCACCTTGCGCTGGCCCAGTCTGTATCCGTTCGTTAATACATCCACTTTTCAATCAGATCTTTGCCCAAGCGCTGGCTCAGCATGACTTCAGCGACTTCGTCACCATCGCCCCGCCCGCCTGCAATGGCGTGGGCTCGGCACAGCGCCATCATGACCAGCGCGTCCAGGTAGTTCCCCGCATCCTCAAACACACGCGTCAGCAAAGGGCTGCTGTCATGGTCCAGATACCAGACAGAGCCATCGCGCCGGTCAAAGCACCAGAGGTTGCCATTGCCCAGGTAGTCGCCAAAGGCCACCAGTTGCTGCAGCTCTGCCTGCAACTGAGACGAATGCTCCGGCCCCTGCATTTCCACAATGTCGGCCACTCCCGGGAACACCACAGAGACCGGTCCGATGGCGTCCATATCTTCGTCAGGCGCCTTCAGATCAAAGCGCGGGCTCAGCAAACGCTCGGCCCAGTCCAGTACGCCCAGTTGCAGCAGATAGTCGCGCAGCGCCTCCGGCAGCTTGCCGCCCAGCCGCCACTCGCACAGTCGCAGTTCGGCAGGGCTGAAAGGCGTGGGCTGCACAGTTTCCTCATCCAGCCAGGCATGGGCTTGCAGGCCCAGATACCAATAGCCCAGGCGCTGCTCTTCGGTTGCAGAAGCTGGCGGCCAGAATGGCTCGGGCACATCTGCGTCCGCCCAAACCTGTTGCTGTTTGGCAAAACGCTGGCTGCGCCCAAACTCGGCCTGCAGAAATTCAGACCAGCCTACCGAATCCTGCGGCGAGGGCCAGCTCATCTGCGCCAGCACAGCCACAGGCAACCACGGCGTATAGCCCATGCGGGGTGCCTCACCGCCCGCGCGCAGCACAAAACGCAGGGTGGGCTGCGCCAGCACTTCAGCGGGAGGCACAAGCCCCGGCGCATTGAGCTGGGCCGCTGCTGCAGCGGGCAAATCTACCCAGTCGCTCACGGCCAGATCCGGCAATGCCTGCACCAGAGCCGGCAAGTCTTTGAAGATTTTCATACGTTCATTCCCTGCATTTCGCGCATCAGGCTTAGACTGCGCGACCTATGTTGACGCTTGAACAGTTTCACTCCGGCCTGGCAGATGGCTCCCTGGCAGGGGCACACCATATCCGCATCAGTGACGACCTGACCCAGTTTCCCGACGCACTGTACGCGCTGACTGAGACGCTAGAGATTCTCGATCTGTCGGGCAACCAGCTCACCACCCTGCCCGATGATCTGACGCGATTTGCGCGGCTGCGGATTCTGTTTGCATCGAACAACCCATTCACCGAACTGCCTTCTGTACTGGGCCAGATGCCACAGCTGGAGATGGTGGGTTTCAAGGCCTGCCGCATTGCCCATGTCCCCGCAGACAGTCTGCCGCCGCGCCTGCGCTGGCTGATTTTGACGGATAACCAGCTGCAGACACTGCCCGAGTCGCTGGGCAACTGCACGCGCCTGCAAAAGCTGATGCTGTCCTGCAACCAGCTCGTCAGCCTGCCCGCATCCTTGGTGCACTGCCAGCGGCTAGAGCTGCTGCGCATTGCCAGCAATCGATTCACCAGCGTGCCAGAGCCCATTTTTCAGTTACCCACCCTGAGCTGGCTGGCACTGGCGGGCAACCCGATTACGCAAAAAAGTGAGCTGCTTGCGCTTGATACATCTGGACTAGAACCCTATTTTTATCAAAACATGCAGCTGCATGAGCTGCTGGGTGAAGGCGCCAGCGGCCATATCTACCGCGCAAGCTACGGTGATCAAACGCTGGCCCTCAAGGTCTTCAAGGCGGCATTCACCAGCGACGGCACGCCGCAGTCCGAACTGGCTGCGGGCCTGGCTGCAGGCACTCACCCGCATCTGCTGACACCGCTTGCCGCCGTAACCGGTGCACCCGAGGGGCGTCTGGCCATGGCTTTGCCCCTGCTTGGCCCACAGATGCAAGCGCTGGCCGCGCCGCCCAGTTTTGAAAGCTGCACCCGTGATGTCTATGCCACCAGCCTGCGCCTGAGTGCTGATATTGCACAGCAGCTGATTCAGGGCATTCGTGCCGCCGTCAGCCATCTGCACCAGAGCGGGCTGCTGCATGGCGATCTGTATGCGCACAACACTCTGTGCGATCTGAGCAGTGGCAAAGCCGTGCTCACCGATATGGGCGCCGCCGCAATGCTCGGTGACTTATCCTTGTCCCAGCAAAAGGCCTTGCAGCAAATTGAGCTGCGTGCCTTGCAGCACCTGGAAGACGAAATACATGCCCTCGTGCAGTAACGACACCCACAAAAAAGGGACTGCATTGCAGTCCCTTGCTCATAAGGCCCGAGTTGCTTACTTCAGAAAAGCAGGCTTGGCGTAGCCGGGGAACTGGCTGTCCACCACAGCCTTGAATTCAGGCGACTTGTAGGCGGCAGCCAGATCCTTGGCCCACTGCGACTTTTCGTTGCCAGTCTTCACGGCCACCACGTTCAGATACTGATCGGGGGTCTTTTCCAGCACCACGGCTTCGCTGAGCTTCAGACCCGAGGAAACGGCAAAGTTGCCGTTGACCACCACATAGTCCGCATCTTCCAGCACGCGTGGCAACTGGGCAGCCTCGAGGGCCACAAACTTGAGCTTATGCGGGTTGGAAGCCAGATCCAGCTCAGAGATACGGGCAGGGTTCACACCTTCCTTGACTTTGACCAGACCAGCCTGCTGCAGCACCAGCAATGCGCGGGCCAGATTGCTGGGATCGTTGGGCAGCGCTACCTTGGCACCGCTCCTGATATCAGCCAGCGATTTGTGCTTTTTGCTGTACACGCCCATGGGTGCCACAGGGCCCTGAACGATGGCGGTCAGCGCCAGCTTGCGATCCGTGGTGAACTGCTCGAAATAAGCGCGGTGCTGGAAGAAGTTGGCATCCAGCGATCCATCGCTCAGCGCCAGATTGGGCTGCACATAGTCGTTGAACTCCACCAGCTTGATCTTGTAGCCCTGCTTTTGCAGCTGGGGCAGGATGCCTTTTTGCAGCAAGTCATAGTTGGAGCCAGCCGTCGCACCAATCAGCAGATTTTTCTTGCTGCCATCATCGGCCATGGCCGGGGCGCCTGCGGTGACCAGCAAGGCCATGGCGGCAGTGGCCAGAACGGCGCGGCGGCTGGCGTCAAAAGAAAAACGTGCGGACATGAATCACTCCTTGAAAATCTGAACTTTTGCAGCGCGTTTTTTGCACCGCAGCAATGAAGTAAGTATGAACCCTGTGACGCCCTCCTTCTAAGAATAAAAATCCATCTGCTTATCCATATAAAAATATAAGAACTGCAACATCATTTCTGCCATCTCTCCAAAGGTCTTCACATGCCAGCCATCACCTCCATCCAGGACTTGCTCAATCACGAAGGGCATATCGGCCGCGTCAAAGGTCTGAAGGTGGGCCACTTCACCGACAGCCGCCGCCCCACAGGCTGCACAGCCGTGCTGTGCCCCGAAGGCGCTACAGGCGGCGTTGATGTGCGCGGCGCAGCGCCCGGAACGCGTGAAACCGATTTGCTCCACCCCAGCAATCTGGTGCAGCAGGTGCACGGCATCATGCTGTCTGGCGGTAGCGCCTGGGGGCTGGATGCAGCCACAGGGGCGGTGCGCTGGCTGGAAGAGCAAGGCGCAGGTCTGGACATTGGCGTGGGCCGCATTCCACTGGTGCCCGCTGCCGTGCTGTTCGACGTGATGATGGGCGACTGGCGCATACGCCCCGATGCCGCTGCAGGGTATGCAGCCAGCCAGAGTGCGGCCTCAGGTGTCAGCACCGAGCGCATTGCAGAGGGCAGTGTGGGAGCCGGAGCTGGCGCCGTCGTCGGTAAAGTCTTTGGTCTGGATCGCGCCATGAAGGGTGGCATTGGCACAGCCAGCTTCACGGTGGAAGGCGTGACCGTGGGCGCCATCATTGCCTGCAACGCTTTAGGCGATGTGCTCAACCCTTTTACCGGTCAGTTGCTGGCGGGCGCTCGCAGCCGCGATGGACAGGGCCTCATCAGCACGCGCGATGCCCTGCTGGCTGGCGAAGAGCCCCGCCCCGTGCTGGCTGGCAGCAACACCACGATTGGCGTGATTGCCACCGACGCGCAACTGACCAAAGCCCAGGCCCATCGGTTGGCCGTTGTTTCCCACGATGGGCTGGCCCGCGCCATCAACCCCGTGCACACCATGAGCGATGGAGACAGTCTGTTTACCCTGGGTACGGGCCAAAGTGGCAAGAGCCTGGGCATGATGACCTTGTGCACACTGGCTGCCGAAGCCGCAGCGGTGGCGACTGCCCGGGCCATTTTACTGGCGACAGCCGTAGAGGTTACGGACCAGCCCACACTCCCTGCAGCTGCCGATATGGCCGCGACCTGAACCCAGCCATAAGGCCTGCCAAGCTGACTACACCTGCTGCATTGCAATACGCGTCAGCTGCCCCTTGGCCAGCAGTTTGTCGCGCATACGGCGTGTCATGCTCTGCGTGCTGCCATCTTCGGCGGTAAACAAAAACAGGCTTTGCTGAGGGCTGACCCAGGTCAGCTGTGTGCGCAGTTGCTGGCGTTCGCTGCGCAGTTCTACCCAGGTGCCCAAGGCCCATTGCGCAGACTCCTGCGCTTGCACCTGGCTTTGTTCTTGCTCCTGCCCCTGTTCTTGCGCCCTCGTCGGCTCCGACTGCATCAAGACCTGCTCTGGCGCCGCCATGGCCCCGGCATCCATCACAGCAAGCTGCATGGGCGCCGTCGCGGGGAAAGCTGCAGCCTGCAACGGCGCCTGTGCAGCATCTTGTGCGGCCCTGGCCGCAGCGATGCTGCCCATATCCAGCACACCCTGCTGCAAACTGCCTATGCGCGCCGCCAGCGCTGCAATCTCTGCCTCGGTGCGCCCCACGCTGCGCAAGCCTTTGGCCAGCCTCCGCTGCAGCTTGGGCGCCAGATTCACCAGCTTGGCCGTATCCTGCTCCGCCTGTGCCGAAACGCTCCACAGCAAACTGGGCACCAGTGCCAGGTAGCCACCGGGGTCTCGCTCGGCACCATCACCCTGCCCTTGCTGCGCCTGGGCAATCACCTGTGCCCAGGGGCCGGTCACGAAGTCCAGAATATCTTCGGGCACACCCTGTGCACTGGGCAGGTTGCGAATGGTCTGTGCAATGCTCTGGGTATCAGGCCTGACCTGCACCGCCTGCTGAAAAGAAGCTTTTTCCAGCAAACCCAGCGCCGAAGTCATCAAGCCTTGCGTGGAATTTCCGGGCTCGGCAAAGTGACTCTGCAAGGCCACTGCAGCCGTCCTGCCACCTTCTGGCGGCCACTGTTCGCGCACAAACTGCAGCGCCAGAGCGAATACCTGGGCATTAACCTGCTGCATGCCCTGCAGCTTGGCCGCCACCACTTCAGCCACCCCGATAAAGTGGGCAAAGCCTAGGGCTGATTCGCTGACAAACCACAGACTGCGCGCCGTCAACTCATCCAGTAACTGGCGGGCCGGGTGCTGCCGGTCATCAAAAAAAGTGGTGTCCTGCTCCACCAGCCGTATCAACAGAGGCTCCAGCTGCCTGAGCACACGCTGCACCGGAGGCAGCAGTCTGCCATCCGCCGTCATATGCACCATCATGCGCTGCACGGTTCGCGCATGCACCAGAGGGCGCGGTGCCTGAGTGGGCTGCACCAGCCCCAGGAAAGCGGCGCCAGCAGTAACCTGCGATGGCTCGATGGCTTGCAATGCCGTGCTGGAAAACGAGGCCCAGCCCGTATTCAGCCCCGTCAGCACATCAGGCGTCGTGACGGCCAGAGCAGCCTGTTGGGGCCAGTCTGCCAGCATGGAGTCCGTCAGCGACTGCGGAACGGTGCAGTGGCTGTCATCAATCCAGCGCAGGTCAGACGCCATTTCCTGCAGCAGCCTCAACGTCAGCAGGCTTTGCGTTTGATGTGAATCCGAGGGTCTGGCGCCATAGTGCGCAGGGTGAACGCCCTGCTGGCGCAGGAAAGTGGCGGCTCTGGTGTATTCAGACACCAGAATGCCACCCAGGTTCTGGCCCATGAGATCGCGCCAGCACTGCGCCACCTCTGTTGCTGGCTGCACAGCCGTCAGCGACTGATCCAGAGCCCGCACATAGTTTTCGGGGCGCAGCGGGTTGCACTCGGGGTCTGCCGTCTCCAGCCCTTGCGCGCCACACATCAGGGCATCCAGATCGGCCAGCGCCAGCTCTACCTGTGGCGCCACCATCTGCAGCAGCTTTTGTTCGACCTTGAGCTGCCGGTCGGCAGATTCAGCCATTCCAGCCCAGGGAGGGAGCAACTCCCCCGCGGGGTCCATGGACTGCGCCGTGAACGAGAACGGCTGACGCGCCGAAAGCACCAGCGCTTCCAGCAAATTCTGAGGGTAACTATTGATGAGGTAAGCGCGATGCAGCTGCAGGTTGTGCAGGGCCGCGCTCAGCACGTCGCGTCTGGACGACGAAAAATCAGTAAAAAGCGCCTGCTCCAGGGCGTACTCCGTACGCTGCAGCAGGCGCAGCATCAAGGTATCTGAACGGCGCACCGCCTGAACAAAGCAGGTGCGCAGTACGGAAACAGATGCGTGGGCGAGACTCATAGCTCGCAAGAATACCTGTTCCAGCCGAAGCTGGAGACATTTTGATGCTTACTTCAACGCTTTGTAACGCATGCGCTTAGGAGCAGCGCCTTCTTCACCCAGTCGTTTCTTTTTATCGGCTTCGTACTCTTGGTAGTTACCGTCAAAAAACACCCACTGAGAGTCGCCTTCAGCCGCCAGAATGTGCGTGGCAATACGGTCCAGGAACCAGCGATCGTGAGAGATCACCATCACGGTGCCGGCGTACTCCAGCAGCGCATCTTCCAGGGCACGCAGGGTTTCCACGTCCAAGTCGTTCGAGGGCTCGTCCAGCAGCAGCACGTTGCCGCCCTGAATCAAGGTCTTGGCCAGGTGCAGACGACCGCGCTCACCACCGGAGAGGTTGCCGACCTTCTTTTGCTGGTCCTGGCCGTTGAAGTTGAAGCGGCCGGCGTAGGCACGCGAGGCCATCTGGAACTTGCCCACGTTGATGATGTCCAGACCACCGGAGATGTCTTCCCACACCGTCTTTTCATTGGCCAGCGCATCACGGTTCTGGTCCACAAAGGCCATCTTCACGGTCTGGCCGATTTCGACCTCACCGCTATCGGGCTGTTCCTTGCCTGCAATCAGCTTGAACAGCGTGGACTTACCTGCGCCGTTAGGGCCGATGATGCCGACGATGGCGCCAGCAGGAATGTTCATGGACAGGTTGTCGATCAGCACGCGGTCACCAAAAGCCTTGGAGACGTTCTTGAACTCGATAACCTTGCTACCCAGACGCTCGGCCACAGGAATGAAGATTTCCTGTGTTTCATTGCGCTGCTGGTATTCGTAATCGCTCAGCTCTTCAAAGCGGGCAATACGGGCCTTGGACTTGGCCTGACGACCCTTGGCGTTCTGGCGCACCCATTCCAGTTCCTTCTTCAAGGCCTTGGCACGGGCTTCTTCACCCTTTTGTTCGGCTTCCAGACGGTTGCCCTTCTGGATCAGCCAGTCGGAATAGTTGCCCTTGTAGGGAATGCCGTGGCCACGGTCCAGTTCCAGAATCCACTCAGCGGCGTTATCCAGGAAGTAACGGTCGTGGGTAATGGCCACCACGGTGCCGGTAAAGCGGTGCAGGAACTGCTCCAGCCAGTCCACGGATTCAGCGTCCAAGTGGTTGGTGGGTTCGTCCAGCAGCAGCATGTCGGGCTTTGACAACAGCAGCTTGCACAGGGCCACACGGCGCTTTTCACCACCGGAGAGCTGACCCACGATGGCATCCCAAGCGGGCAGACGCAGCGCGTCAGCAGCGATTTCCAGTTGGTGCTCGGAATCGGTGCCAGCAGCGGCAATGATGGCTTCCAGCTCGCCCTGCTCGGCGGCCAGCGCATCAAAGTCGGCATCTTCTTCAGCGTAAGCGGCGTACACCTCTTCCAGGCGGGCCTTGGCGTTATTCACTTCGGCCATGGCCTCTTCCACCGCCTGACGCACGGTGTGCTCAGGATTGAGTTGTGGCTCCTGAGGCAGATAGCCAATGGACAGGCCCTGCATGGGGATGGCCTCGCCCTCGTACTCCTTGTCCACGCCTGCCATGATTTTCAGCAGCGAAGACTTGCCCGAGCCGTTCAGGCCCAGCACGCCAATCTTGGCGCCAGGGAAGAAACTCAGTGAAATGCCTTTCAAGATCTGGCGCTTGGGCGGCACCGTCTTGGTCAGCTGATTCATCGAAAAAACGTATTGAGCCATGTCCGAATTGCTTTGAGTTACTTGGATTTATGCAAAAAAACGTGCCGCTTTGCACGGCAAACAAACCATGATTATCGGTGCATGCGACAATACCCCTCGCAATAGGCGTCCAGTTGCCTGCTGCAGCAGCACTTCAGCTGGGGACAAAGGAAGCGTTTCCGGGCTCCCAACACGCAAACTTTATCTGCCTACAACTGGCCAGGCAGCCCCACGGGCCGCCACGACAGGCTGATACCCCGCGCCCAGGATTGGCGCAACTGATCACAAATGACATTTGAAGAACTGAATCTGGCTCCAGCCATTCTCAAGGCCGTACAAGAACAGGGTTATGAGAACCCGACCCCTATTCAGGCACAGGCCATCCCTCTGGTGCTGGCAGGCCACGATCTGCTGGCCGGCGCTCAGACTGGCACCGGCAAGACCGCAGCGTTCACCCTGCCCATGCTGCAGCGCCTGAGCAATGGCACCGCGCCCAAGAACAGATTTGGCGGCAAGGGCATTCGCGCTCTGGTGCTGACGCCCACACGCGAACTGGCGGCTCAGGTCGAAGAAAACCTGCGCAACTACGCCAAGCACCTGGACATCAACTCCACCGTCATCTTCGGGGGTGTTGGCATGAAGCCACAGATCGCCCGCATTGAAAAAGGCGTGGACGTGCTCGTCGCCACCCCCGGCCGTCTGCTCGATCTGGCAGGCCAGGGTTTCATGGACCTGTCCACCGTTGAAATGCTGATTCTGGACGAAGCCGACCGCATGCTGGACATGGGCTTCATCCACGACGTGAAAAAGGTGCTGGCGCTGGTGCCCAAGGACAAGCAAAGCCTGCTGTTCTCCGCCACCTTCAGCGACGAAATCCGCGAACTGGCCAATGGCCTGCTGAAGAACCCGCAGTCCATCCAGGTCACACCTCGCAACACCACCGTGCAGCGCATCAAGCAGGTGATCCACCCCGTGGGTCGCGGCAAGAAAAAGCAGGTTCTGCTGCACATCATTCAGGAAAACAACTGGAGCCAGGTGCTGGTCTTCACCCGCACCAAGTTCGGCGCCAACAATGTGGCCGAGTACCTGACCAAGAATGGCGTCAGCGCCATGGCCCTGCACGGCAACAAGAGCCAGAGCGCCCGTACTCAGGCCCTGGAAGGCTTCAAGACCGGCGAACTGCGTGCACTGGTAGCTACAGATATTGCAGCACGCGGCATCGACATTGATGAGCTGCCCAACGTCGTGAACTACGAGATTCCCAATATCTCGGAAGACTATGTGCACCGCATTGGCCGTACAGGCCGTGCTGGCCGCGAAGGCAATGCCGTCAGCCTGGTCTGCATGGACGAAGAAGGCTTCATGATGGACATCGAGCGCTTTACCAAGCAGGAAATTCCTGTGGCACCGCTCGAAGGCTTCGGCCCTGAAGAAGGTGAAGTGGCCGAGCCCATCGCCATGGGCCGCCAGACCCTGTGGGGCGGCGCAGGCAAACCACCAAGCCGCGATGTGATGCAGGCTGCTGCCAAGGCTGCCCGTCAGGAAATGATGGAGCGCATTCGCACCAACAAGGCCACCGGTGGTGAGCGTGGCCGCGGCAACCGCCGCCCTGCCGCTGACGTACAAGGTGCAGGCGAAGCCCAGGGCGACGCAGGATCTGAAAGCCAGCGCCCCCCACGCCAGCACAACAAGCCCCGTAACAACAATCGCACCCACCAGCGCAGTCAGGGTGGTCAGGGCAGCCAAGGCGGAGACCGCAACCAGTCACAGGATCGCACTTCGTTCGGTCAATCCGATCGCGGCCCACGTCCGCAAAATGACCAGCAGCAACGCCCAGCCAAGCGCGGCCCAGCCCGCCAGTTTGGTGAACGCGAACGCGGCGGCCGCTACGAAGACCAGCCTCCACGCCCCGATGCACACCTGGGCACACAACTGGGCCACGCCCGCAACAATGCCGCGCGCGGCAGCAATGGCGGCCAGCCAGACCCCATGCGCACCAGCGTTGACAGCATGGCCGATCGCGGTCGCCGTGGCGGCTTTGGCGGTGGCCGAGGCGGCTTCAGCGGCGGTGGCAACCGTGGCGGAAACCGCGGTGGCTTCGGTGGCGGCTTCGGTCGTTAATCCTTCGCTCCCGCCCCGGTAACCCGAGGGGCTGCAATAGGTCATATTGCAGCCCCTTTTCCTTTTTTCTGAACCCAGCTGGGTCATTGTGCTGACAGCCCCTCGCAAGGCTGCAGGTCTAACATCCCCCACAGGTGTGCGAAGCTTGTATCCGCGCCCGCCGCTGCAGGCATGCTCGTTTATCCACCTCTGATAAAACTATGACGTCATCCACCACATCCGTGTCCACTCATGCTGTAAATACGCCCACACAATGGGCTGGCGGTATGCTCAGGTTCACGGCTGTGGCCATGGCCTGCCTTCTGACTGCCTGTGCCAATGTTCAGTTGCCCGTGTGGAATGGCACATCTGCAGCGCCTGCGGTACGCACCGCTCCTCAACCCAGCACCAGCACCCCGGCGCCCAGCCCCGCAGTCAGCCAGCCCATTGCAGCCAGCAAGCAGCTGACACCTTTGCCATACAACCCAGCCATCGAAGCACGCTTTCCCGATCCTTCGGTGCGCTATGAAACGCCCGGCCTGACCGAAGGCCGGCAGCAGTTCACCACGCAGGCAGAAATGACTGGGCTTTTGCAGTCTCTGACGAGCAAAGCTGCCCCTGGTCAACGCATGGAACTGGCAACGATTGGCACCTCGCAGCGTGGCCTGCCAATACTTGCCCTGATTGCCACGCAGGGGCAAAGCACCCAGGCCACCGCCCTCAACAGCAATGGCAAGCCTACCGTTTTACTGGTCGGCCAGCAGCACGGCGATGAACCCGCTTCGGCAGAAGCCTTGCTGGCTATCGCCCGCGAACTCGGCCAGGGCGGCCTGCTGTCCCCACTGCTGCAGCAAATCAACATCATCATCGTGCCCAGAGCCAACCCTGATGGCGCACAAACCTCAAGTCAGCTGACTGCAGATGGAACCGACCTCGCGCGTGACCACCTGATTCTGAGCACCCCGGAAGCACAGGCTCTTGCAAAGCTCACACGCAACTACCGCCCCGTGGCCTTGCTGGACCTGCGCGAATACGCAGCCGCCGGCCCATTTCTGCAAAAGTTTCAGGCTGTGCAACGCTACGACCTGCTGGTGCAGCCAGCCAGCACCGCGAACAACCACGAATTTGTCATCAAGGCAGCACGCGAATGGTTCGCAGAACCCATGCGCAATGCCCTGAACCAGTCAGATATCACCAACGACTGGTACTACGAAGCCAGCGCGCAGCCCGCAGACAAATCGCTGTCGATGGCCAGCACTGATGCCGATAGCTTGATCAATGCAAACAGTCTGAAAAATACAGCCTCACTCATGATTGCCAGCCGAGGCTCCGACCTCGGCCGTCTGCACATCCAGCGCCGTGTGCATAGCCTGGTCACCGCAGCAAACAGCGCATTGCGCAGCGCTGCGGCAAAAGCCAAGAATCTCAATCAAGTGGAATCCTTCGTCACCCGAGATATTGCATCTCAGGCATGCCGTGGAACGGTGACTATTCAAACCCAGCAAACACCCGAGCAACGCACCATCAGCATGCTTCAGGCTGATTCAGGCCAGGAACTTCAAGCCCGCGTGGACTGGAACTCCTCCTTGGTCCTCAAGCCCGGCCAGACACGCCCACGCCCCTGCGGCTACTGGGTTTCTGCGGGTGCAGGCCAGTCAATCGAGCGCCTGCGTATGCAGGGCGTTCAAATCATGCAAATTGCTGAACCCGGCCAGATGCTGGCCGACCGCTATCAGTCGCAATCGGCCAACAACTGGGGACTCACCCGTGGCGCCATTGATACACCCTCAGGCAGCTACTACATCTCTCTGAATCAAGCCAAAGCCAACCTTGTGGCCGCTGCGCTGGAGCCCGATACACAGCACAGCTATATGTACAAGCACCTGATCACGATGCCATCTGACATTGCACGCATCGTCGCAACGCCTTCAGTCGTCTTTGAAGAGGAAATGGAATAAAGCGCAGTGCTTTGCGCAATCAATACCCTCTGACTGAGGCGTGTTGATCACCAAACAAAAAACCGCCGTGCAAAAGCACCGGCGGTTTTTTGTTTGGAAGAACTGGCCTGCCCGACAGGGATCGAACCTGTGACCCACAGCTTAGAAGGCTGTTGCTCTATCCAACTGAGCTACGGGCAGAAAGACACAACCCAGCCTTGCTTGGTTGTAAGAGATGGTGGAGCTGGGGGGAATTGAATCTTTCCTTGAAACCCGCAGAAAGCAAAGGCTTCAAAAAATTTTTCCACACCAACGTTCCCCACGTTGTTCCCCCAAAAGTCCAAATTTAAGGCTGGATTGAGTTAGAACGCTTTAGACATTAGCTAGCGTTCGAATTATTGCACATGCACGCCACAAAAATGACCAAACAAGGTGACCTACACGGATTTGAAGAGGATCAAGCACCACAAACTTAGCCGCAACTGAAGCCCTCACGGCTAGAGTTCTCAACAAACTCTTCGTCCCGTCCAACACCTGTTCTGACAGCTACAGGCTGGTTGCTGCCGGTCAGTCAGATGTCAGTGAACGACTGCAGAGGCCGAGAGCAGACGCAGGGGAAAACCTCCATCAACTTATACCCATCCTAGGGGGACACAGCCCCCGAGGCTAGGTTTAAGACGATGGGGCAGTGTCTTGCTCTGTCGGTGGTGTGTGTCCGAATTTCTGAGCGATCACGCGCTGGCTGGTTGTCAGTGCTGGCCAGATGAGGTGGACACGAGACCGATCCATGTCAGCCAGGTTCGCCTGATGACGGGCCGTCTTCAACGATATTTTGAAGAAGGTGGGACTGTGGTCGATTTTGTGTACTTGTAAGCGCCATAAAACCACGAACGCATACTTGGGAGTGAGATTTCCGTTCTTACGGTAGTAAGCCCATGCATTCGTGAGAATCTCAGTGTTCTCGGTCGCCACCACGCGCTCCAACGCCTTGATACAGGCATCGAAACGCATCCTCTGATAGATTTGATTGAGCTTTCTTTTCGCATCCTTCGGCGAGAGCTTTCGGCCCTCTTCGAAAACCCCCACTTCGAACCTCAAGATGCACTGCGAACCCACCCAGAGCTGATTCCCATTCAGCTCGTTCTCAATGAGAAAGTGGTATCGAAGGTCCTCCTGTTGGCATAGCTGGCAAACTTCGACGGGCTGCTCATGGTCAATTGTTTCCTCGGCAAACACCCATTCATCGAAAGCCTCGGAGACCGTCTGATTTTCGGAGAGCGGAAGAATATTGTCGCGCACCCGCTGAGGAAAGTTTGACATCGTCACACCACCATTCAACTAGGGGCAATCTACCGACGCTTCTTCCCACTCGGCCAGGGAAGCTCTCCAGTCAACTCGGCAAGACCACCATCATCCACGAGGCGTGTGCCGAAGCGGGTGACCTCTATTTCTGGCAGATCCTCTTCGTCAAACCATAAGAGCGATACCGTAGTGTCTGTGAGCTGGTAGTGCCTAGATAGTTCGAACAGGTCGAGACCCTTTTCCCAGTTCTCAAACCATACGTCCTGAGCAATCTCATCCACGCGGGTTCCAGTAACACCGTTAGCCCTCATGTCGTACGCCACCGATCCCGGAGGAACAGGGGTCCGGGCAGGGATGCGGGCATTTGCGCGGCGTAGGGTTGTGGACCGTGCCGCATATCGGACCCTTCCCTTGTCCATAGTGACGAATGCGCAGGGAATCCTCGCCAGGTTGGCGTAGCGGGACGCCGCGGCAGGAAATGAGGTCTGGAACTCGGTAGCCATGAACTCAATAACCTCCAGGGAGGGATAGCCCTCAGGCATCTTGCTCAGCCACTGCTGGTACGGCATCAATAGCTCGGCAGCGAAGAGGTCGCACATCACCTCATTCGGGTCCCGCTTTGAGAACGACCAGGACGGAACTTCATCATGGTTTGAAGGCAGTCCAAGCACGATGTGGGCAAGCTCATGGCACACGGTGAACCGCTGCCGTCTCTCGGGCTCCAGCGAGTTCACATGAATGATGTGCTTGCCTTTGGGGGTAGTGATGGTGGAGCCTGACTCTCCTGCGCCCATCTCTTCCTTGATAACCTTGGCATTTGCGGCCGCTAGATACGGAGAAAGGTCAGTCTGAATGTTGGAGGTATCGACGCCTGCCACGAAGGCTCGGGCTCGCTGCAAGACGTCTGCCTCATCCATCTATTCGTCGTCCTCTTCAAAAGCTCTCTTAATTCGAGAGATTAGCGTGGCGGGGTCCGGTCGAGCCGTGCCGCGATGGCGAACACCTGCTGCCGCCGTGAATATATCCATGGCAATGGAGCCATCGGCTAAAACATACCTCACTAAGTCTACATCTGTATCAGGGTGTTCCACCAGCCAAGAGATGACTTCGGCGTCTCGGTCACTAGGTTTCAAGACTTTCAAGAGCTTTTCGAGCAGCTCTGGTGACGGGCTTGCTTTCTCTCCGCTTTCCAGTCGATGAACATAGGCGTGGTCGATTGTCGCAAGTTGGCCCAACTCCCGCAGTGAGAGAGTGCGCCGTTCTCGGAGCTCGCGGAGCGCCGTTCCCAAGCCGGTTTGTGGCATGTGTTTTTCCTGAATTCAAAGAAGGGGCTGGTCCCCCAGTGTCCAACTAATACCAAAGTGAGGGGTGTCGGATGTTGTCGATGCAAGAATCATGGATATAGAAAAGCGGTAGCCCCTCTTGCAGGCAAAGGTGATTTCTATATACTGTTGTCCAGCCAGACAACACGACTCGAGAATTTTCAGGGGCACATTGTATTGGCACAGTTGATGATCGTTGTTCAGCATGGACAACAGACTTTGCCGCAACGTCATCGCATTCGCAATGCCAACCTACGGGTGCACCAATGACTACGCAAAAGCAATTTACTGACCTCCTCTACGAGATTGAGCCCTCGACTTCCACCGTTAACGCCTGTTCCAGCGCGCATACGACGCTGCGTGCTGCCCTGAAATCGGATGAGGAGTTCGCCAAGGTACACAAGACGGACTTCCTATCTGGTTCGTACAAGCGGGACACCGCGATTCGTCCACAGAAAATCGACGGCGTACTTCAACGCCCCGATGTGGACATCATCGTAGTGACGAAGCACACCAAAGACGATGACCC
This sequence comes from Comamonas fluminis, assembly GCF_019186805.1. Classification (NCBI taxonomy): domain Bacteria; kingdom Pseudomonadati; phylum Pseudomonadota; class Betaproteobacteria; order Burkholderiales; family Comamonadaceae; genus Comamonas; species Comamonas fluminis. The sequence goes on along the minus strand of NZ_CP066783.1, from coordinate 1,671,680 downwards.
CGATGACGTACTCACCATCCTAGAAGAGGCTCTGCGCGACGCCGGCTACAAAAATGTCAAGGTCAACCGCCGTTCTATCGCCGTAACGCTCTCCACGGTTGATATGGACGTAGTGCCCATCATCGAGAACGGTCTGTCTTACCTTATCCCGGACAAACAGCTCGGCCAATGGCTGACCACCAACCCTCCTGCGCATACGCAGTGGACGATTGACGAGAACAGTCGCACTGGCGGCCGCTTCAAGCCGCTGGTTAAGCTCTTCAAATGGTGGCGCCGCGTTAATCTCGCTGACCTGCGCCGTCCGAAGGGGTTCATCCTGGAGTGCGTGGTTTCGAAGTTCATGAACGCGACACAGTCCAACTACGAGACATTGTTTGTGGAGCTGTTGGAGTCCATCAGTGACGGTTACGCAGGCTATGCTGCGGCAGGCTTGGTGCCGTTCCTGGAAGACCCAGGAGTCCCTGGCAACAACGTGTTCTCTCATGTAACGGCCGAGGAGTTCCAAACTTTCTACGACAAGGTCAAGGAGCACGCAAAGCTGGCTCGGGACGCCAAGAATGAGACGGACGACGACAAGGCCTTAAAGAAGTGGCGCGACGTACTTGGATCCTGCTTCCCCGCAGCAGCCTCTTCCCGCTCTGCCGCGTCATCGCTGGTGCGCCCGGCTGTAGGTCTGGGACTGTCGTTCCCAGCCGTGGCAGCAGTTCCCAACAAGCCGAGCGGGTTTGCATGATGTCGCCGTTGCAGGCCCAACCTAGTCGGATGGCGCGCGAGGTGCGCCTTCTGCAGGCGCTCTCATCCGAAATTCACTCCTTTAAACTGAACGGGTGGAGTAAGACAGGAACTGGAGACCTGTGCGCGTATTTTCAGTTCGGGGTTGGCAACTGGGTCTTCGATGGGGTACTGGTGTATCCCTCCCTGTTCCCCGATGTGCCCGCCTTCGTCCGTCCAAGGCATGCCAAGACTCGGCTAAGCCGGCATCAATTTGGCGGCGGCGGGGTGCTGTGCCTAGAGTATGGCCCAGACAACTGGGTTTCGGCTTTTACTGGCGCAGATGTGGTTCGCAGCGCATATAAGCTTCTTTGGAGTGAGCTCATCAGCAACGCCTCACCGCGACGGCTCAAGGCGCCGCTGTCGCGCCACGAACAGAGCGCAGCGCAAGAAGCACGGTTCGAACCGTACCGCTTCGTGCTAACGACGGGTTTTCAGGAACTGCTGCGAGCACGCGCAACCCCCGGCCTGTATCCATTGAACATCCGTCTCTCCTCATTAGACGGGGTTAGGGTCGCAGTTCCAACATGCATCGGCGATGCCTCAAAGTTGCAGGTGGCGGATGTGCCTGCTAGTGGATGGCCTAGCGCTTGTGCGCAAGTCGGTTGGCTTGCAATCGTTCAGGGTGAAGCTCTGCATCTTGGTGATTTCAATTTGCAGGCGTTGAAGACCCGGCTCGGAGAACTCTGGCCCATCGGGGCGAACGACGCTAACCTTGCCCACGAATACTTCATCGTCGTGCACAGCCCGACGCATAAGCTCCGAGCGTTTCAGGTAGATGCTTCCGAGCGCTTAACAGAGTATCACCTGCTTGATTTTTCCAACGACAAGGGGGGCCGACTGCCCGACAACTTTCGCCCGCTCGCAGACGCTCATGTCGCTATCGTGGGTGCTGGGTCTCTTGGGGGAAAGATTGCAGTATCCATGGCGCGTGCTGGTGTTAGGAAGTTCACGTTGGTGGATGAGGACATTTTGGGTCCTGAGAACCTTGTGCGCAATGCGCTGGATTGGCGGTCTGTGGGCTTCAACAAGGTAGATGCACTCAAGCGCGACATTGAGTTGGTGGCCCCGGGCGCGATGGTGGAAGTCACGCAATTGAACATCGGCGCACAAGAGAACCCCGGGGTCATGGCACGGTTGAACGACGCTCTCATCGAATGCAGCCTCGTGATTGATGCAACAGCCAATCCTCGCGCATTCCTGACGCTGTCGGCACTGTGCAAGTCGGCGAAGTTGCCCATGGTCTGGGGTGAAGTCTTCGCGGGGGGCTTCGGTAGCCAAATGGCGCGCAGCCGGCCAGGCCTGGATGGAGACGCGGCTACCATACGCGCATGCATTCACACCTACTTGGCGCAGCTCGAACCCGTGCCAGGCCAAGAGGCGCAGGATGCTCTGCGCTATGCCATGGACGTTGCGGGGCAGGTGCTTGTCGGCAGTGATGCTGATGTGTCGGCCCTAGCCGCCTCAATGACGCAATTCGCCATCGACACGCTTTGCGCCGGAAAACAGTCTGAATACCCTGTTGCAGCCTATTTGATGGGCTACCGCAAGTTCTGGGAGTTTAAGCAGCCATTCGACACGATACCCATCGATTGCTCGGCCGCCCTGTGCACGCCCGAAAAGGTGCAGTTGCTTTGTCCTGAAGATGCGCGAATCCTCGAAGTGTTGCAGTCGGCAATGGAGGGCGGCCCTAATGTTGCAGCTGATACTGCCAACTGATGTGCAAACCGCGCTAACCTGTGCTCTGACGCATGCTGGGGTACGAGAATGCGGCGGTGTGCTTCTGGGTGAGCATGTGGGCATTGACCAGTTCTTAGTCCGGATGGTCACCATGCAGCGGCCTGGAACCGTCACAAGCTTCGTGCGTAACCTTTCTGGCGTCGCAACCTCAATTAAGCGCTTCTGCGCCAAGCATGGCAACGACTTCCGGCGGTTCAACTACCTGGGCGAATGGCACTCGCATCCAAGCTTCTCAGTACAGCCGAGCTCGACAGACCACTGCTCAATGCTAGACATCGTCACCACCCCCCAGGTGGGCGCAAACTTTGTAGTCTTGCTGATTATTAAGCTGGATGCCTCTGGGCAACTCGAGGGTAGTGCGCACACTTACCTTCCAGACGGAAGATACGGCTGCTCAACTCTTGTTTTCGAAAGCCGCAGATGAATTCACCACTTTTTCAACCACAGGCACTCGGCGGCGTGGTCGCTCGGGGAGGATTCGAGTACCAAGACGCCTACCTGCTCGAGAGCATTCCATGCCTTCTTGCAGAGACCGCCTTCAGTCATGCAGTCAGCGAGCTGCTTGGTGACATCGAGTTCCGCTACTTCAGACCAGGCGGTGGGACGTACTGCATCACGTACGAGGCTAAGCGCAATCAACTCAGCAAAATAGAGTTCTGGAACGAGGTTGCACACTTCAAGGAACTGCACGATGCAGCTCCGGACGAGTATGTGCAGTTTGTGCTTCTGTGTGGCGGCTTCGTTGGTGAGTTCGCACCGCTGTTCAATAAGCTTGCGCGATACCGTGGCCCGGCAGAGGCGCTAAATCAAGACTCCTCCATTCGCATCGCCGCTGAAGCGGATATCGTGGGCTACATCGTCAAGCTGGGGCAGACGCCAGAGCTTGCTAGGTTCGTGCTGGAGCGTGTGGCTTTCGTTCAATACAGCGACACCCAAGTTGAGGCCGGCTTTGCTGTGAACATGGGTAGGCACCTCCCTGAACTGGACCTGCGTCGCCAAGAGGAGAACGCCTTTCGCGCAAGATGTAAGGAGCTTGTGGCCCAGTCAGTGAAGGGCGTTGTCTATCGCAGGTGCATCGAACAGGCTCTTATGGACAGCATGCCTGGGGCGACGGAACGTTGGCGCGCTACGCCGTCCGCCTTGCAGCTATCGGGTCAGGGCTTTGACCTTGGTCCGCTTGGCCTGGACGTGTCGACATTCAACGGCCCAGACAGAGGAACTGTTGGTCAAGCAGCCTGGGAGCAGCTACGGCGCAGCTTGGCGGAGATGGGTAAGTTCGTGCTGGGCAGTCGGCAGCGCCGCGGTATTCGCCTTTCAGCCAAGCATCGTATGTCGGTGGCATGTCTGCTGGGTCACACCTTCTCGGCCACAGGCAACTTCACGCTCACCATGGAACACAACGGCCAGCTCTTTGACACGTCGGATCATACGCAGGCAAAAGAGCATTTCTTTACTGACCATGAGAGTGCTGTCACCTCGACGGGGCGCGAGGGAATGGTCTCCATCAGCTTCCCCAACGGCTCGAACGCGGATGTAGACGTTCAGGCTATGGCATTCGGCCTGGACGCATCGCCAAAGCTATCGCTAGGCTCCGGTTCCGCTGTCCCGGACATCGCCACACTGAACCGGGCAGTGCACGAAGCCAAGGTGAAGCTGGCTGAGTTCCGTGGTCGGCATCAGTTGAGCTGTATTCACCTCTTCATCAAGGCGCCCTCCGTTTTCGCTATGGCGCTTGGACACCGGCTCAACGGCATCGGTGTCATTCAGCTGTACGACTGGGACCAGGGCAAGTACATCCCCACGGTCCGGCTTTCCTAAACACCCCCAGGCCAGTTTTTAACAAGGAGTTCACGTGAACGCACTGCCAGTCAATTATCACCTCGAGGTCTACGAAGACTCTTTCATGAACGACCCTGTCTGGCATGCCGAGGCTACCAACTCGTTCCCTGCGCTTTCGATTGGCGACCGCTTCAACCATCGAGGTCTGGGAGACGTGGCTTGGTACACCCACCCCCAGAGTGGCCAGTGCTTCCGCATCAAGGATATCGAACACATCTTCTGGACCATCGAGGGTTCGCACATCGGTCACAAGTTGATGGTTGCCTTGGAGCTGGGGAACATCGAAGACTAAGGCTCGGATGCCATGCCATGCCATGCGGGCGTGGCATTCGTACTCATGCGTTCCTATAAAGGCCCGTATGGGGTGGCAGCCCTGCCGTTTGCGCACGCCACGAGCATGGTGAATTTGTCCTAGTCTTCCCTCGGCTCACTGCTTCCTTTCCGGTACCTACGTGAGGCTAACCACCTTTTTAAGCGCGTTGGTTACCGCTTGAGCTATCTTGCATCGTTGAGCACTACTACTCGACCTGCTGCTATGAGTGTAGGGCGCTACGTTCCAGCCTCTTTGGATTTGATGCACTTTGCTCGGCCTGCTAAGCAGCCGCGCTTTTTACCCGCTCCCGTTAGGCCTGCATCATGGTGTGGTCGATCCCGACTTGTACTGACTGCTTAGGATTCTCTTCCAGTCCGTCGCGAGGCGCCCCTTAACGACCGCAATCGCTGCGAAACCGCCTTAGATATCACCAGTCGGTTCAGCCCGACTGCCAGCCCTCACAGCCACCTATCACACGATCACTCCCCACATCAAGTCGCCTCGGAATTTCAAGGCTTTGTTGTACTTCTTCCAAATTGCTCGGAGGCTCTGTAGCTTTTCCACCCTCGGTTCACGGCCTCAGCAACAATTGCCGATGTAAGCGTCAGGCCGCCCCTTTGATCCCTTGCAAAGCTACATATCAATGGATCACTGCTATGTGGTAATCAACAAATAGACCGTTTGGGAACCTCTCAAAACCTCATTTCTTGAAATTTCAACTCAATGAAATCAATGGGTTGCAACTAAAAAATGAAACATTTAGGGGTTATGAGAAGTCCTCGTTTGTTCGGTGACGCCGGGCGCTGTTAGTCTCGCTTCTGGTCACAATCTCGACACATATAACAGGGGTGGTACGGACGTTCTAGTACAGGGACACAAGCATGACTTTGTACTCTGGATAGTTTGCATGGGTGACATTGCCTCTTACATAGTTGCCCGGAGCGCGAAAAAACAGATAGTGTTTAGGATCGAGGTAATCATCCGGCATATAAAACACCAATAAGATAACAAATCAAAATTACTCTACAAATCAATGAACTCAATTATCGGCACAGTTCCATTTTATATAAAACCATCTGAATCTATGAAGAATCTGCTTATTACAGATGACTCCGAAGCGGGTTTAGTATTGAACGCCACAAATAAATTTATTCCAAATTTACCTCAGAAGCTAGAAAATATATTTACAGAATCAATTAAATCAATTCAACTCACAGAAAGGAATTATAGGAAACAAATAATAGAAGTACTACCCTTTAGCAACATCATTGACGAAATATCTTTTTCAGAAAAAATTAGACTACTTGGGGAGAAAAAATTTATCGAAACAAAACCACACAACAAAATTCAAGCCGCATATGTTAGTCTATTCAACAACATCCAGGAATTAATATCTGACTACAGTTGCATAAATCAATTAAAACAAGAACAAAAAGAAAACCATCCAAATATATATAATCAACCAATTGAAATTAAAATAATCAATTCATTTTACAATAAAAGTTATTTATCTGACCCCCAATACCAAAATTTAATTATAAGCAGAATTTTTTCCATTCAGATAATTTTTCTTGAATTACTTAACTCTCATAAAAATGCAGTTAACAAAACAGAAAGGAAAAATATAGCCAAATATGGCGGCAATGTTAAAAATTATGGCGAACACATTTTATTGGAAAATATTAACGACTACTTTTCAAAAAATCGTCCAATTGAAAAAGATAAATCTCCCTCTATTGCTCATATGCATAAAAAACACTATGAAAATATTGAACTAATTCTAAATGAATTTCAAAGCCAAATAGGCACCCAAGAAGAAGGCAGTAGAAAAATTATTTATTATGGCTCCAATTTAAGAGCGGATGGATTATTGCGAAAGATAAGAGAATGGGTCAAGAAAGATAAAAAATTGAAAAAAGAGATAGAAGAATTTCATTTAAAATACAAAGTATCCCATAAAGTGCAAATAGACGAATCACCTATCAAAATTTGATTTTTCAATTTAAAGATGATCAAAATACAAATACGTGGTCAATAAATAATATTTTCAACAAAAATATTAACACCCGTATTTTTAAAATGACGGGTTTTAGATCAAAAAATTTGCCTCTTTAAGCAGACAACGCTACTTATTTAAATATCGCTGCTCGTAAATAAGCGTCAGTCTTTTTTCCTCATTTTCACTTCGTTCTGATATTAGATCCGACAAATTAAAACTCATTTCCACCATAATTCTCTTCTTGCTATCTACATAAACATTAACCTTATTTTGAGCCCACAGTTTATTGATAGCAAAATCAAGTTTTTGAGCCTTACGCAGACATTTAGGTCCTTTGCGTAGCAAATCTATTCTGTAAAATAAATTTGACGAATCATCAGCATTTTTTTTCTGCATATAAGCAAATAAGACGTCGGCAAGATCAAGCACACGCGGTTTACTTATAGCATCCTCGGATTCTCCCAATCCCATCAATGCTTGCTCGAGATGCCAATTGAGCAACTCAATGGCTGCTTTCATCATTGGTAAATCAATCGTTGGTTTCGGCTCATTAAACCATTGAAGTACTGCAGCGACTCTCAATGCTTGCTCACCAGCACGCTCCAAAAATGACCTCAGCTTTATCCACTCTTTAGCAAATAATTTTTTCTGATGCCATTCACCTCCCGCAATTTTCCAGCATTCCAGAGCTGCAGGTGAGAGCTCAAGACGACTTCTCGGACACGAGGAAGTTAAGATATTTCTGTAGCCATTCATCAATTCACGAACACGGGTATTAAATGGTTGCGCCTGTGGGTCCGAAGCATTTCGAGCAGAATATCTATTTTCCGCAAATGACGTTTTAGTAAAGGAATAAAGGTTGCGGGCATGCAGGCCTGAAGGCATCATCGTTGTTGCCTGTGCACTCCCCAAAAAATCAGCGTACACCGCATCCTGGATGGCCATGCAAAACGTCGTCCTTGTATTCGGTATCTGAATGAACTCATGCTTACGAATTACGCGTAAGTCACTCCCATCAAATCGCTTACACATGGATTGAATATCGAGATGCTTGGCAAGCATTCCACCTTCGTCCATCACAATGGCCGCAGCCTGCGCACCTTTACCAAAAAGACTGACAATGCCTCCCTCAGACGCATCCTCCCAAACATAGGGGTGCGCACCAATTTCACAAAAATGTATCTCGCCTGATTGACGTCCATTGAAGGCTGCCTCGAAGTCACGAAATCCATGAAATGCATGTTTAATCACTGTGGATTTACGCATCCCAGACTCCGCAATCACAGAGACGTAGAGGCTAGCAGGCATGACTGTAAAGAAGGGTGTATCAATGTCCACAGTCCCCTGTACTGCTGCAGCCATTGCTGCTAGTACCACAGGCCCCACCAGCGCTGTCTTAGCTTGCGTGGCATCTACAATACATTGGGCGAAATCACAGCCGAGTGACTGCAAACAATGCAGAGGGTAAGAAGGTGCTCTGTTCATAATCAATTCCCTTTGTTTGCCTTCACTTCCGTCAGTTCACGTAATGAACGACGCACAGCACGTGGATCGACAACTTGTTCCGGTTTACTTCTCTTAGGACCTGTTTTGCGTTTGACAACTTTGGGAATCTTGGAGGCGCCGAATGCGCGCATCCCTTTAGGAGCTCTCAAATGCACTACATAGTCGACCTTCGTGAGGTACTCAGCATACCCACCCACAATGGGCCATAACAAAGGATCGGAGTAGTCAATCACTCGCAAGATGGGGTCTTCTTGCCATTGCAGAGCACTCAGGTTAAATGTGTAGGTATTGGTGTTGTCAATAATGGCATCCCACATCTGGCAAATGGCTTTGGGCACATTGATGCGATCTTGATGCTTGCTCCCATTAAGGCCAATTAGCCAATGGATATGCAGCCCTTTGATTGGCCCGTATTCGATCTTCCAGACATAAAATACCAAGTCTTCTTTATACTTTTTTCGAAGCGCCTTGAGCTGCTTATCCCGATATTCGCATACCACCTTGAAACGCTGGTCAAAGTCCTGCGAAGACAAGAAAATTCCCCGCCTATCGGGAATAGTAGATTTATAACCCCAGTCCAATCTCATCAATAATATTTTTCTAAATCTCTTCCACTTAGCTTCAGCCATTTTTATTACCTGGCTATAGTTTTTAGTAGAATTTCGTTTGAAACTGTGCACTTTTTCTCGGTGCCCACCCTCCATCAGTCTTTGACGTAATACTTTAGAAAGATAATTCAACTCCTGATGCACAGTACTCAGTTGGGCAAGAGACATCAATCGATAGGTATTAAAATCAAAGTTATTAAAAATATCGAATAGTCGATCATTGACAAGTATCCTATTCAAAGTCCAACTCTTTAATACATCCAGAATAGATGTAATTTCAGGAGATGCTACGAGATGAAATGCATCAGTTGATATATCACCATCCAATAAATTGGGACTCGCTATCTCAGATACGCATGTAATCAAAGATTCCTGATAACTTCTCAAACCAATATTATTTCCGACATCACCATCAGGAAATGGATAGACATGAGGAGTTCTCGCGGTGAACTCATAAATTACTTTGCATGCGTCAATAAGCACCTCGCCTACAAAACCAGGAATAGTTTCTTCTTCTTCTTCTCTATTAAAGAAGCCCTCATGACGAATGAATTCATTCACACTTAAGTTCACATGTACATCACTCATTATTAATCTCTTATATTAAGTTACTAAATACCCAATTAATTAAAATATCTAAATTTCTCCAAAAATACCAAAACCCTCTAGATCAGCGCAAAAATTTTGTGCTTTCTAGTCTGAATTCAAATATAATTTTTTTGAAATTTAGTACCCATTTCATTGGTCTGCTTCTTTATATTTCAGCCTCTCAATATAAAAATAGACATCTGCCAACTTCCACCCTACAGCCTTCATCCCAAGTTGAATGGGTTTCGGGAAATTCGGGTCGTAATACTTGCTCTTGGGATTCAGACGCAAATACATAGTGGAGCGGGAGAGCCCCAGCAATTTCGCGCACTGTGGTAGACGTATGATGGCTTTCAAATCCAGATCGGGGCTTTGATAAGTAGAGTGCAATATGGCTCGCCGCTCTTCTTTCCGATGTTCGATACCAGAATCCAATTGGAATGAAGTATTCGCGCAAACTAGCCTATCTTGAGATACAGCTTCTGCCTGAGCAGCATTCGACATAAGGGAGTTGCTTTCAACAGTAATTGCCGAAATGCGAGAGGTCGGATTCATGAGGTTTTCCTTGGCTGTTTCGATGTCCCCGATTGAATCGAAAAGGGCCTTTACCCACGAGGCAGCTGCTTGGCGAGGTCTGACAGACAAGCAGGTCTATTGACTTACTCTTACGTCTTTGATAGGTGACTCCTACCCTATTTCACAGCAAGATTCGAAGCTGTGCGAACGTGCGAACAATCTGAAAAATTAGTTCCATACCAAGGGGAATGGCACTAATTTTTTGTCCCCGAAAGCTGCAAATTTCGCATGCAAGATCCGTTGAAGAGCAAGGCACGCGACCCCTTTTCAACCTCTTTCGCAACCCGTCTAAAGAAAAATTTCGTTGTAATAACTACACAACTTTAAAAAAATAGATATTCCAATCCAATATTTTTGATCCACATATCACTGCTTCGAGTCGCTACTGCAGCGCTCCCGCCGACACCTCAATCCCTTGCTGACAAGCATTGAGGTGTAGGCGGTATTTCAACGATCGGAGCACTTTTGATGAACACCTTCCCCCCTCACCCTTGCCCATGCCCTATCTGCGGCAGTCTCAAAGTCATTCAACGATGTTGGGGTCGCAAAGCAGGTGGATTCTTGGGCTCAATTGCCGGAGCCGCTGGCGGGTTCTCCGGCGCGTTACGTGGCGCTCAACTCGGCGGTATCGCTGGTGCGCTGCTTGGGCCTGCTGGCGCATCCATTGGTGGTGCTGCAGGTGCCGTTCTTGGTGGCTTGGTGGGTTGCTCGATTGGCTGCGAGGTCGGCTCTGCAGTTGGCGAAACCTTTGATGCTCATGTTCTTAATGACTTCAAGTGTTTGAGCTGCAATCACACCTTCTCTCATTCACTTGGCAATCCTCTCTGAGCACTCTGACTGTTATCTAGACCTGGCACTAATTCATTGAATAAGTCTCATTCAATACAAAGGAGCATGTATGTCTCATCTCGTAGAAACAATGGCCTATACCGGCCAAACCCCTTGGCATGAACTCGGTCATGCCCTACCCGCCAAGCAGAGCATTGATATCTGGGCGCAAGCCGCAGGCATGGATTGGCGTATTCAGGAGACGCCTGTGCGTTATCTGGCAGCCGATGCCGACTCTGGGCTTTCAGGTCTCTACGGTGAACCCAAGGAGTTCACTGATCAGAAGGTGCTTTATCGCAGTGACACGCAAGTACCCTTATCTGTTGTGGGCAGTCGCTACCAGGTAGTCCAGCCTCGTGAGGTTCTGGAGTTCTACCGTGACCTGACAGAAGTGGCCGGCTATGAGTTGGAAACTGCGGGAGTGCTCAAGGCCGGACGCAAATTCTGGGCCTTGGCCCGTACCGGCAAGTCGACTGCGCTCAAGGGCAATGATGTGGTCAATGGCTATTTGCTGTTGGCTACGTCCTGTGATGGGACGCTGGCCACGGTAGCAATGCCAACGACTGTACGGGTGGTCTGCAACAACACATTGACGATTGCTCTGCGCGATGGCGTAGGGGCCGTTAAGGTGCCTCACAGTACGGCTTTCGATGCCCAGGCGGTCAAGCGCCAGTTGGGCGTGGCAGTTGGTCAGTGGGACAGTTTTATGTACCGCATGAAGACGCTGGCGGAGCGCAAGGTCAAGACCCACGAGGCGATGAATTATTTCCTCAAAGTGATCTGCAATACAGATGCCCATTCAGATATGTCTGTGGGCCTGACCAATGAGCGAGCCCTCAAGAAGGTGCAAATGCTCTATGAGGGCCATGGCCGTGGTGCAGAGATGCATGCAGCCAAGGACACGGCCTGGGGTCTTCTGTGTTCTGTGACCGAGTTCATTGACCATGAAAAGCAAGCCCGCAGCCAGGACAACCGTCTGGACAGTGCCTGGTTTGGTCAAGGGGCTGTGATCAAGCAACGAGCACTCGATCATGCACTGCAGTTGGTGGCCTGATAGGTTGATGCGATGACGATGACTAACTGCAGACCTTGTTGTCCGTGTTGGGACGCATCACACGGTTTTTACTTTCTATGTTTTCCACCCCATGAAGCCACCTTTTGAGGTGGCTTTTTTATGCCTGCAATTTGCGGGCCAGGAGATTTTGATGTCTGTTCATATTCGCGATCTGGGCAATCTGAATGATGGATCTTCTATTGCTCACAACACTCCACATACACCTCCTCGCAAGGGTGCTGCTTTGCGGCTGGTGTCCACCAAGAATCTAGAGCGTGATGATTGGCTAGAGGTTCGCCGTACTGGCATTGGCAGCTCAGATGCTGCTGCGGCCATTGGCCTGAACCCCTACCAGTCACAGCTGGAGTTGTGGATGCAAAAGACGGGCAAGGCAGACCTGCTGCCAACCGTCGATCCCAACGATGACACCAGCCCTATGTTCTGGGGAACGATGCTTGAACCTATCGTGGCAGCCCATTACACCAAGCGCAAAGGTAATAAGGTGCGCCGAGTGAATGCGGTTCTACAGCACCCCGAGCATCCCTGGATGCTTGCGAATGTCGACCGGGAAGTTGTTGGTGCTCCAGATGTTCAGATTCTGGAATGCAAGACGGCTGGCATTCATGGCGCTCGTCTATGGCGTGACGGTGTTCCCGAGTACGTTCAACTGCAGGTGATGCATCAGTTGGCCGTGACTGGCCATTTTGCTGCTGACGTAGCGGTACTGATCGGTGGTCAGGAACTGCGTGTGTTTCGGATTGAGCGAGATGAAGCCTTGATCGCTCGTCTGATCGCTTTGGAGAAGCAGTTCTGGGACCTGGTCCAGCAAGGCATTGCACCTGCCGGTGATGGCTCAGACAGCAGCGATAAGGCCTTGCGCTGCCTATATCCGAAAAGTGCCGATGAGCAGGTGGATCTCAGCGAAGACGAGGAGCTCAACGCTACGTTTGAGGAGTTGCTGCAAGTCCGCACGGACCTGGATACCGTGCAAAAGCGTGAAGCCCGTCTACGTCAACGCATTCAGATGCACATGGGTGAAGCCAGCAAGGCCCTTTTTGCCTGCGGTGGCTCTGTCACTTGGAAGCGCAGCCAAGATGGGCAAGCTTTCAACACAAGTGAGTTTGTCCAAGCACATCCAACGCTGGCCAAGCGCTTTATGAGCCCCAAACCCGGCTCACGGCGCTTCTGTGTGTATGAGCCTGAGCAATGAAACGGCTTGGGACACAAGACCACGTTTTAACCCACCCCCTGCCCTCCTTGGTTTAGCCCTGGAGGGCTTTGTTTTTTGGAGATCAACATGATCAAAGGTTTGATGATTACGCCCCCGGTGATTGGCCGGATTGCCATCGGCAAGGTGGTCGAGCGCAATGGCAAGCGCCTGCCCGAGAAGGATGATGAATTCACGATTACCACGCAAGTGCAGTCACGGGGCCAATGGATCTTGCATCCATTGGATGAAGCTCTGCGCCGAGTTGCAGACACGCAGCAAAGCGGCATAAAGGAAGGCATGCCGCCTTCCTTGTCTGATGGTGCTGAAGATGGGCACAACATTACGACTTCAACCACTGAAGTCCAAGCAGATGCAACGGTAAGACCAGCTCGTAATGGCAAGCGTTCACTCAAAGAAAAAATGGGACTGCAAGAGAGCTCGGCTGCAACTTCGAATGAAGATCAGTCTGTTGAACCTTCGCCAAGTGCACCATCGGCTTCACCGCCCTTGTCCTCCTCATCTTCGGCATTTGTACGGCGCAAACTGCGCAGTATTCCGGTTCGTGTGCTGTTCAATGACCCCGATCTGAATCTGCGAGCCAACTACACCTTGTTTGATCGCAGCACAGCACGTCCAGTCTGTGTGGGCGATGGAGAAAACTGCAAACGTGTGACAAGCAAAGGGTTGGAGTCCATGCCTTGCCCTGGGCCTGATACCTGCATGTTTGGCAAGGACGGTTGCAAGCCCTATGGGCGCTTGAATCTAGTCATCGGTGACAGCGATGAACTGGGCAGCTTTGTGTTTCGAACAACGGGATTCAACAGCATCCGAACGTTGGCGGCCAGGCTGCAGTACTTTGCGGCAGTGTCTGGTGGGCATTTAGCGTCCATGCCGCTAGAGCTCAAGCTACGCGGCAAATCCACCACGCAATCGCATCGCTCTGCCATCTACTATGCCGACCTGATCGTACGCAGTGGCTTGTCTTTGAATGCAGCCATTGCACAAGCTCAAGAACTCACGGCCCAACGCCAAGCGGCTGGGTTTGATCAAACGGCTTTGGATGCTGCTGCACGCCTGGGATATGCAAACGGCAGCTTTGAAGACTCGCCTGATGAAGCGGCCGATATCGTGGAGGAGTTCTATCCAGAAGAAACTGATCCACTGCTTGTTCCAGGACAGCTTGCGCCGATTAACGGTGACACCGTCGATTCGGACTTGCAAGAGGACATGCAGGTGATGTCTACGAGGCCGAACCAAGCGGCCCTACTTCGCCCGCCGATGACATCCGCAAATGCCAGACGCGGTAATGGTACGCATAGCCCGTATATGCAAAGACCGTGAACCTTGAGACCGTGAGCTTCGGCCCGGTGTCTGCAAAAGCCGTGGACTTTTTGTCTGTGGCTATTCACCGGGCTTACAGCAACGATAGCGCCCCATGGAACAGCACCCCTCCACCAATGCAACGAGATTGCCCGTCCTTGTGGCCTTTGGCCAGATGGTGCGGGAGTTTCGAAAAACACGAGGATTTTCTCAAGAGAGCTTTGCGTACTACTGTGGTCTAGACCGCAGCTACATGGGCGGGGTGGAGCGGGGTGAAAGAAACATCACTCTGGCCAATATGGAAATCATCATCACCGCTCTTCAACTCAAGCCTTCGGAATTCTTTGCAGCTTTGGATGACTATTTTTCGCATCAACAGTCACATGGCCAAGTCATTCAATTCCGGAATTTTTCAAAACGCGCCCAAGTACACATCCAACAAGGAAAGCATCCCAATTAATAAAAATTTCAACCACCAAAAATTCATTCAAGTATCTATTAGTTACTAACCGTAAACTAATACTATCAAGACTGGATGCAGCTAAAAGGCATCCATTTTTGCATGCAAAGAAAAGACTACTCAAGTGGGTATTCACATTCAATAAATCATCGATGAGGGAACCAATGAAGAAAATATCGAACAAGGGAATCGCTCAAATGGCATTGAGCGCCGTCATGGTTGCACTGCTGGCCGCATGCGGCGGTGGAGGAGATGGAACCAATCCAAGCAACCCAACCACCCCAACAAATCCAACCACCCCCACCAATCCAGGCAATGGTGGATCAGGCAATTCTGAAAATCCTACGCCTGTATCAACGACCGCAGGTGGTGTCGCAGCCGTGGGCTCTCCTATTGTGGGTGGAACTGTTGAACTCAAGTGCGCGTCGGGTACTACAACGACAACAACGACAAATACCGAAGGTTTGTGGAAAGCTACTCTCAAGAGCAATGACTACCCTTGCGTGATTCGCGTCACCGGCGGCCAAGCTAATGGCCTGCCAAGCACCTCTACTTTGCACTCTGTCATTGCCAGCGCAGGAAATGCCAATATCACACCGTTGACCGATTTGATGGTCGCGATTATGAGTGGCAGCAAGCCCAATGCTTGGTATGACACAGCAACAAGCAACGATTTGAGTAACAAGATTTCTGCAGATGCTTTGACCAACGCGCAAAACAAGCTGACACAAACCTTGGACACCCTACCTGGCAAGCCTGCTCTTCCTGATGGCTTCAACCCAGTGACGAGCACCTTCACAGCCAAAAAGGGAGATGCTGCCGATGATCTGTTGGAAAGCTATGGTGCAGCCCTGACTTCTATTGGTCTCACACAAACTGAAGCGGCGGACAGCACCTCCACAGACAAGCCTCTGACCCAAGGAGCATTTGCGGGCACGGTCTTTACCACACCGAACATGCTAACTTTCCGCGCGGGTGGTGCACTCACTACTGGTGGCGATTATGTGATGTCCATTCCAGACCCCAAACGAGGACTTCTTGTTTCCAAGATCATGATGAATGCCGAAGGCAATGTGACCAAGTTTGGCGAGTATGAACACAATGGAGTAGTGAGTTTTCTGGGCAATCAACTTGGGATTTTTTGCCAAAATGAATCACTCATGTCCCATTATGCATATATCTCTGACGGCTGGATTCCAGTAACAGACAGTAAAGAGTTGATTGGTAAGACTTTTCATGAATATGAATATTGCCAGAATACTGGAACAACGCATTTCACCGCTGACGACACCTTGGTATACACCCCATTTGGTACAGATCCAATTCCGCATGTAGAAATCAATGGCGTCGCAAAATCTTTCAGCGATACTGGCGTCATACAATCAGAAGCAGAAAATCCAGCAGCCAACATCAAGGTCAAAGCATTCAAGTCGGTCATCAATGGAAAGACAACTTACGCATACTTCTTAGTATCCACAGCAACAAACCCCCGCGATTCTTATGGGTATGTGATTATGGGTTTTACAAAGTAATCAAGTTACTGTTTCTAATTTAAATATGCGACCCTCGGGTTGCATATTTCTTCATAAAATTCATTATTATTTTTCGTCTTTCTGTAAGAATAACGATAAATTCAGATGAGTTTCACGAAATAATCGAGTCTGGAGCCACAGAAAATTCAGAGCATTTGTTTCAAAAATACATCTTAGTAAATCAAGCAACCTTTGCGATGATAAAAGCTGAAAAAGGCTGGGTAGCAGCCAAATAAAACAATCCCGAACTGAGAGAAATCAGTTCGGGATTGCTTTTTATTTTTTCTTTGACCAGTTGATAAAATTAATACTCTAAGACCTTTTCCACTAAACCTTTAACATCTTTGAACTTGCCGTAGATTGCTGGGTTTTCACCAACAGCCAAGGCTGCAAAGTGCGCAGCCCCGCACTTGATCTTGCTACCCTCGCGGTCACGCAGGTCGTCTTCAAACAAGCTGCTTTTCGTCTCAACCACAAAGTACAAGCGCTCTTGGCCTTCACGCTCAATCAGCACAGCCCAGTCCGGGTTGTAAGCTCCCAGGGGTGTGGACACTTTGAACCAGCCGGGCAGCTTGGCATAGACTTTTACGGCCTCGTTTTTCTCTAAGGCTTTGGCAAAGTCACGTTCAGTCCCTGAGTCGTAGACCACGTGTTGGTATACGGACTTCGGTGTGTCTAGCACCAAGTTCTTCAAGTAGCCTGTCAACTCTTCGGTTTCAAACAACTCTTGGGAGTAGTAATCGTCATCACCTAGTCGCTGGTACTTGATCCCATCCACCAAGGCCAAACGTTTGCATCGATTGACGGCATCGGCCGCCAATTCAATGAATTGCTGTGGATTGCGCTTGAACTCGTGAAGGCGGGTGCTTTCAGTGAGGATGTGTGTAATCGTTTTGCGTGTCAGCTGGGTACGATCCTGCAAATCGGTCAGTACATCAGGCAACTCGATGTCGTTTTCATCAATCGCTACAGGGCTGGAAACCGCGACCTCCGATGCATCCACCCCCGCTTTGGTGATGGACATTTCAGCCTTTTTCCAGAGCAGACGCGTCTTGGCCACAGGGGGCATGTCGTTCAAAGCATCTATGCATTTTTTGATCAACATGGCATTGTCAAACTGCACGCGGTAGGTGGTCTTGTGCTTGATACGATCCCACAGCGCCTTGAATTCTGGGCTCACAAGAACCGACTTGCGCACGGGCACAATCTCGCGCTCATCCGCATCTTTGATTTCCAGCTTGCCGGTGATCTTTTTCAGCACAGCGGCAATTTGTTCTTTTTGTGCAGAGAACTGTTCGGGCAGCACCAAAGTTCCGTCCTTCAGCGCGGTGCGCAGAGTGTCCTGCACCTTGCCTTTGCCGTCGATATAGCCTTGTGACTTCAAATGTGCCCACAGCGCCTTGGATGCGTCAAACCCCAGAGGAGCCACACCGCCGTTTTCCTGGCCGACGCCAATGCCTGCGAACTCATGGTCTTTGACAATGCCAAACTGAATGCCCGTGTCTTTTTCAATGTCCCGCTGCAGGTTTTCGGCAAACTGCTCGTAGCTCTCGGTCGCAATCACCGTCAAGGTGTTCACCTCAAAGCCACGCAAGCGCTCACCCTTTTGGTTCACACACAGGCGCAAGCCACGGCCAATGGTTTGACGGCGCCAGCGCTCCGTATCGCGGGTGGAGAAATTGCAGATTTGAAAGACGTTTGGGTTGTCCCAGCCTTCTTTCAGTGCCGAGTGCGAGAAGATGAACTTCAGTGGCGATGAAAAGCTCAGCAGCTTTTCCTTGTCACGCATGATCAGGCTGTAGGTGTCGTCATCCGCAGCGGTGCTGCCGCTGGTGTCCTTCACCACCTCCACCGTTTTACCGCCAATTTTTTTCTTGTCGATAGAGAAGTAGCCGTTGTGCACCTCGCTGGCCGCAGCAGAGAGGTCTACCTCTTTAAACAGGCTTTGGTAGTCTGGGTGCTTGGCCAGGCGCTTGTATTCTTCCTCGAACATCAAGGCATACTCGCCTTTGACAGCGTTGCCCTGTTCGTCGTACTGGCGGTACTTGGCCACTTCATCGATAAAGAACAGGCTCAGCACCTTCACACCCAAGGGGCGCAAGCGCTTTTCTTTGTCCAGGTGTTCTTTGATCGTGCGGGCAATCATGGCGCGCTGCACGGCCTTGGGATCTACATCGCCCCACGCCTCGCCCACACGTAAAAATTCTTCGCCACCAGGCACTTTCAGCTCAATAAACTGGTCCGCCTTGGCCGCGCGAATTTCGCCAATACGTACATTAGCGTACATAGCGCGGCCAGTCTCTTGTTCCAGATCGAAGCCATCTTGCACGGGTATAGCTTCGCGACGCACAGCGCCAGAGGCATTTTCACGGTCCACCTCAATCAGCGCGGTGATCCCACCTTTTTTCTTGTTGGAGACTTCCAGCAATTTCACATAAGGCTTGTTGCCACCGCCTTGCACAGTGGCTGCGGCCACCTCAATCTGCTTGACCAGCTTTTGCTCATACGCATCCACCGCATCCAGCCGATACACCATGTTGTGCTTGTCCACATGGGTGGCTGAATAACGCAGCGTGCACAAGGGGTCCATGTGCGCCAAGGCTTTTTTGCCTTTGCCGTCCATACCGCCATCCACGCTTTGCGGCTCATCCACGATCAAGATGGGGCGCGTATTGCGAATCAGGTCAATCGGGCGCTCACCACCCGTTTTTTCGCTGGCGCGGTACATCTTGTTCTTGGATTTTTCGCGGCGCTTGGCTTCATCAGACTCCTCTGCTGCAGCGGCTGCTTCATCACCAAACTTGTTGATGGCACCCACAGTGATGACCATGATCTGAATATTGGGGCTGGTCGCAAAGTTGCGCACCTCACCCAAGCGATCAGAGTTGTACTGAAAGAACTCATAGCCCTTGGCACCGGGGTACAAGCCCTCAAAGTGCTCGCGGGTGATTTGCAGGGTTTTGTTGACCCCTTCCTTGATGGCCACTGACGGCACCACCACCACAAACTTGGTAAAGCCGTAACGCTCGTTCAACTCAAACACCGTGCGCAGGTAAACATAGGTCTTGCCCGTGCCGGTTTCCATCTCAACGGTAAAGTCCAGCGCTTGCTTGGGCTTGAGCTTGTCCGATGGCGGCACACCATTGCGCAGCTGTACCTTTTGCAGGTTGTCTGTAATTTCAACGTCCGGCAGCAGCTTCAAGGCATTACCTACGCCACCGCTGTCGGAGAACTGCTTGCCTTCAAAGCTGTATTGCTTGTCGTCCGTGGCCACAGGTGCGGCAACGGAAAACACTGAGTGAAACACCTCCTGCCCACGGAACAGATCGCACACAGCATCCATTGCGGCTTTTTGGTAGGCAAGGTCAGATTCAAAATGCAGCTTCATGGGTTCTTTTTACGTTGTGGGGTACGGGGCGGTGCATCGTTCGACTGAATGGCTTTGCTGGCAGTGATCAAGGTTTTCAGCGCATCAGCCTCTCCTTCACGCTCCAACATGGAGCGGCGCTGCTCAGCAAATTTGTCGTACTCGCTCAATGCTTTAGCATCGGCTTGCTTTTTGGTCACTTTGCCCGCATCCGGCAGCACTTGCCGGTCGTTGAATTGCAGGAATGCATCCAGTTTCGCAGTCCAGTCAGACAAAAACACTTGCTTGCGGCGCAGGGCCTGGTCTTCTGCAAAGTCCAGCCACATGACCACAATGCGGTTGAGTTCGCTAATCTCCCCCTCTGTCAGATAATTCTTGGCCACGGTCACATCAGCCTTGGTCAGCCATTGGCCTTTCCAAGTGACCAAGCCCATGTTGGGCTGCGCGGCATCCACACGGTCACGAATGATTTCAGCGGCTGTTTTGCCCGTCACAGCAAAGTGCAGCTTGTTCTGGATGATGCGGAAAAATGTCGTGGTCTCAGGCAAGGTGGGCTCGTAATCTGCCGCCATGGCGAAAATTTCGCGCACCCGCAAATACATGCGCCGCTCACTGGCGCGAATGTCTCTCACCCGCTCCAGGAGTTGGGCAAAGTAGTCGGGCACCACGGACCCAGCTACAGGTGGGTTCTTGAGCCGTTCGTCGTCCATGGTGAAGCCCTTGAGCAAGAACTCACCCAGGCGCTCTGTGGCCCAGCGGCGAAATTGTGTGCCCCGCGCAGAACGCACCCGGTAACCCACAGCCAAAATGGCTTCCAGGTTGTAGTGACTGACTCGGTAGCTTTTGCCATCGGCGGCAGTTGTCAACCATTGGTTGACAACTGAATCGGCCACCAGCTCCCCTTCAGCAAAAATTGCCTTTAGGTGCTTGGCAATATTTTGCTTAGTGGTTTGGAATAGCTCAGCCATGGCGGCTTGAGACAGCCAAAGCGTTTCATCAGCAAACCGGCACTCCACACGGGTGCGCCCGTCGTCGGTTTGGTAGAGCAAAAATTCGCCAGGCGGCAGCGGCTGCATCTCAGCCATATTCACAGGCTCCGCACGTGCTTGATGCCGTGCTGCTCCAAGATGGCGGCTAGATTGCTCTTGGCCACATCGTTTTCAAACGCGCTATCGCGGAAGACTGCGGTGGTCTCTGTGGCCGTGCCTTGTTCTTCACGCCATTGGGCCATGCCCAGGGCCAAGCCTTCGGCATCAGCTACGCCAATATGTGCATCCAAGCAGGTCATGAGCGCGCCATCGCCAATGCTGTGCACGGTTTTGCCCGCAATTTGCTGAGCTTCCATGGGCACGCAAAGATCCAACCCAAGCTTAAGCAGCACTTCGTACAGCACATCATCATTGCTACGCTCGGGTTCAACGTGCTCCAGGTTGTCAAACAGCGATGTTTTTAAATCGTTGACGTTGGGTTTCCAGGCGCGAATGTTCGAGGTATCTAACTTAAAGCATCGAAACCCGACATCACCCGTAAAAAGTGGATCGCTTCCTTTTACGATTTTCCCGGATCGTCGTAGTCGTTCTTTGGTTACTTCTGCAATATTTGAATAATTATTGTCCGCTGTTTCTTCAGGAAGCTGAACAAGAATGAACTTTCTTTTTCCATTGTCCATCTTGTTGACTGAGTAAACAGCCTGCGCTGTAGTTCCACTTCCGCCAAAAAAATCCAAAACCAAATCATTCGATGAGTCGGTAGTACCTACTTTTAAAATTCGCTCTATTAATCTTGTAGGCTTGGGTGTATCAAATGGAACAGCCTCAGGAAAAATTTCTTTGATCTCCTTTTTACCTTCTTGATTGTGTCCTACATCTTCATATTTCCAGATTGTTTGACATGCGACACCTTGTTTTACCTCCGTAAGGAACCTTTTGATAGCTGGTGCATTATCCCCGGAGGCTCCGAACCAAATTC
This sequence comes from Comamonas fluminis, assembly GCF_019186805.1. Classification (NCBI taxonomy): domain Bacteria; kingdom Pseudomonadati; phylum Pseudomonadota; class Betaproteobacteria; order Burkholderiales; family Comamonadaceae; genus Comamonas; species Comamonas fluminis. The sequence continues at coordinate 1,650,001 of NZ_CP066783.1, read as the reverse complement.
TATTGTCAGCAAGAATTTCCTCCATTCTTGGCTTTGTATATACCCAGCAACGCCCATTTGGAGGAGAAAAGGTTTTTCCAGAAGGTGACGTGAATTCGTAAAACTGTGCAGGAGTTCCATGGCCTGCTTGTGCTGTTGCGTCTGCAGGCTTCCAATCTCCACGTGGATCATTATCTAGATTTCTATATCTAGCATTCATTTCATCAGAGCGCTCAAGCAGATTTGGCTTCCACAGCTCCTTGTCCGCAGCGTAGACCAAAATGAAATCATGAGATTCAGAGAACCACTGCACTGCATTTTGAGGGCTATATCTTTTTTCCCAAATCAAAGTGCTAACGAAGTTTTCTTCTCCAAATATTTCATCGCATATTTTTCTGAGATTACTAACTTCACCATCATCAATGCTGATGAATATCACCCCATCTTTTCGCAGAAGACTTTTTGCAAGCTTTAAGCGCGGATAAATCATATTCAGCCAATCGGTATGAAACCGACCACTGGCCTCTGTGTTGGTGGTTATCTTTGACCCACCCTCAGTTTGCCCAGTCAACTCCAGGTAGTTTTTGATGTTGTCCTGAAAGTTATCCGGGTACACAAAGTCCTTGCCCGTGTTGTAAGGCGGGTCGATATAAATCAGCTTCACCTTGCCTGCATAGCTCTTCTGCAGGAGCTTGAGCACTTCCAGGTTGTCGCCCTCAATCATCAGGTTTTGGGTGGTGTCCCAATCCACGCTTTCGTCTTTGGCGGGGCGCAGCGTGCCGGTGCTGGGCGTTAGGGCAATCTGGCGTGCCTTGCGCTTGCCATGCCAATTGAGACCATATTTTTCATCACTGTCGGTCACTGTGGCATCGCCCACCAATGCCTTGAGCACATCCATGTTCAAAGCGGCGGTGGCTTGGCCGTTGACCATGGTTTCGGTCAACAGCTCGGGAAACAGGGCTTTGAGCTTTTCAATGTTGTCGGCCACCAGGTTGGCGCTCTGCGCATCGGGAGAATGGGCTTCGATTTTTTCTATCGCCATAGGAATCGCTCAAATCTTGAAGGGAGCTTGCGGGCTGCGTCGAATCTTGGTGCGCAGTTAGCAAGCTGTAATCGGTAAAAAAGATAGCTGCTAGCGCTTGTATTTATTTGGTATTGAATATTTTTTTGATTGAAATCATTTATTTACCTATGCAAGTCGCTATCTTTTTTATTTTCATCTACCCTGTGAATGGGCTGCAACGGGGTCAGTATCCATCGTCTTGTGGCCCGCCCATCTGGCGGTCCAATGCTTGGCGAATCAGCCCCATCACATAGGGCAGCTCGTTCAGGCTGCTCAGGCCCACTTCCACATCACCATTGCCCCAGCGGCCAATATTGGAGATATCGCGACACAGGCCGCGTGGGTCGTCCAGCTCGGCAACCCCAATGTTGAGCACCAGTAGCAGGCGCTTGGCTTTCGGCACCACATCGACAAAGTTGGTCTCTGCCTTGTAGGCTACGTAAAGCTTTAAAAACTCTTCGGTGACGTTGGGGTTGAGTGCCTGTACCGCTTTGCGCAGCGCCTCAAACACGGGCTTCATGGCCCCCGTTTCCAGGTGCGGGTGGTCAGCGATGCTGTATGTTTGCCCTGTTTGAGCAGGCGTGGCTCGGTAAGCGTCAAGCACGCTATTGTCCAACGCTGGTACTTTCCATACTTTGGCGGCGTCAGTGGCCAAACGTTCGGCGCGGGCTTTGATGGCCGATTCATCCCACTGCGGGACAGTGCCCAAGCCCAGGTTTAGCTTGAGCGGGCTGCTGGCAAAGCCAATGGAGTTGCCATCCTTGTCGGTGACTTGATCGCGCTTGTAAGCGAAGGAGTGGTCGCTGTATTCGCTGTTGTAGCCGGTGAGCGTGAGGTTGCCCAGGGTGTGCAGCCATTCCTCCTGGATGCGTTGCCAGTCAGGCCCCAGCTCCTGCTGCCATTCCGAGGAAAGGTCTTCGTTTTGCGGCAGGATGTGCTCGATGGTGTAGTCCTCCACGACAACACGCTCTTTGCGGCCATGATTTTCCAAACGGCGCAGCCAGTAGCTGCGGCTGCGGAAGTTGTAGAGGTCGCGCAGCTTGATTTCACGCTGAAACTCTTCGTCTTTGGGAAAGCGGCGGTATGAGGGCAGTAGCAGCAGCGCAGCTTGCACACTTTCCAGGTAGCGGTCTTTTTTGAGGCTGCGGCTCAGGCCCGCAAAGGTTTTGTTCAGTGAGTTGGTGGGGATGGCGCAGATGGCGCGGCGAAAGACATAGCTTTCCACTAGACGCACGATCTGCAAGGCTTCATCGCTGCTCAAACGGCCATGCTTGTAGTCGTGGTACACGTCCAGCAAGAAGGGATAGGCCACATCCACTTTCAATTCCCGCAGATCATGGAAGGCTTGCTTCAAGCCCGCATCTGTCTCTGTGCCCAAAGCCATAGCGCAGTAGTACAGGGCGTAGGCGTGGATATCGGCTACCAGGTCGCGTGTGCGTGTGTTGGTGTCGGGTTGCTTTTGGGCAAAGGCTTTGAACGCAAGGTACACATCACGCACGTTGGGAATTTCGCCCGTCTTGGTGGTGAGGTAGTGGCGCATGAAAGCGTCAAAGTGCACCACATAGGCCGCCTGGCCAAATGCCTTTTCCATGGGCCGCCAGTAGGTGTTGTAGAGCTCCGTCTGCAGCTTGGGCTCCAGCCCCATCAAGATGTAGTTGCGGATGAGGTCGGCCTGGCTGAGCTCCAGCCCCGTGGAGTTCATGCTCTCAAAGATCAACTGGGGGTTGTCTTGTGAGCGGTCCAAGGCCACATCCACAATGACCAATTTAGCCAGCCCTTGGCAGATGGCTTCCAGCTCATGCTGGTGCTCTTCAATCAGGTTTTGGAACAGCGCGTAGTTTTCGGTGATACGTGTGCTGGCCTGCGCTGGCATGGGAGTGTCCTGCAGCAGGGCCAGCAAGGTATCTTTGTCTGTTTCCGACAAGATGAGCTTGTAGTGGCGGTCGCCATCCTCATCAGGGTTTAGCAAGTAGTAGTTGCGTAGCTTTTTGAAGGAAAAAGCATCCAGCAACTCAGCCACATTGTGAGTTTTGAAGTGTTGGGCCAGCGCTGCAATCAACAAGGTGCTGGTGGTCAAGCGCTGTTGACCATCGATCACCAACAAAGCCTCTTCGGTCGTAACTGTGGACAAGCCGCGTTCTACATAGACGATAGAGCCAATGAAATGCGCATTGACTTTGTCGTCGCGTCCAGCCCGCATCAAGTCTGCCCACAACTGGCGGCATTGCTCTTCTGTCCAGGAGTAATTGCGCTGATAGATAGGAATGACAAATTGCGGGGACTTGCGCAAGAATTTGAGCAAATTGGCTTCGGTCGCTTTCATTTTTTCCCTCAAAGGTTTTGAGCTGCTTGCTGGCGCTGGGCCAACAGGGCTTTGATTTCTAAATTGGCGGCCACTTGCCGGGCCAGTTGTTTTTCTTTGGCTGCAGCGGCTCGTGCTGCAGCAATGCGTGTGTCCAGATCTCTGCAGGCGTTCAGTGCTGCTCGGCGCTGCTCGGCATGCTGTGGGCTGTGGCTAGGGATGAATTGCCCTATCAGCTCCACCGCCTGCCAAGCAGACAAAGTGTCGATCCAGCCTTGGTACAGGGCTTGAAGGTGTTGGGTAGGCTGCTTATCCAATGCCATGGCTTGCAAAAATGCCTCTGCCGCAGCACCTACACCAAGGGCAGTGATGGTGGGTGCATCGTCCAGCACGGTCTTATCCAATTCGCGCTGTGCCTTGCGAATGTGTGCCATGGAAGCGAGCAATTGCCCGCCGCTATCCAGAACGAGCAAGGTGGGATAAGGGATGGCGCGGTGAACCAGCTCGGCTACGCGTTTGATACTGGTGCTAATGGTGACAGGACACGCTGATTGCTGGGCAGTAACTGCAACGTGGGGAGCTGGATCAGAGCGAAGTTGGGCAACGAGTACGGCCACTTCCAGGTAGTTGCGCTGTTCATCTTCATATGCCGCGACACCGACATTGCCGGGCTTGAGCGCGGCATACCAGGTGAGTTCTTCAATGTGGTCTTGCACCAGCTTGCGGTCAGCGACAGTGGCCGCCCCGCTTTCAGCCAGCATTTTTTTGGGAATGCGCTTTTGCACCAATGCAGTTGCAGGAACAGCAAGTGCCGCCAGTAATTGTTGGACTTGCAGACTGTGCGTACTCATGCGGCTTGAGCTTCCTGAGTCTCATGTTCATTGGGTAAGACGATCAGGTAGGCAACCACTTCAAAGTCATTAGCCCCTGCGAATTCCCCCTGCATGGCGTGAGTGCCACCCGGTGAGAACAAGCTGGCCACGGCTCTTTCTTCGGATTTACCCACAATGGATGCCACGGCAGCAGCAAGCAGTTTTTGTGCATGCTGCATGTCTTGGCCATGGCGGGTGGCGTGGTCAAATCGTGCGTAGGCCGTGGCATCGGGCAGGTCACGACCTACGCTCAAGCGTTTGAGTCGGTCTAAAAAGCGTTTGGCTTGGGTGTAAGGCAGCAGCACCGCGCCATCATCACCCACATGCACCAAGTAGTGAGGGGCCAGGGGGTAGCTAGCATCCACCATTTTTTGCGCTGCAGCGCCTTCAGCGCGCAGGCAAAACAGAATACCCGGTGGAATATCGGCATCAATGCTGGTGGTGACGGCAAAGCAGCCCAAGGGCATACCTTCCAGCTTGTTAGGGTGTTCACGTGCGTATTCGGCCAGATTGATGCGGAAGTCCGTCAGCGTCAGGTCGGTGATGGCGACGCCGCTGGAGAGGTCTTCCAGGTCAATGACGGTTTCTTGCAGTTTGAGCAGTTGGTTGCGGCGATATTCCAGATCATTCATCTGGTTGCCAGATTGCTCTTCAATGATGTTTTCTTCACCTGTGGCGGAAATGTCCAGCAGCACCATGCGACCGCTAACCCGTTGCTCCAGGTTGATGTATTCCTCCAGTTCCATGTTGGGCCAGAAGTTCACCAACTGAATGCTGCCATTGGTGGAGCCAATGCGGTCAATGCGCCCGAACCGCTGAATGATTCGCACTGGGTTCCAGTGGATGTCGTAGTTGATCAGCCAGTCACAGTCTTGCAGGTTTTGGCCTTCGCTGATGCAGTCGGTGGCAATGAGCAAGTCCAACTCGCCTTCGTGTACCAGCGCCTCGGGCCGCTCTTTAGAGCGTGGGGAAAATGCAGTCAAGATACTGCTCAGGTCACGACGCAGTTCTGGCAATGTAGTTTGGTTGCGTCCTGCACCTGTCACCAATGCCGACTCGATACCCAGCGCTGACTTAGCCCAGGTAGCAAGGTGCTTATACAGGTAGTTGGCCGTATCGGCAAAGGCAGTGAATACGATCACTTTGCGATTGCCGGGGTTGATCGGCTGCTGGCACTTTTGAGCGATCAGTTCGCGCAGTTTTTGCAGTTTGTCATCGCGGGTGGCACTGACTTGCTCTGCTGCAGCGTACAAGGTAGCCAAGCGGTTGCGGTCTTCAATCAAGTCTTGCTGCCAGCGCAGCAGATCTACATCGGTCAGCAGAACCTTGACTTTGCGACCGACCAAGAGGGACTCAAAAGCTGGGTCGTCAATGTCCACATCGGCGATGTCGAGCTCTTCAATTTCTTCCTGGTGAGCTTCAATGCGCGCCAGCATGCTTTCCACATCGCGCAGTTGGCGTTGCACGGTCAAGGCAAACGAGGACACCGCGCTTTCCATGCGCTTGAGCACGTTGACACGCAGCAGGTGAATCAGGCTTTCTTCACGGTCTGCTTGACGGAAAAAGCTTTCACCGCCACGAATTTGGGTGCTGTACTTTTGGTCATAGGCTTCTTGCTTGTGCGGCAGCACATAGCGCAGGGGCGCATACGCAGAGAGGTTGAGCCGCCGAATTTCCAAATTGATGTCGCGGATGGAGCGAAATTCGCCTGCACGGTCAACATCGGCTTTGATGTTGATAGGAGGCAATCGGTCAGGGAATCGGCCAGTTTCTGCTGTGCCGTAATACTTTTCAATATGGCGGCGCGAACGTGCGATGGTCAGGTGATCCAGCAAGGCAAAGTAATCAAAGCCCAGCATTTCCACCAGCAACGCTGGTGATTTCTCTTCTGCAGGCAGATCTAACCAGCGGTTAAAGGCTTTCTGGGCACGACGTGTGGTGCTATCGATGCTAGCGATGCCATGGTCAAAAAGTGCGGTGTCATTACCCTCAGTGACAAAAGCAATCTGATTGCGCAGGTCTGCCAAGCGATTGTTCACAGGCGTGGCTGACAGCATCAGCACCCGCGTTTTGACGCCTTCGCGGATGATCTTACGCATCAGCTTGTCATAGCGCGTCTCCCGCCCCATATTCGCAGCTTTGTTGCGAAAGTTGTGAGATTCATCGATCACAACCAGGTCGTAGTTGCCCCAGTTGACGTGCGCCAGGTCAATGTCGCCGGAGCTGCCTTTGTCTCGGGTGAGGTCTGTGTGATTGAGAACGTCGTAGTTGAATCGATCAGGTGCAAGGACGTTGCGTTGATCGTTGGCCTTATAGAGCGTCCAGTTGTCGCGCAAGCGTTTGGGGCACAGCACTAGCACGCGATCGTTGCGTAGTTCGTGGTATTTGATGACAGCCAGGGCTTCAAAGGTTTTACCTAAGCCAACGCTATCAGCAATGATGCAGCCACCAAAGCGTTGCAGCTTCTCAATGGCACCTACAACGCCATCTCTTTGAAACTTATAGAGTTTGTTCCAAACAACGGTATTGCGTATGCCTGTGGCTGATTTGACTATCTTTTCCTCGTCCAGCTCTTCTTTGGCAAACAGCTGGTTAAGTATCAACGCATACACACTGGCTGCATCACGATGACTGGCAAGCTCTTTGACAGCAGAAAGCAGCAAGCTTTTGGCTCCGGGATGCTCTTCAAGCTGCGCCCATTGTTGATCAAACCACTGACTGAGCATCGCGGCTTCTGCCGCATTTTCAGATGCCTGAATCAGGCTCAATGGATTGCCAGAAGTGACGCCTAGACCTTCAGAGCTAAAGCCAAAGGACCCTAAAGCGGTTTGCTGCGCCAGGCTGCTTGTGTCACGCAAGACAATCGTCCCTTGAGGCACAGCTTCTTTGGCTTGCCGAACGTCTGCTTTGGCCTCTAACCACTGCATCAACTTGCGGGCCAGCCAATACACCTGAAGTTTGTTGCGTGAAGCCCGGTCGCTAGCGGAACCCAATAATCCAAGGTGGTCTGTCTGGAAGTATGGAAGAAGAGTGCTACTTTGCTTGGGGGGTGGGATGACGATGCGTGCTTTCTCCAGCACGGATAACTCGGTGAGCAGTTCAGCAAAAGCAAACAAGGAGAACGTGCCTGAGACCATGTCCAGCTTGTGTCCACGCCCTAATCCAGGACGCATCAGGTCCAGAACTCGGTCAGAACCGGCATTGCTGATGAACTTCATTGTTCTCCATCCCCCCGATGATCAGTTTCTTATGATCTGATTATCAAACAGAGGGACAGAGAAAACGGCTGTCTTGCTCAACATTGATCAAGAAGCACATACCAATGCACGGATGCATCCAGACGTCAACCTACACGCTGATGCAACGTAACCACATTGGCCTCACCATTACGCAGTCGATCAAGGTAGTCAGCCCACTGCTGAACCTGGTCAAAACGCTTTGCCAAGTACTTGGTGCGGTTGTAGCTCCGCCCATTCGCATCCTTTACAGCATGCGCCAGATTGGCCTCAATCGCCAGCGGATCAAGGTCCAGTTGGTCAACTAACATGGTTCTGGCTGTAGCCCGAAAACCATGCCAGCTTTGTTCATCACCAAACCCGAGGCTATACAAGGCTGTGCGAACAGAGTTATCTGACATAGGCCGGTCATGATCTCGCTGACCAGGAAAAACATAACGGCCACGTCCACTGAGAGGCTTCAACTCACGAAGCATCGCCACCGCCTGTTTGGGCAACGGCACAACATGCGGCTCACCGTTTTCCTTCTCTTGCACAGAACGCTTCATTTTTGCGCTAGGAATCGTCCACAGCTGCCCATCCAAATCAAGCTCTTCCCACTCCATCATCCGCAGATTGGCTGGGCGCTGATAAAGCAACGGCGCCAGCAAAAGTGCCGTTCGCACGAATGGGCCGCCTTTATAGGCATACATTGCCCTCAAAAGTTCACCAAAGCGCTCTGGCTCCACGATCGCAGGGAAATTGCTTCCACGATAGGGGGTCAGCCGCGCCTTCAAACCCTCTGTAATGTCACGCTGAGTGTTGCTGGCCGTTGGAAGCCAATAACGCCAGACCTGCCGAGCTAGCATCAAAGCACGGTCTGCAGTCTCAATCGCACCACGCTCCTCCACCTTTTGAAGCACCGCCAAAAGCTCCATGGGCTGAATCTGTGACATTTCCCTATCACCAATCCAGGGGAACAAGTCACGCTCCAACTGCCGAAGTGTGCGCTCTGCATGCCCTGGACTCCAGCGAGTAACCTGCCGCCCATGCCATTCCAAAGCCACTGATTTGAAAGAATTGTCAAACCCAGTCGGATTGACCAGCTTTTCAACCTTGCGTGCTTTAGCAGGATCAACGCCTTCAGATTTTTGCAGCCGAGCAATGTCTCGCGCTTTGCGCGCAGCTGACAAGCTTACCTGCGGGTAACTTCCCAGCGCCAAACGACCTTCTTTGCCATCTTTACGGTACTTCCAGAACCACCGCCGTGATCCTGCAGGACTGACCTCCAAGTACAGCCCTCCAGAATCAGAAAAACGCTCTCTCTTAGCACCGGGGGAACAAGTGGCATTTCTGCACTGAGCATCGGTCAACATGGGGGAACAAACCTCTCAAAAATCACCTTTCCCAGAGGGAGGCGGGGGAACAATGGGAGTAAATCTACCATTTCAATCGTCTGTTCCCCCATCTGTTCCCCCTGGCGTCGTTGGCAGAAGTGGAATCTCTTTAGACTCAGTTACACGCTAAGTCATTGATTTTCAAAAAGAAAAAGGGATTCAATGAACTTCATTGAACCCCTTTGGATAGGTAAATGGTGGAGCTGGGGGGAATTGAACCCCCGTCCGCAAGCCTTCGTCGGACAGATCTACATGTTTAGTGCTCTGTTTTGAATCTCACCACCCAAGCCGCGCAGGCACACGCTTCTTGGATAGCCAGCTTCCTTAAATCTCGCCAAATACCAAGAAGCCCGGTATTCAGCCAGCTAATGTAAATTCCCTTGCAGCCGGGAGGTATTTCTACCCCCTTGCCCAGCCCACTAGCGTGCTGTTGCAAGGCTCACCGGATTAAGCGGCGAGTGCGAAACGTTCGTCGTTTGCAGTTAGTTTTTTGAATGGAGATTTACAAGCGTCACTCAAGCTTGACATGCACCGCGCCGATCCCGAACCCACGTCGAAACCAGGACAGCCCCTTACTCGTTATTTTAGCCTCTTCCCAGCAGTTTCAAGAGCTCAATTGGAGAATTGATGTGCGCATCGGCACCCCAATGACTTGTATCAGCCTTTTGCCCCAGATATCCGTAGCACGCCGCAACGGTTTTCATGCCTGCGGCGCGGCCCGCCTGGATGTCTCGCTCATCGTCACCGACGTAAATACAGCTTTGCGGATCGATTTTCATGCGCCTTGCAGCCTCGAACAATGGCTCCGGATGCGGCTTGGCATGAGGCGTGGTGTCGCCACTGACCACGGCTGCCGCCGAAGAAAACAAGGGCATCTGACGCGTCAATGGATCGGTAAAGCGCATGGATTTATTGGTGACAACACCCCAACCCAGCTGCGCAGCCTCCAGAGACTGAATCATTTGCGCAACACCATCGAACGCATAAGTGCGCTCCGTCATGCATTTTTCGTAGTTGCGAAAAAATTCTTCTCGCATATCCGCAAAGCCTTCAGACTCTGGCGTCATGCCAAAAGCGATGCCCAGCATGCCTCGCGCACCAGCACCGGCCATATGCCGGTAGGCCGCCAGCGGCAGCGACGGCATGCCGCGATCCACTCGCATCTTGTCAGCAGCGGCCCCTAAATCCGGGGCACTGTCGATCAGCGTGCCATCCAGATCGAACAGCACTGCCTGTACATGGTTCCACATGGCGATTACTCCTGGGGGCGACGGGTGGCCAGCATGTAGTTGACCGACGTGTCATTGCTGAGCCAGTAGCGCCCGGTGACGGGGTTGTGCTCCAGCCCTTTGCTGCCTTGAACGTCCAGATTAGCTTCTCGCGCAAAGCGCGCCAACTCGCTGGGGCGCAGCAACTTGGCGTACTCATGGGTTCCCTTGGGAATCATCTTGAGCACATATTCAGCAGCCACAATGGCCAGACCAAAAGCCTTGGCATTGCGATTGATTGTCGAAAAAAAGACCCAACCACCGGGCTTTACCAGCGTGGCGCAGGCCCGGACGATGGAAGCGGGATCGGGCACATGCTCCAGCATCTCCATGCAAGTCACCACATCAAAGGATGCGGGCTGCTCTTCGGCCAGTTGCTCCACGCTGACTTCGTGATACTGAATATTGGGCGTTCCCGTCTCCAGGGCATGCAGTTGAGCGACTCGCAAAGCCTTGGTCGCCAGGTCCACGCCCATGACATCGGCACCTTTGCGCGCCATGGAGTCTGCCAGGATGCCGCCGCCACAGCCCACATCCAGTACGCGGCGCCCTTGCAGGGGTGCCTGTGCATCTATCCACTCCAGGCGCAAGGGGTTGATTTGATGCAGCGGCTTGAATTCACTCTCGGGATCCCACCAGCGGTGGGCCAGACTGGAAAACTTCTCCAGCTCTGCTGGGTCGGCATTGATCGTGTTGGTCATGACTGCCATTGTCGGCGATTACGCATGTGGATCAGACATAAAAAAAGCCCCGTTACCGGGGCTTTCTTGGGTAGCAATCGAAAGATTACTGAGCAGCCTTGGTGCCCACAACTTCGATTTCCACGCGACGGTTTTGAGCGCGGCCAGCAGCAGTCTTGTTGTCTGCCACGGGTTGCTTCTCGCCCTTACCTTCGGTGTAAACACGGCTCTTTTCGATGCCCTTGGACACCAAGTAAGCCTTCACAGCTTCAGCGCGACGCACGGACAGCTTCTGGTTGTAAGCGTCAGCGCCCACGGAGTCAGTGTGACCCACGGCGATGATAACTTCCAGGTTGATGTCCTTGATCTTGCCGGTCAGGTCGTCCAGCTTAGCCTTACCAGCGGGCTTCAGCACCGACTTGTCGAAGTCGAAGAAAGCGTCAGCAGAGTAAGTGACCTTGGAAGCCACTGCAGGAGCAGGAGCAGCAGGAGCGGGAGCCACAACAGCAGGAGCGGGAGCAGCAGTCTGGGCCTTCAGAGCACCGTCGCAATCAACAGCGGCAGTAGCAGGAGTCCAGTTGGCATCGCGCCAGCACAGTTCGTTAGTGCCGTTCTTCCACACCAGCTCGCTGGTGCCGTTTTGCCAGTTGTCGATGACGTTGCCGCCGTTTGCAGCCTTAACTTGTGCGCCAGCGGCCGTCACGAGGGCAGCAGAGGCAAACAACATCGCCACTTTGTTCAGTTTCTTCATGGTTCTCCTCTTGGGGAAAAAGCCGCAGCAAGGCTGCGAATCTGTGGACGTCATTAGTGACCATCACCAAAAACGTTGAAACGATTGTGCCATACGTAACATGCAAGAGTGTTGTCAACTAGGCACCAACAAGTAGGACAGCTGCGTAATTCCTGAGTTATGTTGCTCTGCTGCCACACGCCATTCGACCTAAAATGGTTGTTTTCCAGCCGTCAAAGTATCACTAGACATGACCCAGTTTGCTAAAGAAACTCTGCCCATCAGCCTTGAAGAGGAGATGCGTCGCAGTTATCTCGATTACGCCATGAGCGTGATCGTGGGCCGGGCGCTTCCTGATGCGCGTGATGGCCTCAAGCCCGTGCACCGCCGCGTTCTGTACGCGATGCATGAACTCAATAACGACTGGAACCGCCCCTATAAGAAGTCGGCGCGTATCGTCGGTGACGTGATTGGTAAATACCACCCTCACGGCGACATCGCGGTCTACGACACCATCGTTCGCATGGCGCAGGACTTCTCGCTGCGCCACATGCTGGTGGATGGCCAGGGCAACTTCGGCTCGGTGGACGGCGACAGCGCCGCTGCCATGCGTTATACGGAAATCCGCCTCTCGAAGATTGCCCACGAAATGCTGGGTGATATCGACAAGGAGACCGTGGACTTCGGCCCTAACTATGACGGCTCCGAGAGCGAGCCGCTGGTGCTGCCAAGCCGCCTGCCCAATCTGCTGGTGAACGGCTCCTCCGGTATTGCCGTGGGTATGGCCACGAATATTCCACCCCACAACCTCAATGAGGTGGTGGACGCCTGCCTGCATTTGCTGCAGAACCCCGAAGCCAGCATTGATGATCTGATGGAGATCATTCCTGCGCCTGACTTCCCCACCGCCGGCATCATCTACGGCATCAATGGCGTCAAGGAAGGCTATCGCACGGGTCGTGGCCGTGTGGTGATGCGTGCCAAGTGCCACTTCGAGGACATCGACAAGGGCCAGCGCCAGTCCATCATCGTGGATGAGCTGCCCTACCAGGTCAACAAGAAGACCCTGCAGGAGCGCATGGCCGAGCTGGTGCACGAGAAGAAGATCGAAGGCATCAGCCACATTCAGGACGAGTCGGATAAGTCCGGCATGCGCCTGGTGATCGAATTGAAGCGCGGCGAAGTGCCCGAAGTGGTGCTCAACAACCTGTACAAGCTGACGCAGTTGCAGGACACCTTCGGCATGAACATGGTGGCGCTGGTCAACGGCCAGCCCAAGCTGTGCAATCTGAAGGATCTGATCCAGGTCTTCCTGGAGCACCGCCGCGAAGTGGTGACGCGCCGCACGGTGTTCGAGCTGCGCAAGGCGCGCGACCGCGGCCATGTGCTGGAAGGCCTGGCCGTTGCACTGGCCAATATCGACGACTTCATTGCCATCATCCGCAACGCCCCCACCCCCCCCGTGGCCAAGGCCGCGCTGATGGAAAAGAGCTGGGACAGCAAGCTGGTGCGCGAGATGCTGACCCGCACCCGCACCGATGGCGGCGTGGTCAATGCCGACGACTACCGCCCTGAAGGTCTGGAAGTCGAATTCGGCATGCAGAGCAGCGGCCTGTACCGCCTGTCTGAAACCCAGGCTCAGGAAATTCTGCAGATGCGTCTGCAGCGCCTGACCGGTCTGGAACAGGACAAGATCGTCGCCGAGTACAAGGACATCATGTCGGTCATCGAAGACCTGCTGGATATCCTGGCCAAGCCCGAGCGCGTCTCCATCATCATTGGCGAAGAGCTAAACACCGTGAAGGCCGAATTCGGCCAGACCAAGAAGGGCGAGCGCCGCTCCACCGTCGAGTACAGCGCGCAAGACCTGTCCACCGAAGACCTGATCACACCCACCGACATGGTGGTGACGCTCAGCCACACCGGCTACATCAAGAGCCAGCCTTTGAGCGAATACCGTGCACAGAAGCGCGGCGGACGCGGCAAGCAGGCCACCGCCACCAAGGAAGACGACTGGATCGACCAGCTCTTCATCGCCAACACGCACGACTATCTGCTGTGCTTCTCCAACCGTGGCCGCATGTACTGGCTCAAGGTCTGGGAAGTGCCATCGGGCTCACGCGGCTCGCGCGGTCGCCCCATCGTCAACATGTTCCCGCTGCAGGAAGGCGAAAAGATCAACGTGGTGCTGCCGCTGACCGGCGAAAACCGCAGCTTCCCCGAAGATCACTTCGTCTTCATGGCCACCAGCATGGGCACCGTCAAGAAGACGGCGCTGACCGAGTTCAGCAACCCCCGCAAGGCCGGCATCATTGCCGTGGGCCTGGACGATGGCGACTACCTGATTGGTGCTGCGCTGACCGATGGCAAGCATGACGTGATGCTGTTCAGCGACGGCGGCAAGGCCGTGCGCTTTGACGAAAACGATGTGCGCCCCATGGGCCGCAATGCCCGCGGCGTGCGCGGCATGAACATCGATGAAACGCAGAACGTGATTGCCATGCTGGTGGCCGAAGCCGATGACGGCACGGGCAACGTGGTTGCGGGCTCGCAAAGCGTGCTGACCGCCACCGAAAACGGCTACGGCAAGCGCACGGCGATTGCCGAATACACCCGCCATGGCCGTGGCACCAAGGGCATGATTGCGATCCAGCAGTCCGAGCGCAACGGCAAGGTGGTTGCGGCCACGCTGGTGGCGCCGGAAGACGAGATCATGCTGATTACCGACACCGGCGTGCTGGTGCGTACCCGCGTTGCGGAAATCCGCGAACTGGGCCGCGCCACACAAGGCGTGACGCTGATCAATCTGGACGAAGGCGCCAAGCTCATCGGCCTGCAGCGCATTGTGGAAAACGATGCGAATGATGCCGGTGGCGAAAACGCCGAAGGTGCTGAAGGCGAAGAGGGCAATGTGGCTGGCAGCGATGCAGCCGAAGGCTCTGCCGAGTCTGGCGACGCATCCTGAGTCCTTGTGACCAGTCGCCACGGGTGTGCTTAAGCATGCCCGTGGCGCAATGTTTTTGATAGCTGAGAGCGCAATCTACACAAGCGCTTTCACATGTTTTGAGCGTAAATCTGATGAACCGCCCTTTTAACTTCTCCGCCGGCCCCGCCGCCATTCCTGAAGAAGTGCTGCAAACCGCAGCCGCCGAAATGCTGGACTGGCACGGCTCCGGCATGGGTGTGATGGAAATGAGCCATCGCGGCAAGGAGTTCATCAGCATTTATGAAGCAGCCGAAGCCGATCTGCGCGAGCTGCTGGCCGTGCCTGCCAACTTCAAGATTCTGTTCATGCAAGGCGGTGGCATTGCCGAAAATGCCATCGTGCCCCTGAACCTGTCGCGCGCTGGCGTGGCCGATTTTGTGGTGACTGGCAGCTGGAGCCAGAAGTCGGCCAAGGAAGCCGCCAAGTACGCCAGCGAAGCCCATGTGGCCGCCACCGCCAAGGACAGCGACTACACCACGATTCCCGCCGCCAGCAGCTGGAATCTGAGCCGCGGCGCCAGCTACGTGCATATCTGCAGCAACGAGACCATTCACGGCGTGGAGTTTCATGAGCTGCCTGACCTGAAGGCACTGGGCTCGGACGCACCTCTGGTCATCGACTTTTCCTCGCACGTCGCTTCGCGCAGCATCGACTGGAGCCGCGTAGGCCTGGCCTTTGGCGGCGCGCAAAAGAACATCGGCCCTGCGGGCCTGACCATCGTCATCGTGCGCGAAGATCTGCTGGGCCACGCCCTGCCCATCTGCCCCAGCGCCTTTGATTACAAGACCGTGGCCGACAACGGCAGCATGTACAACACGCCCCCCACCTGGGGCATTTACATGGCAGGCCTGACCTTCAAATGGCTCAAGCAGCAAAAGGAAGGCAACCTGACCGGCGTGGCCGCCATGGAAGCGCGCAATATCGCCAAGGCCAAGCTGTTCTATGACTATGTGGACCAGTCGCGCTTTTACGTGAACAAGGTGGCTGAGAACTGCCGCTCGCGCATGAATATCCCCTTCTTCCTGCGTGACGAATCGCGCAACGATGCCTTCCTGGCGGGCGCCAAGGAAGCCGGCCTGCTGCAGCTCAAGGGCCACAAGTCCGTGGGCGGTATGCGCGCCAGCATCTACAACGCCATGCCGATTGAAGGCGTGCAGGCACTGGTGTCCTATATGCAGGACTTCGAGCAGCGCCAGGCCTGAGCCCGCCACGCAAGACACACGCACTGATCAGAAAAGATGAGCTGGCAGCGCATGTCAAACAATGATTTCAGGCATGAAACGCATTGAAACCCTTGAATGACAAGCGCTAGCAGCTCTAAAAAACAGAGGACTTCATGAGCCAAGAACCCCAAGCCAGCCCAGAGCTGCTGACGCTTCGCAACCAGATCGACACGCTGGACCGCCAGTTGCTGGAACTGGTCAACCAGCGCGCCCATGTGGCCGAGCAAGTGGGTGAGCTCAAGAAAAAAGAAGGCTCGGCCTTCTTCCGCCCGGACCGTGTGGCCCAGGTCATCGAGAAGATCAAGCGCAACAACCCCGGCCCGCTCAAAGGCGCGCATGTGGCCGCCATCTGGCGCGAAATCATGTCCGCCTGCCTGGCGCTGGAATCTCCCCAGCGCGTAGCCGTGCTGGGGCCAGCCGGTACCTTCTGCGAAGAAGCAGCCATTCAGTACTTTGGCGGCGCGGCCGACCTGATGTACTGCAGCAGCTTTGAAGAAGTGTTTCACGCCACCGCTGCGGGCAGCGCCCAGTACGGTGTGGTGGGCGTGGAAAACTCCAACGAAGGCGTGGTGACACGCTCGCTGGACATGTTCCTGCACACGCCCTGCCATGTGGTGGGCGAAGTCAGCATGCTGATCCGCCACAACCTGATGCGCACCAGCGCCGATCTGGAAGGCATCGAAGTGGTGGCCGCCCACCCGCAAGCGCTGGCACAGTGCCAGGGCTGGCTGTCCAAGCATCTGCCTCACGCAGAGCGCCGCCCTGTGGAAAGCAATGCCGAAGGTGCCCGTCTGGCCGCCCTGCACCCCAACTGGGCGGGCATTGCCAGCGAGCGCGCTGCGCAGCAGTTTGGCCTGCACATCGTCAGCCACGCAATTCAGGACGACGCCTACAACCGCACGCGTTTTGCCGTCATCTGCCTGCCGCACACGCTGAACACTGCCCCCCCCAGCGGGCATGACTGCACCAGTCTGGTGGTGTCTGTGCCCAACCACTCTGGCGCTGTGCACGATCTGCTGGTGCCGCTGAAAAAGCACGGCGTATCGATGACGCGCTTTGAGTCGCGCCCGGCCCGTACCGGCCAGTGGGAGTATTACTTCTACATCGACATCGAAGGCCACCCCGCCGAAGCCAATGTGGCTGCTGCCCTGCAAGAGCTGCAAGGCCTGTGCGCGTTCTACAAGGTGCTGGGCACCTACCCGGTGAGCAAGTGATGGCAAGTGCGCAATTGCAGCCCTTCGAGCAGCTTGGCTTGATTGGCTGCGGCCTCATGGGCGGCTCCTTCGCCCTGGCCCTCAAGAAAGCCGGTCTGGTCAAGCGCGTGGTGGGCTACAGCAAATCGCCATCGACTACCGAACGCGCCCGCCAGATGGGCGTGATCGATGTGGAAGCCCCCTCGGCCCTGCTGGCCGCAGCAGGCGCCGATCTGGTGCTGCTGGCCGTGCCCGTGGCCGCCACGGAAGCCACGCTCAAGTCCATCAAGCATCTGGTCACACCCAAGATGATGATCATGGATGTGGGCTCCACCAAGGTTGATGTGGTGCAGGCAGCCCGCACGGCGCTGCGCGACCAGATTGGCAGCTTTGTGCCCGCCCACCCCATCACCGGCAAGGAAGTGGCGGGCGTGGAGCATGCCGATGTGAACCTGTACCAGGGCGCGCAAGTCATCCTGACGCCCACAGAGCGCACGCTGACCGCCCACCTCGCACGCGCTCAGGCGCTGTGGGAAGCACTTGGCTGCCACGTTCAGGCCATGTCGCCCGAAGCGCATGACAGCGCACTGGCCACCGTCAGCCACCTGCCGCACCTGCTAGCTTTTGCCATGATGCAAAGCGTGCTGAACCAGCCCAATGCCGACGAAGTGCTATCGCTGGCTGGCCCCGGTTTTCGCGACTTCACCCGCATTGGTGCGGGCGACCCCAAACTCTGGCGCGATGTGCTGCTGGCCAACCGTGAACAGGTGCTGACCCAGTCGCGCCAGTTCCGTCAGGCGCTGGAGCAACTCGAAGGCCTGATGCAGGCCAATGACGGCCAAAGCCTGCAAGACCGCCTGACATTGGCCAGCGCTGCCCGCGCACACTGGAAAATGGGTGCCAAGCGCACCGCCAAGATTTAAGGCCTGCTTCAAGGTGATTTCCACAGAAAACACCTTAAAGCCCTTTCAGGACATGCGCTTAAAGCTATAAAAAGCGCAGCACCTCACTCTTATTCAGCTCAATCGCGTCATGTTCACCACCGAATTTCTGGATCTGCCCGCGCTGGACTCTGCCCATGGCACAGTCAGCCTGCCCGGCTCCAAAAGCATCTCCAACCGCGTGCTGCTGCTGGCCGCGCTGAGCCAGGGCACGACCACTATTCACGACCTGCTGGACTCTGACGACACCCAGGTCATGCTGGCGGGACTCAAGCAGCTGGGCTGCAAAATCACGCCCGACGCTGTCACGCCCGGTCAGGCCATTGAAGTTACCGGCATTGGCGGCCAGCTGCCTCACGGCACGGCTGCCACGCTGTTTCTGGGCAATGCCGGCACGGCCATGCGCCCGCTGACGGCAGCGCTGTCCGTGCTGGGCGGCAATTTCGAGATGACGGGCGTGCCCCGCATGTACGAGCGCCCCATTGGCGATCTGGTCGATGCGCTACGCCAGCTGGGCTGCAAGATTGACTATCTGAAGGATGAAGGCTTCCCCCCTCTGAAAATCGGCCAGCCTGACTTCAGCCAGCTGGGCAGCGAATCCATCAAGGTGCGTGGTGATGTCTCCAGCCAGTTCCTGACCTCGCTGCTCATGGCCCTGCCTCTGCTGGCCAAGGGCCGGGACATCACCATCGAGGTGGTGGGCGAGCTGATCTCCAAACCCTACATCCACATCACACTGGAGCTGCTGGCGCGCTTTGGCATTGCCGTGAAGAACGACAACTGGCAGCGCTTTGTGATTCCCGAGGGAAGCCGCTACCAGTCGCCGGGCGATATCCATGTGGAAGCCGATGCCTCATCCGCTAGCTATTTCATAGCATTAGGCGCCATTGCAGCAGAGGCTGATGAGCAAAAAAGCATCAAGATTCTGGGCGTAGGCGCAGACTCCATTCAGGGCGATATCCGCTTTATCGAAGCCGCCCAGGCCATGGGCGCACAAGTGGAAAGCGGCCCCAACTGGCTGCAGGTGTCGCGCGGCAGCTGGCCCCTGAAGGCCATTGACCTCGACTGCAACCACATCCCCGACGCCGCCATGACGCTGGGCGTGATGGCTCTGTACGCCGACGGCACCACCACGCTGCGCAATATCGCCAGCTGGCGCGTCAAGGAAACCGACCGCATCGCCGCCATGGCGATTGAGCTGCGCAAGCTGGGCGCCACGGTGGAAGAAGGGCAGGACTTCATCCGTATCACACCGCCCGCCGGTAAATCGGCGTGGAAAGCCGCCAGCATCCACACTTATGACGACCACCGCGTCGCCATGTGCTTCTCGCTGGCCGCTTTCAACCCCACCAAGCTGCCCGTGCGCATTGAAGACCCCAAGTGCGTGGCCAAGACCTTCCCTGATTACTTCGAGGCTTTGTTCTCCGTCAGCGAAGCCGAGCGTGAGCGCATTCCCGTCATCTGCATCGACGGCCCCACGGCCTCGGGCAAGGGAACAATTGCCGCCGAAGTGGCCAAGGCGCTGGGCTACCAGCCGCTGGACTCTGGCGCCCTCTACCGCATCACAGGTCTGGCCGCCTCTCGCGCAGGTCTGGCGCTGGACGAATCCTGCGAAGAAGCCATTGCCGAAATGGCGCTGGAAATGCCTGTGCGCTTTGATGCCCAGCAACGCGTGTGGCTGGGCAATGAAGACATCAGCCTGGCCATTCGCAGCGAAGAAGCGGGCATGAACGCCTCCCGCGTATCGGCCCTGCCTGCAGTGCGCCGTGCGCTGGTCGATCTGCAGCTGTCATTCCAGGCCCTGCCCGGCCTGGTGGCCGATGGCCGCGACATGGGCACCGTGATCTTTCCCCATGCGCCTCTGAAGGTCTATTTATGGGCTTCCGCCCAGTGCCGCGCAGAGCGCCGATATAAACAGTTGATTTCCAAAGGGATTTCAGCTAATATGTGCACCCTTTTGGCAGACCTTGAAGCGCGCGACGCCCGCGACATGAATCGCGCAACTGCGCCGCTCAAGCCCGCCGAAGATTCTTTGCAGCTCGACAGCTCCAAGATGACCATTGAACAAGTGGTTGCCCAGGTGCTGACGTGGTGGCAGGAACGCCAGCCGTTTGGCCGCTCTTGATTTTTCAGGCGCAGCCCCGCAGCTGACCTGTTGGCCCTTGATGCCAGACCTCGCAGCACGCGAGTCGGCAGCAAGGTTGTTAATCTTTAACCCCGTGGGCCTTAAAAACCCGCAACCCTCCGCATTCAGTCATAAAAACGGTGGCAATGGTGCTGCCGGAAACCTGTCTGCGGTCAAGGAACTACATGTCTGAATCTTTTGCCGCCCTTTTTGAAGAGTCGTTGACACGCACCGAAATGCGTCCTGGCGAAGTTATCACCGCTGAAGTCGTGCGCGTTGAGCACAACTTCGTGGTGGTGAACGCTGGCCTGAAGTCGGAAGCCTACGTGCCTCTGGACGAGTTCAAGAACGACCAGGGCGAAGTCGAAGTCCAAGTGGGTGACTTCGTTTCCGTGGCCATCGGCTCCATCGAAAACGGCTACGGCGACACCATCCTGTCCCGTGACACCGCCAAGCGTCTGGCTTCCTGGCTGTCGCTGGAAAAGGCTCTGGAGTCTGGCGAATTCGTGACCGGTACTACTTCCGGCAAGGTCAAGGGCGGTCTGACCGTTCTGGTCAACGGCATCCGCGCATTCCTGCCCGGTTCGCTGATCGACACACGTCCCATCAAGGACCTGACCCCCTACGAAAACAAGACCATGGAATTCAAGGTCATCAAGCTGGACCGCAAGCGCAACAACGTTGTGCTGTCGCGTCGCGCTGTGGTGGAAGCCTCCATGGGCGAAGAGCGCGCCAAGCTGATGGAAACCCTGAAGGAAGGCGCTATCGTTCAGGGCGTGGTCAAGAACATCACCGAATACGGTGCGTTCGTGGACCTGGGCGGTATCGACGGCCTGCTGCACATCACCGACATGGCATGGCGCCGTGTGCGTCACCCTTCCGAAGTGGTGACTGCTGGCCAGGAAATCACTGCCAAGATCCTGAAGTTCGACACCGAAAAGAACCGCGTGTCTCTGGGTCTGAAGCAAATGGGCGACGACCCATGGATGGGCGTTGCTCGCCGCTATCCTTCCGGCACTCGTCTGTTCGGCAAGGTCACCAACATTGCTGACTACGGCGCATTCGTGGAACTGGAACCCGGCATCGAAGGCCTGGTGCACGTTTCCGAAATGGACTGGACCAACAAGAACATTGCTCCTACCAAGCTCGTGTCCCTGGGCGACGAAGTGGAAGTCATGGTTCTGGAAATCGACGAAGACAAGCGTCGCATCTCCCTGGGCATGAAGCAGTGCAAGGCTAACCCCTGGCAAGAATTCGCTCAGAACACCAAGCGCGGTGACCGCGTGAAGGGCCCCATCAAGTCCATCACCGACTTCGGCGTGTTCGTGGGTCTGGCTGCCGGTATCGACGGCCTGGTGCACCTGTCTGACCTGTCGTGGAACGAAGCTGGCGAAGCCGCCGTTCGTAACTACAAGAAGGGTCAAGAAGTCGAAGCCATCGTGCTGGCCGTGGACGTTGAGCGCGAGCGCATCTCCCTGGGCATCAAGCAGCTGGACAGCGATCCTTTCACGACCTTCGTGACCGTGAACGACAAGGGCCAGATCGTGACCGGTAAGGTCAAGACCGTGGACGCCAAGGGCGCTGAAATCGACCTGGGTGAAGACATCATCGGCTACCTGCGCGCTTCCGAAATCTCGCAAGACCGCGTGGAAGATGCTCGTTCCGTCCTGAAGGAAGGTGACGACGTGACTGCTGTGGTGGTGAACGTGGATCGCAAGAGCCGCAACATCCAGCTGTCCATCAAGCAAAAGGACCACGCTGAACAGCAAGAAGCCATGGCTTCCCTGTCGCAGCAATCGTCCAAGGAAAACGCTGGTACCACCAGCCTGGGCGCACTGCTGCGCGCCAAGCTGGACGCTGACAAGTAAATCGCGTCAGCCGGTCAGTCAGCTCGCTGACTGACCGTCAAGCGTCAAGAACAACGGGCGCCCAGTGCGCCCGTTGTTGTTTTCAACCTAGTTTCAGCAGTCCGATGACCCGATCCGACCTTGTCGAAGAACTTGCCGCCCGATTTGGCCAACTCAACCAGCGCGATGCCGAGCAGGCCGTCAAGACCATTCTGGACGCCGTCAGCGATGCACTGGTACGCGGTCACCGCATTGAGATTCGTGGTTTTGGCAGCTTTGCCATCAACCACCGCCCGCCTCGTATCGGTCGCAATCCCCGCAGCGGAGAGTCTGTTCAAGTGCCCTCCAAGCGCGTTCCGCATTTCAAGCCCGGCAAAGCGCTGCGTGAAGCCGTGGACAATCTGCAGGTCACCGAGCCCTCTGCATAACTGCAGACTATCCGAACCTTGCCCGCCTATTTGTCAGCAGGCACGTGGGCTGGCCTAAAATCTTCCCGTCACACAAGGGGAAGCATGAAATACCTGCTGTGGCTGCTCAAGGCAGCCATTTTTTTCACTCTGTTCGCCTTCGCACTGAATAACCAGCAAGACGCCACCGTGCACTTTTTCTTTGGCACGGCCTGGACGGCCCCGCTGGTGCTGATTGTGCTTGCCGCTTTTGCACTGGGCCTTTTTGTGGGCGTGCTGGGCATGGTGCCCCGCTGGCTCAAACACCGCAGCGCCGCACGCGAGGCACAAGCGGCCAAGCAGGCAGCCCAGCCAGAGCCCAATGCGGCCGCCGACAGCCCGAACACCGCCGCTGCACAGCCCTCTTCTTCGATCATTGCCCCGAGCGATTTGCATGGAATTTAATCTGACTTGGATTTTGCTGGGCTTGCCCGTCGCCTTTGTACTGGGCTGGCTCGCTTCCCGCTGGGACCTGCGCCAAGTGCGCGCAGACAACCGCCAGGCGCCCAAAGCCTATTTCAAAGGCCTGAACTTTCTGCTCAACGAGCAGCAGGACAAGGCCATTGATGCCTTTATCGAAGCCGTACAGAACGACCCGGACACCACCGAGCTGCACTTTGCCCTAGGCAATCTGTTTCGCCGTCGCGGCGAATACAACCGCGCCGTGCGCGTGCACGAGCATTTGCTCCGCCGCGCCGACCTCTCCCGCCCGGACCGAGACCGCGCCCAGCATGCACTGGCACAGGACTTTCTGAAGGCTGGCCTGCTTGACCGTGCAGAAGAGGCGCTGAACCGCCTGGAAGGCACGCAATATGAAGGCGATGCCCGTCTGGCCCTGCTGGCGATTTATGAGCGCTCACGCGACTGGACGCAAGCGGCCGCCATCGTGCGCAAGATGCAGGCAGCCAACCAGGGAGATTTCAGCATCCGCCTTGCCCACTACCTTTGCGAAGATGCACAGACTCAGGTGGCACGCGGCCAGCTGGACAAAGCTTTCTCGCAATTGCAGCAAGCGCTGGAAACAGCCCCGCAAGCGCCACGCCCCCGGCTGGAGCTGGCACAGTTGCAGCATCGCCAGGGTCAGTCAGCCCAGGCCTGGGAAAGTCTGCAGGCGCTTGCGCAAAACAGCCCAACCGCTCTGCCACTGGCTGCCGGCCTAATGGTCGAAGTGGCTGAGGCTACTGGTCAATACCAGCCCGTGCATGACCTGCTGGTCAAGCACTATGAACAGCAGCCATCGCTGGATCTGCTTCAGGCGCTGGTTGCTCTGGACAAGAAGAGCAATGACGCACAAGCCCCGGGGCGAACCCGTCTGGTTGAGCACTTGCAGCACGAGCCATCTCTGGTGGCCGCAGCGCAATGGCTGGAAGGCGAAACGCTGGCCGAAGAGCAATACCACGATGCTGTTCAGAAAGCGCTCAACCACGCCACCAAGCCATTGACCCGTTACCGCTGCGCAGCCTGTGGCTTTGAGGCGCGCACCCATTTCTGGCACTGCCCCGGCTGCCAGAGCTGGGACAGCTATCCAGCTCGCAGAGTCGAAGAGCTGTAATCTTCAGCCGTTTGACATACTCGGCTTAGCCAGTCTGTTTAGCATGACCCTTATTTGGAGGCCTCATGCGCAGCAAACTGGCTTTTTTCTTTGTGTTGCTAAGCCTTGGTGGCGGGGCTCAGGCACAGGTCTATCGCTGCGAAGGCCCTTCAGGCAAGACCAGCTACTCAGACGCTCCCTGTCCCAAAGGCCAGACTGAAGGGCTGGTAGAGCGCAAGAAAACCACGGCTGAAATCCAGCGTGAGCGCGAGCAAGCGGCCCAAGCCAATAAAGCCCAGGCTGGAAAAAGAAAGCAACGAGCTACGACAGCGCCAGCAAGAGCAGGACGCAGCACTCAAAGAGAGCCAGCAAGCCACGGCGGCAAACACGCCCCTCAACCTAGCGAACACTCCCGCTTGCCACCGAGCCCGCAAGGATATGGACTGGATCAACCATATTCACACTCTGTCAGACGAAAAAAGGCGCGCGCGCATGAATGCAGCCATCACTGAGGTCAATGCTGCCTGCGGCACGCAGACCGAGCTGATACCGGAGCCCGTGCCCCCTCCCTCTTACTGGCCCTGCTATGGCGTCAATTGCGTGAATCCC
Organism: Comamonas fluminis; assembly: GCF_019186805.1. NCBI lineage: Bacteria > Pseudomonadati > Pseudomonadota > Betaproteobacteria > Burkholderiales > Comamonadaceae > Comamonas > Comamonas fluminis. Next base: position 1,625,594 of record NZ_CP066783.1, on the reverse strand, counting down.
CAAAATCAGCCGTTTCCTGGCCACGCGTATTGAATAGTGAACGAGCTCAATCAGCGGGCATGTCTTCATGTCCAATTAGCCAGGGCAAGCGCGTAGCGCTGCCGACAATCACCCCCACCGCCCAGAAAAGCGCTGACACCCCCACAACGGTGCCCAGCGACCCAAACAGAATCGGCATCAGCACGCTGGAGCCGTTAATGGCCATCAGGCGCAGGCCCAGTGCCTCGCCATGGCGCTCTGCGGGGGTGATTTGGTGAATCATGCTCATCACCATGGGCTGCACTGAACCCAGGACAATGCCCAGCATCACCGAGCAGGCGCCCATACTCCAGGCACCGGGCATGAAGGGATAGGCCATGAAAAGCACACAGGCGCACACCATGGCCCCCAGTACCACCTGCCACTCTTCCATATGCCGGGTCAGCAGGGGCATCAGCATGCGGATGACGGCTGCAGCAATGGCAAACGCCCCCAGAATCGTGCCAATGACCGAGGCTGGCAGACCGCGCTCATGCCCCAGAATGGGCACCACAAAAGTGTGCACATCCCAGCACGAAGACAAGGCCCAGTTCAGCAGCAGCAAACGCCGAAAACCCCGGTTCTGCACCAGATCCCATGCTGTTGCATTTCTGCTGCTGGACGAGGCCAGAGCCGGCGGCAGCTCCTGCACCGTGCGGGCCCAGAACCACGCGGCCAGCGGAGTCAGTGCCAGCAGCAAAAACGCGGCTCTGAACCCGGTTTCACTGGCCGCCTCGCCCCCTGCGTAGTCAATCAGCAAGCCCGCTGCAAAAGGCCCCAGAAAATTGGAAATCGCGGGCCCAATGGCCAGCCAGCTGAAAACCTTGCGCAGCTCATCCTTGTTATGCGCCATGCGGCCTACATGGCGCTGCAGGGCAATCAAAGCTGTGCCTGCTGCGCCACCGGTGAGCAAGGCACTCAGGCAAAGCACCGGAAAAACCGGCAGCAGCACAGCCACGCCTGCGCCCAAACTGGCCGCCATCACACTCAGCATCAAAGGCCGCCTGAGGCCATGACGATCGGCATAGCGCCCGGCTGGCAGCGCAAGAAACACCTGGGTTAAAGCAAACAGCGCCAGCAGCATGCCCACGGCTGCAGCGCTATAGCCTTCCTTGAGGGCCAGCAGCGGTGTAGCCATCCGCATGCCAGTCATGCAGCCGTGAATGCAGATTTGCGCCAGAATTAAACGCAGCAGCGCTGCATTCATTCCTCATCCTCAGCACTGATCTGGTCGCTGCTCAACGGCGTTGCGGGAAACAAAGGCTGCTCCACCTCTGCATTGGCAGGCAATTCCTGCACATTGCGCAAATGCCGCTGGATGGCGCGGGTGCGCACCCCCACCTGATCGAACTTGCGCGCCGCTGCATCAATGGATTTGCGCGTGGCCTCCACCACCTCGCCAAACTTGCCAAACTCGGTCTTGACCTGGCCCAGCACACCCCAGACTTCGGATGAGCGTTTTTCAATCGCCAGCGTCTTGAAGCCCATCTGCAGACTGTTGAGCATGGCCGCCAGATTGGCTGGGCCGGTGACAACGATGCGGCTTTCGTTTTGCAAGGCTTCCACCAGACCGGGGCGACGCAGCACTTCGGCAAACAAGCCTTCCGTGGGCAGATACATCACTGCAAAGTCTGTGGTGTAGGGCGGCGCAATGTACTTGCCCGCAATCTTCCTGGCTTCGGCCCGAATGGAAGATTCAAAAGCGTTGCCTGCTGCGGCAATGGCCGCGCGATCTGCGCTGTCCTGAGCGTCCTGCAAACGCTGGTAGTGCTCCACCGGGTACTTGGCATCGATAGGCAGCCACACGGGCTGCTCCTCCTGGCGCCCCGGCATGCGAATGGCGAATTCCACCAGCTCATCACTGCCCGGCACAGTCTTGACGTTCTTGGCGTACTGCTCTGGCGTCAGCACGTTATCGATGATGGAGCCCAGCTGCAGCTCGCCCCATGTTCCGCGCGACTTCACATTGGTCATCACGCGCTTGAGATCACCCACGCTGCCTGCCAGCGTCTGCATTTCGCCCAGCCCCTTGTGCACCTGTTCCAGCCGGTCGCTGACCAGCTTGAAGGACTCGCCCAGGCGCTTCTCCAGTGTGGCGTGCAGCTTTTCGTCAACGGTGCGCCGCATCTCATCAAGCTTGACGGCGTTGTCATTCTGAATAGTGGCCAGCCGCTCGTTGAGCGTGCCGCGCAACTGCTCAGCCGTGGTCTGCTGGCCCTGTGCCAAGGTTCCCAGTTGCTGACTCACCGCATCCTGCAGCACGGCAAACTGGTGGCGCAATTGCTCGCCATTGCTGCCGAGCTGATCCTTGAGCGCTGCGCCCATATGCGTGCTCATGTGCGTGAGCTGCTGCTGGATATCGCCTTTGAGCGAATCCAGCGTGCCCCGCGTGGTTTCGGCCAGCGCCTCAAAGCGCTGCTGCACATGGGCGGCCTGCTCGGCACTGCTTTGCGCCAGTGCGCTGCGGGCTTGCTGGCTATCTGCCGTCAGGCGCTGCACAAGCTGGGCCACCTCTTCACGAAAGGTCGTCAAAGCCGCCACCTGCTCGCTGCGCGCCAACTGCGCACCCTGCAGGGCCTGGGCCAGCTGCGTCTGCACATGCTGCGTCACGCGGTCCAGCGCGCCATCGCTTTTGGCCACCGTCATCTGCGTGCTCTGGCTACTGCGCTCCAGCTGCTGCAGCCGCAAGTCCAGCGCCTGCATGCCTTGCAACAGCTGTGCCTGCAGCCGCATGGCGTCAGGCCCCAGCGCCAGCGCAGTCTGCCTGCGCAAGCCCTGCAGCCACCACAGCAGCACCAGAAGCAAGACCACGATCAATACGGCCACCGCCGCCAAACCAAGCCACCACATCGTCACTGTCTTGCAATGCCTTTCGCACTCTTGATTTCATAGCTGAAAGCGCTTTATATATCTACGCTTTAGCCATATATCACTAAATTTACCTGCACCACGACACCTTGATGGCAAGCGTGTCTGGCAGCGCTGCACGCAGTCCTGAAGTTTGCAGACACTTGCGTGCAGGCAAATTATCAGTGCTGCGCAGCTGCAGTGAAATCAATCATGTCAAAAGTGGGCTGGCCCGCTGCCTCTGTGGTGACTTTGAACCAGCAGCAGGGCCATGCGGGTTTCAGGCGTCGGGGCCGACTTGCTGTGCAATGGCCATGGCGAACTTGCCGCCACCCACCGACCAGTCCGAGTAGTCGTTTTCATGCGTGAAGATGAACACATCGCCGGGCGCAACGCCTGCGTCTTTTTCCAGATTGGCGGCGATATTGGCATACAGCGCACGCTTCATCGCATCGCTGCGGCCACGGCGCATGGTGATCTCGACCACCACCACGCGGTCAGAGCGCTGATAGCCATTGAAAGTGCGGCTGAAGAAGAATTTCTGCTCGTCGTAGTCATCGACCATATTGAACAGTTCATCGGCTGGCATGCCAATGCCGTCAATCAGGGCCTGATGAATGCCGTTGACGATGGCCTGGCGCTGGGCGGGCGTGGTGTCCTTGTGGACGCTGGTGCGGATAAAAGGCATGGCTGTCTCGCTTGAAATAAAAAAGCCCGCCATGCGCACAAGTGCGAGGCGGGGCAGAAATTATCAAAGCCGAAAAAGCGTTCAGACCACGCATCCACCCTCAAAGAGATGTGACGTGGGCGAGCCTAATCACTGCCTTTCAGCAGTGCATCAGGCCAACTGGTTCACGGGCGTCAGCGGCCCCTTGCCTGCAAAGAAGGAAATCAGGTTGTCAGCAGCAAGCCCCGCCATGGCAGAGCGCGTACCCTTGGTCGCGCTGGCGATGTGCGGCGTCAGCACCACATTGGGCACGGTCAGCAGATCCGGGTTCACGGCAGGCTCACCCTCGAAAACATCAAGGCCCGCGGCGGCAATGCGCTTGTCACGCAGGGCCTGCGCCAGCGCCGCGTCATCCACAATACCGCCGCGTGCAATATTGATCAGCGTGGCGGTGGGCTTCATCTGTGCAATCTCTGCGGCGCCAATGGCATGGCGGTTCTCTGCCGTAAAGGGCAGCACCAGCATCAGATGATCGGCCTGCGCCAGCAGTTCTGGCTTGCTGACATAGCGAGCCTTGCAATCGGCTTCCAGCGCGGCATCAAGGCGAGAGCGGTTGTGATAGATGACCTGCATGCCAAAGCCATGGGCAGCGCGGCGGGCAATGGCCTGGCCGATACGGCCCATGCCCAGAATGCCCAGCGTTGTGCCGTGCACCTCGGCGCCCGCAAACAGGTCGTAATGCCAGTCTTTCCACAGGCCTGCGCGCAGATAGTGCTCGCTCTCGCAAATGCGCCTTGCGGTGGCCATCAGCAGTGCAAAGCCAAAGTCTGCCGTGGTTTCTGTCAGCACATCGGGGGCGTTCGTACCTTGCACGCCAGCGGCCGTCATCGCGGGCACGTCGAAGTTGTTGTAGCCCACCGCCATATTGGCAACGATCTTCAGCTGCGGGCAGGCGGCCAGCAGCGCAGCGTTGATGGATTGCGAGCCAGTGGTCAGCACACCGTCCTTGCCCTGCAGTTGCTGGGCAAGTTCCTGTGCAGACCAGACCACATCGTCCTGATTGGACTGGACTTCAAAGTGCTGCTGCAGGCGCTGCACCACTTCGGGCGAAATGGCGCGGGCAATCAAGATACGGGGCTTGGAATTCATGCTTGTTGTCTCCTTGATGGGGTGTTCTCAATGCCTCAGGGCATGAACCACAGCCATGTAATCACCGCCAGCAGCGGCAGCAGAATGCAGATGGACCAGACCATGTAGCCAAAGAAGCCCGGCATCTTGACGCCGCGATCTTCTGCAATGGCCTTGACCATGAGGTTGGGCGCGTTGCCGATATAGGTATTGGCACCCATGAAAACAGCACCTGCGGAAATCGCTGCCAGTGTCAGCGCCATATCGGTCATCAGATGGGCCGGATCACCACCCGCGGTGTTGAAGAAGACCAGATAGGTCGGGGCATTGTCCAGGAACGAAGACAGCACGCCTGTGGCCCAGAAGTACATGGCCGGATTGGGTGTGCCATCGCTATGGGTCACAGCGCGCACCACGGCACCAAACGGGCCGTCCACACCGGCCTTGAGCATGGCAATCACCGGAATGATGGTCAGGAAAATACCTGCAAACAGCTTGGCCACTTCCTGCATGGGACCCCAGCCAAAATCATTGGCCTGGTGCACGCGCGCCGGTGTCAGTTTCAGCGACAGCAAGGCCACCACAATCAGGCCAATATCCCGCACCAGCCCCGGCAGCCCGACATGGGTTCCAGCAATGTCCAGTCCCGCAGGAGTGCGCCAGATTCCGCTGATCAGCACCAGTGCAACCACCACGCCCAGCAGCACGAAGTTCACACGGCCATCAAACCCCAGCCGACTTTGTGCACCTGTCACGTCAACACTGGGCGTGGGGTCTGGCAAATCGCTCTCGCCTTTGCTGCCCATCAGGCGTGCATCGATGATGTAGAAAATCACCAGCAAGGCCACCGTCAAAAACAGCATGGGACCCCAGACATGCTTGACCGTCCAGAAGAAATCAATGCCTTTGAGGAAACCCAGGAACAGGGGGGGATCACCCAAGGGCGTCAATGCACCACCGGCATTGGAGACGATGAAGATGAAGAACACCACCACATGTGCCTGATGGCGCCGGTTGTCATTGGCACGCAGCAAAGGGCGAATCAGCAGCATGGACGCACCGGTGGTGCCCATGAAGCTGGCCAGCACGGCGCCAATGGCCAGAATGCCGGTATTGAGTGCCGGTGAGCCACTCAGGTTGCCGCGCACATAGATACCGCCAGCCACCGTGTACAGCGCGGTCAGCAAGATCACAAAAGGCAGATATTCGGCCAGCAGGGCGTGCACCAGATTCACGCCAGCCGCCCCCATTCCATAGACCAGGGCAAACGGCAGCAAGAAGGCCAGAGCCCAGCCTGCGGTGACCTTGCCAAAGTGGTGATGCCAGAAATGCGGCGCAAGCAGCGGCATGAGCGCAATCGACAGCAGCATGCCCACGAATGGAATGCCCCAGGCCACGGACATGGTGCCCCCGTCAATCTCTGCGGCCTGCACGCTGGCGGCTGCCAGACTCAGTACGGCGGCTCCAGCGGCCTTGATCCAGTGTTTGCTGTTGTTCAAAAAGGGCTCCTTCCTCTACTTCACCCACGATGGGCAGAGCCCTGCCTGCACCATCAAAAACTCATACTCAGGCCTGCTGCGGGGCAGCGATGCCAAACACCTGACGCAGATAGGCCAGATATTTTTCGTCATCACACATGCTCTTGCCCGGTGTGTCCGACAGCTTGGCCACGGGCTGCCCGTTGCAGCGCGTCATCTTGATCACGATCTGCAGCGGCACATGATCGGGTGGGCTGCCCAGATCGTTGGTCAGATTAGTACCAATACCAAATGCCAGCTGGCAGCGGCCATTGAAGCGCTGGAACAGCTCGATCGTCTTGGGCACAGTCAGGCCGTCGCTGAAGATCAGCACCTTGCTCAGCGGGTCGATCTTATTGGCCTTGTAATGCGCAATCAGGCGCTCGCCCCAGTCGAACGGATCGCCGCTGTCGTGGCGCGCGCCGTCAAAGAGCTTGCAGAAATACAGATCGAAGTCGCGCAGGAATGCCGACATGCCGTAGACATCGGACAGCGCAATTCCGAGGTCCCCGCGATATTCACGCGCCCAGGTCTCGAATCCAAAGATCTGGCTGTCGCGCAGACGTGGCCCCAGAGACTGGCAGGCCTGCAGATATTCGTGGGCCAGCGTGCCCAGCGGAATCAGGCCCAGCTTCATCGCATACAGCACATTGCTGGTGCCGGCCAGTTGTCCCTTGCGCTGGCCCTGGGCAGAGCCTGATGCACGCGAGCCCGAATAGCCGAGCCTGGCGCAGAGCACGCGCAGCACTTCCTCATGCCAGGCCTTGGAAAAGCGCCTGCGTGTGCCGTAATCGGCAATCTTGAGCGACTCCAGCCCAGGCTCCTGCAGCAGTGCAATCTTCTCGTCCAGACGCTTGCGGCCCTCAAGAAAGTTGGGAACGGGCTGGGTATTGCGGAAATACACCTCGTTGACGATGGCCAGCACCGGAATTTCGAAAAGAATCGTGTGCAGCCACGGGCCTTTGATGGTGATATCGATCTCGCCATTCGCCAAAGGCGTGACCGTGATGTATTTGTCGTTGAGCTGGAACAGGCTCAGAAAATCCACGAAATCGCTTTTGATGAAGCGCAGCGAACTCAGGTAGGCCAGCTCGGCATCCTGAAAGCGCAGCTTGCACAGCGAGCGAATTTCTTCACGAATTTCGTTGACGTAAGGAGCCAGCTGAACGCCCGGATTGCGGCACTTGAAGCGGTACTCCACCTGTGCGCCCGGGAACTGATGCAGCACCACCTGCATCATCGTGAATTTATACAGATCGGTGTCTAGCAGGCTGGTGATGATCATGGACGACGGTGGGCCTTGGCGGTCCGTGTTCAGTCATTGAACAAGGCGACCCGCATGCTTGCCAGCCCGCCTCAAGAAAGGCTTATGAGTGTAGGCGATTCAAGGCCGCGCAATAGCCTTGTGATCCAACTGCCCTGCCTCTGCAAAGGATGGCAAGGGGAAATCTATAAAAAACACCTCAAGCGCTTATATATCAATCGCTTTCCGCTATATTTTTAGAAGCAATCAGTTTTGCAGACTGCCCAAAGCGTTTCGCAGTGCTTGCGGCAGGGCGGCAGGCCGCCTGGATTCACGGTCTACATACACATGCACAAAATGCCCTGCCGCTGCGGATTTCGCCTCGCCTTTCGCAAACAGCCCCACCTCGTAGCGCACGCTGGAGCTGCCGATATGCGCCACCCGGATACCCGCCTCTACCGTCTGCGGAAAGGCCAGCGGCGCAAAGTAATTGCACTGGGTCTCGATCACCAGACCAATGGTGCTGCCCGCATGAATATCCAGCGCACCCTGCTCAATCAGATAGGCGTTCACTGCCGTATCAAACCAGCTGTAGTACACGACGTTGTTCACATGCCCATAGACATCGTTGTCCGACCAGCGGGTGCTGATCTCACGGAATACGGGGTAGCTGCTGCGCAGCTGAGGCTCGGCTCTGGCGGGTCTGGTAGTGGTGTTTGCGTTCATGGGGCCATTTTGCAGTCAGCCTGCGCCCAGGCCCGCACGCAGGCGACATGCGCCGTCAGGCAGGCTGTGCGCAGCAAATAAAGTCGGTTATCCGACATAACAAACTTGCTAAAAATCAAATACTTACCTAAAACCCACAGTCACAGATCTTTTGTGTTGCACTGCAACAATTTAATGCTTGCAAAGCCGAAGAAACTCTTTCACAATTCATTCCATGCTGCACTGCAACATACAGTCGTTCTTCAGGAATGAACATGTCAGCGCAGATGCTTCTCCGGTCCGATCCCTTTGTTAGATCCGTAATTTTGGAGTGTTGAAATGAGCCTGACCCCTGACCAAATCCTGAGCGCCCACAAAGCCAACATCGAAACTCTGTTCGGCCTGACCAGCAAAGCCTTCGAAGGCGTTGAAAAGCTGGTGGAACTGAACGTGACTGCTTCCCGCGCCGCCCTGAGCGAAGCTGCCCAGCACACTCAAGCCGTTCTGAGCGTCAAGGACGCACAAGAGCTGCTGACTCTGCAAGCTGGCCTGTTCCAGCCTCTGGCCGAGAAGACTGCTTCCTACAGCCGTCACCTGTATGACATCGCCAGCAGCACCTCTGCCGAATTCAACAAGGCTCTGGAAGCCCAGTCTTCCGAAGTTCGCAAGAACTTCAACTCTCTGCTGGAAGCCTCTGCCAAGAACGCTCCCGCTGGTTCCGAGTCTGCTGTCGCTCTGATGAAGAACGCCGTCTCTGCCGCTAACAGCGCTTTTGAGTCTGTGCAAAAGGCTGTGAAGCAAGCTTCTGACACCGCTGAAGCCAACTTCACCGCTGCCACCAAGACTGCAGCTGAAGCCGTGAAGACTGCTTCTGGCGCCAAGCGCTAAATTCTGATTTTCAGCATGCTTGGCAAAGCTCTAGGGTTTACCCTATAATTGCCAACATGCGAGGTTGATGACCTCGCGCAAGTTGTCTCCTTGGATCCTCCTGAAACCCCCGTTTCATGGATCCCTTCAAGCCCGGCCTTTTTAGACCGGGCTTTTTTTCGTCTTTTTCCATGAAGCAATTTCAGCGTCTCTGTGCATAATTGACGTTTACGTCAACGTCATATATCAGGAGACAACTCATGCAAATTCAGGATCGCGTGTTCATCGTCACCGGCGGCGCGTCCGGCCTTGGAGAAGGCACCGCCCGCATGCTGGCTGCCAATGGCGGCAAGGTCGTCATTGCCGATATGAATGCCGAACGCGGCGAAGTCGTGGCGCGTGAAATTGGCGGCGTCTATCTGCGCTGCGACGTCAGCAGCGAAGCCGATGGGCAGGCCGTGGTGAAAAAAGCCACAAGCCTTGGCAAGCTGGTTGGCCTGGTGAACTGCGCAGGCATTGCCCCCGCTGAAAAGACCGTGGGCAAAAACGGGCCCCATAACCTGGCAACCTATACCAAGACCATCATGGTCAACCTGGTCGGCACTTTCAACATGATTCGCCTGGCATCGGATGCCATGAGCAAGAACGAACCCGAAACCACTGGCGAGCGCGGCGTGCTGATCTCCACCGCCAGCGTAGCTGCCTATGACGGCCAGATTGGTCAGGCCGCCTATTCGGCATCCAAGGGCGGCGTGGTGGGCATGACTCTGCCCATTGCCCGCGACCTGGCGCGCAGCGGCATTCGCAATATGACAATTGCTCCCGGCATCTTTGGCACACCCATGCTGTTCACCATGCCCCAGGAAGTTCAAGATGCTCTGGCAGCCAGCGTGCCCTTCCCCAGCCGCCTTGGCAAACCCGAGGACTACGCCAAGCTGGTCAAAAGCATTCTGGAAAACGACATGCTCAACGGTGAAGTGATTCGTCTGGACGGAGCCATCCGCATGGCTCCGAAATAATTTCGGATTGAAGCGATGAAAACAGGTCTTTGCGAAGGCCTGTTTTTCTTTCAGGCAAAGAAAAAACCGCCATCAATTGCTTGATGGCGGTTTTTGTATCTGGCGGAGTGGACGGGACTCGAACCCGCGACCCCCGGCGTGACAGGCCGGTATTCTAACCAACTGAACTACCACTCCTGGCAGGAAGCTTTGCTATTTATTCAATAGCTACAAGCGCTTCAAACTTGGCGACCCTACGGGGATTCGAACCCCGGTACTCACCGTGAAAGGGTGATGTCCTAGGCCTCTAGACGATAGGGTCAATTCCTAGAACGATTCTGATTTTTCAACCAGCCGTCAAAATTTTTGGTGGAGGTAAACGGGATCGAACCGATGACCTCTTGCATGCCATGCAAGCGCTCTCCCAGCTGAGCTATACCCCCTTCAGCGACAAGGCAGTGCCTTACTGCTGCAGTACAAAAATTGTAGCACAGGCTTTTTGCCGGTTTTTCGAAAACTTGGTTTTTTCGTACTCAACCGTCAAAAGGAATGCGCAAATGTCAAACCGCACCGCCATCACGGATGCGGTGCATCTCGCTGATGTCCACCGTCCACACCAGTCCATCACCGATCTGGCCTGTGCGGCAAGCGCTCACGATGGCCTCGCGAATAGGCTCGACCATGCTCTCTTCGACAATCACACACACCATGAGTTTGTCGGAAAAGTCGGTCAGCTCATCTTTGACGCTGCGCTTATCCACGGCTGCGGGGGCGGTAAAGCCCTCGGCCTTGAAAAAAGTCACACCGGGAAAATTGGGAATCGCACGCAAGGCTGTGCGCAGGCGCTCCAGCCGGCTGGGCCGCACAATGGCCCGGATTTCTTTCATCGCCATAGCTCTCTCTCCTATCAAGGTTCACGCCATCAAATCTCTGGCGCGGATTGAGTCCTGAACGCCCGCGCAAGCGGCTACAAGCTTGCGCGGGTGTTGCCCCGCTATAGCGACCAGCGCCACAGCAGGGCAAGCGGCAAAGCCACTCAGAGGTGCTTATGCCTCTCTTGGCTTTTCATCAAACCAGCGGTACAGCGTGGGCAACACCACCAGCGTCAGCAGCGTCGAAGAGATCAGGCCACCGATCACGACAATGGCCAGCGGGCGCTGAACTTCCGAGCCTGGGCCTGTGGCAAACAGGAATGGCACCAGACCCAGCAAAGCCACGGTGGCGGTCATCATCACAGGACGGAAACGCTGGGCACAGCCTTCGCGCACCGCGTCATGCACGCTCATGCCGTCTTCGCGCAGATGGCGAATGCAGGTGACCAGCACCACTCCATTGAGCACCGCAATGCCCCACAGCGCGATAAAGCCCACGGAAGCGGGAACGCTCACATATTCGCCGGTGACGAACAAGCCAATCAGGCCACCAATCGAGGCAAATGGCAGCACCAGAATGATGAGACTTGCCAGCTTGACGGAGTTGAACAGCAGGAACAGCAGGAAGAAGATGGCCACGATGGTCAGCGGCACAATCACCTGCAGCGTGCCCATGGCGCGCTCCATGTTCTCGAACTGGCCACCGAACTTGAAGTAATAGCCATCAGGCAGCTTCACTTCTTTTTCCAGACGCTGCTCAACCTCTGTCACAAAGCCGCCCAGGTCACGCCCTTCCACGTTGGCGCCCACCACCACACGGCGCTTGCCGCCTTCGCGGCTGATCTGTGCAGGGCCGTCCACCAGCTCAATACGCGCCACATTGTTCAGTGGCACCTGGCCTCCGGTTGCTGTGGTCAGCAGTGTGGCGCCAATGCTTTCCGGCGAGCTGCGGAAGGCTTCAGGGAAGCGAACCACCACGGAGTAACGGCGCTCGCCTTCATACAGCGTGGTCACGTCCTTGCCGCCGATGGCCGACTCCAGCACGCTTTGCACATCAGCCACATTGAGGCCGTGACGCGCAATCGCCTTGCGGTCGATATCCACGGTCAAAGCCTGCTGGCCGGACAGGCGCTCGATACGGATGTCCGTGCTGCCGGGCACGCTCTTGAGGATTCGCGCCACCTGCTCGGAAACGTCCTTGAGCTCGTTGAGTTCGTCACCAAAGATCTTGATGGCCAGTTGCGAGCGAACGCCCGTCACCATTTCATCCACACGCTCGGAAATTGGCTGCGACAGCACGATCTGAACACCAGGAATCTTGGACAGGCGCTGGCGAATGTCTTCGTCAATCTCGTCCTGACTGCGCTTGGACTTGGGGTCCAGCAGCACGATGGGGTCAGACTCGTTAGGACCTGCGGGGTCAGCGGGCGATTCGCCGCGGCCCAGCTTGGAGACCACGGACTTCACGCCATCCACTTGCGCCACTTCCTTCATCGCCGCCATTTCCATGCGAATGGACTCGTCCAGCGAGATGCTGGGCACGCGGTTGATCTGCGGCGTCAGCGCGCCTTCCTTCATGGTGGGCATGAATGACTTGCCCAGCAGAGGGAACAGCCCCAGAGAGCCGATCAGCAAAATCACGGCCACTGCCAGTGTGAGGCGGTTGCGCGAAGTCGCCGCTTCCAGCAGGCGCATGTAATGGCGCTTGAGGAAGGCAATCAGCTTGGTGTCATGGTCCGCACCGCCCTTGAGGAAGTACGAGCACAGCACGGGAGACAGGAACAGCGACACCGCCAGAGACACGGCCAGCGCCATGGCAATCGTCAGTGCCAGCGGCGCAAACATCTTGCCTTCGATGCCTTGCAGCGTCATCAGTGGCAGGAACACCAAGATGATGATGGCAATACCGAAAATGGTGGGTGTTGCTACTTCTGTAGTAGCAGACAGCACAGTGCGCACGCGCTCTCCAACGCTATCGCCTGCCTGCCCCAGTTTGTGGAAGACGTTTTCCACAACCACCACCGTGGCGTCCACCATCAGGCCGATGGCAATTGCCAGCCCCCCCAGAGACATCAGGTTGGCAGAGATGCCGTACTTGTTCATCAGGATGAAGGTGGTCAGCGGCGTGATGATCAGCGTTGCCACCACGATCAGGCTCGATCGCACATCCCCCAGGAAGATGAACAGCACCACCACCACCAGGAAGATGCCTTCAATCAGCACCTTGCCCACAGTCCACAGGGCCGAGTCCACCAGATCGGTTCGGTCGTAGTACGAAACGATTTGCAGGCCGCCGGGCAGCATGCCCTTGGAGTTGATTTCCTCCACGCGCTCTTTCACGCGGGTCACCACTTCCTTGGCATTGCCGCCACGCATCATCAGCACAATGCCGGAGACGCCCTCGGTATAGCCGCCCTTGATGATGGCACCCTGGCGCACCTCGGCATCAATTTGCACCGTGGCCACATCGCGCACATAGACAGGCACACCGCCCTGCTCCTTGAGCACGATGTTGCCAATGTCTTCCAGCGAGCGAATCATGCCCACGCCGCGAATCAGATACTGCTCCGTCACCTGCGGCAGAATGCCGCCGCTGGCATTGGCATTGTTATCGGACACAGCCTGCACCACATGGCGCACCGTCAGGTCGTAGTGACGCAGACGGCTGGGGTCCACCAGCACCTGATACTGCTTGACGTAGCCGCCCTGAGAGTTGATTTCCGCCACGCCAGGAATGGAGCGCAGCAGCGGGCGCGCCACCCAGTCCTGAATGGTTCGGCGCTCGGTCAGCTCAGCCTGCGTCAGCTCGCGCTTGCCATCATCGGGATGGTCCAGCGTGTACTGATAGACCTCGCCCAGGCCTGTGGAAACAGGGCCCAGCACCGGAACAATGCCCGCCGGCATGCGCGGCGTGACTTCAATCAGCCGCTCTGTCACCAGCTGGCGGGCGAAGTACACATCGGTCGCATCGGTGAACACCAGGGTGATGATGGACAGACCGCTTTTGTTGAGCGAGCGCATCTCCGTCAGCCCGGGCAGGCCGGTCATGGCGATTTCCAGCGGCACCGTCACAAAGCGCTCAATCTCTTCCGGCGAACGTCCTGGCGCTTCGGTCGCGATCTGCACCTGCACATTGGTCACATCGGGGAACGCGTCCACCGACAGATTCATGGCAGCCCGCAGGCCGAATCCGCACACCACCAGGGCCAGCACGATCACCACCAGCCGCTGCGATAGCGCGGCACGAATCATGGAGGCAATCATGGGCTTACTCCAGCTCAGCGCGCTTGCGCTCGTTGTTCAGGTGAAAAGCACCTTCGACCACGATCTGAGCGCCTTCGCTCAAGCCCTTGATCACAGGACGCTGGCCACCGCTGTTGGCGCCCAGCTCCACAGGAGTGAGGCGGTAATGGTTTTCCGCCTTCTTCACATAGACATGGTCCTTATCGTTCTCGCGCACCACGGCAAGCGCGGGAATGGCCAGCACTTTCTCCAGTGCACCCTGAATCTTCATCGAGGCCAACATCTGGGGCTTGAGTGCCAGATCCTTGTTATCCACCTGCGTACGAATTGCCACCGTGCGCGTTTCGGTCGAAACCGTATCGCCCACATAGATGATCTTGCCGGTGATGGGAGCCTCTTCCACCGTCAGGCCCAGCGCAGGCACGTCCACCTGCACATCCTGCCCAACCTTCACGCTGCGCGCCATTTGCTCAGGCAAGGCGCCCACCACCCAGACATTGGACAGATCGGCCACGGTGAACAGCGGGTCACCGGGCTGGGCCACCTGCCCCTGGCTGACCTGACGCTCAATCACAATGCCCGCAGAAGAAGCTGCAATCGCTGCAGAAGGCGCCACATTGCCCTGACCGCGCAAACGCGTCATGGCATCGCCAGACAAGCCCATCAGCTTGAGCTGGTCACCCGCTGCACGCAGCTCGGCACGGGCAATCTGCACTTCAGATTCGCGGCGCTGCAGCTCTGCAGAGCCAATCACATCTGCCGCAATCAGCTGGCGTGCACGCTCGGCAGAGCGCTCTGCCAAAGTAGCGGTGGCACTGGCACGCATATAGGCCAGCTGTGCAGATGTCAGCTCAGGACTGGCCACACGCGCCAGCACCTGGCCGGGCTTGACGCGGTCACCCGCCTCGGCCAGAACGTCGGTGACGCGGCCTGTCACCACGGCGCCGATACGCGTTACCTTGCGCTCATTGGCTTCAATGCGGCCAGCGATTTCCTGCACCGATGCCAGCTCGGCCTGGGCCACTGGCGCAATCTTGAAGTTGCCAGCCATCTCGGCCGACACAACGACTTCCATGGGGTCCAGCTCGGGCTGGGCTTGCACTGCAACCGGGGCCGCTGCTTTTTCATCATTGCCACAGGCGGTCAGCGTCAATGAAGTCAGACCGGCCATGGCCAGTGCCAGAACCAGAGAGGCGGGACGGTAGCGACCTGCCGAAAATTTGAGAGGTTGGGAAGACATAAATCGTGCTTAAAACAATAAAACTCGGTCTCTGCTTGAAGTCAGTCGCCTCGCATCAGCGGGTGATGACCGTGGAGGCATCGGCGTAGCGGCCCGCCAGAAAATCCAGCTCAATTCGTGCGGATTGCATCTGGTAGCGCGCTTCCAGCAAGTCGGCGCGCACGGTGCGCAGCACACGCTGCGCATCCAGCACATCCAGAATGCCGCGCTCGCCATAGCGATAGGCGGCTTCAGCAACGCGCAATGCGGCTTCGGCCTCCTTCACAGAACCCTCGCCCAAGGCCTTGACTCGCACCTGCGCCATTTCCAGCACCTTGCGGGCCTGCAGCGTCTGCTGCTCCAGCTCGGCCTTGCGGCCATCCAGGCGCAAACGGGCACGCTGCTCTTCCGACGCAGCTTCATCAATCGGGCCGCGGCGCTGATCGAAGAGAGGAATCTGCATGCTCACACCAATGGTGTTGTTGCGAATATCAGGTTCGCGGGTTTGGGCATATCGCAGCTCCACGCCCGGCCAGCGGCTGGCCTTGGCGCCTTGCTTTTGCGCTTCCGCCTTTTCCACTTCGGACTGCAGCTGCAGCAATTCAGGATGCTGATCAACACTGTGCGCTGCCGCCTTCACGGGGTCTTGCAGCGACAAGTCCAGATCGAAACGCGCAGGCAACTGGCCGGCGGCCATGCGATTGAGCGTGAGCTGAGACTGCTCCACCATCAAACGCGCGGTCTGCTCCTGCTGGCGCGCGTTAATCAGCTCGGCATCCGCCTTGATGATTTCGTAGCGCGCAGCCTCACCGCTGGCAACACGTACACGCACGCGCTCATGCGCCTGCTCAAGCAGCTTCACCGCATCATGGGCAGCCTGAACCTGAGCCTGGCGCAGCACCACTTCATAAGCCTTGAGCTTGACCTGAGCCACCAGTGCATTGCGAGACGCAGCAATCTGGTGCACCGAGGCACGCTGACCTGCTTCTGCCGCATTGACACGGGCGCTGCGCACCGAAGGCATTTCGATAGGCACCGAAATGCCCATGGAGTTCACACTGCCGGGGGTTGCCGAGGCCATGCGGGCCTTGTTGTCACCACGGCTCCACTCCAGCTTGGGATTGGGCAAGGCACCTGCGCTGACCACCGCCGCCTGAGCCGTCACACTGGACTGCTGCACCGAGCGCAACTCCGGGTTGTGATCCAGCACAGTCCCAATCAGCTGCGCCAGGCTGAGCCGGGGCTGCGCATTGTCAGAAATGCGGGTGCTGACCAACTCCGCACCCACAGCAGGCTCTGCAGCCTGCGCTGCCATGGCAGCACTCAGGCACAGGGTAAGGAGACTGGGGCGCAAAAAGCGCAATGAAGATGCAACGCCATGGCGGCTGCCACCAGCGTTGGCCGGTAGAGACGCCGGCACTATCGATCTATAGAACATAGAACACAGCTGCCTTCTTGAGGGCAGATAAAGTGAGAAAAGGATTGATGCCTTGACTTCAGCTCATGCGGCAGCGCGCCTGCAATCAGGAAGAAGGCCGGAAGACGGCAAGGCAGGTGTGAAGGTTTCGGGCCACTGAACAGCCCGCAGACGGAGCTGACAGCGCTCAGGCCAATGCAGCCAGAAGCACCCCGATACCGAAATCAGTCGAAATATTCACAACGCGAAGCAAGCACGCTTGCTTCAGGCTCGCTGGAACTCGCCTGCCAACGGCAGGCGGTCACTAGGCGGACGCAGCATTCCGTCCAGACAGGCCGAATTGGGATGCACCGCATGCGCTTGCGGCTGCATCCATATATGCGCAATACCCACCGCAATATCTTCGGGCGGGCCAAAAAGTTCGTTGCGATCATCCTGCGCTGGATTGACCTCTGAAGTACGGTGGGGCCGATGGATGGAGTACTCCACCGTTTCATCTTCCACATCCTCTTCAAACTCCTGCAGGATGTCCACGCCGTATTCGTGCGGCTCAACGTCCTGCATGTAAACCATGGCCACTACATCGTGCACTCCTGCAGGCCAAATGACTGCGACCTGCACACCCACAATGGCGGCAAGCATCAGCAATGACAGCAGGAATGAAGAAAGCGAACGCATGAATGCTTTGACGAACCAAGCAACAACCGAAATAAGAGCGTGAATGTGAAATCCGCCCCTTGAGGCAGTCATCACTGACAAGATGGTGTATCCGTGCGTGAGAAAAGTTCCAGCAACAGATAAATTAGTCAGCTTTCACAAGAGTGCAAACGATAGCTTATCGCCATAGCACTTGCAGAACAAGGGAATCTAGCTAGAAAGTCCATAGCTAAAAAGTGAAACACGGGCAGCACATCAAGCCTCCAAAACAAAAAAGCCATCCACATGCGTGGATGGCTTTTGATATCTGGCGGAGTGGACGGGACTCGAACCCGCGACCCCCGGCGTGACAGGCCGGTATTCTAACCAACTGAACTACCACTCCTGGCAGGAAGCTTTGCTATTTATTCAATAGCTGCAAGCGCTTCAAACTTGGCGACCCTACGGGGATTCGAACCCCGGTACTCACCGTGAAAGGGTGATGTCCTAGGCCTCTAGACGATAGGGTCAATTCCTAGAACGATTCTGATTTTTCAATCAGCCGTCAATTTTTCTTGGTGGAGGTAAACGGGATCGAACCGATGACCTCTTGCATGCCATGCAAGCGCTCTCCCAGCTGAGCTATACCCCCAAAACGCTCTCACGCATGAAAGCATTGAATCTGGCGGAGTGGACGGGACTCGAACCCGCGACCCCCGGCGTGACAGGCCGGTATTCTAACCAACTGAACTACCACTCCTGGTATGAAGCTTTGCATCTACTTTCGTAGCATCAAGCGCTTCAAACTTGGCGACCCTACGGGGATTCGAACCCCGGTACTCACCGTGAAAGGGTGATGTCCTAGGCCTCTAGACGATAGGGTCAATTCCTAGAACTCTTTTGATCAGCATCTCTGCCAATCAACGTCGTTTAATTTTTGGTGGAGGTAAACGGGATCGAACCGATGACCTCTTGCATGCCATGCAAGCGCTCTCCCAGCTGAGCTATACCCCCTAATTTCCTTATATCCATTCATGACTTTGTCGGTTTCGTTCGCTGTACTTCAGTACAGCTTCACGACACCTTCGCGTCCTGAATTGATCTAAGAAAATTGAAATCTGTGGCGGAGTGGACGGGACTCGAACCCGCGACCCCCGGCGTGACAGGCCGGTATTCTAACCAACTGAACTACCACTCCTGGCAGGAAGCTTTGCTATTTATTCAATAGCTACCAGCGCTTCAAACTTGGCGACCCTACGGGGATTCGAACCCCGGTACTCACCGTGAAAGGGTGATGTCCTAGGCCTCTAGACGATAGGGTCAATCCTAGAACGTGTCTGATTAAAAAAGCGCCTCGATATTCAAAAGGCGCTTTACGTATCAAGCACTAAAACTGTGGCGGAGTGGACGGGACTCGAACCCGCGACCCCCGGCGTGACAGGCCGGTATTCTAACCAACTGAACTACCACTCCTGGCAGGAAGCTTTGCTATTTATTCAATAGCTACAAGCGCTTCAAACTTGGCGACCCTACGGGGATTCGAACCCCGGTACTCACCGTGAAAGGGTGATGTCCTAGGCCTCTAGACGATAGGGTCAATTCCTAGAACGATTCTGATTTTTCAATCAGCCGTCAAATTTTTTGGTGGAGGTAAACGGGATCGAACCGATGACCTCTTGCATGCCATGCAAGCGCTCTCCCAGCTGAGCTATACCCCCAAAATTCTTTTCTCCCTACAACACAACCTTTTAATCAGTCGCGTTGTGCAGAGCCTCGAATTATAGACAGGTTTTTAGCGATTTTTCAAACGTGCGATAACTTTTTCACGTCCGAGCAATTCCAGCACCGCATCCACCGATGGAGTGTGTGCCGTTCCCACGGTCAACACACGCACCGGCATGGCCAGCACGGGCATCTTCACGCCCTGGGCTTTGAGCAGTTCTTTAATGGCAGCAGCAATGGCTTCCTTGTTCCACTCCACACCCTCCACCACGGTGACAAACGCATCCAGCAAAGGGTTGGCGGCTTCG
Source organism: Comamonas fluminis (assembly GCF_019186805.1). Classification (NCBI taxonomy): domain Bacteria; kingdom Pseudomonadati; phylum Pseudomonadota; class Betaproteobacteria; order Burkholderiales; family Comamonadaceae; genus Comamonas; species Comamonas fluminis. The sequence goes on along the minus strand of NZ_CP066783.1, from coordinate 1,606,187 downwards.
GTCACATGCTTGGCATAGTCTTCGGCATTGCGCTCCACGCTCTCCACATAGAAGACCTTGGCCCAGTTGGCCAGATCCACCAGGGTTTCGCAGCGGTCCTTGAACAAGGCGGCAATGCGCACCAAGCGGTCATCGGCATCGATCAGGCTTTCGGCCACACCGGCCTTGACCACAAAAGGCTTGACCATGGCGGCCAGCGCCACATCGTCCATGGCCTTCAGGTGCTGGGCGTTGACCCAGCGCAGCTTGGCTTCGTCAAACTGACCTGCGCTGCGACCCAGGTGGTCCAGGTTGAACCACTCCAGGAATTGCGCGCGGCTGAAGATTTCGTCATCGCCGTGGCTCCAGCCCAGGCGGGCCAGATAGTTCACCATGGCATCGGGCAGATAGCCTTCGTCACGGTACTGCGTCACGGCCTTGGCGCCGTTGCGCTTGCTCATCTTCTCGCCCTGCTCGTTCAGCACGGTGGGCAGGTGGGCAAACACGGGCACGGTGGCGCCCAGCGCTTCAAAGATGTGGATCTGGCGCGGGGTGTTGTTGACATGGTCGTCACCACGGATCACGTGGGTGATGTTCATGTCCATGTCATCCACGCAAACACAGAAGTTGTACGTAGGCGTGCCATCAGGGCGGGCGATCACCAGATCGTCCAGCTCGGAGTTCTGGAACTCGATATGGCCTTTGCACTTGTCGTCCCAGCCGACCACGCCGGTCTTGGGTGTCTTGAAGCGCAGCACGGGCTTCACACCTTCAGGAATGGCAGGCAGCACCTTGCCTTCTTCAGGACGCCATGTGCCGTCGTAGCGGGGCTTTTCCTTGGCGGCCATCTGCTTTTCACGCAGGGCGTCCAACTCTTCCATGCTCATATAGCAGGGGTAGACATAGCCCTTGGCCTGCAGCGTGGCCAGCACCTCTTTGTAGCGGTCCATGCGCTGCATTTGGTAGAACGGGCCTTCGTCATGGTCCAGCTGCAGCCACTGCATGCCTTCGATGATCACATCGACAGACGCCTGAGTGGAGCGCTCCAGATCGGTGTCTTCGATGCGCAGCACAAAGTCGCCGCCATTGGCGCGGGCAAAGGCCCAGGGGTACAGGGCCGAGCGGATATTGCCCAGGTGGATGAAACCGGTGGGCGAAGGAGCAAAACGGGTGCGAATTTTGTTGGTCATTTCAGAGTATCCAGTCCACGGGAGAGGTCTGCCTTCAAGTCATCAAGGTGCTCAAGGCCCACGGAAATACGAATCAGGCCCTGACCCACGCCAGCGGCCTGGCGCTGGGCTTCGGTCAGGCGGCCATGCGAGGTGCTGGCCGGGTGGGTGATGGTGGTTTTCACATCACCCAGATTGGCGGTAATGGAGCAGACCAGGGTCTGGTCGATCACGTGGAAAGCATTAGCGCGCAGTTGCTCAGCGCCCTCGCCCACCACATCAAAGGCCAGAACCGCGCCACCCATGCCGTTTTGCTGGCGCATGGCCAGCTCGTGCTGGGCGTGGCTCTTGAGGCCAGGGTAATAAACACGGGCAACCTTGGGATGAGCTTCCAGCCAGGCGGCAAAGTCCAGTGCAGCAGCGCTTTGTGCCTTGACGCGCAAGGCCAGTGTTTCCAGCCCCTTCATCACCGTCCAGGCGTTGTAGGGAGCGATATTCAAACCGCCGCTGCGCAAGAAGGTGCCCATGACCTTGTCCACCAGCGCGATGGAGCCACAGACGGCGCCAGCCATCACACGGCCCTGGCCATCCAGGAATTTGGTGCCCGAGTGCACGATGATGTCCGCACCAAACTTGGCAGGCTGCTGCAGGATGGGCGTGGCAAAGCTGTTGTCCACAGCCAGCAGCGCGTTGTTGGCATGTGCCAGTTCCGCCAGTGCAGCGATATCGCACAGGTCCGTCAGCGGGTTGGTGGGCGTTTCAGCAAACAGCATGCGCGTGTTGGGCTTGATGGCAGCCTTCCAGGCTTCGATATCGGTTTGCGAAACGAAAGTGGTCTCCACGCCAAAGCGGGCCATTTCGGTGCCCAGCAGCTTGATGGTGGAGCCGAACATGGACTGCGAGCAGACCACGTGGTCACCCGTCTTTAGTGCCGTCAGCGCCACCAGCAAAATAGCCGACATGCCCGTGGAAGTTGCCACCGCGCACTCCGTACCTTCCATGGCCGCCAGACGACGCTCGAAGCTGGTCACCGTGGGGTTGGTGGTACGGCTATAGGTATAGCCAGGTTCTTCGTTGGCAAAACGGCGGGCAGCAGTGGCTGCATCGGGCTGCACAAAGCTGCTGGTCATGTACAGCGCTTCGCAATGTTCGCCCCACTGGCTGCGCTCGACCGCTTCGCGCACAGCCAATGTCTCAGGATGCAAACCTTCGGGTAATGTCTTGTTGCTCACAATTATCAAGTCCAGATGGTTGGTACTGGCGCCAGTCCCGGCAATGGCTCTGATTGAGCTTTTGCGCAATGGTCTGACCAGCTTGAACGGCGGCACCCGCCTGCCGATCTTTAAACAATGCTTTTCACACCGGCCTGCAGATTTTGAGTGAAATTGCATTCAACCCATCTATCTGCCTGCGATACACGCTCACATAAAAGGAGCAAGCACGGCGTACAGCCCTGACATTGTCCTCCTGAATGAAAAGGGTTGCCGAAGCAACCCTTTCACACTCAGTCATTCAGAGCCGGCTTGCGTGCTCAGTTTTCCTGTGCATTGGGCAGAGACAGGCGCGAAGTGTCTTCGCTCTCTTCTTCGCTGCCGCGATTGCGGCCTTCGTTGAGCGCGGTGACTTCTTCATCCGAGATATCGCCAGTGATGTAGATACCGTCAAAGCACGAGGCTTCAAAGCCTTCCACCTTGGCGTTGATCTTGCCCACGGCCTGCTTCATCGCGTCCACATCCTGGTAGATCAGCGCGTCGCAGCCAATCACCTGGCGAATTTCTTCGACGGTGCGGCCATGGGCCACCAGCTCGGAGCGCGTAGGCATGTCGATGCCATAGACGTTGGGGTGACGCACAGGTGGCGCAGCCGATGCCAGGTACACCTTGTTGGCCCCAGCGTCGCGTGCCATCTGCACAATTTCCTTGGAGGTGGTGCCGCGCACGATGGAGTCATCGACCAGCAGCACATTGCGGCCCTTGAACTCGCTGCTGATGGCATTGAGCTTCTGGCGCACCGATTTCTTGCGAGCACCCTGGCCCGGCATGATGAAGGTACGGCCCACGTAGCGGTTCTTCACAAAACCTTCGCGGTAAGGCTTGCCCAGCAGCTGCGCCAGTTGCATGGCGCTGGGGCGGCTGGATTCGGGAATCGGAATCACGGCATCGATCTCGTTCGGAGGAACGATGGAGACCACACGCTTGGCCAGCGTCTCACCCATGTTCAGGCGAGCCTGATAGACAGAGATGCCGTCCATGGTCGAGTCGGGGCGGGCCAGATACACAAATTCGAACACGCAGGGGTTCAGATGTGTTTCATCCGCACATTGCTGGCTTTCGATCTGGCCATCGTTGTGAATGAAAACCGCCTCGCCAGGAGCGATGTCGCGATCAAAGCTGTGCGTCGTTCCTTCCAGCGCCACGGATTCGCTGGCCAGCATCACCGTGCCATCAGCGCCGCGGCCCATGCACAGGGGGCGAATACCGTAAGGATCACGGAAAGCCAGCAGGCCATAACCCGCAATCAGCGCAATCACGGCGTACGAGCCCTTGATGCGCTTGTGCACGGCACGCACGGCATTGAAGATGTCTTCACTCTTGAGCGGGGCACCGCTGGATGCACGGCCGATCTCGTGTGCCAGCACGTTGAGCAGCACTTCGGAGTCGCTCTCGGTGTTGGTGTGACGGTGATCGGTATCTGCCAGTTCGCGGCGCAGTTGCTTGGCGTTGGTCAGATTGCCGTTGTGCACCATGACGATGCCAAACGGCGCATTGACGTAGAAGGGCTGAGCCTCTTCCTCGCTCGATGCATTGCCCGCCGTGGGGTAGCGCACCTGACCCAGACCCACATCGCCAGGCAGAGCACGCATATTGCGGGTGCGGAACACGTCCTTCACCATGCCCTTTGCCTTGTGCATGAAGAACTTGCGTTCCTGCTGGGTCACGATGCCGGCTGCATCCTGTCCACGGTGCTGCAAAAGCAGCAAAGCGTCATAAATCAGCTGATTCACGGGTGCGGTGCTGACCACACCAACGATTCCACACATAGTTGCGTTCCATCTGTTCGCGAAGATTGCTCCTCGCCACACTCGCCTGCTTCACCACCCATTGGCAAGCCTGCGCTTTGACATCAGGTGCAGGCGGATCACGCCTGCACCAAATTCCTAACCTTCCAGCCGCTGCACTGCTGCAGCCACTTTTGTCACTTGCCGACCTCCATCAGATGGAGGCCAAAGCCATCACTTCAAGACGCTGCCGTTCCCGGCAGATACTGCTCCCACTGCGCAGGCAATGCGGGCAGCACCAGCGCCAGCCCTTGCGTCAGCCAGGGCGCCAGCGCCGACTCCTGCCACCACTGCGCCTGATGCAAAGGCGTGTATTGAATCACCAGCGCCAGCACCAGCAGCAGCAGCGCGCCGCGCAAAACGCCAAACAGCGAGCCCAGCGCTCGGTCCACAGGCCTCAGGCCCACTGCCTCAATCAGCTGCTTGGCCAGCCACGACAGCACACCCCAGGCAAACATCGCCCCCACCAGCAGCAGCACAAATGCGGCTGCATAGCGCAACTGCATATCCCAGCCATCCAGCGGCAGCCAGACAGCCACCTCTTGCGCCCAGGTTCGCGCCACAGCAAAAGCCACAATCCAGCCCAGCAGGGACAAGACCTCATAAACCAGACCGCGCCAAGCCCCCAGCAACATGGAGCCCAGCAAGACGGCCACAAAAATCCAGTCCAGCGTGGTCATCAATACGCAGTCATCTGGGGCAGAGCCAGCAGCCCGGCATCAACCCTTGAACACCGAAGCAGGCAAACCCAGACCCTTGGCACGCGCGGCAGCCTTGTCAGCCTCTTCGCGGCTCTTGAAAGGCCCCATGCGAACACGGGTGCGCTTGCCATCCTTGGTGTCAACTGTCTGCGTAAAGGCGCCTCCACCCAGCTTGGACTTGATCTCATTGGCCTTGCCTACGTCGGCAAAAGCACCAATCTGCACAATGAATCGTTCATTGCCTGCAGCCTCCTTGGGGGCTGCAGCGGCCGCAGTTTCAGGGGCGCTGCGGCCTTCCAGCAGAGCGCGGGCACGCGCAGCTTCATCCGCCTTATTGGTTTCTGGCTTGTGCTTGGGTTCAGCCTTGGTTTCGGGCTTGGGCTCGGGCTTGGCTTCCGGTTTGTGCTCAGGCTTGGGCTCGGGCTTTTTCACCTCGGACTTGGCCTTTTCTGGCTTGGGTTCCGGCTTGGACTCTGGCTTTGTTTCAGGCTTGACCTCAAGCTTCGGCTCAGGCTTGCGCTCTGGCTTGACTTCAGGCTTTGGCTCTGGCTTGGGTTTAGCCTCGGGCTTGGGGGTTGCCACTGCTGCAGCCAATCCAGCTGCAGCGCCTGCTACAACTGCGGGAGCCGCTACAGAAACGGGAGCAGAGCCAGAAGCGGCAGGAGCAGGCCTTGCAGAAGGCGCCAGCACTTCTTCACCGTCATCCAGCGAAGCATTGGGGGCTACAGAGCCTGTGGCCGCGGGTGCAGTTCCAGACGCATGTGAAGCCACATGCGTGCCGGGAACGACCTCAGGCGCCACATTGGCCTGATCGGGAATTTCGATGGGGATATTGACCGGAATCGGGCGGGGCTGCGTATCAAACAGCAGCGGAAAGCCCACCACCCCCATCAGCACCAGCACGGCCGCGCCAATGAGTCGGTGCCGGGCACGACGACGCATGGCTTCCACGCTTTCGCCCTGGGCCAGCCGGCTGGGTCGCTTGGCGCCAGCCACAGACTCGGCTTCGTCTTTTTTGCCGGGCCAACGGAAATTGAAAAGTGCCATGGAATTCGGACTTTGTTGGAGTCTGCCGCCTCTCCCCTGAGGCAAAGCGGCAGACCGCTGGTTCAATGAGTCAGTTCAGTGATTCAATGAGCCAAATGTTTGGCGTTCAGACGTGGGGTGCCGTTTTGCAGCACCCCACCGACGGTGAAGAACGATCCAAAGACCACGATTCTATCAGCCGCCTCAGCCGCGGCCACGGCTGCATCCAGCGCCTGCTGCGGATTGGCAAAGCATTCCATGCTCACATCTTTGCGAACCAGACCTTCTGCTTGCAGCTGTTCGAGCTTGCTCTTCAGACCCTGAGCCGAATCGGCACGGGCTGTGGGCAGGTCGGTGAAGTACCAGCGGTCGATCAGCGGGCCCACTTTGGTGAGCATATGCGTCCAGTCTTTATCCGCCATCGCACCGAACACGGCGTGCGTGGTCGGAAAGTAGCCCATGGCATCCAGATTGGCTGTGAGCGCCGCCACCGAGTGCGGGTTGTGCGCCACGTCCAGCACCAGTGTGGGCTGGCCGGGAATGATCTGAAAGCGACCAGGCAGCTCGACCATGGAAAGGCCTGTGCGCACGGCCTGCGCCGTCACAGGCAGCTTGCCGCGAATGGCTTCATAAGCAGCCAGCACGCCAGAGGCATTCATCAGCTGGTTGGCACCGCGCAGCGCTGGGTAGGCCAAACCGGCATAGCGGCGGCCGCGCCCGGCCCAGCCCCACTGCTGCTTGTCGCCGTCGTAATTGAAGTCTGAGCCAAAGCGCCACAGGTCCGCACCGATCTCGGCGGCGTGGTCAATCACGCTTTGCGGCGGAACGGGGTCGCTGACGATGACAGGACGACCGGTGCGCATGATGCCCGCCTTCTCGCGGCCAATGCTTTCGCGGTCCGGGCCCAGCAGTTCCATGTGGTCCAGGTCGATGCTGGTGATGATGGCGCAGTCGGCATCCACGATATTGGTGGCATCCAGGCGACCGCCAAGACCGACCTCCAAAATTGCCACATCCAGCTTGGACTGACTCAGCAGATGCAGGATAGCCAGGGTGGTGAACTCAAAGTAAGTGAGCGCAACCTCTGCACCATCCTTCACACGGGCTTGCTCCACCGCTTCAAAGTGCGGCAGCAGTGCCTCGGGCGTGACGATCTCGCCGCCCACGCGGCAGCGCTCTTCAAAGTGCACCAGATGGGGCGAGGTATAGACACCGGGACGATAACCGGACTGCAGAGCCACGGCTTCGAGCATGGCGCAGGTCGAGCCCTTGCCATTGGTACCGGCCACCGTGATGACGGGGCAGTCAAACTGCAGGCCCATGCGCTGTGCGACTTCACGCACGCGATCCAGACCCAGGGCGATGTTCTGGGGATGCAGGCGTTCGCAATAGGCGAGCCAGGCATCCAGTGTGGCAAATGTGGTGTGCATACAGGGCGTATTGTCGCGCACTGCCAGAGGCCCTATGCGGGGCAACCCTTGCCAGATCTTGTTAAAACTGGAACAACCCGTTTGGAATCAGACAACATCATGAGCAAGACCACCACCGTTTTTGGCATCCCTAACTGCGATACCGTCAAGAAAGCACGCAACTGGCTGGATGAGCATGCAATCACTTACACCTTCCATGATTTCAAAAAGCAGGGTGTTCCAGAAGACCAGCTGCTGCAATGGATGGATGCTGCGGGCTGGGAAAAAGTGCTCAACCGCCAGGGAACGACCTGGCGCAAGCTCGACGAAGCCGTCAAGAACAGCGTGCATGACGCCAACAGCGCCGCCGCAGTCATGAAGGAACACGCCAGCACCATCAAGCGCCCTGTCGTGGAATGGGCAGATGGTCAAATCACTGTTGGCTTCAAAGCCGATGAATGGCTGCAAAAGTCCTGATATAAAAGGCTTTAAAGATAAGCAAGCACCAACATTCAAACAAGGCTTTACCTAGTTTTACCAAGTTCATCTCTTGTCTTCACAGGAGATGACTAAACTTTTCTGCAGTCTGGTGCGTTAAGCATGCAGAGACAGGAGAGATAGATATGAAGACCCTGGCGTTTTTGACCATTGCAGCCGTGACAGCCACCGGGGCGTTTGCCCAGGAACGAGGCCGCGTGCTGTCGTCCACCCCCATCACCCAGCAAGTGGCTGTTCCGCAGCAGGTCTGCTCAGACCAGCCCGTGGCTGTGGCGCCCCGCTCAACCGGCGCAGGCGCCGTGGTGGGCGCGATTGCTGGCGGCCTGCTGGGCAATGCCATTGGCGGCGGCGGCGGGCGTGCCGCAGCCACCGGCGCAGGCCTGATTGGCGGCGCGATGCTGGGCAACCAGGTGGAATCCTCCGGCCCTGCCCAGTATCAGACCGTGCGCCAGTGCAGCACGCAGACCTTCTATCAAAACCGTACCGTGGGCTACAACGTGACCTATGAGTACAACGGTCGCAGCTACACCACGCAAACCACCAATCCGCCCGGCCAGTGGATTGCACTGAATGTACAGCCCGAGGTGAATAACAACGCCTATGGCAGCAATGGCTATTACGGCACGCAGCAAGCCCCCCAGGGCGCGTACTCGACCAGCTACCCTGATAACTACTCGAACGGCTACCCCGCCTATTACCAGGGTGGCTATCAAAGCGGTTATTACGCACCCCAGCCTGTAGCGCCCACCTATTCCACCGGCAGCAGTTACTCGGCGGCGGACTATGTTGCACCGCTGCTGATTGGTGCGGTGATCGGCGCAGGCGCCTATTACGCAACCCGCCCGGGCCACTACTATCGCGGCCACGGCGGCGGCTATCGCCCTGGCTATGGTGCCTACGGCCACGGATGGCGCCGCTAAAGCGTTGTCAGACCACAAAAAAGCCCCGAAAGGGGCTTTTGTCGTTTCTGCGCTTTGCCAGACATTCGCGCGGGTGCAAGGCCGCTGGCCTAAAATCATGGGTTTTGATCTTGACCACGCTTCGCGTACCTCTTCCATGACCACCGAAACCATTGCTGGCGTCAGCCTCACCACCAAGGCCAATGTGTACTTTGACGGCAAGTGCGTCAGCCACAGCTTCACCCTGCCCGACGGCACCAAGAAGTCCGTAGGCGTGGTGCTGCCTGCCACCCTGACTTTTGGCACGGCTGCCGCAGAAATCATGGAATGCGTGGGCGGCTCCTGCGAATACAAGCTCGACGGCAGCGACGAGTGGAAGAAGTCCGCCGCTGGCGAGAGCTTTCAGATTCCCGCGAATTCCAAGTTCGACATTCGCGTGACTGAGGCCTATCACTACATCTGCCACTACGCTTGAGCGGCGCCTGAACCGGGCTGAACCCGGCTCGCTGAAATTTCAAGCCTTTTTAGCCCCAAGTGCTTATCGATAAAGCGCTTGCAGCTATCACTTTGAAGAGAAATCTCATGGAAACCATTCTGCAACATGTTCCCGTCGGCCAGAAGGTCGGCATCGCCTTCTCCGGTGGTCTGGACACCTCCGCCGCTCTGCGCTGGATGAAGAACAAGGGCGCCCTGCCCTACGCTTACACCGCCAATCTGGGCCAACCTGACGAAGCCGATTACGACGAGATCCCTCGCAAGGCCATGGAATATGGCGCAGAAAAGGCCCGCCTGATCGACTGCCGCCCTCAGCTGGCTAACGAAGGTATTGCCGCTATCCAGTCTGGCGCTTTCCATATCAGCACCGGTGGCATCACCTACTTCAACACCACCCCTCTGGGTCGCGCTGTGACCGGCACCATGCTGGTGGCCGCCATGAAGGAAGATGATGTCAACATCTGGGGCGACGGCTCTACCTTCAAGGGCAATGACATCGAGCGCTTCTACCGCTACGGTCTGCTCACCAACCCCGCTCTGAAGATTTACAAGCCCTGGCTGGACAGCAACTTCATCGACGAGCTGGGTGGCCGCGCTGAAATGTCGGCTTTCATGACCAAGGAAGGTTTCGGCTACAAGATGTCGGCCGAGAAGGCCTACTCCACCGACTCCAACATGCTGGGTGCGACCCACGAAGCCAAGGATCTGGAGTTCCTGAACTCCGGCATCCGCATCGTGAACCCCATCATGGGCGTGGCTTTCTGGAAGCCCGAAGTCGAAGTCAAGGCCGAAGAGGTCTCCATTACCTTCGAAGAAGGCCGCCCCGTGGCCATCAACGGCAAGGAATACACCGATGCCGTGGAAGTCTTCCTGGAACTGAACCGTATCGGCGGCCGCCACGGTCTGGGCATGAGCGACCAGATCGAAAACCGCATCATCGAAGCCAAGAGCCGCGGCATCTATGAAGCCCCCGGCATGGCCCTGCTGCACATCGCTTATGAGCGTCTGGTGACCGGCATTCACAACGAAGACACCATCGAGCAGTACCGCATCAACGGCCTGCGCCTGGGCCGTCTGCTGTACCAGGGCCGCTGGTTCGACCCTCAGGCCATCATGCTGCGCGAATCTTCGCAGCGCTGGGTGGCCCGTGCCGTGACCGGTACCGTGACGCTGGAACTGCGCCGCGGCAACGACTACTCCATCCTGAACACCGAGTCGCCCAACCTGACTTACGCTCCCGAGCGTCTGTCCATGGAAAAGGTCGAAGACGCGCCTTTCAGCCCCATCGACCGTATCGGCCAGCTGACCATGCGTAACCTGGACCTGATCGACACCCGCGCCAAGCTGGCCATCTACTCGCAGGCGGGCCTGCTGAGCGTGAGCAGCGCCAACGCACTGCCCCAACTGGGCGGCGACAAGAAGTAATTCAAGTCACCTCCACCCCGAAAGCCGCTGCCTGCCAGCGGCTTTTTTCATGCCTGAAATCCATGCCCCAAAACGCCGCAACCCCGGGTATCCGATAGCACTGCAGCGCAACAAAAACCGCATTTGCGGCAAGGCCGCTGCCTAGAATGCCATCACCAACTGGCACGCATCCTGCATCCCAATTTCAGATGTAGAACGCTCTCATCACACCAAGGACGGGTATGGCAAAGAAAACATGGGCTATCGCACCTTTCGCAATCGTCGCTGCCTTCGGCATGGCGACAGCTTCCGCACAGGCCACAGACCTCAAGGTTGCAATCGACCCCACCTACGAACCCTTTACCTACAAGACTGCTGACGGCAAGCCCACGGGCTTTGATGTGGACATTGCCAATGCCATCTGCGCCGAAATCAAGCGCAAATGCGTGTTTGTCGAGCAGGTCTGGGACAGCATGATTCCCGGCCTGCAGGCCAAGAAATACGATGTGGTCATCAGCTCCCTGTCCATGACGGAAGAGCGCAAGCGCGTCATTGACTTCTCCGACCGCTACTACAAGACACCCAGCGGCATCGTGGTGAAAAAAGGCACGGCCTATACCGGCCCCGCGTCTCTGAAGGGCAAGAAGATTGGCGTGCTCAAGGGCAGCACTCAGGAAAAATGGGCCATGGGCGAACTCAAGCCTGCTGGCGTCACCATCGTTCCCTACGAAGCACAGGATCAGGTGTATCTGGACATCAAGTCCGGCCGCCTTGATGGCACGGTGGCCGACAAGGTCGAAGTGCATGGCGGCTTTCTGCGCAAACCCGAAGGCAAGGACTACGGCTACGTGGGCGCTGACCAGTACGAAACCAAGTACTACGGCGACGGCATAGGCATCGGTTTGCGCAAGGGCCAGAAGGAACTCAAGGACCAGATCAACGCCGCCATCAAGACAATTCGCAGCAATGGCACCTACAACACCATTGCCAAGAAGTACTTCGACTTTGACCCCTACGGCAACTAATTTTCCGCGCTGCTGCGAGAAACGGCGACAATACTAGGTTCACCGCCTTGCAGCAGCCGCGCGACATACAGCGTAGCGTGCACCAACTGGGCTGGTTTTTTCGCAAATACCGTATCCAAGACAAGGAATCACCATGCGCGCATCGCTGATGGCTATGGCCCTCGCAACCCTGGCCGGCTCCACAATGGCCGCTGACCTGCGAGTAGGCACCAACGCCGCCTACGAACCCTTTGAATACAAGACCGCCTCGGGCGAGATCGTCGGCTTTGACATCGACATCGCCAATGCGCTGTGCGAGCAGCTCAAGCGCAAGTGCGTGTTTGTCGAATCTGAATTCGACAGCGTCATCCCCGGCCTGCAGGCCCGCAAGTTTGATGTCATCATCAGCTCCATCTCGATCACGCCTGAACGCCAGCGCGTCGTGGACTTCACCAAGCGCTACTACAAGACGCCCAGCGCCATCGTGGTCAAGAAGACCACCAAGTACGACGGCCCCGCTTCGCTCAAGGGCATGAAGATTGGTGTGCTCAAGGGCAGCACCCAGGAAAAGTGGGCCATGGGCGAGCTCAAGACCGCTGGCGTGAACGTGGTGTCCTACCAGTCCCAGAACCAGGTCTATCTGGACCTGCACGCTGGTCGCCTGGACGGCACCGTGGCTGACAAGGTCGAAGTGCAAGGCGGCTTCCTGCGCAAGCCCGAAGGCAAGGACTACGGCTACGTGGGCCCTGACCAGTACGACGTGAAGTACTACGGCGAAGGCATCGGCATTGCCATGCGCAAGGGCCAGAAGGAACTCAAGCAGCAGCTCGACGAAGCGATTGACACCATTCGCAAGAACGGCACTTACGGCAAGATTGCCAAGAAGTACTTCGACTTCGATCCATACGGCCAGTAAAGCCACATTACATTGCGCGCCGCGCGCTATGCGTCCTTCGGGGCCCATGACGCGCGGCGCGCAAATTTCATGACATGAGTGGATACTATTATTCGATCCTTGAGGGAGCGCTGCTGACGGTCGCTGTGTCACTGGCATCACTGCTGGTAGCCACGCTGATCGGGCTTGCTGGCGCTGCCGCCAAGCTCTCGGGCCGGCGTATGCTGGCCTGGCCCGCCACGGCCTACACCACCGTGGTGCGCGGCATTCCCGAGCTGCTGATGATGCTGCTGATCTTCTACGGCGGCGCCATTGGCCTCAACAGCCTGCTCGAAGCCCTTGGCAGCGACGAGAGCGTGGACCTGAACCCCTTTGTGGCCGGCGTGCTGACCATTGGCTTCATCTACGGCGCCTACATGACCGAGACCTTTCGCGGAGCCATTTTGGCCATCCCCAAAGGCCAGATGGAGGCTGCCTGGGCATTTGGCATGAGCCCCATGCGCACATTCATCCGCATTACGCTGCCCCAGATGGTGCGCTATGCACTGCCCAGCTTCACCAATAACTGGCTGGTGCTGATCAAGGCCACCGCACTGGTAAGCCTGATTGGCCTGCACGACATGACCTATCTGGCCAAGCAGGCCAGCGCCTCTGTGCGCGAGCCGTTTGCCTTCTTCCTGTTCACCGCAGCGCTGTACCTGGTCTTCACCGCCGTATCGCTGCAACTGCTCAAGCGCCTGTCTGCGCGCTACAGCCTTGGATCTGACAAGGTGCAGCTATGAACTGGAGTGTCATTTTTGAACCCGCCACGCTGGCGCTGTATGCCGAAGGCCTGTACGTCACACTGCAGCTGACGCTGATCAGCCTGGCCGTGGGCGCCGTGCTGGCGCTGCTGTTTGCGCTGGCGCTGGTCAGCCGCTCGGCCCTGATTCGCCTGCCCGTGGCAGCATTTACCTATTTCATGCGCGGCACACCGCTGCTGATTCAGGTCTATCTGATCTATTACGGCTTTGCCCAGCTTGAATGGGTGCAGGCACGCTGGGATACCGTCTGGCCCTGGACGCACTTCAAAGAGCCGTTCTTCTGCGCACTGCTGTCGTTCAGCCTGAACACTGCGGCCTACACCGCCGAAATGCTGGCTGGCGCCATTCGCGAAACCAACAAGGGTGAGGTCGAGGCCGCACGCTCCATGGGCATGAGCGACTGGCAGCTGATGCGCCGCATCGTGCTGCCCAGCGCCATTCGCCGCACATTGCCAGCCTATGGCAACGAGGTGGTGATGATGCTGCACAGCTCCAGTCTGGCCAGTACCGTGCCAGCGCTGCTGGACCTGACGGGCGCGGCCAGCCGCGTTTATTCCGATTTCTATCTGCCGTTCGAGGCCTACCTCTTCGCTGCAGCCATTTACCTGTGCATTACCTTCGCCCTGCTTGGTGCCAACCGCCTGCTGGAGCGCCGCTACCTGGGTTATCTGGCTCCGCGCAAGGCTTAAGAGGGTAAGACGACCATGACAAGCAACACCCCCTACAAACTCCAGGCGCTGGATATCTACAAGAGCTATGGGCAAAACGAAGTGCTCAAGGGCGTTTCGCTCAGTGCCCGTGCAGGCGATGTGATCAGCATCATCGGCAGCTCTGGCTCGGGTAAATCCACCTTTCTGCGCTGCATCAACCTGCTGGAGCAGCCCCAGAAGGGCCGCATCATCGTGGCCGATGAAGAGCTGCAACTGCGCCCCGGCCGCGATGGCGCGCTGGTTGCCGCCGATCAGCGCCAGTTGCAGCGCCTGCGCACGCGTCTGGCCATGGTGTTCCAGCACTTCAACCTGTGGGCCCACATGACGGTGATGCAGAACATCATCGAAGTGCCGGTCAACGTGCTGGGCATCAGCAAGGACGAAGCCGTGGCCCGCGCCCGCAAGTACCTGCACCTGGTCGGCCTGGAAGGCAAGGAAGACAGCTACCCCAACCACATGAGCGGCGGCCAGCAGCAGCGCGTGGCCATTGCCCGTGCACTGGCGGTGGAGCCCGAGGTGATGCTGTTCGACGAGCCCACCTCGGCGCTGGACCCCGAACTGGTGGGCGAAGTGCTGCGTGTGATGCAGCTGCTGGCGCAGGAAGGCCGCACCATGGTGGTCGTGACGCACGAAATGGGCTTTGCCCGCGAAGTCTCCAACCACGTGGTCTTCTTGCACAAGGGCCTGATTGAAGAGCAAGGCGACCCACGCGAGGTGCTGAGCAATCCGCGCAGTGAACGACTTGCCAAGTTCCTGTCTGGCAATCTGAAATAAGAGCAGCCCTTCGCTCTCGCAAACAACAAAGCCGCTGTCTCCGGCGGCTTTGTTGTTTTCAGGCCTGCAGCGCTTATCTATCCAGCGCTTTCAGCTATCAATTCTGATCAACGGTGATTGAGCTGGTTCACCTGCTGCTCCAGCTGACCCACATAGGCCGCCGTGCTGTTGTCAGACTCCTGCGCACGGCTGACCAGATGGGCTTCCAGCACGTCAAGGCGGGCAATCAGGTCTTCCTTGTCGCGTGCATGCAGCGCTTCCAGCACGCCCCGCAGTTCGGTAAAGCGCGAAGCCTCAGCCTTGTCGGCCAGATCGCGCTGGCTCTGCAGCTCCTTGCTGTGACGGTGCGCCGCCATCAGCACCGAGCTTTGCAGCCACAGCACATAGGCGATGAAAAACACGCTGAGCAAAATTGTCAGCGCCAGCATCAGCACACCCAGCGGGGCCTGAATTTCCGTCACGCCAAAAGATACGGGCGTGGGCGTGGAAAGCGCATTCCAGTTAAAGGCCGCCAGCACGGCGATCAGCGCCACGATGATGGCAATGGAAATAGTGCGAAAGTTCATTTTCTTCTCCGTGTCTCTGCGATGCCTTGTTTTTAACCCAAGTTCAGGCCCGCCCACGTCAGCAAGGGCCAGAAACAGCAAAGCCGCTGCAAGCAGCGGCCTTGTCATCCCAGAGCTCTCAGATCAGTTAGATCAATTGGTCTCCGACAACTGAGTCAGGATTGCTGGATTCTCCAGGGTGCTGGTGTCCTGGGTGATGGCTTCACCCTTGGCCAGCGAGCGCAGCAGGCGCCGCATGATCTTGCCGCTGCGGGTCTTGGGCAGGTTGTCGCCAAAGCGGATGTCCTTGGGCTTGGCAATCGGGCCGATTTCCTTGGCCACCCAGTTGCGCAGCTCATTGGCAATCTGCTTGGCTTCTTCGCCCGTGGGCTTACCGCGCTTAAGCACCACAAAAGCGCAGATGGCTTCGCCAGTCAGATCGTCCGGGCGGCCAACCACAGCGGCTTCAGCCACCAGATCCGTCTTGGCGACCAGTGCCGATTCAATCTCCATGGTGCCCATGCGGTGACCCGAGACGTTCAGCACGTCGTCAATACGGCCGGTAATGCGGAAGTAGCCACGGTCTTCGCTGCGCACGGCGCCGTCGCCCGCCAGATAGAAGCCTTTGAGCTCTTCGGGGAAGTAGCTCTTCTTGAAGCGCTCGGGGTCACCCCAGATGTTGCGAATCATCGAAGGCCAGGGCTTTTTGACGACCAGAATGCCGCCAGCGCCGTTGGGCATATCGTTGCCGGATTCATCGACGATGGCTGCCGTAATACCTGGCAGCGGCAGCGTGCAGGAACCGGGTACCAGCGGCGTGGCACCGGGCAGCGGCGTAATCATGTGGCCGCCGTTTTCGGTTTGCCAGAAGGTGTCCACAATGGGGCAACGCTCGCCGCCCACGTTTTTGTAGTACCACATCCAGGCTTCGGGGTTGATGGGCTCGCCCACCGAACCCAGCACGCGCAGGCTGGACAGGTCCGAGTTCTTGGGGTGCACGCTGGGGTCAGAGTCCGCAGCCTTGATGAGCGAGCGGATCGCCGTGGGTGCGGTGTAGAAGATGCTGCACTTGTGGCGCTCGATCATCTGCCAGAAGCGACCAGCATTGGGGAAGGTTGGCACGCCTTCAAACACGATCTGCGTGGCACCTGCGGCCAGCGGGCCGTAGGCCACGTAGCTGTGGCCGGTGATCCAGCCGATGTCGGCCGTGCACCAGAACACATCGCTGTCCTTGAGGTCAAAAGTCCATTCAAAGGTCTGCTTGGCCCACAGCACATAGCCGCCGGTGGCGTGCTGCACGCCCTTGGGCTTGCCGGTGGAGCCGCTGGTGTAGAGGATGAACAGCGGGTGCTCGGCATTGACTGCCACAGCCTCGCACTCGGTGGACTGGCCTGCCAGCGCTTCAGTGAAGGTCAAGTCGCGGCCCGCAACCATATTGCAGGCCGTAGCCGTGCGCTCATAAACCAGCACGCTCTTGACGGCTTCGCAGCCACCCAGCGCCAGCGCGTCGTCCACGATGGCCTTCAGGGGCAGTTCCTTGCCGCCGCGCATCTGGTAGTTGGCTGTAACGACCAGGCTGGCGCCCACGTCCACAATGCGCTCTTGCACCGCCTTGGCCGAGAAGCCGCCAAACACCACAGAGTGGGTTGCGCCAATACGGGCACAGGCTTGCATGGCCACCACGCCCTCAATCGTCATGGGCATGTAGAGCAGAACGCGATCGCCCTTTTGCACACCACGCGCCTTGAGCGCGTTGGCGAACTGGCTGACACGGGCCAGCAGTTCCTTGTAGGTGACCTTGGTGACTTCGCCGCCGTCGGCTTCAAAGATGATGGCGGTCTTGTTCTCGACCGGCGTGCCCATGTGCTTGTCAAGGCAGTTGGCGCTGGCGTTCAGCTCACCGTCGGCAAACCATTTGTAGAACGGAGGGTTGCTTTGGTCCAGCACCTGGGTGAAGGGCTTGGTCCAGACCACGTTCTCACGCGCCAGACGGGCCCAGTAGCCTTCGTAGTCGCGCTCGGCTTCATCGCACAGCGCCTGGTACTGCGCCATGCCGGAAATACGTGCTTTGGCCACGAAGTCAGCTGCCGGAGGGAAAACGCGGTTTTCCACCAATACAGATTCGATCGCAGAAGTTGTTGTGCTCATCTTGCTTGTCTCCTGATACTCGGCTATGAATTTATTGTGGGTGTACTGTCGGCGCTCGGTCTTACACGCTACTGACTGAAATTTACGCGCTCGTTCCTGCGCGCCAGAAATGGCAAAAACGCTCATAACTTTGCAGCAGCTCACGCATTATTTAAGCGAACTTGCGCATGGTTCACCCCCAAAATATTGGCGCAAACCCTTAGAATTGCGCGCCTGTTGCAAAGCGTGTCACTCGTTCAGATGTGTTTCACCTTTTCGGCAGCTAATTCCTGAATTCCCCGCTGCGCAAAACCATTCCAACCCAGCAGCCGTGCATTCTTTTCTGACTCTCTGACTTCTCGCATTGCCGCTGGTGGCAGGCTGGCCGCTTTGGGCCACTTGCCCGCTGCGGCAGCCCCACGCCACCATGAGCCGCAATCCACCATGAGCCGCAATCCACCCAACGCAGCCGATGCTGCCCCCAACGCCCCTGTGACCGCCAGTACCGCGGCCCCGCAGTCCCCCGCCAGCTACCAGGCGCCAGCCGCGCTGCGCCCCCTGCCCTCGCTGATTTTTGCCAGCCGCTGGCTGCAGCTGCCGCTGTATCTGGGGCTGATCGCCGCACAGGGCGTCTATGTCTGGCACTTTTTGCTGGAGCTGTGGCATCTGGTGGAAGCCGTTTTCGGCAACCAGGAAGCACTGCAGGCCCTCATCACCAATATTGGCTACAAGAGTGATGTGGAGATCACCCACCTGAACGAGACCATCATCATGCTGGTGGTGCTGGCGCTGATTGATGTGGTGATGATCTCCAACCTGCTCATCATGGTCATCGTGGGGGGCTACGAGACCTTTGTCAGCCGCCTGGGTCTGGAGTCTCACCCCGACCAGCCCGAGTGGCTCAGCCATGTGAACGCCTCGGTGCTCAAGGTCAAGCTGGCCCTGTCCATCATCGGCATCAGCTCCATCCACCTGCTCAAGAGCTTTATCAACGCAGGCAGCTACGAGGTGCAGGTGCTGATGTGGCAGACCATCATCCATGTGGTCTTCCTGCTGAGCGCGCTGGCCATTGCCTATACCGACAAGCTCACCAGCAGCAGCCACCACCACTGATAGTTGATTTACCCCATCAAGCCCCGCATGGCCTGCCATGACGGGGCTTTTTTCATGCTTGCAGACTCATATTTCGCAGCAAAAGCTGACAAGTTACAAAAATTGCAACCAAACAGCTGTCAAACACTTTGATATCAAGCGCATACCGCTATTTTTTTGGAAGCACCTGCTGTTTCAAAGAGGCCCAATCTGCCATGGTTTGGCCTCCTTTCTTACAGCTCGATTTGACGCATAAAACTCAAGTCGATATATTAAAAAGTCATTTACAGCCTGCCTTGCAGGTCATCACCCATTCTTTTTGAATGCGGCTGATCCCTTTTTCCCGGCGGAAAGCCGTGGCCCTCACCGGGCTGCAGCCCCGTCAACCGGGCCGAAACACGGCTCTGATGCAAACAGGCTTTTTCCGGGCTTTCGAGTCGGAACCAGCCGCCTGAGAAGTAACACTGCGGTGTGCCCGTCGGTACCTTGCCCAGTTGTTGTTCCCGCTTCTCCTTGCTTTGCAGCTCTTGCGCACACCTCGCTTGTGCCATCCGGGCTGAACCAACGGCGCAGCTACCGCGCCCACTGCATTGCGCAGCCTGTGCTCAACACACAGGCTGAGCTGCAGCATCAGAGCTTTCATTTTGGCTTGCGCGCCATCGCCCCCGGCCTGTGCCGGATGTGGGCGATGGACTGTGTTCCATCTCATCCAAAAGGAGAACGCCACAGTGGCCAAGCAAATCGCTATCGATCACGTCTTCAAGGTCTTCGGCAACGACCCGAAAACCGCGCTCAGCCTTGTCAAGCAAGGCCTGAACAAGCAGGAAATCCTGGCCCGCACCGGCCAGTCCATCGGCGTGTTCGACGCCCACTTCACCATCGAAGCCGGTGAAATCTTTGTCGTCATGGGCCTGTCGGGCTCAGGCAAATCCACGCTGGTGCGCATGCTCAACCGTTTGATCGAACCCACGGCGGGCCGCATTCTGGTGGACGGTGAAGACATCAACGCCTTGAGCGACAAGGAACTGCGCGCCCTGCGCCGCAAAGACATTTCGATGGTGTTTCAGTCGTTTGCGCTGATGCCTCACCTGACGGTGCTGGACAACACGGCCTTTGGCCTGGAACTGGCCGGTGTGGACCGTGCCACCCGCCAGCAACAGGCGCAGGATGCGCTGGAGCAGGTGGGCCTGGGCGCCTGGGGCGCCAGCTACCCCGACGAACTCTCGGGCGGCATGCAGCAGCGCGTAGGCCTGGCCCGTGCGCTGGCGTCTGACCCGTCCATCCTGCTGATGGACGAAGCCTTCTCGGCGCTGGACCCCATCATCCGCACCGAAATGCAGTCCGAGCTGCTGCGCCTGCAGGAGATCAAGCGCCGCACCATCGTCTTCATCTCGCACGATCTGGACGAAGCCATGCGCATTGGCGACCGCATCGCCATCATGAAAGACGGCGTGGTGCAGCAGGTGGGCACACCCGACGACATTCTGCGCAACCCCGCCAACGAATATGTGCGCACCTTTATTCAGGGCGTGGACGCGGCTGCCGTGTTCAAGGCCTCCGACATTGCCCGCCAGGCGCTGACGGTGATTTCCGAGCACAGCGACCGTGGCTGCCGCGCCGCGCTGCGCCTGCTGCAGGACTCCGACCGCGACTACGCCTATGTGCTCAACGCCCGCAAGCGTTTCTTGGGCGTGGTGTCCTCGCAGTCGCTGCGTGATGCGCTGCATGGCCACGAGGGCATGCTAGGCCTGCAGCACGCCTTCATCCCCGATGTGCAGCCGATTGCCAGCAACACCCCGGTGGCCGAGCTGTTTGGCACCGTGGCCGTGCCGCCCTTTGCGCTGCCTGTGGTGGATGAGAACAGCAAATACCTGGGCGTTATCAGCCGCACCACCATGCTCAAGTTCCTGGACCGCGACACCCCGCCCGTGCCGCCACCGCAAAAGGAAATTCCGCCCATCAAGCTGAACCCGCACTTCCAGCCCGGTGCACAGGGCGCAGCCAGCGCGACACCGACCACAGCACCGACCACAGCACCGACCACAGCACCAACCGCAGCACCGACCTCAGCACCGACTGTCGCACCATAAGGAGGGAACGATTTGACTGATAACGCACTGAACAACCCCAGCACCCCAACCCCGAGCACGGCTTTTGAAGACCCATGGGCAGCCGCCTCGGCACCCGACACTGCTCCCTCAACTACCGCACCCTCAACCACCGCAACACCATCTGCCAGCGATGTGGACGCCGATCCCTGGGCCAGCAGCAGCGCTAATGCGGCAGACGCCGTCAGCACCAGCGACTGGCTCAGCGCCCCAGCCACCAGCGACATGCCTGCTGACGACGGCGGTCCGGGCCACCTGTGGCACCAGATCACCACCGAAGGCCTGCCTGTGCAGGACTCCATCAACAACGGCCTGACCTGGGTTGTCGATCATTTCCGCCCCTTCTTTCAGGCGGTTCGCACCCCGATTGACGCCACGCTCAACGGCGTGACCGATGTGCTGCAGACCCTGCCCATGCCGGTGCTGGTGCTGCTGATTGCGCTGCTGGCCTGGCAGTTTGCGGGCCGCAAGCTGGCCATTGGCTCGGCGGTTTCGCTGCTGATCGTGGCGCTGCTGGGCATCTGGTCCGAAGCCATGGTGACGCTGGCCCTGGTGCTGACCTCGCTGTTCTTCTGCATCGTGATTGGCCTGCCCGCTGGCATCTTGCTGGCCAGCAGCGACCGCGCCCAGCGCTGGACCCGCCCGCTGCTGGACGCCATGCAAACCACGCCCGCCTTCGTCTATCTGGTGCCGGTGGTGATGCTGTTTGGCATTGGCAACGTGCCCGGCGTCATCGTGACCATTGTTTTTGCGCTGCCGCCGCTGATTCGCCTGACAAACCTGGGTATCCGCCAGGTGCGCCCGGACTTGATCGAAGCTAGCCGCGCCTATGGCGCTTCGCCCATGCAACTGCTGTGGAAGGTGCAACTACCGCTGTCCATGCCGTCCATCATGGCCGGTATCAACCAGGCGCTGATGCTGTCGCTGTCCATGGTGGTGATCGCTTCCATGATTGCCGTGGGCGGGCTGGGCCAGATGGTGCTGCGCGGCATTGGCCGTCTAGACATGGGTCTGGCCACCGTAGGCGGCCTGGGCATTGTGTTGCTGGCCATCGTGCTGGACCGCATCACCCAGGCCATGGGCGAGCCCAAGCGTGGCAGCGCCCGCTGGTGGGCTACCGGCCCCGTGGGTCTGGTCTCGCGCATGCTGCGCCGCCAGCCACCTGCCCCCACACCTGAGCAAGCTGCCACACCAGCCAAGGCCTGAAGCCATAGGAAACAAGGAGAAATCATGAAGACAAGCATCACACTGAACTCCCGCCGCACTCTGAACCGCTGGCTGCTGGCTGGCACCGCCGCCGCAAGCCTGGCCCTGGCAGCAGGCAGCGCACTGGCCGCTGATGCGCTGCCGGGCAAGGGCGTCAAGGTTCAGCCGCTGAAAAGCTCGATTGCCGAAGAAACCTTCCAGACCCTGCTGGTGATGAAGGCGCTGCAAAAGCTGGGCTACGACGTGCAGCCCATGAAGGAGGTGGAATACCCCACGGCCCACATTGCGCTGGCCAACGGCGACGCCACCTTCATGGCCAACCACTGGAACCCGCTGCACGCCGACTATTACAAGAACGCCGGTGGCGATGCCAAGCTCTACCGCAAGGGCATCTTCTCGGCCAACGCGGCCCAGGGCTATCTGATCGACAAGAAGACGGCCGACGCGCACCAAATCACCAATATCGGCCAGCTCAAGGACCCCGAAATTGCCAAGCTGTTTGATACCGACGGCGACGGCAAAGCCGACCTGACGGGCTGCACACCCGGCTGGGGCTGCGAGGCCATGATCGAGCACCAGCTCACCGCCTACAAGCTGCGCGACACCGTCACGCACAAGCAGGGCACGTATTCGGCGCTGATGGCTGACACCATCACCCGCTACAAGGCAGGCAAGCCCATCCTCTACTACACTTGGACGCCGTACTGGGTGAGCAATGTGCTCAAGCCGGGCAAGGATGTGGTGTGGCTGCAGGTGCCGTTCTCTTCGCTGCCCGGCGAGCAATCGGGTACGGACACCAAGCTGCCCAACGGCAAGAACTACGGCTTTATCGCCAACAACCAGCAAATCGTGGCCAACAAGGTCTGGGCCGAGCAGAACCCCGCTGCAGCCAAGCTGTTTGAAATCATCAAGCTGCCCGTGGGCGATATCAATGCCCAGAACTTCATGATGAGCCAGGGCCAGGGCAAACAATCCGACATCGAACGCCATACCGAGGGCTGGATCAAGGCCCATCAGACGACTTTTGATGGCTGGCTGCAGCAGGCGCGCTCGGCTGCGAAATAAGCATCCAACAAGGCTGCAGCGCTTACCTGTCAAGCGCTGGCAGCTATCAAAAGAAGAGAGCCAGCATTTGCTGGCTCCTTGTCTTCAGAGCGTACCGATCAGTTCTGCACGCAGACCGATTTGCTGGACAGCGTGACAAAACGCTCCACACGCAGCGCCAGCACCTTGCGCCCCTGCTGGGCCAGCACCGGGTCGCTGGCGGGCTGCTCCACCATGCGGCCTACCACTTCGGCCAGCATCACGGCCGATGCGTTGCTGCGGGTGTTCAGATAGGCCTGCTCCAGCAGCACATTGTCTTTTTCAGCCAGCACCGGCACCATCTGGCCCGTGCCGCATTCCTGAAAACGCCCGCGCTCACCTTCCAGACTGTAGAGGCCCTTCCAGTTGCCAGACTGGCTGCCGGGCTTGAGGCCTGCTGGCTCTGCCACGGCCGCAGCCTTGGGTCTGGCCTCTTCCACCGGGGTCTGCGCACTCTTGCCACTGAAGCTGGACCAGGTCTTGTCCCAGGTCTGCGATACCTTGTCGCCCATGGAGGCCACCGTAGAGCAGCCCGCCAGGCCCATTACCACCAACGTGCCGGCCAATGCCTGCCACAGCTTGTTCTGCATGAAGTCCTCTGCAATCTCATCAACAGCGCGCACGTTACCAGACCCTGATGCGATGTTCTGGCTTGACCTTGTTGAATGCAACAAAGTGTTGCATCCATAATCAGGCATCTGTTGAAACACCGCAGCCATGAGCCCACAAAACGCCCCCATCATTCACGGCACCGAAGACGTGCTGATTGCCCTGTGCAATTCCGTCTCGCGCGTGCTGCAGGTCGCCACCCAGTGCCCGATTCAGTATTCGGGCATGGTGCAGCGCATCACCAAGACCAGCCTCAAACCGGATATTGGCTGCTTTGTGCTGATCGACGGTGGCTTCTCGGCCCTCATCATCATCAACTTCTCGGCCGAAGCGGCGATGGAGCTGTATCGCAGCTATCTGCTGTCCATGGGCATGGCCGAAAGCGATCTGGCCAATGCCTATACCTCGGATGATGTGAGCAACGTCATGGGCGAGCTGATGAACCAGGTCGTGGGCGACTTCACCAGCAAGGTTCAGCGCGAGCTGCAGACCCATATCTCGCAAAGCCAGCCCAAGATGATTCGCCTGAACAAGCAGGTGAACCTGAGCGTGGACGCCAACCTGGACGCCCCCGAAGCCCGCCGCGTGACCTTCTACACAGGCAATCACAACATCTTCTATCTGGAGATGGCGGTGGACCACATGGAGTTCATCAAGATCAAGGACTTCGAGGCCCAGGAAAAGCCCGATCCCGATCGCGTCATGGCAGAAACCCATGAAGCCCATAGCAAACAAGCGACTGCAGCTATCAATACCGAAGCATCGCAAAGCGATACCGACGATCTGCTCAAGTCGCTGGGACTTTGACCCTCGCTGGTCACTGCGGCCTGTAATACTGCACAGGCCAGAACGGCCTAGCATGGCATTCTTCACGCAAAGGACTGCCATGCACCGAACTTCGTTTGCCATGCTGCTGATGGGCGCCGCGCTGATCTGCAGCGCCGCCCACGCCCAGCGCGCCCGCTGCGTCAATGCCAGTGGCGTGGGCTATGAGTGCAGTGGCAGCGAGGCTGCCGTACAGCATCAGAACCTGCTCGCTGGCCAGCAGCCCAGGCGCAACGAGCTGAAATTCAACCTCAATACCCAAAATCAGCAAGGGCGCGATATGTTTGCCCGCCCTGCTGCGGACAGCAGCGGCCTTTCGCACGACGCCATGCAACAGCGGCTGCAGCAAATGGACGCCGCTGCAGCGGCTGCACGCTCAGATCAGGGCAACGGCCCCCGGCCCTGATACACCTACCTTATTTGGCGGCGCCCTGCGGCCGCACCGCATCGGCCATGCCCAGAATAAAGGCGCGAATCTTCTGCACATCCTCCTCGCTGAGCTTGCCCGCAAAGTTGGGCATGCCGCGTGAGGTGGCCGGGCCGTTGATGATGAACGTGCCCAACTGGTCAATCATGGGCGCAGGCAGATAGCTGAGGCTGGGCAGCGCACCTCCTTTGCTGATGCCCGGAAAGCCATGGCAGGCCACACAGTTGCTGTTGTAAAGCGCCCCGCCCTCAGCCACCAGCTTGGGGTCGTACGGCAGGCCGCCCACCAGCGCATTCATCTGATAGGCCACACGCTCGGGCATGGGCGCTTTGCCCCCCAGCACAAAGGTATAGACGGTGCCGGGGCTCTTGAAATCCGCCACGCGGTCGCCCAGGCCAAACGCACCGCCCCAGCCCACGGCAATCGAGACATATTGCTTGCCGTCCAGCTCGTAGGTCACAGGCGCGGCCATCACACCAGAGCCCATGGGCGCATCCCAGAGCTTTTTGCCGCTGCTGGCGTCATAGGCCAGCAGGCGCGCATCCGCCGTGCCCTGAAACACCAGATTGCCCGCCGTGGCCAGCGTGCCGCCGTTCCAGGGCGAGACATGCTCATGGCGCCAGGCTTCTTTTTGCTTGACCGGGTCCCAGGCAATCAGGCGACCAAAAGGCTGAGACTGCGCCTGCAGCATGATGCGGCCGGTATTCCAGCCGTTGTTGCTCATGAACTGGCCCGGCTTGTTGCTGTTGAACTGCTTCCAGTTCGGGTCATCTGCCAGCGCAGTCGGCACATGCTGGGCCGGAATATAGGCCAGCCCTGTGCGGGGGCTGAACGACATGGAATGCCAGTTGTGCCCACCCAGCGGGCCGGGAATGATCTCGGCTTTTTCGGCCACACGCACAGCCGGGTCCATGATGGGGCGACCCGCGCTGTCAAAGCCCTTGGCCCAGTTCACCGGCACAAAGTTTTTGGCCGAGATGAATTTGCCGCTTTCACGGTCAATCACAAAAAAGTAGCCATTCTTGGGCGCATGCAGCAGCACCTTGCGCAGCTTGCTATCAATCTTGATATCGGCCTGAACAATATCCTGGGCTGAAGTGAAGTCCCAGTTATCGCCCGGCGTTTCCTGGTAATGCCATTTGTAGGCGCCCGTATCCGGGTCCAGCGCCACGATGGAGCCCAGATACAGGTTGTCGCCACCGGCAGGGCTGCGCTTGCGATGCGCCCAGGGCGAGCCATTGCCCACGCCGATATACATCTGGTTGAGTTCGGGGTCGAACACCAGCGAGTTCCAGACCGTGCCGCCGCCGCCTGCCTCCCAGTACTTGCCTGCGGGGTCCCAGGTTCTGGCGGCCTCTTCCAGCGCCTTGCTTTCGTAAGGCTGCTCAGGGTCGCCAGGGACGGTGTAGAAGCGCCAGACCTGCTTGCCGGTCTCGGCGTCATAAGCGGTCACATAGCCGCGTGCCCCATATTCAGCGCCGCCGTTGCCGATATAGACCTTGCCCTTGAACACGCGTGGCGCGCCGGTAATGGTGTATGAGAACTTCTTGTTCTCCACCGTATCCGTCGCCCACACGGGCTTGCCGGTGGCAGCATCCAGCGCGATCAACCGGCCATCAAACGCCCCCACAAACACCTTGCCCTGGTACACCGCCACGCCGCGGTTGACCACATCGCAGCAGCCTTTGTAGGCCATCTCTCGCGGCACCTGCGGGTCATAAGTCCACAACGGCTTGCCGGTGCGCGCATCCACGGCGTGCACCACGCTCCAGGGCGCGCTGACATACATCACCCCGCCCACCACGATGGGCGTAGCCTCCACGCCGCGCGATGAATCCAGGTTGTACGACCAGGCCAGGCCCAGTTGCCCCACATTGCGATCATTGATCTGCTTGAGCGGGCTGAAGCGGTTTTCCTGGTAGTTCAGCCCATAGCTGGGCCAGTCTTTGCCGGTGCGGGCATTGGCGGCAATAAAGCGCTCATCCACCTTGGCAGCCGGGTTGGCCTGCGCTGCGGCGCTATTGCAGCCCCAGCCGCCCAGCGCGGCAGCGGCGCCGGTCAGCGCCAGCGCCAGAGTTCTCAAGCCCGGCAAACCCCATGGCGCGCGTGCGGAAAAATCAAACGGCATTCAGTCTCCCCTTGTTGTTATGCGCCGCAGGCCCTGTCGTGACTGCAGCGGGTGCTGGGAAATTGTTGAGCAGACACCGCCGTCAGCGCCTTCTGGCAACACCCCACTCAATTTGGACGATGCACGCTAAGCACCACGAAATATCCATGTCTTCATCGCATGAAAGATTTGTTTGAAATAATTTGAATACAAACTATTTGAATAACAGCAACCATCATGTCCAGCCCACTTTCCCTGCCAGACCGCCAGCGCAAGTTCTTCTTCACCATGGCCCAGGTCAACAAGCAGTGGCGGCGCACGCTGGACAAAGCACTGGCACCGCTGGGGCTGACGCAGGCCATGTGGCTGCCGCTGCTGCATCTGGAGCACGGCAGTGGCGCCATGCGGCAAAAGGATCTGGCGCACTCGCTGGCGCTGGACAG
Source organism: Comamonas fluminis (assembly GCF_019186805.1). Taxonomy (NCBI): domain Bacteria; kingdom Pseudomonadati; phylum Pseudomonadota; class Betaproteobacteria; order Burkholderiales; family Comamonadaceae; genus Comamonas; species Comamonas fluminis. The sequence goes on along the minus strand of NZ_CP066783.1, from coordinate 1,578,791 downwards.
CTCCTCCGTCGTGCGCCTGATTGATGGTCTGCAGGCCCAGGGCTGGGTGGAGCGCCTGGACGATACCGACCGCCGTGTCAAACGCATCCAGCTGACCGAGGCAGGCCGCAGCCAGGTCGAGGTTGTCAAGAAAGTCGTCACCGAAAAGCGCACGGAAGTTCTTGCGCAGATTCCAGACGAATTGCTGAGCACCATGCAGACCGCTCTGGACTCCATGCTGCAGCGCATGGCGGCTCTGGACTGCGACTCTGTGGATGAAAGCTGAACCACCGTCCCACAAGCCCCCCGCACACTCGCTTTCTCCCGCCATGTCAAACAAGCTTCCTGTTCCCCACGCCCCCCTGTGGCTGCTGGCCATCATCACCATTGTGGGTACGCTGGCCATGCATATGTTCATTCCGGCCCTGCCTGATGCTGCCCAGCACTTCGGCGCCAGCAGCGCACAGATGCAGCAGACCATCACCGTCTATATCGTGGGCCTGGCCGTGGGCCAGCTGATTTACGGCCCCATGTCCGATGCACTGGGCCGCCGCCCCATGCTGCTGGCCGGTCTGAGCCTCTACACCGTGGCCAGTCTTTGCGCGGCGCTGGCTCCCTCGGCGCCCATGCTGGTTGGCGCACGCCTGCTGCAGGCTCTGGGTGGCTGCGCCGGTCTGGCGCTGGGCCGTGCCGTAGCGCGTGACACGGCCACGCCAGAAACCGCCGTGGGCAGCCTGGCGCTGCTCAATCTGATGATGATGATCGGCCCCGGTGTTGCCCCCTCCATGGGCGCGGGGCTGGATGCGCTTTTTGGCTGGCGCTCCATCTTTGCCACGCTGGCCATCATGGGCTTGCTGACGGCTATTGGCGTGTGGCGCCTGCTGCCAGAAACGGGCCGCCCCACCGGTCAGCTGCACTGGCGCAAGGTGCGCGATGACTACCGCACGTTGCTGAGTTCGCCGCAGTTTCTGGGCTTTGCCATTGGTGGCGGCAGCGCCACCACCTCCATCTATGCCTTTATTGCGGCAGCTCCTTTCATCTTCATGAACGAGTTGCACGCCAGCAAATCGGAAGTGGGCATCTATCTGGGCCTGCTGATGGCAGGCATGGCCGTAGGTAACGCCCTGGCGCGCAAGCTGATTCAGCGCTTTCCGGTAGAGCGCCTGATGCTGAGCGGCAATCTGCTGAGCCTGGTCTGCGTGGCCCTGCTGCTGGTGCTGACGCTCATGCACCAGCTGAGCGTGCCAGTTCTGGTGGGCATCATGATGATCTACACCCTGGGCTCTGGCGTGACCAGCCCAACCGCACTGACCAAAGCCCTGGGCGTGCACACCGACCTCACCGGCTCTGCCGCAGGCGTCTATGGCTTTTCGCAGATGACGGTGGGCGGGCTGTGCACACTGGGGGCCAGTCTGGGCGGCGACCCTGCGCTGTCTGCGTTTACCGTGCTGACCGTCGCCTGCATCGTGGGCCAGCTGGGTTTTCGCAGCGCCTTGCGCATCAAAAAAGCCGATAGCCTTTGATATTCATGCGCATACAGCTATATTTTGTATAGCAATCAACCGGAAAAAAGCATGACAGACATTGCAAGCAGAGCAACGCCCTGCAAGGCCCGACTCACCCGGTTTGCTGGGTTGGCCTGCGTATTCCGCTGACAGCAGGAACAAGGCAAGCAGGTCTATATCGAAGACGCGGGCTGCGTTGCGCCACCTGGCGCCTGGTAGTGCTGTGCCGGGGCGGCCTCCAGTCTGCGTACCGCATCGTCCACGCTCCAAGACGAATAGCAATCCGGACTCAGCCCCACAATCTGCACGCGCTGTAGCAACTCACGCACGCTGTCCTTGACACGCGCCAGCCGCAATTGCACGCCCGAGGAGGTCAGCTGAATGGCCAACTCCGTCAGGGCTTCGATGCTGGTGCTGTCCATATCCGGGCACTCTTCCAGACTGAGCACCACCGCCTTCAAGCCCTGAATACGCCCGGCACGCTGGCTGATTTCACCCATCATGGCGTCGGCATTGCCAAAGAACAGGCGCTCTTCGGGCCGCACAATCAGCACACCGGGCACGGGCTGCGCCTCGGGATGAATCTGGCAATCCACAAAATCATGACTATCGGCCAGCCGCCCCAGCTCGCTCACGCGGGCCTGAGCCATGCGCTTGAGCAGCATGGCAATGCTGACCATCATGGCCAGCAGCAAGCCATCCAGCACACCAAACACAATGACTGCGCCCAACGCCGTCAGAACCACGGTACGGTCACGCCGCCAGACAAAATATGGCCGCATGGTCTTCCAGGTCAGCGAGTGGCCCACCGCATGAATGACGATGGCCGCCAGCATGGGCTCGGGAATGCGCTCCATCCACGGCAAAAGCTGCCACACCAGCAGCGCCACCACGGCGCAGGCCACCAGCCCGGCAGCCTTGCTTTTGGCCCCGGCCACTTCATTGGCAGAACTGGCGGAGAACCCAGCCCCAACAGGCAGCCCCTGAAACAGCGAGGAAGCGATATTGGCACCACCCAGCGCCAGCAGGTCGCGGTTGGCATTGACAGCATCGCCATGGCGCAGGGCCAGAGAGCGGATGGAGCTATAAGACTCGGCATACAGAATCAACGCCAGCGCAATGGCCAGTTGCCCCACACGCAGCCAGTCGGCCCAGGCCAGATCAGGCACCGCCAGGTGCGCACTGCCCAGCTGCAGGGAGCCCACCGGCGGTATGCCCCAGCTTTTGCAGTAGCCCAGCACGTCCAGCGCAATACCAAGGGCAATGACCAGCAAGGCCCCCGGAACCGTCTTCCAGCGCCCCAGCCCGTTGAGCGCCAGCAAAGCCACGACCAGCATGGCAAGCCCCAGCCAGTTCCACTGCGGCAGCAGGTGCAGCAAATCCCAGCTGAAATGCAGAAAGTCGCTGTGCGAGGGATGCACGCCCACGGCCAGTGGCAACTGCTTGACCACAATCGTCAGCGCCAGACCTATGGCAAAGCCCCGCAGCACCGGTTTGGCAATGAACTGGGAGATGGCACCCAGCTTGAGCAATCCGGCCACCACAAACATGATGCCCGCCACCAGCACCATGCCCACGCCCATCAGCGCTCGGTGATCGGGCGAGACATGCAAGATGGAACCCGATGCCGCCAGCAGCACCGCTGCCGACGATGAGGTCGAAGACACAATGGCAAAGCGACTGCCGCCCATCAACCCATAGACCAGCAGGCCCGCAAACAGGGCAATCACGCCGGCTTGCGGCGGTGCCCCGGCAATGCCCGAATAGGCCACGGCCTCAGGCAGCAGCAAGCCCGCGATGGACAGACCGGCAACCCAGTCGGCGCCCGCAGGCAGAAAGCGGCTAGTGCTCATAGCGGCTTGTGGAATGAGCCCGACACGCCTGACCAGCCGGGCAGAAACTGGGCCTTGGGGTTGCGCGCCAGCGCCACGGCCTCAACCACCAGAGACTCGGGCAGGCCCTGGCCACCATCGCTGCGCAAATCGGCCTTGCGAAACACGGGGCGGAAAAAGTCTGCCCACAGAAATTCTGTGTAAGGCGCTGCATCCTTGGCATAGCCACCGGCCTTGCGCACCTCGCCCGCCAGGCTTCGATACGGGTCATCCTTGAGCTGATTGAGGCGCTTGGGAATCGCCGAAAACTCGCAGCGCACGCCTTTTTCGTTATAGGGGTGCGCCCAGTGGTGAAACTCCATCAGCCGCCAGAACATATCCAGCTCCAGCGCGCTGTAATCCGCCAGTTGCATGACCCATACGGACTTCACACCCTCGTGCACCAGCGCCTGCCCCAGATGATGGTGATCCACAATGAAATGCTGCTCCCGAGGGCCTTTGACGGCGGGGAACCAGTGGCTCAGCAAGAGCTTGTCACGCGCCTTGGACTTGAGCTGCGCCCATTGAGAGCGCTTGAGCGCCACCTCTGCCGCCCCTACCGTCATCTGCGTAGGGCGTAACTCCGAAACCTCAACCTGAACCAAATGCTGCTGTGCGGGCATGCTGACTCCAGCCATGAAAGATTCAGCATTGTGTGAAGCCGCCCACAAAAAGAAAAGAGCCCGCATGCGGGCTCCTGAAAGATTCTTGCGCCAGGCGAAATGCGCTTACAGATTGCCCACCATATTCTTGGCCACCACCCACTGGTCAAACTGCTCGGGCGTGACATGGCCGCTGGCAATGGCGGCCTCGCGCAAGCTCGTGCCCTCCTTATGCGCCTTCTTGGCGATGTAAGCCGCCTTGTCATAGCCAATGTGGGTGTTGAGTGCAGTCACCAGCATCAGCGAGCGGCTCACCAGCTCGGCAATGCGCTCGCGGTTGGGTTCGATTCCCACCGCGCAGTGATCGTTAAAGCTGACCATTCCATCGGCCAGCAGGCGCACGCTTTGCAGAAAGTTGTGGGCCACCAGCGGGCGGAACACATTCAGCTCAAAGTTGCCGCTGGCGCCGCCAAAGTTGATGGCTACATCATTTCCAAACACCTGGGCGCAGAGCATGGTCATGGCTTCGCACTGCGTGGGGTTGACCTTGCCCGGCATGATGGACGAGCCCGGCTCGTTCTCGGGAATGGACAACTCGCCCAAACCGCTGCGCGGGCCTGATGCCAGCCAGCGCACATCGTTGGCAATCTTCATGCAGCTGGCAGCTATTGTTTTAAGAGCACCATGCGCATGCACCAGACCGTCGCAACTGGCCAAAGACTCAAACTTGTTGGGCGAGGTGACAAAGGGGTAGCCGGTGATCTGTGCCAGCTCTTTAGCCACGCCTTCCGCATAGCCCTTGGGCGCGTTCAGGCCCGTGCCCACTGCCGTGCCGCCCAGCGCCAGCTCATACAGATGCGGCAGCGCGGCTTGGATGTGCTTTTCGCCATGCGCCAGTTGCGCCACCCAGCCGGAGATTTCTTGCCCCAAGGTCAGCGGCGTGGCGTCTTGCAGGTGCGTACGGCCAATTTTCACGATATCGGCAAAGGCCTCGCTCTTGGCCTGCAGCGTGGTGCGCAGCTTGGCAATGGCGGGCAGCAGCTTTTGCTCGATGGCCGTGACCGCTGCCACATGCATGGCTGTGGGGTAAACGTCATTGCTGCTCTGGCTTTTGTTCACATCGTCATTGGGGTGCACCAGGCGCGCCTCGCCACGCTCGCCGCCCAGCAGCTCGCTGGCGCGGTTGGCCAGCACCTCGTTGACGTTCATATTGGTCTGCGTACCCGAGCCGGTCTGCCACACCACCAGGGGGAACTCATCAGGGTGCTGGCCTGCAATCACCTCGTCAGCTGCCGCCACAATGGCCTGCGACTTCTTCGCATCCAGCAAGCCCAGCTGCGTGTTGACGATGGCCGACGCCTTTTTGACCTGCGCCAGCGCATGAATGATCTCGCGCGGCTGGTGTTCGCCGCTGATGTCAAAGTTCAGCAGCGAGCGCTGCGTCTGCGCACCCCACAGCTTGTTCGCGGGCACATCAATCGGGCCAAAGGTATCTTTTTCCTGGCGGGTAGCTGTCATGAGTTCACTCCTTGCAATACAGGTAAAGGCCAGTGTCCTTGGCGATGCCATTGGCACGCCTCCGGCCTTGCAGCGCGGCCCATGCTAGCGCACACCTAGCCTTGGCCCGGCAAGTGGGCAACACCCCTGCAGTGGCAGTGCTTGTAATAGATAGTTACATTAACCACGTTCGGAGCAGCCCCGGACAGCTTTGCTGCACCTCCACATCAATGCTTGCCGACCTTTCCACCCCTTCCACCGCTTTCATGACACCGAGCTACAACGAGATGATCGTTGCAGTATCTGTTGTCATTGCCGTGTTCTCCTCCTTCGTCACGCTGGGGCTGGCCCGCCGCGTGCGCATGGCGTCTGGCGGCATGGGCCGGCTGTGGTGGGGCATTGGCTCCATGGTGATGGGCACGGGCATCTGGGCCATGCACTTTATTGGCATGCAGGCCTTTGAGCTGCCTATCTTGCTGGGCTACAGCGGCCTGATCACCCTGCTTTCGTGGCTGTCTGCCGTGCTGTCTTCGGCCATTGCACTGGGTGCTGCGGCTCGTCCCAACTACCGCTGGCCGCAGTTCCTCACGGCTTCTTTGACCATGGGCGGCGGAATTTGCGCCATGCACTATCTGGGGATGCAGGCCATTGAACTGACCGAGCCCATCACCTGGGACTGGGCACTGGTGGCCGCATCGGCGCTGATCGCCATTTTCGCCTCGGCCACTGCGCTCACCCTGTTTCGTGTGCTGCACTCGCTGTCTGGCAAACGCCTCTGGCTTTTCCAGACACTGGCAGCCCTTGTCATGGGCATTGCCATCTGCGGCATGCACTACACCGGCATGGCGGCCGCCCATTTTGTGCAAGGCAGTGTCTGCCTCACCGCCGATGCGCTGGCCGGGCCTGAGCTGACAAGCATCATCGTCATCACCACCGCCATGCTGCTGATTGCAGCGCTGTTCAGCACCTTGCTGGATGCCAGACTGCAAAGCACTGCGTTCCAGCTCAATCAATCGCTGCAGGAAAGCAATTCCAAGCTGCAGCAGGCCAATGCCGAACTACAAAAGCGTGCCTTTGCCGACCCGCTGACCCATCTGCCCAACCGCCTGCTGTTTGAAGACCGCCTGGCCCACACCCTGCTGCGCATGGAGCGCATCAACCATCGCCGCGTTGAAGAGCGTGCTGGCGTGCTGTTTGTGGACCTCGATGGTTTCAAGCCCATCAACGACTCTTTTGGCCATGCCGCGGGCGATGAAATCCTCAAAAGCACGGCCGAGCGTCTGGTGGCGCAGGCACGCAGCTGCGATACCGTGGCCCGTGTGGGCGGAGATGAGTTTCTGGTGCTGCTGGAGAACGTGCAGGATGTCTCCGCCTGCATAACCGTGGCCCAGCGCATGCTGCAAGCGCTTTCACAGCCTTTTGTGCTGGGTGGCAAAGAGCTGCAGATTACCTGCTCCATCGGCATCGTTGCTTTCCCGGATCATGGCGGGCGCGACCATCTCATCGCCCATGCAGACGCCGCCATGTATGCGGCCAAACGCAACGGCGGCAACGGGATTGTCGTTTTCGAGCCCCATATGGGCAGCGATGCCAGTGCGCAACTGGAGCTGCAAAACGACCTGCGCCACGCCATCGCTCGCGGGCAGATGTTTTTGCACTACCAACCCAAAGTGGACAGCACCCGCGACAGCATCATCGGTGTGGAGGCCCTGCTGCGCTGGCGCCACCCCCAGCGCGGCATGATCAGCCCCGAGACCTTTATTGCACTGGCCGAACGCTTTGGCATCATCATCTCGCTGGGTAACTGGGTCATTGAAGAAGCCTGCCGCCAGCTGGCCCAGTGGCGTGCAGTGGGCCTGCACATGCGCGTGGCCATCAATCTGTCCGTGCATCAGCTGCGCGAGGCGGGCCTGGCCCAGCGCATCGCCACGACGCTCAAGCGCCATGGCGTTGATGCCGATCAGCTGCTGTGCGAGATCACCGAATCCATTGCCATGGAGGACACCCAGGCCACACAGCGCACTTTTGAAGAGCTGCGCAGCATTGGCGTGTACCTGTCCATCGACGATTTCGGCACCGGATATTCCAGCCTCAACTACCTGCGCCAGCTGCCCGCCCAGCAAGTCAAGATCGACCGCAGTTTTATCCGCGACCTGGAAACCGAGGAAGACGCCCGCGCCGTGGTGCAGGCGGTCATTGGTCTGGCCCATGCACTGGACCTGCGCGTAGTGGCAGAAGGCGTGGAAACCGCAGGCCAGCGCGACATTCTGCGCGCCATGCGCTGCGATGAGCTGCAAGGCTATTTCTATGCCAAGCCCATGCCCGCAGACATGCTGCTGGCCTGGGCCAGAGGCGACAAGCCCGCAGGGTCCGCAGACTTCTCAGCCTCGGTTCTGGGTGACCTCACCGGGCTGTAAAGACGGCATTGCGCTCCTGCCCCATAACAACTGGGCGCTTGCTGACTTGGCGGCATCCGCATAAAAAACACCTGAAGCCTATATGGATAAAGCGCATCCAGCTATGAATATCAAAGCACTCACAAGCCCCGAAAACGCAAATTCCGGGCGAATGCAGTAAGCTGGCGCCTTGCCAAGTCCTATATAAGACTAGTTGGTTTTGACCTGCAAAGCTCCGTGCTTGGACCGATAATCAGCAGGTGAGCCGCGCGCACCCCACACGCGCGCACATTGCAACCCCCGAGAAGCTTCACGATGACAACCTCCATCCGCCAGCAGGACCTGATCGACTCCGTCGCAGGTGCCCTCCAGTACATCAGCTACTACCACACGCCGGATTTCATCCAGCACCTGGCCCGCGCCTATGAGCGCGAGCAAAGCCCTGCGGCCAAGGATGCGATGGCGCAGATCCTCACAAACTCCAAGATGAGCGCCACCGGCCAGCGCCCCATCTGCCAGGACACGGGCATCGTCAACGTGTTCCTGAAGGTGGGCATGGATGTCAAGTGGGACGGCTTCACCATGGGCCTGGAAGACGCCATCAACGAAGGCGTGCGCCGTGGCTACAACCACCCCGACAACACGCTGCGCGCATCGGTGGTGGCTGACCCCCACTTCAAGCGCAAGAACACCAAGGACAACACGCCTGCCGTCATCAACGTGCAGATCGTGCCCGGCAACACCGTGGAAGTGACCGTGGCGGCCAAGGGCGGCGGCTCCGAGAACAAGTCCAAGATGATCATGATGAACCCCAGCGACGACCTGGTCGAATGGGTGCTCAAGACCATCCCCACCATGGGCGCTGGCTGGTGCCCGCCTGGCATGATCGGCATTGGCATTGGCGGCACGGCTGAAAAGGCCGTTCTGCTGGCCAAGGAAAGCCTGATGGAAGACCTGAACATGTACGAGCTGCAGCAAAAAGCTGCCAGCGGTGCAGAGCTCGATGACGTGGAAAAGCTGCGTCTGGAGCTGTTCGAAAAGATCAACGCCCTGGGCATTGGCGCCCAAGGCCTGGGCGGCCTGACCACGGTGCTGGACGTCAAGATCAATATGTACCCCACGCACGCGGCATCCAAGCCCGTGGCCATGATCCCCAACTGCGCCGCCACGCGCCACGCCCACTTTGTGATGGACGGCAGCGGCCCCGTGTACCTGGACGCCCCATCGCTCGACACCTGGCCCAAGATCGACTGGGCACCGGACTACAACAAGTCCAAGAAGGTGGACCTGAACAATCTGACCAAGGAAGAAGTGGCTTCTTGGAAGCCCGGCGACACGCTGCTCTTGAACGGCAAGATGCTGACCGGCCGCGATGCCGCCCACAAGCGCATCCAGGACATGCTGGCCAAGGGCGAAAAGCTGCCCGTGGACTTCACCAACCGCATCATCTACTACGTCGGCCCCGTCGACGCCGTGCGTGACGAAGCCGTGGGCCCTGCCGGCCCCACCACCGCCACCCGCATGGACAAATTCACCGACATGATGCTGGAGAAGACCGGCCTGATCGCCATGGTCGGCAAGGCCGAGCGCGGCCCGGTCGCCATCGAAAGCATCAAGAACCACAAGAGCGCCTACCTGATGGCCGTGGGCGGCGCCGCCTACCTGGTCAGCAAGGCCATCAAGCACGCCAAGGTCGTGGGCTTTGAAGACCTGGGCATGGAAGCCATCTATGAATTTGACGTAGTGGACATGCCCGTGACCGTGGCGGTTGACGCCGGCGGCACCAGTGCCCACATCACCGGCCCTGCGATCTGGAAGGAAAAGATTGCGACCGGTGAATTCAAGGGCATTGCCGTGGCTGGCGCTTGATCGCACCATATGCTTGGTTGCTGATACAGCCTGCATCCATGAAACCGCCTTCGGGCGGTTTTTTTGCGCTCCACGCAAGGCTGCGGCCTGGGTCAGTGCATCCATCAGGCCCCAAATGCCTCTTCTTGCATCAATAAATTTCCCTTCGCCACAGGCAATCGCTGGAGGGTGGCATTTGAGCGGCCCTAGCCTGCGTGGGGTTCGCCAGCTTCAAGTGTTTTGGGCTGTTGGCGCTTGTATAGCGCACGCTAGAAGCTATCGTTTTTGCAGCGCTTCGCGGCTTCCGTTGCACTCCGCGCTTGCCAGCGCTGCGCGCCTCTGCAATGCTTGCGCTTCCTTTTGGCCTTCGGGCCTAACCCATCGTTGCAGTGGATCGGCTTCACCGGCCACTGAACTCAGCCGTCAGGAAAGAATGTGGACCACCTGCTCGAGGCAGCTTTTCAGTTTGTCTTTGACTTCGTGCTCGCTGGTACTGGCAAACTTGTAATCATCTTGTTGTCGCTCGGCCAATGGCGGTGTGAGAGCATCTTTGGCAACGAGGGGCAAATTCATGGTGCAGCGGGCGGCCTCTCGTTCGTACGCGATGGTCGGCGAGTCATCACCACAACGGGCATGACCATCGTTGGCTTTTTCTTCTACTTCGCCATCATCGCGCTGCTGGTCATATGGGCAGCGCGCTCCTAACCCGTCGTTGCAGCCGACCGCCTTCGGCGACGTCTGAATTTGATCGTTAGTTTATCGACATGGGCCTCTACGCAACACTTCTTGAAGCCCCGCTACCGTGTCCAAACTGTGGGCGAGTTCTCAACAGTGAATGGCAGTTCTATTTCGGTGGCGTCACCGACCTGCCTAGATACCGTCTCGGAGATCAGGTCCGATGGGACGGCCCGGCACAGTTCGGGGATGTATCAATGACCTTGGTCTCGGCAGTCGCCTACTGCTTCAACGAGCCCGCGTGCACTTCTTGCCCGATTGAGAGTTTGGTGGCCGAGATATTGATCGAGGATGGCTGGCTACGAAGCCTCAGTTCCCCGCGCATCGCTTGGCACGCCTGCGAGCTCCTGTTTGAGGGCCCTGACCGGTACCCCAGATTTCACGATGATCTGTATCGAGCGTGATGTCCCGCAGCTTCACAGTGCTTTGCTGTGGAGGGGAGCCCTTTCTCGCGCCTCACTCAGCCAAGGATTTGCCGCAAAAAGCCGCTGCGTTAATCCAGCACCAGCCCACCATGGTCAGTAATGCCGAAATTGAAATGCGCTAGGTCAAGGCATGGAATGATCTTTATGACATTGCCGCCGATCGCACCGATTTCCCATGCCTGTTACCCGATGGCAAGGTGGTTGACATCAATACATGCAAAGCATGGCTGCAAGATGCGATATACAAAGAATCATTGGTTCAAGTTCGTTCAGGCTGGGTGCTGGGGCAGCGAGGTGCAATTGTCTGCAGGCTTTCGCAGGTCTGAACTGTCATCGCAGCGAATGCCTGCGGGCACCGCTAAAGTCAAACGTGAGGTAGCCCTTTTTGCTAGTGCTTCAAGTCGTAGAAATTCTGTGGACCAAAGCCACCCGTGGCGCCCCGCGCGCCAATGAGCGGGTGGCGCTGCCCAGAGCCTTTGCGTTTTCGTTTACGGCAGGCCCTCAGGCCTGCTTGGTACAACACTACCAACTATCCGAATGGGACGGCTTTGCACCCCGGCTTCGGCAGCAGGAAGAACGCAACACCCCACCTGTATCAATGGATGCACTGCAACTGATCTCGCTGGGAAACAACAGTTACAGCCTGGGCATTCTGGGCACGCCCCATGACGGCCAGCCGCGCCGCCACCCGGTGCTGCGTGCCATCACACTCCAGCCCGGTGAAACGGCACGCCTGGTCATCAATGCGCGGCATACGTCCTACTCTGGCCAGTATTATTCCGAGCGCATCTATAACGTGGGCTGTGGCACACATCTGCCCGCCGATCTGTTTCTGCACTCGCCCACGCATTCGCTCGACCTGAAGGCGCACCTGTTTTAGTTCTCAATCAATCCCATCTGAACAAAGGCTCTCTCCATGTCATACAGCCACTACGTTCGCTGCCCCGAATGCCACAAGCTCAGCGTGACCGAGAACCAGACGCCCATCGAACTCCTGATGGAGGGTTTGGCCAACCTCAGCATCCACTGCCCGCATTGCGGCTTTCACAAGGAATATCTGGAGATTCCTGCCGACGAATTTGAAAGCCTGAGCGTCTCTGATGAAGTGGCCGCCGAGGAGCTGAAGCAATAAATACAGCCACATTGCCGTTCATCCCTTATCCAGCATACGCCATGCGCTCTTATATTTGAAGCCAAAAACTGCAGAACTCTTCCGAAATTACGCAGCCTCTGCTCGTCATGCATCCTGATCTGCAAACCTGTCTGCCCCGCCACAAAGCCGACGTTCCCGCCGCTGAGGCCGCGACGCTGCGGGGATGGCCCGCTGTCGAGCCAGCCGTCATGTCTTTGCTGGAATGGCTGCAGGACATCAACTGGCCTGTTGCACAGGTGCTTGCACCTTTTTTCGCAACGGTTGGCGCTGATCTGGCTCCGTATGTCAGGCCTGTTCTGCAATCTCAGGATGATGTCTGGAAGTACCACATCATCGAATCCGTGGTCAGCCGCTCAATGCCTCTGACGCAATCGCTTGAAAGCGAGCTGCGCAGACTCGCGCAGTCGCCAACGCCATCAGAGCACGCGCAAGAACTTGACCGCGTCGCCCGCGAAGCACTGGAGCAGCTTTGAGCATGTACACCTGCCCCTGCTGCGGCTATGAGATGGACGAAAACACGCCCGGATCTGAAATCTGCCAGATCTGCTTCTGGGAAGAAGATGCATCGCAGCTGTTTTTTCCCTTCGACACCAGCGGCGCAAATGGCTGCAGCCTGGCCGAGGCGCAAGTTGCCTTTGTCCAGTTCGGAGCTTGTGACCGCAGCTTCTGTGAAGAAGTTCGGCAACCCGGCCCCCACGACAAAAAAGACCCTTTGTGGTTTCCTCTGTGGGAGCGACCCGTTGCACTTCCAGACCACGAGACAGAGGCTGGCTCGTTTCCTCTTCGCGCCGCATCACCACCAGGGCAAGAGCTGCGGTATTGGCGACGAGACGTTCAAGAAGAAGGTTTTCAATGACAAGCCTGAGCACCCGCATCCTTTACGAAGGGGCCGAAGAGCTTTCACAGCCTCTGGGCCTCAGCCCTGAGCAGACTCAGAAAAAAGGCTATCCCGCAGCCATCCGCATTCAGACCATTGCCGCATGAAAAAGCCTTCCGCCCTCGTCAAAGCCGTCTATCACGAGCACATCGCCCGGTTTGGAGAGCCTGCGCAATCCATCCGTTATGAAGACCCGCCGCTTGACGCTTCCATCGCCGTGCCCGCTTTTGTGGATGTGATGGTCTGGCCTGCCGATGAAGAGCTGAACATCACCACCTTCGCCACCATTGGCATGTGCGACCTGGAAATGCCCCAGTCTGGCCAGCGCGCAGAGTTGCATTTCTCTGTGGAAGGTGATGCAGACCCGCAGACCACGGCAGAGATCACCCGCTTTCTGGCCAATCTTGCGCTCTACCCCTTTATCAACCACCTCCCTCTGGACTGGTGGCATGTGATTCCAAACGCGGGGCATCTTCCGCATTTCACGGGCATGAACAGCCTCTTGCTCCACCCCGCTTTTGTGGAAGGTGGCTGGCAGCATATCTGCCATGATGGGCAAAACGTCAAAATCCTCAATGTCGTGCCCATCACCTCGCAGGAGCTGCAGCAATACCGCAGCAGTGGCATGGAAAGCCTGCTGCAATACTTTGAGCAGCAGGACATCAACCTTTTTGCACCCCGCTGAAACGCAGCACCCGACAGCCCATGTTCGTCACTCAGGTCACCATTGATGCCAGCCAGATCAGTGACTGGCCATCTTTTCATCAGGTGTTTGCACAGGCCCTTGGCTTTCCCACGTTTTATGGGGCCAACATGAATGCCTGGATTGACTGCATGAGCAGTCTTGATGCACCGGATGACGGCATGAGTCGCCTGCATTGCGAAAGCGGCAAAGTGCTGACACTGCTGGTGCAAGGCGCTGCTGGCCTGAAAGGAAAATACCCTCAGCAATATGACGCGCTCATCGAGTGCACGGCTTTTGTGAACTGGCGGCGCATGCAATCAGGCCGCCCGGCAGTGCTGGCTCTGGCCTTTGACTTATGAGCCACGCCATGCCTGAATTCGATCTATCGCGCTACCTTGGCGTGGCCACGGAAGATGCACTCAGAAGCCCCGCAGAAACCGTGCTGGAATATGTACAGGCCTATCAAAAATGGGCACGCGACTGCCACCACTGGGCCAAGGCAAACCGCGACAACGTGGCCGCGCTGCAAACCGGTGCTGCGCGACATGCGCTGACGCTGATTCAGCAGCAATACTGCGCACCGGCCAATCGCCAGTTTCAGCGCGCCAGCACTGGCTACTACTTCTATGGCGGCACCTATGATGTGCACCCCGTCATTGATTCGCAAAGCATGGACGGGCCGCAATCCGCCACCATATTGACCGCCAGAAACAAGCCCCGTTCACCGGCATTTCGCTTTCAGCTGAGCAAACAGGGGCTGCGCTGGCTGATTCGTTCTCTGGATCGGCTGGACGGCACCGGCCACTGGGTGCCAGACTTCTTATAGGCAAGTCCAATATCACTTTATGCAGACTTCACCCTCCCGTTCCACGCCACTGCAAAGCCGCTGGAAAAAGCTCTCCGCGGGCTTGCGCATTATGTGGATACTGTGGCTGCTGCTATTGATTTTGCTAACAGCAACAACCGCCCTGTTTCAGCTCAGTGTGCGGCCAGTGCAGCTGGCGTTGACTCTGACAGCAGGGCAAAGCGCTGAGGTTTCGGTCTGGCGCCCCATCGCTCACCCAGCCAGTTTTGCGCTGCAATTTGCGCGCACGCCGGGCCAGAGCCGCCCGGAACTCGGCGAATGGGTGCCCCCTGCCGTGCCTGCCCAGGGGCCTGCGGTTCCCTCTCTGGCTTTTTCCAAACCCGGCGAGCCTATCAAGATTCTGGTGCAGGTCGCCGACCAGCAGCTTGCCTACAGCGCCATGCCCGCCAGCAACAGTGAAAGTGACGGCAATACAGTCCAGCGCCCGCTGACGCCCTGGAAGGACGGCAGCAACCCTGAAACTTTCACCTGGCCACCTGTCGCTTCAACGCCCATTGCTCAGGCCAGCGGAAAATCTCAGTTTCGCTTTACGGTGCAAGAGGTAGGCCCGCACCTGCAGGGCGAGTCTGTTCAGTTGCTGATTGAGCCACCCTTGGGCTTCAAATCTGTGCAACCCGGCTACAGCTGGCTCTGGCCGTTGTTCTTCTGGCCCAGTTTTGCCGCTGTGCTGGCCATCCTCGGCGCTCTGCTGCTGTGGATGAGCTTGCGTCGCTGCCCGCCCAAGACCCCTGCGCCCTGATGTGGCCGCGACTTACCTCTTGTTGCCCTGCCAGCCGCCACACCCATGCATGATGCAGCAGCACTCCACAACACCCGAGGACAGTGATGAACCCCATGCAAGGTCGCTGGCAGCTTTCCGCTCGCCACTTCATCCAGAGCGAAGTAGAAAATCTCGATGAGGAAGGGCTGGCGCCGCAAAGCGCCCTTTGCGACTGGCTCAATGGCAATGCGCTCGATATGCTGGCAGATGTTTGGGAGACTCAGGGACTGCAACTGGACATTCATGCCGACGGCAGCTTTACCGAACAGCTAACGGGCACGCCCAAAATCATCTGGTTTGCTGTGGATGGCTGCATGTCTGACCCCGAGCCCTTTGCAGGGCAATGCACCATGGTGGGCAATTTGGGTTATCTCCTTCCTCCTGAAATCGATAGATGGGCCATTCCCAAAGAAGGCGAGTTCGCCCCCGCACTGCTGCGCTACGACGATGGCGACACCATGATCAGCGAGCATGTGATGCTGGACCGTGGCCGCCTGCTGCGCTGCGTCAACGTCGTCACCGATGAGCTTTATCTGAACCGCGTGCTTCTGGTCTATGACAGAGCCTGATTGAGCCACGCATCCCGAACCTGTTTAAACCTCTCCCCCCCCGCTTCTGCATGACCTGGTACGCCCACGAAATACTGCTTCGCGCCACGCCTGCTGCGTTAGCCGCTGTGCAAAGCTCTGCGCAGCTGGTTCCTTTTGCCTTTCACCTGCGTTCCATGGAAGGCGTGAACTGGTATGCCCCCGAGCATCAGCACGGCCTGCCTGAAGGCGGCCTGCTGGTCATTCGCCCTGTCTGCGCTGCACAGGCACAGGGCGCACAGTGGCATGACGACCCCATTCTGGACACCTGCACGCTGCCCCCTTTGCCTGATTCGCCTGATGTGGCCGACCTTCTGCTTGCCGATATTGCAACGCCCCTGGCCGACCAGCTCAATGAGGCTTCCATACCAGACATGGCCTTGCGCACCACACTGGCGGCGCTGGCCAGACAGTTGAACGAGCCCGTGGTCTATTACGCCTGCGGCATGTGGGGCGGCGATCTGGATTTTGAGTACTGCCTTTGCTATGAGCCGCTAGAGAGCCTGTTCGCCAGAGATGTCTCCGAGCGCGGCCACGGCACAGACCGTGCGCTGGATATCGCACTCATGAAACTGGGGCTGACACTGCCAAGCGCATTTTTCGCGCCGCACACCCGCAGCTTTGACTGGGCTGCGCACAGGCTCTGCCCAGCAACTTAGCAACCACTTCCTGCGCTGCTTTCTACCTCTTGCCAAGGAATTGCCCATGCAACTGCGCTATGACCGCCCACAGGCCCTGGCACTGCTCAAGGGAAAACCGGGCACCACGCTGAGCAGCGCCGAAATCGCAAGCAAGGCCCACCGACGCTGGGATTTAAAGCAGCACCAGGAGGCCGCCCTGCTGTTCTGCCTGGCCTGTGAGCGCTCGCAGCAGGAAAGCGCTATCCCCTGTCAGGCCCCCAATTACTTTGTGCGCGCCGCCATCACCTTCAATCAAGCGGGCGATACCCAACTGGCCGAGCTCATGCTGCGCGAGGCCACGCGCATGGACTGGACGGCACTGGGCCTGCCCCATGACAGCCTTATGTGTGAATGGGCGTTCGAGCAGTTGCTGCTGAACCTGCACCAAGGCCCTGCCGAAGATTTCAAGGCCGTGTTTGAGCAGGCCATTGCACGCTGTGCAGAACTGGGCTGGGAATTTCCCAAGATTTACCCCAAGCAGGAAGCCTTGTTGCTGCATGCCATGCAGCTGCAGCAAACCGAAGTCGTGCAATGCCTGGTGGAGCGCATTCGCCAGCGTCGCCCCCTGTCACGCGCCGCCCGTGCGCAACTGCAGGCGGCAGAGCAATGGCTGGCAAGTACTCCTTGAAGTCTGTTTCGGCCATAGTCCTTATTTGAAAAGCGCTTGCAGCTATCAAAAACAAAGCAATCAAAAAGCAAACCCAGAGAGTCTATTGAAATAAATACATCAATAGCTTTTATTTTGATAACGTCAGCAGATCATCGCCTCAAGGAGCCAACCATGAAATGGCTTGTGACTGCTTTTCTGGCCACGGTCTTCGCCGTGCTGTCCTTCAACGCCTTTGTGAGCAATGACCTGAGCCGCGGCAAAAGCAGCAACAAGCTGATTGCCATGCTGACCGATGGCTATGTCTGGCTCGTCTCCGTCATTGGCTACACACCCGCAGCGGTAGTCTTTGCGCTGTGCGCCTGCGCCATCGTGATCGCAGCCATCACGGACAGAAAACACAAACCCAGGGTTCTCTGACTGCACCTCATGTTTCCCTATTTCAAGCGCGTCGTAGTGGTCCTGTTCACCCTGCTCGTACTGGGCTGGCTCATTCACTTTCTGTGGCCGCAAGCAGAGCGCCCCATGACTGCGCCAGCAAATGTCAAAGTGCACATCATCGGCAATGGCTGGCATGCCGGCCTGCTGGTGCCTGCAGCCGCCATCAATGCACGCCTGCCAACCCTCAAGCAGCGCTTTCCGGCGGCAACCCACTACGAAATTGGCTGGGGCGATGTGGGCTTTTACCGCGCCAAGACGGTGACTGCAGGGCTGGCAATGCAGGCCATGTTCGCCTCCCAAGGCTCGGTCATGCATGTGGTGGGGGTTGCCGATGTGCCCCGCTTTCTCAAAGGCAGCGACAGTGCAAGCCTGTGCGTAGATGATGCGGCCTACCAGCGGATGGCAAGCTTGGTGGCCGACAGTTTTGCACGCAGCGCACAGGGCCAGCCTGAAGATGCCGGGCCAGGCATCTATGGCGACAGCCAGTTCTATATTGCCAACGGCCGCTACAGCGCCTTGCACACCTGCAACCGCTGGACGGCATCGGTGCTGGAAGCTGCAGGCATCTCCATCTCGCCGCGCATCAGCCTGACGGCCAGCAGTGTGCTGGGCGCTGCGCGCAGCAGCACCATGGCATGCACACCCTCACCATGAGCCGCATTCCCACGTCATGGGCGCTCAGCTACCATGGCTTTCTTTTGAGCAGGAGACCTTGATGACCGAGAGAAGCGGACGCTGCCTTTGTGGCCAAGTGCAATTCAAGCTGACAGCAGAACCCCAGATGCCCCGCGTGTGCTGGTGCAAAGACTGCCAGCACCTGGCTTCCAATGGCACAGTCAATGCCATTGTGCCTGCAGAGGCTCTGGTCTTCACGGGTGAGGTCACCGAGTTTCGCAAGCTGGCGGCCAGCGGCAATGAACTCACCCGCCAGTTCTGCCCGCAATGCGGCTCGCAGCTGTTTGCCTACTCATCGGCCCGGCCACACCTGCGCGTGGTTCGCGTCGGCAATCTGGATGATCCATCCTCCGTCGCCCCCATCATGAATATCTGGGCCTCCAGCGCCCCAGCCTGGGCCTGCATGGATGCCTCATTGCAGCGCGTAGAGCAGCAGCCCACGGCCCCCACACCCGCACCCGCACCCGCACCCGCACCCACGCAGCCTTCTTCGGCCAGGCCATGAACACACTGCGCACTGTTCTGGGCTGCGCCCTGCTTGCCTTCTGCGTGTCCGGCGCTGCGCAGGATGCCTGCACGCAGTCCGAGCGGCAGATCTGGTCCTGCGAAGCCAACGGCAAGTTCTACACCCTTTGCGCATCCAGTGATCTGGGCCCGCAGACGGGCTATATGCAATACCGTGTGTATCAAAAGGCTGCGCTTGAATTCGCCTATCCCGCCAGCCACAGGCATCCCAGAGGGCTGTTCAAGCTGAGCCTCCTCTCCAAGGGAGCCGCCATGACATTCAGCAACGGCGGCTATCAATACGAGATCTACGAACCGCTGGCCGGGAGCACCGAAATCGCTGTAACCAAGGCTCGCAAAAAACTCGCAGACATCCGCTGTAGCGACTTCAGCGACACACTAACATTGACCAGCACCCAGGACTTTCTTGCCACTGTTGGCATTTATGAGAAATGAGGCGGTCATGCAGAAAAATTTCGCACTCAAAGCTGAACAGATTCGACCTCTGGCCAAAGGCTATGGCGGCTGCATTGCCACAGACATGATTACCGTCGAGGGCAAGCCCGTCGGTTACATGGTGCGCGAGGAGCCTGTGCGGCCCGAAGATAGTGGCTGGTGCTTCATGGCGGGCGACGAGTCTCAGGACTATATGGACGAGGCCAGCCACCACGGCATTTATGACGTGAACACCATCGCCAACTACTGCCCTGACATCATCGAATTGCTGGACACCCCGGCGCCCTGCGCCTTTGAGCGCAACGCCAGCGGCAAGCTGGTCGCGATTCCCTACGAAGCGCCTGAAGACTGAAGCCGCCCACGTCATGCTGGCCTTCATGGATGTCTGCTACCACGACAGCGGTGCACGCGCTGCTGCCGTTCTGGCCGAGCACTGGCTATCTGCAACCGCATGCGCCCAGCAATGGGTGGACATTGAGCAAGTGGCGGCCTACCAGCCAGGCGCCTTCTATCTGCGCGAACTGCCTTGCCTGCTGGCGCTGATACAGGCACTGCCCAAAATGCCGGATGTGCTGGTGATTGATGGCTATGTCTGGCTAGATGGGCGGCAGCGCCCCGGTCTGGGTGCACATCTTCATCAAGCTCTTGCTGGGAAAATCCCGGTCGTTGGAATCGCCAAAACCGCTTTTGAGGGCGCCGACCACTGCAGCCTGATCAAGCCTGTTTTGCGCGCCAGTTCCATGCGGCCGCTTTATGTAAGCTGCGTTGACTGCGATCTGCAGGAAACAGCTGCCTGGGTGCAGCAAATGCACGGGCCACACCGGATTCCAGCGCTTTTAAAGCAAGCCGATACTTTGTCCAGAACACCGTGGCCACACGCTGCCACTGATCTCCAGGGGAGCCAAGATGGGACTGTTTGATTTTTTAAAAAAGCGCAAAATGCCCGACAGCTTGGAAGACTCCATGGCGCTGCAGGCCGAGTCCTTTATCGCCGCCTTTCGTGGCCAGGGTGCTCCCATCGATGCCAGCCAGCTGAACTACAGCCGCAACTCCATTGAACTCGTCGATCGTGTGCTGCAAGACTTCTACGAGCAGCAAGCCCCATTGCCCGAGGACCTGCATTTTCTGGCCAGCGCCTATGTCTTTGAATGCGCACGCCGCCAGTACGGCGGGCGTTATCTGCGCGGTGATGATGCCAACCCGTTTGTACTGGTGATTGGAGAGCCGGACTGTCAGATCGGCTTTTGCGCTATGGAAAAAGTAGCTGGCCGCGCCAGCAATGGACCGGAGGACAACCTTTCTTTCTTCTATGATGGCATTGCCGCACCACTGCAGCGCAAAGCCAGCGTGACGCTGGTTTGAAGAAAGGTCAGCACCATGCCAAAGCGACTGATTTCAGCCATCACTGCCATCGCGCTTGCGGCAGTGCTCTCGGGCTGCCTGATACCTGAACGCTTTACCGCCAAGATAGACATTCAGCCTGATGCCAGCTTGAGCTATGAATTTGACGGCACGGCCATTGACCCGATGGCCGTGATGAAAATGCAGCAGCACGGCATGCTCAGTGAAAAAGAGCAGCAAAGCCTGGCGGCCGAAGCCCAGAAGCTGCGCCAGGACCCCGATGTCAAAAAAGCGGTTTACACCGGCAAAGCCCGCTACCAGCTTGAAATTGAAGGCCGTCGCAAGGCAGGCGAGCCTTTGAAGCTGCTGGACATGTTCTTTGTGCAGACGGGACTGGATGGCGTCATGACCATCTCTGCCCAGGCACTCAAACGCAAGGAAAAGTCCGACCTGGCCCAGATGGGCATTCTTTTGAACGGCACCTTGCGCGTCAACGTTCCCAGCGGAGCCGAGGTCATCTCTCACAATGCCAGCTCTGCCCCCAGCTCTGGCAGCGGCACCTACAGCTGGCGCATGGGCGATGTGGGCATCAGGCCCGAGCTCAAATTGCGCTTCAACCCCTGATGAAACCAGATGTCCGAACCCGCATTCAGCCTGCATGCAACGCTGGATGGCATCACGGAAGCAGCGGCGCTGATACAGCAGTTTGAAGCCCATCACTGGCAAGTTCGCAAGTCGGGCTGGCATGCCTGGGAACTGCGTAAACAGGGCGCGGAGCTATGCCTTGAAGCCAGCAGCCCCTGGCTGCTGCACGGCGACCTCGAAAGCGATGACAAAAAGCTGATTGCAGAGCTGCTGCATCTTCTTGAATCGGCAGGCCTGAGCTATCAGCTGGAAATCTACGACGACAATGCCCAGACGCTGATTGCAAGTCACACCAGGGCCAAGCCTCCATGAATTCACCTGCTCCACTGCCTTTTTCACAAGCCTGCGAAAACAACCAGGGCCCTATTTTTGAAGTGCTGCACTCGGCCTTTGCGCAATGCCATCATGTACTGGAGATAGGCTCTGGCACCGGCCAGCACAGCGTGTTTTTTGCGCCCCGCCTGCCGCATCTGGTGTGGCAGACCAGCGACCTGGATGGCAATCATGCAGCCATACAAGCCTGGCACAACGCCCATGGTGCCAGTAATCTGCGCGCGCCGCTGAGTTTTGATCTGGCCAGCAGCAACTGGCCAGAAGCGAACCAGGCCCAGCCCTTCGATGCAGTGTTCACCAGCAATACCTGCCATATCGTGGCCTGGCCACTGGTTCAGCGCATGTTCATGCTGGTTGGCCAGCATCTGCCAGCCGGCGGCACCTTTGCCATCTACGGCCCATTCAACTATGGCGGCCAGTTCACCAGCGAGAGCAACCGCGCTTTCGATGCCTGGCTGCGCCAGCGTGATGCGGCCAGCGGCATTCGCGACTTTGAAGCGATCACGGCCTTGGCGCAGCAGCATGGCATGCAACTGCAACTCGATCAGGCCATGCCCGCCAACAACCGCACGCTGGTCTTTCGCAAACACTGAGGTGTAACGTCATGGCCGCACTCTTTGCCTACAAATGCCGTAAATGCGATGAGATCCATGAAGGCTCGCCCAGCTTTGCCTTTGATGCCCCCGCCCCCTACCGGCGACTGAGCGAGCAGGAGCGCGAGGAATGGGCCGAGTTGACGGACGACCTGTGCGTCATTGCCCACCCCGAAGGCACGCAATACTATGTGCGCGCCATTCTGGAGGTGCCGATTCATGGCGTGCAAGAGCCTTTTCTCTGGGGCATCTGGGTATCAACCAGTGAAACAAGTTTTCACCGCTATCTGGACTCCTACGACAAGCCGCCAGAGGACACGATTTTCTTTGGCTGGCTCTCCAATCTGATTGGCGTCTATCCCACGCAAAAGTCACGACCTGCCGATGTGCATATTCAGACGGATGGCACACGCCCCCGCGTGGTGCTTCACCTGTCGGCCGATGCAGATGATGCGCTGGTGCGTGACCAGCAGGAAGGGATCTCCAGAGAGCGTGCCCAGCAGCTGGCTGAGCAATGCCTGCACAGCAATGGTTAAATTGCTTGAAAACTCCCGGATCGCTTTCTGAATAAGCGCTGATAGCTATTACTTCATGAGCAATAAAAAAGCTGCCGAGGATGAATCTTCGGCAGCTTTTTTTGCAGCGCTGGCTCTGAATCAGCTATTCCAGCCAGTCTGGTAGAACTGCTGAATCAGCTGCCAGGCCTCCGCCGGATCATCGGTATAGCGGAACAGGTTGAGGTCCTTGGCCGAGATCGTGCCCTCTTCAATCAGCACATCAAAGTTCAGCACCTTCTTCCAGAACTCCTTGCCAAACAGAATCACGGGCACAGGCTTGCTCTTGTGGGTCTGCACCAGGGTCAGCACTTCGAACAGTTCATCCATGGTGCCAAAGCCGCCGGGGAAAGCCACCAGCGCCTTGGCACGCATCATGAAGTGCATCTTGCGCAGCGCGAAGTAATGGAACTTGAAGCTCAGCTCTGGCGTGATGTAGGGGTTGCCATGCTGCTCATGGGGCAGATAGATGTTCAGCCCGACATTGGGCGCTCCCGCATCATGGGCACCGCGGTTGGCAGCTTCCATGATGCCGGGGCCACCGCCTGTGCAGATATAGAAGCGTTCGCTGGGCGGCTGCTTCATGCCTTCGGTGGCCACAATGCGGGCAAAAGCCCGCGCAGCCTCATAGCGCTCGGCATTGCGCAGCGTGCGCTCGGCCAGGGCCGTGCGCTGGGCGTCGCCACTGGTGCGCGCTTCTTCAAGCTGCTGACGCGCCTGATCCATATCGACAAAACGGGCGCTGCCATACACGACGACGGTGTGTTCAATGTCGCGCTCGATCTGCACCAGATCGGGCTTGAGCAGCTCCAGCTGCATGCGGATGCCGCGCGTTTCCCGCCGGAACATGAACTCCGGGTCGGCGAAAGCAAGACGATTGGAATGAGGTTCCAGTTCTTTGCCGTTATGGGCCTGGTTGTGAAGTTCAGCCCAGGCATTGGCCAGATCGGTATCGGACAGTGGGGAAGAAATTTGCATGGCGCCTCGGTACTAAGAATGCTGGACAGCACTGGCCAGAGAAGCTGCTAATAGTTTCGCTAGCACGGACCGCCCATCCGTCAAACACTTCGATATCAAATACGCCTGAAGCGTATGTGATGCTTGCACTATACGCTCACAAAGCTATAGCTCTTGCCAGTATTTAGCCTCTGAACGCATAAGAGGTTTGCCAGCATAGTGTGCAATGGTGCTGGCGCTGCCTCAGCGGCCCAGCCATGACCAGCTTTGAATTCCCAGATAGGTCATGCACAGAGACCCCATCAGGTGCAGACAGGCCCAGCCCCCAGCCGCTGCCAGGCGCTGCTGCTGGAGCATGGCAATGATTTCTGCAGAGAAGCTGGAGAACGTGGTCAGCGCCCCCAGAAAGCCGGTGATGATGGCCAGCTTCCAGGCCGGATCGAGTTGCGGCATGGACTGAAACAAGGCCACAAAAAGGCCGATCAGATAGCCGCCAATGAGGTTTGCCGCCAAGGTGCCCCAGGGCAGACCAGGGCCGGAGCTGAGCCACAGGCCCAGCCCCCAGCGGGACAGCGCCCCTACACAAGCACCGATACAGATGGCAAGAACATTCAGCATGGCTTGAATTTAGCGCCAATTCAAGCCGTTTGCAGCATCACAGCTTGCCTGCGGCTTTGGTCGCCTTTTCGGGCCTCTCTGGCTTCTCTAGCTTTTCGGGCTTGTCCCCGGCAACCTCATCACTTTCCTCTTCATCCAGAGGTTCGTTGAGCATCAGATTGCTCAGTGTGGGAGGCACAGACTCCCCGCTGCGGCGCGAGCGAAACAGCGCAGCGCGCATCAGGAAGATGGTGGTGATAGGCACGGTCACCGCAATAAAGATGGCGATCAGCACCGAGTGCATGACAAAGCCCTGGCCACTGACGGAAAAGTAAATCCAGGTGGCGTGCATGATGAGCCAGCAGCCCATGGTGGCAATGATGGAGGGCGCATGCACGCGCTCGAAATAGCTTTTGAGGCGCCACAGCCCCATGGAGCCCAGCAGCGCAATCAGCGCGCCACCAAACACCAGCGCAGCAACCAGAATCTGCGCCCACAGCGGTAGATCCACAGCAATGGTTTCGGTGCTCATTCGATCACCTCGCCACGCAGCAGGAACTTGGCCATGGCCGTGGAGCTGACGCAGCCGAACAAAGCCACGAGCAAGGCGGCTTCAAAGTAATTGGTGCTGTCATACAGAATGCCCATGACCAGCATCACCAGCATGCCGTTGAGATACATGCAGTCCAGCGCCAGCACTCTGTCCTGTGCGTGCGGGCCTTTGAGCAGACGCGCCACCGCACACCCCATGGCCGCCAGCAGCATGACCAGCGACGCCATCAACACCCAGTAAAACCACGGGTTCATTCAAAAATCTCCATCAGCGGGCGCTCGTAGTGTTGCTTGATATGGTCGATGGTCTGCTGTGCGTTTTCCACCTCCAGCGCATGAATGAGCAGCATCGAGCGATCCCGCGAAATCTCGGCCCAGGCTGTACCGGGGGTGATACAGACAATCATGGCCAGCACGGCCAGACCATTGGGGTCACGCAGCTCCAGCGGTATGTGCACAAAGGCCGCCGGGTGCTTGCGTTGTCTGGGCAGCACCAGGAAACGCAGCACATTGAAGTTGGATACGGTTGTATCCCAGACCACGCGCAGCGCCAGCTTCACAATCGTCAGCGGATGACTCACCCGCACATCCACGGGGCGCAGGCCGCGCAGCAGCAGGGGAATCAGCAGACCCAAAATCACCGCCAGCAAAATCTGCCCGGCGCTGACCGAGCGGTTGAGCAGCAACCACAGCACCAGCAGTGCGGCAGACAGCAGCGGTGCCGGGAAAATGCTTTTGAGCAGCTTTTTCATGGTTTGGCGCCCTCTTTCTGGCCCGCAGCAGCCTGCGGCTCGCTGGCCTCCTGAGACTCCGGCTCCGCAATACCGGGAGCGGGTTCTTCCTGCATTTCACGCGCAGCCGCACGGGCCGCAGCCTCCACACCAGCCTCTTCCAATGCTTTTTTCTCCTTGGGCGCAGGCACCGGGCTCTGCCCCATCACAGTGCTGACATACACATCCGGCGAATGCAGCGCATTTGCCGCGCGCAACGTGTAGCGCATCACATCATCGGCCTTGACCGTCAAGGCCACGCAGCACAGCAGCAGACCCGCAATCGGCAG
This sequence comes from Comamonas fluminis, assembly GCF_019186805.1. Taxonomy (NCBI): domain Bacteria; kingdom Pseudomonadati; phylum Pseudomonadota; class Betaproteobacteria; order Burkholderiales; family Comamonadaceae; genus Comamonas; species Comamonas fluminis. The sequence continues at coordinate 1,553,011 of NZ_CP066783.1, read as the reverse complement.
CCCCTCGGCCACCTTGAGCGAAGGCGCGCTCTGCTCAGGGTTGGCCCAGAAATGGCGAATACCAGCACGGGTCAACGCAATTAGCGCCAGCAAGCCTGTGATGATGAGCAACGCCACCATGGTCCAGCCCTGCCAGCCAGCCTGCACACCGTTGCTGGTGCTCAGGCCCAGCGGGTTGAGCAAGGTGGTCAGCATGGCAAACTTGCCCACAAAGCCGGACAGCGGCGGCAGACCGGAAATCAGCAGCGTGCAGACCATGAAACTCAGGCCAATGAAAGCCGCCGCCGCCGGAACAGCGCGACCGATCAGCAGTTCCTCGTCTTCGTCCAGATTGAAGCCTTCGGTGGGCAACAGTTCTGCATTGAGGAAAGGCGCTTCCTCATCCTCATAAGGCTCGCCTGCTTCCTCATCCACGCGCCAGCGGTCCACCACATCGGCAATCAGGAAGAGCGCAGCCACCGCCAGGGTCGAGCCTGGCAGGTAATACAGCAGGCCCGCAGTCAGCAGGTTCTGGCCAAAGCCCGTAGCAGCCAGCAAAGTGCCCGACGACAAAATGGCCGCAAAGCCTGCCAGATGCGTCAGCCGCTGTGAGCCCAGCATGCCGATGGCGCCATAAACCATGGTCAACATGCCGCCCACCATCAGCCAACTGCCACCAAACAGTGCAGACTCACCGGCTTCAGAGCTGAACAGCAGCGTCCACAGCCGCAAGATCACATAGACGCCCACCTTGGTCATCACCGCAAACAATGCGGCGGATGGCGCAATGGCTGCACTGTAGGCAGGGACCAGCCAGAAGTTCAGTGGCCACATGGCCGCCTTGATCAAAAACGCCGTACCCAGCACACCCACTGCCGCATGCAGCAGGCCGCGATCAGCCTCGTGCACCTGCGGAATAGCGCGTGCAAGATCCGCCATATTGAGCGTTCCCGTAATGCCGTAGAGCATGGAAACGCCAATCAGGAATAGCGATGAAGCTACCAGGTTGATAGCAATATAGTGCAGACCCGCCTGAATGCGTGTGCGGCCAGAACCATGCAGCAGCAAGCCATAGGAGGCGGCCAGCATGATTTCGAAGAACACAAACAGGTTGAACAGGTCAGCTGTCAGGAATGCGCCGCTCAGGCCCATCAGCTGCAGCTGAAACAGCGGGTGAAAATGCACCCCGGCCTTGTGCCCGCGCGCCGCGGAAAACACCAGCGCAGCCATAGCCACCACATAGACCACCAGCAGCATCAGGGCGCTGAGCCTGTCCAGCGCCAGTGCAATGCCAAATGGCGCAGGCCAGTTGCCAGGCATGTACACCGCCATGGTGGCTGTGGCACCCGACTGATTGGTCCAGCCCAGCAGCATGACCACAATGAACAAGCCCACTGCGGTGGACAGCAGGTTCATACCCAGCTTCAGGCGCTGGCGCTCTTCACCCAGAAACATCATCAGCGCCGCTGTGAACATGGGCAGCATGATGGGCGCCAGCATCAGATGCGGCATCAGAAACTCGGTCCACCCGGTCATAGCATTTCCTGCTCAGTACGCGAGTGAACACCGTCCACATGGTCGGTGCCCGAGCTACCACGGGACGCCAGCAGCACCACCAGGAACAGCGCAGTCATGGCAAAGCCAATCACGATGGCTGTCAGCACCAGCGCCTGCGGCATGGGGTCTGCATAGTGAGACAGATCGGTGGGCATGCCGTTTTGCAGCACCGGCGCCTTGTTGATGGCCAGGCCCTGACGCCCCATGCTGAAGATGAACAGATTGACGGCATAGGACAGCAATGACAGTCCCATGATGACCTGGAAGGTACGGGGCCGCAGCAGCAGCCAGACGCCAGAGCCTGTCAAGATTCCAATGGCAACAGCCAGAACGATTTCCATCACATACCTCCTCGGGCCAGCGCCTCGGCCGTTGCGGCCTGCACAGCAGCTTCGGCTTTCTTGGCCTGTTGTTCTTGTTCTTCCAGCATGCGAGCGTGGAACCTGTGACCGCGTACCGATTGGTGGGCAATCGCGGTCAGAATCAGCATGACCGAGCCCACAACCAGGGCAAACACACCAATATCAAAGAAAGTGGCACTGGCAAAGTGCACATGCCCGATCAGCGGCAGCGAGAAGTCAAAGCTGTGGCTGGTCAGGAAGGGGTAGCCCACGGCAATGGAGCCAAGGCCGGTGCCCAGCGCGAACAGCAGGCCCGCACCAATCCAGCGGCGTGGATACAGCGGCAAATGCGCCTCCACCCAGTGCGTGCCGGAAATGATGTACTGCATGAGCAGAGCTACGGAGAACACCAGCCCCGCCACAAAACCGCCGCCAGGCTGGTTGTGCCCGCGCACAAAGATGTAAGCGGCCACAAGCGTTGCAAACGGCAGCAGCAGTCGCACCAGCACCGCTGGAACCATCAGATAGCCCACGGCGGTATCGCTGGCGTTGCGCGGGTTCAGCAGGTCGGTCTGCAAATCACCTGGCACATAGCGTTGCTGCTCGGGAATGTCCATGGCCTCGCGTGCGGGGCGGAAGCGCCGCAGCAGCGCATAGATGACCATGCCCACAATGCCCAGCACCACAATTTCGCCAAAGGTATCGAAGCCGCGGAAGTCCACCAGCGTGACGTTCACCACATTGGTGCCGCCGCCACCGCCCAGCGCATGCTCCAGGAAGAAGGTGGATGTGCTTTCGTAGAACGGACGGCTCATCATGGCAAAGGCCAGCCAGGCCATGCCACCACCCGCAATCAGCGACAGCACCAGGTCACGCAGACGGCGTGCCTTGGCTCGCGCATCGAAGCTGTCGTTGGTGCGCATATTTTTGTCACGCTTGGGCAGCCAGCGCAGGCCCAGCAAGATCAGCACCGTGGTAGCCACTTCCACCACCAGTTGCGTCAAAGCCAGGTCGGGCGCGGAGAACCACAGGAAGGTCAGAATCATGCACAGGCCGGTTCCACCCAGCATGATCAGCGCGGTCATTCGGTGGTACTTGGCCTTCCAGGCAGTGCCCAGGGCGCAAAGACAGCCAATCGTCCACAGCAGAATGAAGGCCGATGAGACTGGCAGCACACCACGATTGCCCAGCTGCATGCCGCGTATCCACAGTGGCAGCACGGCGGCGACCAGGGTGATACAGGTCAGCCACAGCATCTGCCACTGCCAGCGGCGGGTGGACAGAGCACGGCGCCCGGCACGCCCCAGCAAGGTCAGCCGCGCCAGCAGATTCTCGAAAATGCTGCGGCCGCTTACCCGACCCAATACCGGCGTGGTGTCGAAGTTGCCCGAGCTGCGCTGCCAGCGCAGCAGCACATACAGCACAATGCCGCCTGCCAGCGCCACCAGGCTCATCATCAGCGGCATATTCCAGCCGTGCCAGATAGCCAGACTGTATTCAGGCAGATCACCGCCCACTACCGGAGTAGCAGCTGCCGCCAGAAAGCCGCCAATGGCCCAGGCAGGGAAAATGCCCACAATCAGGCAAGCCAGCACCAGCAGTTCCACAGGCACGCGCATCCAGTGCGGGGGCTCATGGGGCTCGTGGGGCAGGTCTGTGGCCTTGGGGCCAAAAAACACATCTGCGGTGAAACGCAGCGAATACGCCACGCTGAACATGCCCGCCACCGTGGCCAGTACGGGCAGCACGGTCTTGACCCAGGGTGCAGCATCCAGATACACCGTCTCGGCAAAAAACATTTCCTTGGAAATAAAGCCGTTGAGCAGCGGCACACCGGCCATGGCGGCACTGGCCACACAGGCCAGCGTGGCCGTAATGGGCATCATCAAGCGCAGGCCCGACAGACGCCGGATATCGCGGGTGCCGCTTTCGTGGTCCACAATGCCCGCCGCCATGAACAGCGAGGCCTTGAAGGTGGCGTGATTCATGATGTGAAACACTGCCGCCACAGCGGCCAGCTTGCTGTTCAAGCCCAGCAGCAAGGTAATCAGGCCCAGGTGCGAAATTGTCGAATACGCCAGCAAACCCTTGAGATCATGCTGGAACATCGCGCAATAGCCGCCAATCAGCAGCGTTAATGCCCCCGCTCCGCCCACCAGCCAGAACCAGGCATCTGTATCGCCCAGCACCGGCCACATGCGCGCCAGCAGGAAAACGCCCGCCTTCACCATGGTGGCCGAATGCAGATAGGCCGACACCGGCGTGGGCGCCGCCATGGCGTTGGGCAGCCAGAACTGGAAGGGGAACTGTGCACTCTTGGTGAGCGCACCCAGCAAAATCAGCACCAGCGCCACCATGTACAGGCTGCTGTCACGCACCTGCTGACCAGCAGCCAGCACATTGTCCAGGTCATAGCTGCCAACAATGTGGCCCAGCACCAGCATGCCCACCAGCATGGCCAGCCCACCCGTACCCGTCACCGTCAGTGCCATGCGCGCGCCCCGGCGGGCATCTTTGCGGTGGTACCAGTAGCCAATCAGCAGGAATGAGAAAAGACTGGTCAGCTCCCAGAAGAACACTAGCTGAATGATGTTGCCCGAAAGAACCACCCCGGCCATGGCGCCCATGAAGGCCAGAAAGAACGAGAAAAAGCGTGGAACAGGGTCAGCGGGCGACATGTAGTAGCGCGCATACAGCACCACCAGCGCCCCGATCCCGAAGACCAGCATGGAGAACATCCAGGCAAATCCGTCCATGCGAATCACCAGATTCAAGCCCAGCTCGGGCAACCATTCAATCTCCTGCCTGAGCACAGCGCCATCCGCCACTTCGGGGAAAAGCATCCCGACCTGTATGGCGCAGGCCAGGGCAATGATGCCAGCCAGAGTGGACTCAGTATTGCGCGCATTCGCGGGCAACAAGGCGGCCAAAAGGCTGCCTATGAAGGGTAGAAGGACAAGGGTAATAAGGGGCATGGGCGGATTATTTTAGGGGCAGCGCCATTCCAGCCGCTACAAAAACCTGAGCACCACAATGACTTTAGACTGATGGTTATCGATTTTTGATGACAGAAAAATCATCAAAACAGCGGATTGAATGCAGATGTAAAACCAAACATTTCCGCCTCTGGCGGGCTTACAGTGCTCTGCATTCAAGGCGCATGCCAAAGGCATTCTGAAACCAGCCCTCCCCCTTGCCTATTCATGCATATACGAAGTTATCGACCCGATGATGCGCCCGCACTGTGGCAGGTGTTTCACAGCGCCGTGCACCAGTTAACAAAGGATGATTACAGCCTGCAGCAGCGGCAAGCCTGGGCGCCTGATGTGCCTGACCGCACTGGCTGGCAAAAGCGTCTGGATGCACTCGCCCCCTATGTGGTGGAAAGCAGCCAGGGGCAGGCTCTGGCCTATGCGGACCTTCAAAGTGATGGCTATATCGATCACTTTTTTGTAGCTGCCAGCGCAAGCAACACTGGGGCCGGAAGACTTTTAATCGAATATATTGAAGCGCAGGCCAGACAGCGGGGCATGCAGCAGCTCAGTGCAGATGTCAGCCTCACTGCTCAGGGCTTCTTTCAGCATTTCGGCTTTGAAGTAATCCGCCAGCAAGCTCCCGAAGTACGGGGTGTCCAGCTCAGCAATGCCCATATGCGCAAACTTTTGCGCTGATTTTTATGCACAGCACTGAACAAATACGCCAACGACTCTCTATTGGCGGTGAACTGCGCTCACAGCCGGCCAGCAACTGGCAAGGCGATGCCGGCCAGCTGCCCGCAGAAATTGCCCGCTTTTACGAACAGATAGGCCCTTGGGGCGAGGTCATCTACGAATCTGTAGGGCCAGTAGGCCTGCACTTTTCGGCCGGCGGCAATCCTGTCTGCGTTCCACCGCTACACAGACTGCTGGATCTACAAGCGGGCTATGCATGGGAATCCGACCCCGATCAGCCCTTTGACGACTGGCCCGGCCACTGGCTGGTGATTGCCGAGCAAGGCGGCGATCCGTTCATCTATGACAGCCAGACAGGCCAGGTGTTTTTTGCCTTTCATGGTGCCGGGCACTGGAGCCCCAGACTTTTCGCACCTAATCTCTACACCGCGTTGGGAGGCATCGCCACGGTTGCTGATATTCACGAGCGCCTGCCTGAAGAAGAGCTGAACCTGGACGACGGCCTGACACCGCAAGGCCGCGCCCGTGTCTTGGCCGCGCTAAGCCAGTTCACCCATGACCCCAACCTGGCCCAGGCCATGCTGGATGCTTGGGAGTATTACGAGTAGTCAGTTACAAATAGCTAGGCCCAGCCGGTTACTCTTCAGCGATCCTCACAATATGAACGCCACAAACGCTACTGTGAAACGGGCACCATCCATGCGAAAGCAATATTTAAAAGCAGGGCTGATGGCCCCTCTGATCAGCGTGCTGGCTGTTTCAGCAATGGCGCAAGAGAGCACCAGTCCACGCCCGCCCAAGCAAAATGAAGCTCAGTTGCGCAAGATCAGCTACTTCGCCGACGGCTGCTATGGCAGTTGCCCCAGTTACCAAGTGGAGATCGACTCGCTGGGCCAGGTCGTCTTTACAGGCCACGCCTACACCCAGGTCAAAGGCACGCAGCGCAAGCAGATCTCGCCCCAGGCGTTTGCACAGATTCAGCAACTGACCACAAAAATTCGTCTGCGTAAGCTCGATCGCAATTACGGCCCGAACTCAGCGCACTGCCCCATCTGGCGCACTGATGCCAGCGGCGGCAGCATTCAGGCCCAATACGCGGGCGAAGAGCCCATCAACTACAGCTGGTACAACGGCTGCACCTCCATGTCAACAGACTTGAAGCCGCTGCACCAGCTTGCTACCACCATCATGCAAGTGGCCAATGTGCACGACTGGATACGTGTGGCGAATACAGACCCATTCAAGGAACTGAATTCCCAACCATGAGTGTTCAACGCCTGACCGAACTTCTTCACGCCCTGCCTGCCGACTTGCAGGGCAAAGCCCAGGATGGCGAGCGCCTGCTGAACCTGCGCCGCAACCCTGAAGGCATCAGCCTGCGCCTGAGCATCAATCTGCCCGACAACAATGGCAGCGAGCTGATCTTCGATGCGCTTCTACAGCTGCCTACCGCTGGGCAAGCCCATGCCAAGGCTGCGCAGCTTCAGTCCCTGAGTCAGGGCGGCAGCTTCAGCAAGCATGGCCAGCGCTGTATCGATCCCATGGTGAGCTGGGCCATCAAGCTACTGACAGAAACGCCCGAGAAAATTCAGCGCGGTACAGGCCGCAAGCCCCAATGGCTGGCCCCACTGCAAACCTTGATTGAGACATTGAGCCGGGACAGTGACTGGAGCCAGCAATGGCTGCTGCGCCACGAAATGCGCCTGGAGAACCTGCGCAAAAAGCAGCGCCTGGACTGGGTGCTGCGCGAGCTGGCCCATGAAGGGCATATCACCAAAGTGGACTGGAATGACGATGAATCCGTCATCGACAGCACTGCCGACCTGCTGGCCAGGCACTACCCGCAAATCGATGCCGATGTGGCGCTGGAAACGCTTGAAGACGCAGAGTTCGGCGATGCCGAAGAAGCCATTGCCGCCGTCAATCAGGCCTTGACACCGCTGGAGCTCAAGCTATGCATCATCGAAAGCGATGACGACAGCTATCTGCTGACTTTGCAGGACACCACAGCGACCGAGCCGCTGCGTCAGGCGCTGCTGGGTGTGGGGTTGACTCTTGAGGAGCCTGACGCATGAAAGGACTTTGGAAGGCAGATGCCTCCAGCGCTCAAAAATGCCTGGTCATCATCTTCATGCTCGTGCTGCTGGGGGCGCTGGTGCCCATGTTCTCGCGCGGCTTTGTTCCCAGTAATGGCTGGCAGGCGATCGCACTCTATCTGTCCTTGGCATTGACCGCTCTGGGCCTCGTCTGGCTGCGCATTCTTTACAAGCGCGGCCAATGGAAGCCCGCTGGCCCATGGGAAGACTACGGCCCCATCAAGCGCGTCTTGATGATTCCGCTGTGCCTGGGCTTCTGGCTGCTGGTGCTCTGGCTCAATCTGGCGGGCACATTGCCAAAGGCCTACACCGCCGTCATGGGCACCGAGGTTGTCAGCGAAAGCAATGTCGTCAAAAAGCGCAGCTCCGGCCGCTACAGCTGCCACCACCAGCTCAAGCTGCCAGAAGTGCGCTATATGTTCTTTGAATTCTGCATTGATGAAGGCGCGTTTGACCGGCTTCCCGACGACGTCATGCCCGCACGCATAAGCGCGCAGCAAAGCTACTTTGGCCGCTCCATCTACAGTATTTCACTCGCCGCGCCTAAAAGAAAATCTGATTAAAAATAGCCATAGCGCTTATCCACCAAGCGCTTACAGCTATATTTTTGATAACAACGACTGAGACATGAACATTTTGCTGATCCCCCTGATGTTTGTCGCTGGTCTTGGCCTGTTGCTGTGCGCGCTGGCCAACCTGCTGACGTGGAGCAATCAGTTTGGAGCCGTCATGAGCCTGTTCAACGAAGAGCTGCAGACCAGCATATCGATGGCACTGGTCGGCGGACTTTTTGCGGTCTGGATTCCTGCGGTGCTGATTGCCCAGCACATCAACAACGGCAATCGCCTGAATTTTTCGTGGAAGAAAGTGCTGGCAGGCTGTCCGGACTGGATGCGCTATGCCGCGTTCACCATCTTTGGCTATGCCATCGTCAACTTCTTGCTCATCGTCACCAGCCCGGACATCGGCAATGAGCAAGGCATCAAAGCCTTTAGCGGTCACGGCATGGCCTTCTATGCCATGGCATTCAGCATTTTCTATTCCAGCTGGCGCCTGCCGCGCATACTGCGCACCCACTATTGCCCCGCTGGCCATGAAGTGGCTTACGAGGACAAGTTCTGCCCCACCTGCGGCCTGCCCACGGCCCAAAGCGGTCAGGACGGTCTGTGATGCCCCTAGCCCCTGCTGCGTTGATGAATGCGGCGCATACTGCCGCCCGTCCTCTTTTCTGAGCGCCTGCGACATGCCCACACCCCAATCCCCCATCGGTATTTTTGACAGCGGCGTCGGTGGCCTCAGCGTCTTGCAGGCACTGCGCCATGAACTGCCGCATGAGCAGTTTGTCTATCTGGCCGACAGCGGCAACGCCCCGTATGGCGACGCAAGAGGGGACGCTTTTGTGCAGGAGCGCACGCTGGCCATCGCGCAGCATCTGTGCCAGCAGCATGACATCAAGATTCTGGTCATTGCCTGCAACACGGCCACTGCAGCCGCCGTGGAATTGCTGCGCCAGCAAATGCCCGAGCTGCCCGTAATCGGTGTGGAGCCAGCCATCAAGCCCGCGTCTTTTTCCAGCCAGACCCACCATGTGGGCGTGATGGCCACACGCGGCACCGTCAGCAGCCAGCGCGTGGCACGGCTGGTGACTGAGCACAGCCAGCGCGCCCAGTTTCATCTGCAAGCCTGCGATGGCCTGGCAAAAGCCATTGAGCGCAGCACCGAGCAGCCCTTGCCCAGCGATGCAGAGACTACTGAAATAAGAGCGCTCTGCGCAAATTACACGCAGGCTTTAGGCCAATTTGGCCAAAAAACCGGGCAAATGGATACGCTGGTACTGGGCTGCACCCACTATGTGTTTGTCAAAGACGACCTGCGCGCCCTGCTGGGCCCGGACATTCAATTGCTGGATACCGGCGCCCCGGTTGCCCGCCAGACGCGCCGCATGCTGGAGCAGCGCAGCTTGCTGGCGGCGGAAGATCATGAAAGCGCAGCAGCTCAAGAGCTGGCCCAGCCTGCCCAGATTCAGCTGCTGACTACCGGCGCCCTGCCTGCCCTGCAAGCCGCCGCCCAGCGCTGGCTGGACTTGCCCGCCCAGTGCTGCAGCCATGTCAATGTACCGTCGGCCAGCGCATCAGTGGCGACTGCCTGAGCCTGCTCGCCACTCACTCCCACAGGGCCGGTGCGCCTGTATCCAGATAGCTGAGGTAAAAGCGCACATCAAACTCCAGCTGGTGATACTCAGGCTCCATGTGCGTGCACAGCTGATAGAAGGCTTTGTCGTGATCCATGATGCGGATATGGGCCAGCTCATGCACGCAGATCATGCGCAAAAACGCATCGGGTGCCTGCTTGAACATGGCGGCCACATGAATTTCGTGCCGGGCATTGAGCTTGCCGCCATGCGCAATCGCCCTGCGCGTGTGCAGCCCCAGCGCATTGCGCACCACATGAATCTTGCTGTCGTAAGCCACGCGGTGCAACTGTCCTGCATTGCGCAGGTATTCGGCCTTGAGCTCATCCACATAGGCATAAAGCGCCTTGTCCGTACGCACCGCATGGGCCTGCGGATATTTGCGCAGCAGCCATTCCCCGGCCTTGCCCGCCTGCAGCCATTCACGCACCTTGCTCTGCAGCGAAGGCGCATAGCCCGACAGATAGGGCAGCGCCAGTTGCGGTGATGCCGCTGCGGCCACCACGCGCTCTTTTCGCAGCTGCGTGGAAATGGCTCCTGAATATTTGGGGGTGGCAATAGGCTTCATATCAACGCACAAGCCCTCTGGGGCTGCAGTTGCCGCAGCGCAGAGGGCTTGTGTCTGGAGTCTAGAAAAAGATCAATGCAAATGGCGCGGGCGGCGATTACCGCCATGGCCAGAACCTGCACCGCCCGAGCCACCACGGGGTGGCTTGCCCAGCTCCAGCGAACTGACCAGCGCCTCAAAGCGCTGCGAGAACAGCTTGTCAATCTCCTGCACCACACCCGTCAGCTCAGAGCCATCAAAGTGGCGCTCCATGAGGCCGACCACATCCTGCACCAGCAAATCACGCTGCACCTGCATGATGGCAGCGGGGTTGGGGCCCACAAACAGCATCACAAAGTCATCACGGCTTTGCGCCTCGGCAGGGGCTTCGTCCTCGTCGAACTCGGTGTCGTAAAACGTCACTTCAATCGGAGAGCCCTGCTCGGCCAGCTCATTCAGGCCCATGCACATATCATCCAGCGCCTGACGGAAGTCTTCGTCACCACGCACCGTCCAGCACATCTGCAGCGCATGCTCCTCGGTGTTGAACTGGATGCCCGGCTCTTCATCGTAGAAGCTGGACTCCCCTTCCTTGAGCGAGCGAGCACCGGCATAGGCCCACAGCGGGCGCAATGCATCCTGAAGCTGCTCGTACGTAACATCAGCACGGAGCAGAACCTGACCGTGGACATGAATTTCAAAAGCAGCGTTGTAACTAGACATTTATTGATCTCTTGGAGTGCAGGCCCTGCCAGCATGACAGAACTTCAGCCCCATATTGCATCGAAGCCAGAGCTTTTCCAAGCCCCTGAACCAATGCCTGACACCCCTGTGTCAAATAGCATTACCGGGGGCGATTTTCTCACCGAAGTCAAAACCGCGCAGACAGGCGGATACCGTTCAGTCAAGCACTCGCACTACGGCACTCAGGCAAAAATTCCGCCCAACAGCAACCAGACAGCAAAGCCCCACAGCGTCAGCGCAGCCAGGCGCTGAAACCACTGCGGTTGCAGCCAGCGAAAACGCCCGCTGATAAGCACCGAACCCAGCGCAATCCACAGCCCGCCAATCACGGCCACCAGCGCCACGAAGCTGCCCATGACCTCGGCATAGTTGGAAACACTCAGCCAAGTCTGTACCGGAAACAGCACCATGGCAAAAATAACGGCCTTGGGGTTGAGCAAGGTGGCGACAAACAGCTCAGAGGGCTTGACCGCAGCCATCTGCTCCAGAGCGGCATCATGCCCGGCCTGAGCCCATAGCCGAAGGCCCAGCCTGGCGATGTACAGCCCGCTGACCACCTTGATGATGTTGATGACAAAAGGATAGTCCTGCATGGTGGTGTTGAGCACCAGCCCCCAGAGACTGGTTGCACAGACATAGCCCAGACATTCAAAGGAGAGCAAAGGCGCGGAGCGGCGCAGCCCCTGGCTGATTCCGGACGACGCCAGCAAAGTATTGGTGGGCCCCGGCGTCAGAAGAATGGTCGCAATGACCAGAAGAAAAGACCAATCGTTAACGTACATCCCTGAACGCACCCCCGCGATAACGGCAGAACAGGGTGCATTTGTTGCAGTGCAGCAAGAATAACGACATTAGCGCCCATTTACGCGCATGAAGACGGCTGGCGACAGGGTTCTGTCATCAATTTCTTACAAGAAGCAAGCCCTGCCTGAATCGGGTGAACCGCGGATATGCACGGTCCGGAAACAGAAAAACCTTGCTACTCAAAAAGTAGCAAGGTTTTCTTATTTCCTGGTGCCCCGAGCCGGAATCGAACCGGCACGCTTCGTTAAAAGCGGCAGATTTTAAGTCTGCAGTGTCTACCAATTTCACCATCGGGGCCCACTTGCTGCATAGCGCATGGCCAGACAGCAAGTATTGCACCAGCCCGAGGACTGAGGCAATAAAAAAGGGAAGCTTTTGCTTCCCTTTTCAAAATCTGGAGCGGGAAAACGGGTTCGAACCGTCGACCTATACCTTGGCAAGGTATCGCTCTACCAACTGAGCTATTCCCGCATCTCTGAAAGCATTAGGCTTTGCAGAACAGACTTGAATTATAGCCATGAAATTCGTGCTTTTTTGGGAAAACAGCCAATTTCATGACGACTGCGTTCAAGCAGGCTGGGCGGCCTGCTCCATCTTGGCCTTGACGATCTGCAGCAGGTCGCGCTTTTGCACCTTGTTGGATGCGTTGACTGGCAGGCTGTCGAGCTGCAGCACAAAGCGTGGCACCTTGTAGTTCGCCATATTGGCACGGCACCATGCGATGAAGGTGTCTTTGTCCACGGTCACGCCATTGCGGGCCACCACGCAGGCGCAGCCCACTTCACCCATGCGCTCATCGGGCAGGCCAATCACGGCGACCTGGGCCACATCGGGGTGGTTGGAGAGCATGCGCTCAATCTCTGCGGGGTAGCAGTTGAAGCCGCCCACGATGAACATATCCTTCAAGCGGTCGGTAATGCGCAGATAGCCGCGCTCGTCCAGCACGCCCACATCGCCGGTGTGCAGCCAGCCGTCCGCATCAATGGTTTCCGCCGTGGCCTTATCGTCCTCGAAGTAGCCCTTCATGATGTGATAGCCGCGCAGCAGCACTTCACCAGCCTCGCCTGCAGCCACAGGCTTGCCCTGCTCGTCCACACAGCGCACTTCGGTGCCTGGCAGAGCCTTGCCGCAGGTGTTGGCCACGGTCTCCACGTCATCCGAAGGATCACACAGCGTTGCACAGCCGCCGCACTCGGTCAGGCCATAGGCGGTGGTCACATTCTTGATACCCAGCTCTTCACGCATGCGCTTGATCAGAATGGGCGGCACGGTGGAAGCGCCTGTCACACTGGCTTCCAGCGAGCTCAAGTCAAAGCTCTTGAGCTGCGGATGCGCCAGCATGGACAGGAACAGCGTGGGTGGACCAGGCATGAAGCTGATGCGATCGCTTTCGATACGGCGCAAGATGGCTTCGGCATCAAAAACCTGCTCTGGATAGACCGTTGCGCCTTGCAGCAGAGCCGCCACCCAGCCAGCCTTGTAGCCAAAGGTGTGAAAGAAGGGGTTGACGATCAGGTAACGGCTGCCTTCGGTCAGGCCCACCACATCCGACCAGGCCTTGAAAGCCAGAATGGTGGGATTGTGCGCAGCCATCACCCCCTTGGGACGGCCGGTGGTGCCGGAGGTGAACATCAGGTCAGCCGTGTCGTCAGGCTTGATCTGTGCTTCGCGCTGCAGCTGTGCTTCTGCGCTGGTGGCATCGGCCTTGGCCATGAACTGATTCCAGCTCAGATCCGCACTGGGCAGCACCTTATCGCCCAGAACCACAATCTGCTCCAGCGTTGCGGGGCGCTGGCCATTCAGCAGGTCTGGGTAGTAGTTGTTCAGAAAATCACCCACACTGACCAGCACGCGGGCGCGGCTGCGGTCCAGAATGTCGGCCGCTTCTGCGCCCTTCATACGGGTGTTCAGCGGCACCAGTACGCCACCTGCGGCATGCACGCCGCAAGCGGCCACAATCCATTCGCTGAGGTTAGGCGCCCACAGGGCCACACGGTCACCGGCCTGCACACCCAGGCTCATCAAAGCGCGAGCGGCCTGACGACTGAGTTGCAGCAACTGGGCATAGCTGATGGATTTGCCGTTTTCGACAATGGCGGCGCGCTCTGCATAGCGGCTGGCCACATCGGCCAGCATGGCGGGCAAGGTCAGCGAAGTGTCCTGCACCTTGTTCTGTTGGATATTCGACATGTTTTACTCCGGGAATTTGACGCGCAGCTTCTCGCTGGTGGGCACGGACTGGCAGGCCAGCGTCCATTTCTTGGACAGATCCTTGGCATCCAGTACTTCGTTGTGGCGCAGATGGACGCTGCCGTCCTGAACCTGGCACATGCAGGATGCGCACATACCTGCCTGGCAGGAAAATGGCACGTTGATGCCAGCGCGCAGGCCCGCTTCCAGAATGGTTTCAGTGCCGCTGCAGGTGAACTCGTACTCTTCACCGTCCAGGCGCAGTTGCACCACGGCTTCATCCACTGCCGCTTCAACAGGCTCTGCCGCTTCCTGCATCTGCTGCAGGGTTTCCTCATCGGGCAGAGAAACAAAGCGCTCCACATGCACCTGATCGGCGGGCATGCCCGCTTCGATCATGGCGGCCTGTGCGGCATCCATGAAAGGGCCGGGGCCGCAGATAAAGGCCTGACCGGCATTAGCCACCCAGGGCGTAGCCCAGGCTGCCAGCTGCTTTTGCGAAGGAGCGCCCTGCACCGAATCGAGCCAGTGAATGACTTGCAGGCGGTCCGGATACTCAGCCGCCAGCTGCTGCAGGTCTTTCTTGAAGATGACCGAGCGCTCATCACGATTGGCATAGAACAGCACCACATTGCCCTGATGCTGCTTAAGCACGGTGCGCAAAATGGAGAACACGGGCGTGATGCCGCTGCCGCCAGCCAGCAGCAAGAAGTTCTGCGATAAATTTCTGGGCGAGAACAGGCCCGACGGCGGCATCAGCTCCACCGTATCGCCGGCGCGGATCTTGTCGCACACCCAATTGGAGCCGCGCCCCTGGTGCACGCGCTTGACGGTCACGCGCAGCGCATCATCCAGCGCCGGGGCGCTGGACATGGAATAGCAACGAGGCACATAACGGCCCTCGATCGGCAGTCGCAGCGTCAGGAACTGCCCGGGCCTGTAGCTGAACTGCTCAGCCAAAGCCTCGGGAACATCAAACACAATGGATTTGGTGTCGTGTGTCTCATCAATCACCGCACGCACACGCAACGGGTGATAGCGCGATGCACTGGTTGTCGCTTCACTGCTCATTTTTATGACCCCTTACTCACTCACACTTATCTGTGCAGCCAGGCACCGGCGCCCCGGCCCATGGCTGCCCCCACAACTCAGGGGTTAAACACCGACGCTTTCCTGCACGCCCGCTACGGCGGCGCTGGGCTCTGCGGCCCTGCTGCCATCCGCGGCTGCGGCCTTGCCCGCCCGGCGACCGGAAAACACGCAATCGGCCAGAGACAGGCCGCTGACATAGCGCGAAGACGCAATACCAATGGCCGTGCGGCCAGCGGCATACAGGCCCGGAATATCGCGCCCTGCGCCATCAATCACTGCACCGCTGTCTTCGTTGACCTTGAGGCCACCCAGACTCAGCACGGCCAGCGGGAACATCTTCTGGCTGATGGAGATATCAATGGCAAACAGCGAGCCGCCCTTGAACTCATGGCGCATGTCCGTGGACTTGCCCATGGGATCGTCAATCTCGCCACGCGCCGCAGCATTGGCCGTATCAAACTGGCGCTGCAGCAGGGCTGCATCCAGGTTGAGCTTCTGGGCCAGATCTGCCACCGATTTACCCTTGACCGCAACCTTGTACATCAGCGCCAGCGCGGGCATGGACTGGAAGGCCCACAGCCCGCCAAACAGGCACTGCCAGGCAGCCTGCCTGCGAAGCTTGCTATCAATAATGAGCCAGGCCTTGCCGCCCTGCTTTTCCATCATCTCGTAGCCCAGCTTGGCGCCATAGACCTGCTCATTGCAGAAACGCTCGCCCTTGGTGTTGACCACCAGCCCCTTGGGCCAGACCGCCGGAGGCGTGATGAAACGCCAGGCCGAGATATTGTTCAGATCCTGACCAATCCCCCCCACCGACTGCCCCAGGCGCAGGCCAGAGCCGTCACAGCCTGCAGCGCCCGTCAGCCAGCCCGGCTTGTAGGCCGGTGCGTGCTTGTCCATCAATTCGGAGTTGAAGATATAGCCACCGGTAGACAGCACCACACCTTTGCGGGCGCGGATAAAGCGCTTCTCGCCAATCTCGCTCTCGATCTGCGCAGCTTCGCGGCGCCCAGCCTGCGCACGCGGCGCCTGATACAGACGCCACTTGGCCACCAGCTCATCGAGCTTTTTATGGCGCTCTGTGCGTGCATCGCCCGCAGGCAGCACGGTCACTTCCACACCCAGCACGCGGCCTGTTTCCTGCTCGCGCACCAGTCGCTGCACACGCGCCTGTGTGAGCGTGCGGGCACCATGTGCCAGTGTGGACTGCTGCAGCGCTGCGAAGAAAGTCGCCCCCGACTGCCCCTTGGCCACCACACGGTGACCACGCGGTGCGGGCTTCTTGGCCAGTGCCGGGTTGCCATAGGCAGGCACCACTTCGTTGCCCGAGTAGTACAGGTACACACCATCAGGCGGATACGAGGTCTTGTAGGCGGGCATGGTGGAGTCAAAGCCTGCGCCCTGCTTTTCCAGCCACTCCAGATTGGCCACGCTGTCGCGGCTGAAACGCGCCAGCGTCGCATCGCTGACGACGCCGTTGACCTCATGCTTGAGGTAGGCCGTCATGGCTTCCGGCGAGTCTTCAAAGCCCGCCTGCTTCTGGTACTTGGTACCACCACCGGCATAGACCACGCCGCCCGAGAGCACGCTGGCACCACCGCCGCTGAAGCGGTCAATGACCAGCACTTCAGCGCCTTGCTCACGCGCTTCAATGGCTGCGCTGGCACCGGCCCCACCCCAGCCAACGACGATCACATCGGTGGTGTCAGACCATTGCACATCGTCCGCAGAGCGCACCTCCAGCGCCGGGCCTACCGGGTTGATGGTGCTGATATGTTTTTTGGAACTGCTCGTCATCTCAGCTCCTTCAAACAGCCTTGCCCAGCAGATGTGGGTTTTCCAGTGGCAGGGGCTTGCCCACCATGTCGGCCACAGCGCGGAAGGCAAACGTCATTGCCGGGCCCAGTGTGGAACCTGCACCCGCATAGGCTGGCCCCATGACGGATGCAGAGTTATTGCCCACGCAATACAGACCTTCAATCACCTGACCTTGCGCGTTCAGCGCACGGCCTTCACGGTCCGTCAGCAGGCCGCCCTTGGTACCAATTTCGCCGGGCCACAGGCGCATGGCATAGAACGGGCCTTTCTCGACTGGGCCAAGATTGGGGTTTTTCAGACGTGGGTCGCCGTAGTAGCGGTCAAACACATTGCCGCCGCGGTCAAAGTCCAGATCCTTGCCGGTCTTGGCGTATTCGGTCATGCGACGGGCGCTGTCTTTCAGGCCTGCGGCATCCACACCGATCTGGGCGGCCAGATCGTCCAGCGTCTCGCCCTTCCAGTACACATTGTTCAGCCAGCTCTTGCGCACCTTGCTGTCAGGCACCGCCGAGCCGGGCATCAGAGGGCCAATGGGGTTCTGGGCACGGAAGCTGGCGTCAAACACAATCCAGGCCGGTGCACCGCCATTGCCCTTGGCACTTTCAGCCAGCATGGCTTGCTGGAATTCAGGGTAAGGACCGGATTCGTTGAGGAAACGCTGGCCTTTGTCGTTGACCACCATGCAACCGGGCAGCGAACGCTCCACAAAGATGCCGCGATATGCAGGCTCCTTGGGCACATCCATGGTGGGGCAGCCCCAGGACCAGTCCATCAGGTGCAGTTGTCCCCCCACGGCCTGACCGGCACGGTGCGCATCACCGGTATTGCCGCCAACAGGCGTGGCTGTCCACTCAGCCTTGGAGGGCTTGTTCAGATACTGATCGCGCATTTCCTGGTTGCGCTCAAAGCCACCTGCACCCAGCATCACGCCTCGCTTGGCTTTGATTTCGGTGCGGGCACCGTTTTTCTCAACGATCACCCCCGTCACGCGGCCTGATGCATCCTGCACCAGCTCTTTGAGGGGGCAATTGCGCCACATTTCGACGCCGGCCTTGTTGGCTGCCGTCAGCAGGCCCGCCACCAGCGCCTGGCCACCGGTCATGCGACGGTCACGCTTGGTCTTGTTGCGCCAGGGGTAGTCCAGAAAATACTTGAGCATGATGCCCATGATGGTGAAGCGCGACTTGAGTTCACGCGACAGCATGGAGTGCGCTTCAAAGGCGCTGATGCTCATGCGGCCAAACAGCTGGTTGCCTGGAGGGCCGGGGCGCATGGTTTCCAGCGCAGCCACACCCAGCTTGGCGGCATTGAAGTCCATGGGGTCCATGGTGCGGCCACCGGGCTTGGAGCCTTCGATATGGGGGTAGTAGTCCGCGTACTTGGCCATGGCGCGGTAGGGAATGCCGATCTGACGCAGATACTCGGCCATCTTGTTGGCGGTTTCCACATAGGCCAGCACACGGTCATCGGTCGCCATGCCGCGCACGCAGCGCTTCATGTAGCTGAATGCGGTTTCCAGATCGTCTTTGACGCCCGCTTTTTTCTGGTCGTAGTTGACGGGAATCCAGATGCCACCACCGGACAAGGCCGAGGTACCGCCGAACAGATCGGTCTTCTCCACCACCAGAGTCTTCAGACCCTGCTCCTGCGCACGGATGGCGCCCAGCAACGCCCCTGCCCCCGAACCTACGACGATCAGGTCATATTCTTGTTCTGCCATGCCTTGTCTCCGTCAATCTTTGTTTTTTGGATGGTCTGCCGCAAAAAGAACGCATGCGGCAGCTGCATCAAACGAGCAACTGCCGCAATTTCATCGGATCAGAATCAGACGAATGGTTCCTGGTTAGCAATACCCAGCACATGCGAGCCGTAGGCGCGCACATAAGCGTCGGTGTTGTTCGCAATGTGGGTACGGCCCTGATGGATGTCGCGGAACACGCGCTCGATCGGGTTGTTCTTGAAGGTACCGCTGGCAGCGCAGGCACGCATCATTTCGTTGACGTGATAGCCCGTCAGCTTGGGCACATACGAAGCCTGTGCACGCTGCAGCAGACGCTCTTCCAGCGACAGCTGAATGCCGGTCTTGGCAGCATCCACAATGCGGGCGTAGTTACGGAACAGCACCAGCTTGAGCTGATCCAGCGCAATCGTGGCTTCTGTCACGGCCGTCTGGGCGTTCACGTCTTCTGCCATCTTGTTGCCGTGCTTGCCAACGTGGGCCGTGGCACGTGCGGTGAACGATTCAATCGTGCCTTCCATCGCACCCAGGCAGGCTGTAGAGACAGCGCGCTGGAACACATGGGTGAAGGGGATGCGGTACAGCCAGCTGGTGTTTTCCACGCGGCCTGGGCAACCCACATCGCTGTGATCGTTGGTGTACTGAATGCGGTGGGCGGGCACAAAAGCGTTTTCCACCACGATGTCGTGGCTGCCAGTGCCGCGCAGGCCCAGCACATCCCAGTTGTCTTCGATGCGGTAGTCGCTCTTGGGCACCAGGAAAGTCACGTGTTCCAGGCCGGGCGTGCCATCACGCTTGGGCAGCAGACCGCCGAGGAACAGCCAGTCGCAGTGCTTGGAGCCAGTGGAGAAGCTCCAGCGACCATTGAACTTGAAGCCACCTTCCACGGGCTCGGCCTTGCCGGTAGGCATATAAGTCGAAGCGATGCGCACGCCGCTGTCCTTGCCCCAGACGTCTTCCTGCGCCTGAGCGGGGAACAGCGCCAGCTGCCAGGGATGCACACCAACCACGCCGTAAATCCAGGCGGTGGACATGCAGCCCTTGGCCAATTCCATCTGCACGGTGTAGAACACGCGTGGGTCCATCTCATAGCCGCCCCAGCGCTTGGGCTGGAGCACACGGAACAGACCGGCCTCAGCCATCTCGGCAATGGTCTCGTCACTGATAGCGCCATCGCGATCAGCCTGCTGGGCACGGGCCGCCAGCTTGGGTGCCAGAGCCTTGGCACGCTCGATCACGGCCAGCGCATCAGGGGTGAGGTAGTTGTCTGTCATTGTGTTCATTCAGGTCTCCAGTTGCCGCTCCACCGGACGGCTTGTGGTGTGGTGGGCAAGGCTTTTTCGCCTATGACAGAAATGCTCTCACCATGCAAATTTCCATTCATCGTCCGATCAGACTAACGATGAAACCCCTCATTCAAACGCTGCTGCAAGCCTGATCTGGCGCAGCAAAAATTCAGCCCCTAGGACAAACACTGAGGCCGCATTTCCTCTGCTAGTCCATGTGAAGGATTCAAAAAATGCGCCTTGGCAGCACTCTTGCATTAAGGAGACAACCACCCATGCAAAGTACTGCAGCAACCTTCGACCCCAAAGACTTCCGCCGCGCCCTGGGCATGTTCGGCACCGGGGTCACCATCGTCACCACCCGTGCCGAAAACGGTGAGCCTGTGGGAATCACTGCCAACAGCTTCAACTCGGTCTCGCTGGAGCCACCGATGGTGCTGTGGAGCCTGGCCAAGAATGCCCGCAGCCTGCCGGTGTTTCAGAGCGCCGACACCTGGAATGTGCACATCCTCTCGAACGAGCAGGAAGCGCTGTCCAACCGTTTTGCCCGTGCGGGTGAAGACAAGTTCTCGGGCCTGCCACTGGACTCCGAAGAGCACCACGCCCCGCTGCTGCAGGACTGCAGCGCCCGTTTCCAGTGCAAGACAGCCTTTCAGTACGACGGCGGCGATCACATCATCTTTGTGGGTGAAGTGACGGGCTATGACGCCAACCCCCACCCCCCGCTGCTGTATGTGACCGGTGGCTATGCCATGGCTTCGCGCAAAGCGGGCGCCGTGGCCAGCGAGCCTGCAGCCGATACCAATACCGCCTATTCCGAGAACCTGATTGGCTATCTGATGGGCCGTGCGCACTTCCAGTTTCTGAGCGGCCTGCGCAAGCCCATGGCGGCTTACGGCATGACAGATGCTGATTTCTATGTGCTGTCGCTGCTGAGCATTCAGCAGCCCCAGTCGCCTGCCGAGATCGCTTCGCACATGGCCTATACCGGCACAGATATTGGCGCAGTAGCCCTGCAATCGCTCATCAGCAAGGGCTGGGTGGAAGAAAGCCGTGAGCGCGCACAGTCGCTGCAGCTGACAACACAGGGCAACGAAGCCATCTTGCATGTGCTGGCCGCCGCCAAGGCCGTGGAAACCGATCTGATCGAAAGCCTGGGCGAGATGGAGGCTGCCACGCTGCGCAATCTGCTCAAGAAAGCGATTGCCGCCACCGACCCCGGCCTGCCCAAGCTCTGGCAAGCCAAGGCCTGAATATTTCCTTTCCCACCCGAAGGCAGGAGACAGCCTTCGCCTATCCACTCCAACCATAAAGAACAGAGATGAGCACTTTTTCCATTCCCGAAGGCAAGTATGTGGACATCGGCAATGTGGCCGGTCATCCGCAGCGCGTGCACTACCACGAGCAAGGCTCGGGCGACCCAGTGATCTTTCTGCATGGCGCGGGCACTGGCGCCAGCGGCTACAGCAACTTCAAGGGCAACTACCCCGAGTTTGCAGCGGCAGGCTTTCGCTCCATCGTCCCTGACTTGCTCGGCTATGGCCTGTCTTCCAAGACTGAAGAGCCCAAGCAGTACGACATGGACTTCTTCATTGCTGGTGTCAAGGGTCTGGTGGACAAGCTGGGTCTGAAGAACATCACGCTGCTGGGCAACTCTCTGGGCGGCGCCGTGGCACTGGGCTATGCGCTCAAGTACCCTGAAGATGTCAAGAGCCTGATTCTGATGGCCCCCGGCGGCGTGGAAGAATTTGAAGCCTATATGGCCATGCCCGGCATTGCCAATATGTTCAACGTCTACAAATCAGGCAAGACCGGCCCCGAAGCCATGCGCGCCGTGATGAGCATGCAGGTGGTGGATCAGTCGCTGCTGACCGACGAGATCATCAACGAACGCGCGCCCATCGCGCTGACCCAAACCGAAGCTTCGCGCCAGCGTCTGTACATCCCCAATATGACCGAGCAACTGCCCGACCTGAAGTGCAATGTGCTGGGCTTCTGGGGCATGCAGGACGCCTTCAACCCCGTGGGCGGCGCCGACAAGCTGGCCAACGGTATCAAGAACTGCCGCATCGTGCTGGTCAACCAGTGCGGTCACTGGGTACAGGTCGAACACCGCGACATGTTCAACCGTACCTGCATTGACTTCATGAAGAACGGTTGAACTGTCATGAGCGACAAGCAATTCATCGAACAGCAAGGCCAGCGTCTGTATGACGCGCTGCGCGCCGCCAAGACCCTGGCGCCGCTGACCGACAGCCACCCCGACATGACGGTGGAAGATGCCTATCACATCTCTTTGCACATGCTGCGCCTGCGCGAAGCATCGGGCGAGCGCGTGATCGGCAAGAAGATCGGCGTGACCTCCAAGCCTGTGCAGGACATGCTGGGCGTGTTCCAGCCCGACTTCGGCTTTCTGACCGATAGCATGGAGTTTGAAGATGGCGCAGCCGTCTCGCTCAAGGCTTCCGGCCTGATTCAGCCACGCGCCGAAGGCGAAATCGCCTTCATGCTCAAGAAAGACCTGCAAGGCCCGGGCGTGACCCGGGAAGACGTACTGGCTGCCACCGAATGGGTCGCGCCCTGCTTCGAGATCGTCGATTCGCGCATCAACGACTGGAAGATCAAGATTCAGGACACCGTGGCCGACAACGCCTCCTGCGGCGTCTTTGTCATTGGCAAGCAGCACACCGATCCTGCCGCGCTGGATCTGGCCGCCGCTGCCATGCAGATGACCAAGAACGGCGAGCCCGCAGGCTCCGGCCTGGGCAGCGCCGTGCAAGGCCACCCCGCCGAAGCCGTGGCCTGGCTGGCCAACACCCTGGGCGCATTCGGTATCCCCTTCAAGGCGGGTGAAGTGATTCTTTCCGGCTCCCTCGCCCCCCTGGTGCCCGCCGTTGCCGGTGACCGTTTCGACATGGTCATCGAAGGCATGGGCACCTGTTCCATTCAATTCACGGAGTAAGACACCATGACGCAAAAGAAAATCAAGTGCGCACTGATCGGTCCCGGCAATATCGGCACCGACCTGCTCATGAAACTGCAGCGCTCCCCCATTCTGGAGCCTGTGTGGATGGTCGGTATCGACCCCGAATCCGATGGTCTGAAGCGTGCCCGCGAAATGGGCATCAAGACCACGGCCGAAGGTGTGGATGGCCTGCTGCCCTTCGTCAAGGAAGACGGCATCCAGATCGCCTTTGACGCCACCAGTGCCTATGTCCACGCCGAAAACAGCCGCAAGCTCAACGAACTGGGCGTGCTGATGATCGACCTGACACCTGCCGCCATCGGCCCCTACTGCGTGCCCAGCGTGAACCTGGCCGAGAAGGTGGCTGAAAAGGCCATGAACGTGAACATGGTCACCTGCGGCGGCCAGGCCACCATCCCCATGGTGGCAGCGGTTTCCCGCGTGCAGGCCGTGAGCTACGGCGAAATCGTGGCCACTGTCTCCAGCAAGTCCGTAGGCCCCGGCACCCGCAAGAACATCGACGAATTCACCCGCACCACAGCAGGCGCGGTCGAGAAGATTGGCGGCGCGCAAAAGGGCAAGGCCATCATCGTGATCAACCCTGCCGAGCCACCGCTGATCATGCGCGACACCATCCACTGCCTGACCGTGGACACACCGAAGAAAGAAGAGATCGAAGCTTCGGTGCAGGACATGATCAAGGAAGTGCAGAAATACGTGCCCGGCTACAAGCTGGTCAACGGCCCTGTGATTGACGGCAACCGCGTCTCCATCTACATGGAAGTCGAAGGCCTGGGCGACTACCTGCCCAAGTACGCCGGCAATCTGGACATCATGACCGCCGCCGCTGCGCGCACGGCCGAGATGTTTGCCGAAGAAATCCTGGCTGGCCGTTTCGAGCCCGCCGAAGCTGTTGCAGCCTGAGCGCCAAGGAGAATCACATGTCCCTCAAAGGTAAGAAGATCACCGTTCACGACATGACGCTGCGTGACGGCATGCACCCCAAGCGCCACCAGATGACGCTGGAGCAGATGAAGTCCGTGGCCTGCGGCCTGGACGCTGCGGGCATTCCCCTGATTGAAGTCACCCACGGCGACGGCCTGGGCGGCAGCTCGGTCAACTATGGCTTTCCTGCCCATACCGACGAAGAGTACCTGTCCACCGTCATCCCGCTGATGAAGCAAGCCAAGGTCTCCGCCCTGCTGCTGCCCGGCATTGGTACCGTCGATCACCTGAAGATGGCCCACGAGCTGGGCGTGTCCACCATTCGCGTGGCCACCCACTGCACCGAGGCCGATGTCTCCGAGCAGCACATCTCCATGGCCCGCAAGATGGGCATGGACACCGTCGGTTTCCTGATGATGGCCCACATGAACAGCGCTGAAGGCCTGGTCAAGCAAGCCAAGCTGATGGAAAGCTACGGCGCCAACTGCATCTACATCACCGACTCGGCTGGCTACATGCTGCCTGACGACGTGAAGGAACGCCTGTCCGCCGTTCGCCAGGCTCTGAACCCTGACACCGAGCTGGGCTTCCACGGCCATCACAACCTGGCCATGGGCATTGCCAACTCTCTGGCCGCCGTCGAAGTCGGTGCCAACCGCATTGACGCCGCCGCCGCAGGCCTGGGCGCTGGCGCGGGCAACACGCCCATGGAAGTGCTGATTGCCGTGTGCGCACGCATGGGCATCGAGACTGGCGTGGACGTGTTCAAGATTCAGGACGTGGCCGAAGATCTGGTCGTGCCGCTGATGGACTTCCCCATCCGCATCGACCGCGACGCGCTGACCCTGGGCTACGCCGGTGTGTACGGCAGCTTCCTGCTGTTCGCCAAGCGCGCCGAAGCCAAGTACGGCATTCCCGCGCGCGAGCTGCTGCTGGAACTGGGCCGCCGCGGCATGGTGGGCGGCCAGGAAGACATGATTGAAGACACCGCCCTGACCATGGTGCGTAACCGTCAGAAGGTGGCTGTGGCTGCCTAAGTCTTAACAGACTGTCATTTCCACTTTGTATTGGGTTCAGCGGCTGCTTGGGGCGGCCACTGAACCTTTTTTTATTGAAGCTGAAGATCAGTTCAATGCGGAAGTCGAAATTCACAGGGGTCATAAAAAAGCCCGCATACCAAAGGTCTGCAGGCTTCGCATTCACAGCGCCAGACAGGCTATCGATCTATGCCTGTTTCGCTTCGATCTGACCGAACACGATTCCATACCCATGCTGTGCCTTGGTGTTGAGAAAGTACTCTTTGTAGCGAGCAAAGAGTCCATCCAGATGCAGATCTATCTCTTCCTGCGTGTAGTCAAGCGCGTTAATCGTCCGAATCTCCAGCTTCTTTGAGCGCTCAAGGGCCTCGTCCGCATTGTCGACATTGAATACAACGTTGAGAAGGCTGTCGCCACGCTCGTTGAGCAGGGGCGTCAAAAAGCACTCTTGCTCTTTGCCCGGAATTGGCGCACATAGTTCGATGCCAGCATTCCAGCTGATGGCGACTTGAATCCCGAAAGGCTCTCCAGTCCAGTGTGCGTCATGAAAAGTCGCACCCAGCAAATCCTCGTAGTAAGTCTTTGCTTTTTGCAGGTCACGCACTGCCAGGATGATCCGGTTCACGCCATTCACAGCCATGCAAGTCTCCTGATTTTAAAAAGTGTGCTTTTACCAAGCCAGTCACGCTTGAACGAAGCGCGGGAGAAAACAGCAGTCAACCCCAAGGAAAACTGTCGCCGCGCAGCGCATGCGGCAACATGCCAGCCATCCGAAAGAAGGATGACGCAGCCAGTCACAAGCAAAACCCAAGCGTTGCAAGGTGCGCTAACCCTGCACGCGGTCAACACAGGCTAGCGGGAAGCACTGACGGCCCCCGGGAGCATCCGCGTTCAATAGGCCAGGGCCGCTACCGCCTGCCAGGAGGTCTGGGCGCTGGCCAGACGAATTCCCTCTGGCAGCTTGGTCTGAGCGTCTGCATGCGGCCCCGCCACCGCATTCTGGGGCATGTTCATGGCAGGCAGATACAGCGCCAGCGCCGCAGCGAGCAGCATGAGAATTCTGAAGGTGTTCAGCAGGTTGAAATGCTTTTTCATCGTTGTCTCCTTAACAGGCTCTGAGGCTCTTTTGTCAGCAGTATCGCCAGCGCAGAATTTCCAACATCGTCCAATTTGATGAGCAGGTATTTACTTAGGTGACAACCCTTGAATTTCGCTTTCAACAGGACGTGTCTCTTTCAAAAAAAATGAGCACCTCCCGCTTTCTCCAAAAAGAATTGAGATCGCATTCAATTCAGAGCGCTTACATGCCATGCGCTTGCAGCTATCAGTTTTGAAACCGCCCTTCGGAAGCAGGCAAAAAAAGGGGCTCTGCCTGCGCAAAGCCCCTAACCTTGAAGAAATTGAACCAACCCGGGTCAGCCACCACCGCCCGGGCGCTGACGATTACATGTAGAGAATCACCAGATCGTTGATGACGGCCGGACGGTCCTGGCCCACCACGTGGATGTTGATCTCCATCGTCATCTGCACGCCGCTCTTGACCTGCTCCACCGCCTTGATGCGGCAGCGTGCGCGGATCTTGCAACCCGAGGGCACTGGCGTGGGGAAGCGCAGACGGTCAGAGCCGTAATTGACCATGTTGTTGAAGCCGACCACTTCAAAGTCCAGCGGAATCTTGAGCTGGCTGGCCAGCACCTGCACCAGCGCGCCGTGGGCGATGGTGGTGCCAAAGGGGCTGTCGGTCTTGGCTTTTTCTGGATCGGTGTGGATCCAGTAATCGTCGCCCGAGAGCTTGGCAAAGCCATTGATCACGTCCTGCGTCACCGCAAACTCGTTGGACCAGGGGCTGTACTCCTCGGAAACCAGCGACTTCATCGCGTCGATGTCCTTGACGGAGATCTGGCGCTTGGGCGCTGCATCTTCCTGCACCGCAGCGGGAGCAGCCACTTCTTCGCTCTCCGCCTTGATAATGGAAGGATAGCTGCCGTTCTTGTCGGTAAAGCGCAGCAGCGTGACTTCGACAGGGCGCTCATCAAACACCGGGCGCACAGCCATGCCGATCTTCAGCGTTTCGGGATCCACACCCACCATGGTGGTGTTGATACGAACGCCTTCCTTGAGTTCGACCACCGCCAGTGCCTGGGGCATCTCGTCCGTGAACTCGGGCATGGTGGGAATGCGCGCAATGGTGAAGCTATACAGCGTGCCTTCGCCGCTGACTTTGCTCCACTTCAAGGAGCGCGAACCGCAGACGGGGCAATGGGTACGCGGGAAAAAGATCGAATGTCCACGATCGCACTGCTGAATGCGAACTTCGTGAGCCTTCAGACCCTCCCAGTAGGGTGCCGAGATTTCCGTGGGACGGGGAAGAGGTTTGTTCCAGGCCATTTCTTATGCTCCCCGCAGGATCAACGCGCCCTGCTCGCTCATCACACCACCGGTACCGGACACATAGGCCAGATCATTGCGCGCCAGCTGGCGATCGCCTGCACGGCCCTGAATCTGGTGAATCGCCTCGATCACCTGCGACATGCCGCCCGCCGTGCCCGACTGGCCGAAGCTGAGCTGACCACCGTGGGTGTTCATGGGGAAGTTGCCCTTGAAGGTGAAGTCGTTGTTCTTGAGGAACTCCATGCCCTTGCCTTTTTCGCAGAAGCCTGCGTCTTCCAGCGTCAGCATGACGGTGATGGTGTAGCAGTCATAGATCTGTGCCATGTGCATGTCCGAAGGCTTCAGACCAGCCATCTCGAACGCCTTGGCAGATGCCGGGCCAATGGGGGTCTTGAGCATGTCGGCCATGTATGTGGGCGACTTGCTGCTGACATGCTCGCCGCAACCGATGATGCTGACGGGGCGGTTCTTGGTCGTCTTGGCGCGGTCGGCACGTGTGACGATCATGGCGCCACCACCTGCGGCGGGCAACACGATTTCCAGCACGTGCAGAGGGTCTGCCACCATGCGCGAGTTCAGCACGTCATCGACCGTGATGGGCTGACCGTAGAACATGGCATTGGGGTTGTGGCAGGCATTGAAGCGCTGGTCCACGCTGATGCGCGCCAGTGCTGCCGGGTCATAGCCGTAGATGGCCTTGTAGCGCTGGGCAATCATGGCGTAGCCCGTGTTTTGCGCCATATGGCCGTAAGGCAGGTCCATTTCCGCTTCAGGAGCGCCAAAGCGTGTGCTGTGGCCGCCAAAGCGGCTGCTCTTCATGACTTCCTTGAAGTGGTCGTCATATTCGGAATAAGGCGTCATGCGCGAGGGCAGCACGCAGGCCACCGTGTTGCACAGGCCCATTTCAATGGCCGCAGCGGCACGCCAGACCATGGCCACCGAGCTGGCGCCACCCAGGTCCACCACTTCGGCGAAGTTCAGTGGAATGCCCAAGTATTCACCTGCCATGGCCGGCACAAAGCTGCTGGCTTCATGAAAGTGCGGACCGCTGGTAATCAGCCCGTCCAGTTCGGACAGTTCCATGCCCGCGTCTTCGAGTGCCTGCAGCGTCAGATCGGCCACTTGCTCCAGATGGAACATGCGCGGCGCGGTCGCGTACTTCTCAGGCTTGTACTGCGCAGCGCCTACCAGCGCCGCTTTTCCTTGCAAACCCATATGTCTCCCTTTACTAGAAAGTATTGCCTCATTGTGAGAACGAAGAGGGCCGGAACCATCGTCAATGCAGACTAAGAATTCTGCCCCGGAGTAACCCTCGTTTCACCAAGCTGACGTCCATTCGGACGATGTTTCAAAACCTCCCAAACAACAATCTCGGCCCTAGGTTTTTGGCTCACCCACTAGCCGCAAGAAGACTGAACAAGGAGACAACGTGAAAACAGCCGTCGGTATAGGCGCAGCAGCATTGGTGGCATTTGCCTCTGCGCTGGCCTTTGCACCTCGCACACCACCACCTCTTGCACCCACGTCCATCGGCGTGGAGCGCACCCATTTCAATGCCATCACCCAGGTCGGCGACCGTATCCTGACCGTGGGCGCCATGGGCGAGATCCTCTACTCGGACGACAAGGGCGCTCACTGGACCCCTGCAAAGCTGAGCCAGGATCGCCAGGCACTGATCGTCAGCGTTGCCTTTGCACCCGACAAAAAGACCGGCTTTGCCGTAGGCCACGAAGGCTGGATTCTGCGCACCAAGGATGGCGGCAGCACCTGGGAGGAAATGGCTTTCTCCAAGGAAAACGGCGAGCCGCTGATGTCCATCGCACGCCTTCCCTCTGGTGACTGGATCACCGTGGGTGCATTTGGCCGTGCACTGGAATCCAAGGATGGCGGCCAGACCTGGCAGCCCATGACTCTGCCCGCAGAGGTCGAAGACAAGCACATGAACCGCATTGCCAGCTCTGCAGATCAGCAGCACTGGCTGATCGTGGGCGAGCGTGGGCTGGTACTCAAGTCCGACGATGCAGGCGCCACCTGGCAGACCGAGCCCGCGTTCTACAACGGCTCGTTCTACAACGCCATGCCCACCAAGGAAGGCGGCTGGCTGATCTACGGCATGCGCGGCAATGTGTTCCTGCAGCCCGCCCCCGGTGAGGCCTGGGCCAAATCGCAGGTTCCCGCGCCTGTCTCCTTCTTCGGCCATGCCCAGGAAACTGACGGAACCATTGTTCTGGTCGGACAGGGCAGCATGCTGGGCCTGAGCAAGGACGGCGGCAAGAGCTTCAGCCTGGAGCGTGCCAAGGGCCGCGCCACGCTGACAGACATTGTTCTGACCAGCGCCAACAACGGCTGGATCTCCAGCGACGCAGGGCTGCAGCCCTTCCCCCCACAGGCCAAGGCAGCCCCGCAAGCTGCGCAAGGAGCCAAGCAATGACATTGACCGAACCCGTAACCCCTCTGGACCGGTTCATCGCAACCACCGCACGCTGGCTGATCTCCTGGAGCAAGACCATTGTTGTGCTGACCCTGATTGCCACAGCGCTGCTGGGCGTCTCGGCACTGCGCACGCATCTGGACCCCGGCTTCAACAAGCTGATCCCCATGCGCCACGCGTACATGGAAGCCTTCCTCAAGCACTCCAGCACCTTTTCGGGTGCCAACCGCATTCTGGTCAGCGTGGAATGGAAGGGCCAGGGCGACATCTACAACAAGGAATTCCTTGACGCTCTGCGCGGCGTAACCGATGAAGTTTTCTTCACCCCCGGCGTCAACCGCGGTCAGGTGTATTCGCTGTTCACTCCGAACGTGAAATACATCGAAATCACCGAAGACGGCTATGTGGGCGAGGTGCTGATTCCTTCGCGTTTTGAAGCCAATGAACAAGGTCTGGCACAGGTGCGCTCCAACGTGGCCAAGTCCGGCCAGATTGGCTCGCTGGTCAGCAACGATCTGAAGTCCGCCATGGTGCGCGCCGACCTGCTGGAAGTCGATCCCAAGACAGGCGAAAAGCTGGACTACCACAAGGTTGCACAACGCCTCGACGAGATCCGCAGCAAGTTTGAAGGCAAGGATATCTCCATCCACATCATTGGTTTTTCCAAGGTGCTGGGCGATGTGATGGACGGCCTGTCCACAGTGATGACGTTCTTTGCCATCGCCTTTGTCATCACGGCCATCATGCTGCGCATGTACACCAAGTCCACCAACCTCACCGTGGTGGGTCTGGCGGTAGCGCTGCTGCCTGTGATCTGGCTGCTGGGCATTCTGCCGCTGATTGGCTATGGCATTGACCCCATGTCGATTCTCGTGCCCTTCCTGATCTTCTCCATCGGCGTTTCTCACGCGGTGCAGATGACGGGTGCCTGGAAGCACGATGTGCGCGCAGGCCTGAATGCCAAGCTGGCCGCAGAGAACTCGATTCGCAAGCTGGCCATCCCCGGCGCACTGGCACTGCTGACCAACGCCCTGGGCTTTATGGTCATCATGCTGATCGACATTCCCATCGTGCACGAACTGGGCGTGACCGCCTGCATGGGCGTGCTGCTGATGATCATCACCAACAAGATCTTCCTGCCTGCCGTGCTGGCCAATCTGCGTCTGGAAAAGAAGGCTCTGGAAGCACCCTCCTCCACCGCCAACGGCCGCAACCCCATCTGGTGGAAGCTCTCGGCGCTGTCCGAAGGCCGTCCCGCGCTGCTGACACTGGTGGTTTCGCTGGGCCTGCTGGCCGTGGGAACCTACGAGTCGCGCCACCTGCTGACCGGCGACGTGGGCACCGGCGCTCCCGAGCTGCGTGCCGAATCGCGCTACAACCGCGACAACGACAACATCATCAGCAACTACTCCATCGGCATGGATGTGCTGTCGGTGTTTGTTGAAACCTCCAACATCGAAGAAGGTTGCCTGAACTGGCAGGTGATGAACGCGGTCGAGCGCTTTGACGCCCGCATGCGCCGTGTGGATGGCGTGCAGTCCGTCTCCACGGTCTCGGGTCTGGCCAAGATTGCAGCTTCCAGCAACAACGAAGGCAACCCGCGCTGGGCAGCGCTGCAGCGCACCGAAGCATCTTTGCGCTCCGGCGCCAAGGCCCTGTCGCCAGACCTGGGCCTGAACACCGAAGGCTGCAAGGTCATCAACCTGCAGGTCTTCCTGAAGGACCATGAAGGCGCCACCCTGACCCATGTGGTCAACGAAGTGCGCAGCTTCATCGACTCGGACAAGACACCCAACGTCACCTTCAAGCTGGCTGGCGGCAACGCTGGCGTGGCAGCCGCCACCAACGAAGCCGTGGAACACGCTGAAGTGCAGATGCTGGGCTCCATCTTCGGCGCCATCACCATCCTGTGCTGGCTCACCTTCCGCAGCTGGCGCGCCGTGCTGTGCATCGTTGTGCCACTGGCCATCGTCTCCATCCTCTGCAATGCCTTGATGGCCATGCTGGGCATTGGCCTGAAGGTTCCTACGCTGCCCGTGGTGGCACTGGGCGTGGGTGTGGGTGTGGACTACGGCATCTACCTGTTCGAGAGCATGCAGCACGAGCTGCGCGAGCGCGACATCACACTGCGTGAAGCCTTCTACGAAGCCATGCGCCAGCGCGGCAATGCAGCCATCTTCACCGCACTGACCATGTCCATCGGCGTGGGCA
Organism: Comamonas fluminis; assembly: GCF_019186805.1. Classification (NCBI taxonomy): domain Bacteria; kingdom Pseudomonadati; phylum Pseudomonadota; class Betaproteobacteria; order Burkholderiales; family Comamonadaceae; genus Comamonas; species Comamonas fluminis. The sequence continues at coordinate 1,520,977 of NZ_CP066783.1, read as the reverse complement.
CCTGGGCGTTCTCCGCGCTCAAGTTCCAGGCGGACATGGGCATCTTGCTGGCCTTCATGTTCCTGGTGAACATGCTCGGCGCCATCTTCCTGCTGCCGGCCATGGCCTACTGGCTCAACGTCGGCGTTGCAGAAGCCAAGTCACGCATCAAGCGTCAGCAAAAGCAGCCCAAGGCTGGTGGCAACAAAACAGCCGCTGCAGCTGGCGGTGGCATGCTCAAGCCTGAACCTCAATCCTCCGTCAACGGGAAGGTGTAATGCAAACTGCTCCAACATCGCTGGAGCAGCTCCTTCTGGAGCATGCTTTGAGCCAGACCCTGATTCGCTACGCCACCGTCTGCGACACACGCAACTGGGACCTGCTTTCAGAAGTGTTTACCCCCGACTGCACCACCGTCTATGGCGGCAGCTACGTCTGCGAAGGTGTGGCCAAGGTTCGCCGCATGATCAGCACCCACCTGGATGGCTGCGGGCCTACGCAGCACCTGCTTGGCAATCTGCAGGTCGATGCAAGCGATCCTGCGCACCCGCGCAGCAAGATCTATGTGCGCGCATCGCACCAGGGGCTGGGCGAGCGCTCTCATCTGCGTTATGACGCCATTGGCTTCTATGAAGATGAGTGGGTGCAGCGTGCAGAAGGCTGGCGCATTCAAAAGCGCAGCATGACCATGCTGCTGGATATGGGAGACAAATCAGTGCTGCAACCTGCGCCCTGATTACTTACTCTTCGCAAAAGCCGCGCACTTCAAAGCTGCGCGGCTTTTTCATTGCATTATCAAAAAGATAGCATTCAACGCATATTCAATACAGGCAAGAGCTGCCATTGGCATAAAAAAGGCCAGCAGATGCTGGCCCGGAGATAAAAGCAGAAATTTCCTTACTGCTCAAACTTCACCTTGAGAAACTGCAGCATCTGCTTGTTGGCCAGGCTGCGCGCCGTCTCATCGCGCCCGGCCATATAGCCCACCTTGACGCAGTCGCCCAGCGCTTTGCCGCTCTGCACACGAATCTTGTAGCGCGTCTGACGATCAGCCTGCGCTCCCGCAGGAATCAGGGGCTGACCATTAAGCACAGGAAAGTCCTTGTCGTTGAACTCTATGGTGCAACCCGCCAGGTAAGGACGATTCGTCATCTCGCGTGGCTTGTCGCTCTCCCAGTCATGCCCTGCCTTCGCGTAAACCACGGTACTAACTTCAGAGCCTGCTTCACGCAAGATTCTCTCCTGCTGTGCGCAGGCCACCAGGTCGTTGGAAGCATCTTCTCCGGCTCTGAAACTGAGCAGCGGCGCACCTGTTGTCTTGCGCGATTGCAGCAGTGAATAGCATGGCCCATAGAAGTCCACATGCAAGGCAAAAGGCTGAATGAACGGTGCCAGTTTGTCGCGAATGCGTGCATCCATGCTCATTCGCGCAGCAATACCGCCCTTGGAAAAGCCCATCACTCCAATGCGCCAGCCATCAATGGCGGGGTGCTTGTTCAATGCCTTGAGCGCCGCATAGGCATCCGCCACGGCATCAAACTCAGAAGTCCCCATGACCTTGAGCGCATACGGCATCTCTTCGCTGATACCGCGTGGTTTGAAGTTATCGACCAGCAGCGCCGCAATGCCGTTGTCCGCCAGCATCTGCGCAGTTTCATTCTCACGCCCGGGAATGGCACCAGCACCACCAGGCAAAACGACCATGGCAGGAACCTGCTTCTTCGCACTGGCGCCCTTGGGCAAGAACAGCTTGCCCATGCCCATCGTGGGTTCGGCCTTGGCGGGCTGACTAAGTAGCACATCCAGGTCATACGGACTGCTGGATTTGAATTTGATCTCACCCTGGGTATCGCTGTGAAGCTCGGTAGGCGGCATCATCGGAATCACCTTGGGCAGAGGCGGCAAGGCATCGAACATGGACTGCGCGCTGGCAGAAGCTGCGCATAACGCAGATGCAGCCAGGGCCAGCACAGACCATTTCTGAGGGATCATGAATTGCATTTGCTTACTCCCATCTCAGACACAAAAGCCCGGGAGGCCCGGGCTTTTGTGAGAGGGCTCGTTGCTGAAAATCAGAACGAGTACTTGGCAGTTACAGACAGCTGGTCGCGGTCTGTCATGGTGCGATAGCGCAATGTATCCATCGAAGGATTGCCTAAGTAGTTGATGTAGGCAACGTTGATGGACAGATTGCTCTTACGCACAAATGTCGCACCGATGCTCAGACGGCTGTCACCCTGACCACCACCGAAAGTCCCCACAGTCGCACGGCCACTGATCTGGCTCTGGTAGCTGATAGGCACGGTCAAATCCCAGCCTTCGAAGATACCTGGATAGCCCAGTGTCAGTGTCGCACCAGCAACCAGAGAGTTACGCGTCTGGTAGTTCATGGCAGCAGTGCTGCCTTGATCCACGCTCATCACTCGAGAACCAGAAACTTCAGCAGCCAAGCTAACGTCATCCGCAAAACCGGTGCGCCCGATATTGAAGATGCCACCCACGTTACCTTGAATCACATCGCCGCGAACCACAGTACCGGTAGTCGATCCCGCCGTTAAATTCACAGACACGGGAGTGCCCTTGCGGTAGCTGGCTTCACCGAATGCCGAGAACTTACCAAAGGTCGTGCTCACAGTGGAGGCCAGCATCTTGATATCGTCAAAATATCGGATGTTGTAACCGCCTCGGCCATCGCTGATAACACTAGGAGAGCGATCGTTGTAGTTCAGGTAATAAACGCCAACTTCCGTTTCATCCGTCACACGATAGCGACCACCGATACCAAACTGGCCGGAACTGCTCGGACGAATATCTCCACGGTACTTGGAGTAGCACGCAGCGCCCACGTTGTATGCGCAGGTAGTGCCTGGGCCCACAGCGTTAGCAGTGCTGGTGTACATACCAACGGCTGGCAAAAGCGTTTCATGGAAGCCAAACTGGTAGTGCGCCAGCAGCGAGAGCTTGGGGCTGACTTCCAGCGACGCTGAGATCTGATCTTCAGGCAGCAGAATTTCCTTGATTTCAGCACCAGGAGAAGCCGACTTTGCCGCATCGCTGGGGCCTTGGGCTCCAGCGATATTGGCGAAGTACATGGACTCGCCCCAGTTCACCACCTGCTTACCAACACGCACCGTGGCACGGGTTTCACCCATGTTGAAGCTGGTGTATGCATACGTATCGAGCAGACGCGAATAGCCACCACCATAGCGCTTGGCTGCAGACGTGAACTCGTTGGGAGTACCGCCCGTGGAAATGTACTTATTAGGGTTGTCATTGGTCTGGTGGTACACATCGTCATAGAAGGTACTTGCATTCAGAACAAAGCCGCTGTCGCCCTTGGAAAATTTGCTTTCCCAGACTGCACCCAGGCGATTTGCCGTGAGCGAACCCTTCTTAAAGTTGTTATTACCATCAGAGGCAATCACGGGAGAGGGGTTCCCCAGGCGAACACCCAGGCCATAGCTCATGTTCAGACGCCAGTCGAATTTGTAGCCATCACCAAATTCGATCGTCTCCCCCGCGTGAACAGCACCCATGCCCAGAGACAGCAGTGCGGCCACTGCAATGGGGGTGAGTTTCTTCATGTTTTTTTTCATAGTCAGTCGCTCGTTGATAAAACTTAGTTGCCAGCGTTACGTGCGGCTTCGGGCGTGTACATGGCTGGGGTCAGGTTGCCCTTGTTCAGAATCGGTCCAACGGGACGTTCCTGGAAAAGGTTGTAGCCCATGTAGCCGCCGGAATTAAGGTCGTGATAGAACGAAGTTCCTGCATGCCAAGCATTGATGTCGTACGAGTAGTAGTAGTTGATCAATGCGTGCTGCCACAACTGACCACGGGCATCGTAGAAGTCCGAAACCACAGCCTGGCCGGTGTCCTCATCCAGGAACATCACACGCTTGCCATACACATGGCGGAAGCCTTCCTTCAAGGTGCCTTCCAGAACCCAGACGCGGCGCAGTTCGTAGCGCATGAAATCGGGATTTGCGTGATTCACTTTCAGCAGATCCGCGTACTTCACGGTTGGCTGGTGAATCTTGAAGTTATTGGCAGGAACATACATTTCCTTCTTGCCAAGCGACTTCCAGTTGTAGCGCTCGGGTGAGCCATTGAAGAAACGATCCGAGTCAATCGTCATCTTGCCGCCGGTACCAGTCATAGGCTGGTCGAAACCATACTCAGGCACCTGACGCACACGACGAGTACCGGGGTCATAGCTCCACGCCAGACGCTTGTCCTTCGCGTAATTCACGGGTTCAACCGAGTTGGTCACCCCGCCTTTCTCACGCTCTGGCAGCAAGCCCTTTGTCTGGCTGTATGCCTGAATGCCTTCCACGGGCTTGCCACGATTTTCCGGGTCGTTCACTCGATCCAGATTCTGGTTCAGCATGCGGCCAAAACTCATGGAGCCATCGGACAGCACGTTGGCCATGTCACGGATGATGGTTTCAGAGGCTGCGCGCGTTGGCAACTGGTTATTCCAGAGCAGCTCCAGACCATTCTTGGGAATAGGGAAGTTGATCGCACCAAAATAGCCCTTGATCGCCAGGCCGTTTTCAATCACTTCCGATTCCAGAGCATTCTTCTTCGCAATTTCGCAGACGTAATCGGGGTAACGGAAATCACGGTGCCCCTGATACACGGGGATTCGGAAAGTCGCAGGGTACTTCTTGAACATGGCCTTCTGACCATCACTCAGCTTGTCTGCATACTTATCCAGATTTTCAGCCGTGATGCTGAAAATTGGCTTTTCATTCGCATAGACATCCACAGGATGCTTGCCGCTATGGGGCGTATGAGCCACGCCAGCGGGCGCGCCTGCCCACTTGCCGGTGAACTCGGGAATCGTGCCTTCCTTGTTGCCCGCCTTGATGGCGCCAACGCATGTCAGCTCTTTGCCCAGCTGCTCCGCCTCGCTTGCCGGTACCTTCGCCCATACCGATGTTGCAAGCATCAAACCCACTGCTACCGCGAGTTGAGTCTTGGCTTCTACAAACTTCATCTCTGTCTCCTAGGTTCTGGAACTTATTTTTTGAAAGTGCTACAAACTGGCATCGCCATCTGTTGCTCTTTTTGCCTCGCCTGTGATGGCAAGCGGATACTCGCTCTGTCGAACTTTTTTCCCATCGTCTGATGAGACTACTGACAGACCCTAGCCAGTTTTCGCACTTCAAATCCCCAATGAAAAACCCGCTGCAGCTTGCGCTGGAGCGGGTTTCACAAGGGTAAACAGGGATGCAGATGCACTGAAATTTTCAGCGCATCTCACTCATCAAAATCACACAACCAGGTGCTCAAATTCCTTGCGAATGGAAGCTTTGAGCATTTTTCCAGCAGGGTTGCGCGGCAGCGGCTGATCGCGCACCAGAATCTTGTTGGGAACCTTGTAGCCAGCCAGTCGCTGCGAGACAAATTCGCGCAGCAATGCCTCGGAAAGCGACGTCTGCGGCTTGCCAACGACTACGGCAACCACCTGCTCTCCCGTCACCTCATGCGGCATCGAGAAGACTGCGGCCTCCTCCAGACCTTCATGCAGCAAAAGACAGGCTTCAACCTCTGCAGCCGCAATTTTTTCACCGCTGCGATTGATCACATCCTTGATGCGATCAACGATGGTGATGAAACCCTCATCGTCCAAAACGCCTATATCTCCGGTACGGAACCAGCCATCGTGCACGGCGTTGTTTGTGGACTCTTCATCGCCCCAATAACGCTCCATCAGCGTCACGCCACGCAGCCAGACTTCACCAGCCTGCCCCTCTGGCAAAGGCTGGCCATCCAGATCGGCAATGCGCACATCAATGATGGGCGAGAGTACGCCTGCACTGCGCGGGTGCGCTTCAAACATGCGCCCTGAGCTGCCTGCACACACACCATTGGACTCCGTCAAACCAAAGCCAATGCCAGACATACGGCCGCTGAACTTGCCCAGTACTTCATCAATCAGGCGTGGGTGCAATGCACCGCCGCCAAAGCCCACCCCAGACAGATTTCCCGAAATCTCGGGGCGCTCAAAGCCTGGAATATTGATGAGCTGCTGCACCATGCTGGGTGCACCATTGAACTGCGTGACCTTCTCTTTCTGAATCAGCTCCACCGCCTTTTCTGGATCCCAGCGATGGACAAAGATCAGACGCCGTCCATGGCGCAAGCTGGTCAGCAGCTGGGCATGCAGTCCGCTGACATGGAACAGCGGAACGGCAGACAGAATGGTGGGCTGCAGCTGGCGCGCCATGATGGCAGCGACGGCATCGGGCGAGGTCATGGCAGCAACTGCGCCGATGTAGTCGATATTGAAAATCGCCTGGCACACAGCACGGTGCGTGGACTCCACGCCCTTGGCACGACTGGTCGCACCCGATGTGAACAGAATCAAGGCCGTGTCGTCGGCCTGCAGAACGGGGGCATCCCATCCGCCATGACCACTTGCAACCAATGAACTCCAGGCAACATCGCCCTCTTCTCCATCGACCACGGTGACCTTGATCCCCGTCGCGCCAATGGTCTGCTTGACTCGCTCAAAGCGGTCTGCGTCGCAAATCAACCAGGTGGGCGTGGTGTCCTCCAGATTGCTCATCAGCTCGCTGGTCAGACCAAAGCTATTGATGGGCACCGGCACGGCACCGATGGAGGCTGCAGCCGCAAATGCCACTGCCCACTCTGGACGGTTACGCATGGCGATGGCAATGCGATCGCCCGCCTTCACGCCTTGCTGCTTTTGCAGTCGGCTTGCCACGGCATCAACTGCTGCAAAGAAGCGATCAAAGGTCCAGCGATCCTCGCCATAGACCATGAACTCCGCTGCGCCATGGGCACGCCCGGCATTGAGCAGCTGAGGCAGGGTCTGGAAGGCATTGCGGTAGCTGGTGAAACTGCGGCCATCGGCCAGCGTGGCCTGCTGCAGCTCAAACGGCGCGCCGGGCGAAGTCAGGCGGGCACGAATGCCCTTGATGGTTTCACCGATAGAAACATTGCTGGGGGTGCTCATCTCAGAAGCCTTTCAACTGGGCAAAACGGGCGCGGTGATAGCCACCATCCCCCAGCAAGCGCTGCAGCACGCGAGCGCGCTTGAAGAACAGACCGATATCGAGTTCATCGGTCACCCCAATGCCACCGTGCAGCTGAATGGCTTCGTTGCACAGCCTCTCGCACAGGTCGGAGGCCTTGGCCTTGGCCAGACTCGCATGCTCTGCCACCCTGGATTCACGGCCCGAATCGATCGCCTCCAGCGCCGCCAGCACGCAGCTCTCCAGCAGCTCCAGCTCAACATACAGGCGCGATGCACGGTGCTGCAGCGCTTGGAAAGAACCAATCACCGTATCGAACTGCACACGCTCCTTCAGATAGGCAACCGTGCGCTCAAACACTTCACGCAGCAGGCCCAGAGCCTCTGCAGCCAGGCAAGCACGGGCGCGATCCAGCACCTCATCCAGCGCCTGAGTTGCAGGCATGGCCACCAGTGCCATCTCAGCCGTCAGTGCGACCTTGTCAAACTGCACGCGCGCCATATTGCGGCTGTCGACCATTGCGACGTGATGCACTGTGACACCTTGAGCGTCCGCAGGCACCAGCCACAAGCCTGGGGCACCTTCGGCAGAAGCCGCCAGCACGATCAGTGCATTGGCACCAACCGCATCAATCACAAAGGACTTCTCGCCGCTCAGGCTCCAGCCCGTGCCCGTCTGGGTCGTGATCGTCGAGAGCTTGGCAGGCAGGTGCTCGCCAGACTTTTCATCGGTAGCCACGGCAATGCGTGCTTCACCAGCGGCCAGCAAGGGCAGCCAGTGAGACTGCTGCGCTTTGGAACCCGCACGAATCAGCAGCTCGGGAGCCATGACCGCCTGACTCAGCAGCGGCTGCGCAGACAGATTGCGGCCAATGGCCTCAAACACGCTGCCCAAACCCAGATAGCCTGCAGCCAGCCCATCATGTTCTTCTGGCAGCACGGCCACGGGCCAGCCCATCTCCACCATCTGCTGCCAGGTCTCATCGTCAAAGCCCTGCTTGACCTTTTCATCCCGCAGACGACGCTGCTGGGCAACCGGCGCTTCCTCAGCCAAAAAGGCGATGGCGCTGTCCTTGAGCAATTCTTGCTCTTGCGACAAAAGCATGGTCATATTCTTGTCTCCAATTGATTTCTATATTTGCAAGCAGCACAGATCGCCACGCCCCCAGGCTCCAACTCAGGGACGCCGAGCAAGAGCCGCCTTGCGGCGAGGGCGTCGTCCCCCTTGCGCGAAGCGACAAAGGGGGAAGGCGCGCGGCGCCTCAGGGGGTTACGGAAGCTCAAGCACCCGCTTGGCAATGATGTTCAGCTGCACCTCGGAGCTACCGCCCGCAATGGTGTAGCTCTTGGACCGCAGCCAGGCGCGGCAGACTTCCAGCTCATCGGCGCTGAAGTCTTCGCCCTCCCAGCCCAGACCACGCATGCCCAGCGCCTGCTCCAGCAGTTCGTACTTGGCCACTTCCTGCTCGGTCTGCACCAGCTTCATGATGCTGGACGGGCCTGAGACATCCTTGCGGGCCAGTGCCTTCTCGGTCACGTAACGGTGAGTCAGCGCAAAGGCCTGTGCATCCATCAGCACACTGGCCAGCTTGTCGCGCAGCACGGGCTTATCAACCTTGCCTTGCTCGTCCACCATGTAAGGCAGTGCGGTCTTGAGTGCATCGTGCGACGGTGCACCGCCTTCGGTGAACTTGGACATGGCGGCGCGCTCATGCTGCAGCAGCTTCTTAGCCAGCGACCAGCCTTCGCCTTCCTTGCCAACCAGCTGGCGCACGGGCACACGCACGTCGTCAAAGAACACCTGGCAGAAGCTGGACTTGCCGCTGATCAGCTCGATCGGCTTGACCGTCACGCCAGGGCTGTTCATGTCGATCAGCAGGAAGCTGATGCCATCCTGCTTCTTGCCTTCGTTGCTGGTGCGCACCAGGGCGTACATCCAGTCGCCCTTGTCGCCGTCCGAAGTCCAGATCTTGCCGCCATTGACGATATAGGCTTCGCCCTGCTCGTCGCTCACACGCCTGGCCGATGTCTTGAGGCTGGCCAGGTCCGAACCGGCATTGGGTTCAGAAAAGCCCTGGCACCAGCGCTGCTCTCCACGCATCATGGGAACCAGATGCTCCAGCTTTTGCTCATGGGTGCCGACTTCCACCAGCACCGGGCCCAGCATCCACACACCCAGGTTGTACTGGGGCTGGCGGCAGCCCAGGCGGGCCATCTCGGTTTCAAGAATACGAGCTTCCTTTGGCGACAGGCCGCCACCGCCGTATTCCTTCGGCCACGACGGCGCAAACCAGCCTCGGTCACGCATGCGCTCAAACCACAGCTTCTGATCCTCATTGAGGAACTGCAGCTTGGAGCTACCCCACACCATCTCTTCGGACACGATGGGTCTGCGCATGCTGGCCGGGCAGTTTTCCTGCAGCCACTGTGCGACTTCTTGTTTGAATGTTTCTAGTTCCGTCATGGCATCCTCAACTCAGGCCAACGAAAAATACTCAATCTTGCCTGCGCCAGGCTGACGCAAAAGCACTCCTGCCTGTTTAAGCAGGTTTAAATGGGCTATGGTTTCCCCTAGGGCCATCAGTCTGTCGACCGGGCCGCGCAGCCGCGGGAACAGCACCACCATCAATTCGGCAGCGCTGGCCTTGCCAACTTCTGCCAGATATTCCCTGACCAGCTCGAACTGCTGCTCATGGTGCTCACGCACCTGATTCAGGCGATCGTGCAGGCCATAGAAGACACCCTGATGCGAAGGCAGTACCAGCGTATCTGCGGGCAGGCTGTGCAGACGTTGCAGCGAATCCAGCCAGAACTTGAGCGGATTACCCTCAGGCTCTACCGGACTGACCATCACGTTCGAGGTGATGCGCGGCAACACCTGGTCGCCCGCCAGCAGAATGCCGTCTGCCTCGTTATAGAGACAGGCATGCTCAGGCGAATGGCCTTCACCAATCACTACGCGCCATTCGCGCTCACCAATCTGTAGCACCTCACCACCGCGAATGCGCTGGTAGTTGCCAGGATGACGAGGCATGAACGGGTCTTTGCGCATGGCTCCGACCATCTTGTCCAGCTCTTCATCCGTCACACCGGCTCGGGCGTAGAAGTCGCGGTGCGACTGCGGCAGCGGATCGGGCGGTGGCCCCATCAGCGAACGCAGCATCATGAACTCGCCAAAGGTCATGATCAGCGGCACATTGAACCGCTCCTGCAGCCACCAAGCCGCGCCAGCGTGGTCGTAGTGGCAGTGCGTGCAGATCACTCGCGTCAGCGGCTGACCCGCAAACTTCTCGGTGAATATCTGCTCCCACAACTCAAAAGTACGCGGGATTCCCAGCCCTGTATCCACCAGCGCCCAGCCGTCGCCATCCTTGAGCAGATAGACGTTGATATGGTCCAGAGCCATGGGCATGGGCATGCGCAGCCACAACAGGCCAGGCGCAATCTCCACATGACTGCCGTCGGCCTTTGGGGGCTCGAACGGGTACTTGAGCACATCAGGGGGCTTGATGCGCTCACGTTCCTTGGCGGCCGCGTTATCCACGCAGGGCCTCCTCAACGCTGGCAGCCGTCACGGGCACATAGGTCTTGAGCTTGTCATTGCGCACAAACAGCGGGTCGCTGGTCTGCGCACTGTCATAGCCATGCTTTTGCAGATCGACCTTGCGCAGCTTGTAATTGCCCGTCATGTCGGGCGTGTCCATCAGGCGCACAAACATGGGCGCTGCATAACGCGGCAGACGGGCCAGAGCCAGTTCCCAGAAAGCCTTGGGGTCAAACTGTGCACCCTCGTTCATCACCAGGGCTGCCATACCGGCGCGGCCACCGTGACCGGGCACATGAACGCCATAGACGGTGATGGCGTCAAGACCCGTGAAATCACCCAGCGCATCGCTGACTTCCATGGTCGAGACGTTCTCGCTCTTCCAGCGGAAGGTGTCGCCAATGCGGTCCACAAACCAGCAGTAGCCATCCTCATCGCAGCGCAGCAAGTCACCCGAAGTCCACCACACATCGCCTTGCTGGAAGACATTGCGCAGCAGTTTCTTCTCGGAAGCCTCGGCGTTGGTATAGCCCTCGAAGCGGCCTGCAACCACATCGGGGTAGTTGATCACCATGCCAATGGCTTCACCCGGTTCGTTCACCGCTGCCAGTTGCAGAAAGCCGTTTTCGTCGCGGATGTAATCGCCTTTTTCCTGGTCGTAGCGCACCAGACGCAGATTGGTCTTCTCCCAGAACGGCACGCGGCCGCAGGAACCAATGCGGTTGTCCAGATTGATGGTATTGGTGTTGGATTCTGTGCCACCCCAGCCTTCATAGATCTGGAACTGCTCGCCAAAGCGCGATGTCCACTGCTGCCAGATTTCGGGCGTCAGGCCTGTACCCGCCATCTTGCGCAGCGTGTGCTGCTTGTCGTTGGCCGCTGCAGCATCGGTCAACAAAAAGCGGCAGATCTCGCCCACGTACTGGCAGAAAGTAATGCCGTGCTGGCGAATATCCTTCCAGAATTCGCTGCGGCTGAACTTGCGGCGCACCACAATGCGGGCGCCTGCGCTCATGGCCGTTGATGTCAGCGACATGGAGGCCGCGCCGTGGTACAGCGGCAGGAAGCAGTAGAAGCAATCGTCCATGGTGATTTCCCACAGAACCTGCATGGAGTCACCGGCCATCAGCCAGCGTGCATGGCTGATGACAGCCGCCTTGGGCAAGCCGGTCGTGCCGGAAGTGAAGATGTACTGAGCCGTATCACCAGCCTTCACACCTTCGCGCCATTCCTTGGGCGTTTCGCTGCCATCTTCCGCCATGGCCAGCGCCTGCAGATTGGCGCCAAACTGGTCCAGCACGCCAGACTCGGCACGGCGCTCCTCGTCAGGCCAGTGCCAGTAGGTCAGGCGGGTATCCAGTCCATCGGTCTCGGCAAAGCGGCCTGCGCACTCTTCACCCACGATGACGGCCTTGGCGCTGGTCACTTCCAGCGCGTGCACCAGCGGCTTGCCGCTGACATGGGTGTTGATGAATGCGGCCACAGCACCCAGCTTGGCAATGCCAAACCAGGCAAAGAAGAAAGCGGGGCGATTTTCGATGGCCATGGCCACCACATCACCCTTTTTCACACCTTGCGCATGCAGCGCACGGGCTACCTGGTTGGCATGCTGGTTGAGCTGCGCGTAGGTGTAGCGCACATCACCTTCCGTCAGGAAGATGCGCTCGCCAAAATCGCGGGCGCAATCTTCCAGACGGTCGGCCGTGGTGTAGGGCGTGGACGCCATATAGCGCGCAGCCACCGGGCCACGCAGATCCAGCTTTTGTTGTGTCTGCTCGCGAGAAACAGTGCCAGTTGCACTCATCACATGTCTCCTCGTTGTTGTTATCTGTGATTGATCAGCGCTGGGGGCGCGGCATACCCAGACCGAACTGGGCAATCAGCTCGCGCTGGATCTCGTTGGTACCACCGCCGAAGGTATTAATGGGGGAGGAACGAATTTCGTACTCAAGCTCGCCCATCAGAAAGGCTGCGGCAGAACCACCACGCACCGTGGCGCTGCCGCCCACAATGTCCATCAGCTTGTGCAGCACTTCGACCATGCCTTCAGAGCCATAGACCTTGGTGGCAGATGCCAGACTCACGTCCATGGCACCGGCTTCCAGACTGGCCGCAATGCGGAAGTTGGTCAGGCGCATGGCTTCGATGCGGGCATAGCACTCGGCAAGGCCCTGGCGCACCCAGGCTTGATCGACGGCGCGGCGGCCATGCTCATCCTTGGCCTTGGCCCACTGCAGCACTTTGGTGAACGGCGCAAACACCTTGTCCGACCATGCCCCCAGACCCAGACGCTCGTGGTTGAGCTGAGCGGTAATCAGCTTCCAGCCGCCGTTGAGCTGACCAATCAGACGTGAGGCAGGCACTTCCACATTGTCGAAATAAGTGGCAGCTGTGAAGTTGCCCACGGTCTGAATCAGCGTGTGCGAGAAGCCCTTGGCCTTGGTATCCACCACCATGATGGAAATACCCTTGTGGCGCGCCAGCTCCTGATTGGTACGCGCAGCCAGCCACACATAGTCGGCAGACTCGATGCCCGAAGTCCAGAGCTTTTGACCATTGACCACAAAGTGGCCGGTGTTCAGATCGCCCTTGAGTTCGGCCTGGGTCTTGAGCATGGCCAGGTCAGAGCCCGCGCCCGCTTCAGAGTATCCAATGGCGAAGATAATGTCGCCGCTGGCCATGCCAGGCAGAAACTCCTTCTTCTGCGCTTCGGTGCCATGCTCCATGAGCGCAGGGCCCACGGTGCTGATGGTCACGAAAGGCAGAGGAGCGCCGGCAATATTGGCTTCTTCAAAGAAGATCAGCTGCTCGGTGGCCGACAGGCCCTGGCCGCCAAACTCCTTGGGCCAGCCAATGGCCAGCCAGCCGTCGCGCCCCATCTTGCGGATGATGTCGCGGTACTCGTCGCCACCTTCGGCACCGCGCATGCGGGCCTTGAGTTCAGGCGTCATCAGATTCTGAAAGTAGTCACGGCACTTCAGGCGAAGTGCGTGCTGCTCTGGGGTCAAATCAATGAACATGGTTTGCCCCTTTCAATCAAGCGCGGTCGCCCAGGATCAGGCCGCTGGTAGGCACGCCGGTACCGGCAGTCACCACCATGTTGTGCACGTCCTTGACCTGGTTCACCGATGTGCCACGAATCTGACGCACCGCTTCGGCAATACCGTTCATACCGTGGATATAGGCTTCACCCAGCTGACCGCCGTGGGTGTTGATGGGCAGAGAGCCACCGCGCGCATGTTCACCGGCACGGATGAAGTCCTTGGCTTCGCCGCGCTTGACGAAACCGAACTCTTCGAGCTGAGGTAACACAAAAGGCGAGAAGTGGTCGTACAGAACCGCGCTTTGCACATCCTGGGGAGTCAGCTTGGCCTGTTTCCACAGCTGATTGGCCACATGGCCCATTTCAGGCAGACCGGTGATGTCTTCGCGGTAGAACGAAGTCATGGACTGCTGGCCATCCGAGATACCTTGAGCGGCGGCCTTGATGAACACGGGCTTGGCCTTCAGGTCACGCGCACGGTCGCTGGAAGTGATGACCATGGCCACGGCACCGTCGGACTCCTGGCAGCAGTCCAGCAAGTGCAAAGGCTCGCAGATCCAGCGGCTGGCCTGGTGCTCTTCCAGCGTAATGGGCTTGCCGTAGAAGAAGGCATTCGGGTTGGTTGCGGCAAAGTCACGCACGGCCACGGCCACACGGCCAAAGTCTTCGCTAGTCGCGCCAAAGGCGTGCATATAGCGGCGGGCAAACATACCTACCCACGATGCAGGCGTGTGGAAACCATGGGGCATGTACCAGCCATAGTTCACGTTATCAAAGAAGGGCGAGCTACCAAAACCATAGCTTCCGGTGCCAAAGCGGTACCAGCTGCGCTCATTCATCGCGCGGTACACCACCACGGTCTTGGCAATGCCGGTAGCCACGGCCATGGCTGCATGCAGCACGGGGCCGCAGGCTGCGCCACCGCCGTGAGGCACTTGCGAGAAGAAGCTCACATTGCGCGCACCCAGCAGGCGGGCGATTTCGTACTCGGGAACCTTGTCCACGGAGTAAGAGGAAAAGCCGTCCACTTCCTTCGGGTCAATGCCCGCATCAGCCAGCGCAGCCAGCGTAGCTTCCATGGCCAGACGCAACTCGGTACGGCCGGAGTTCTTGGAAAATTCTGTAGCGCCAAGACCCGCAATGGCGGCGCGACCGGAAATATTCATATCGTTCACAGGAATGTCTCCGCTTCTTGTTTTAAGGCAGGGCCACTTGCACAGTGCCGCTGACGTGGGAGCCCATGGAGTTGGCGCCCTTCAATGTGATCTGCACGCTGCGCGTGGCATCGTTCTTCTCAGTCACGGAGCCGGTGAACTTCATGGTGTCGCCGGGGTAGTTGGGAGCGCCCAGACGAATCTTCAGATCCATCAGACGAGCCTCGGGGCCAGCCCAGGTTTCAACAAAGTTCTGCACCAGACCGTTGGTGGTCAGGATGTTCATGAAGATGTGGGGAGAGCCCAGCTCACGCGCAGCATCACGGTCATGGTGACCGGGGAAATAGTCACGCGTAGCAATGGCGCCGCCGGCAATCAGAGGCACGGTGATGGGCACGCTCAGGGACTGGAGTTCGTCGCCGACGTTGACCGATTCAAAGCGAGGTGTTTGGTTAGCCATGATGTGAGATTCCTTTAGCGGTCTTCGGGCAGGTCGTACTTCCAGCCGAGGTTGTCGTTGTCGGCCAGCCACTGGCCCAGCGCTTCGAGGTGGTAGCCTGCACCGCCAAATTCAGCGGCCAGTGCGCGGCACCAGAACAGGTAGCGGTGAATGTGATAGGTCACATCCACGCCCATGCCGCCATGCAGGTGCTGCGCCACTCGGCCAACCTTCAGGCCCAGTTCATTGGACTGGGCACGCACGGCATGCGCCTGCGGCACGCAGGGCAGAGCGGCATCCAGACGCCACAGCAGCTGCGACAAGGCGCTGCGCTGAGCCTGCATGAGGATGTAGCCGTCAGCCATCTGGCCTTGCGCCAGCTGGAAAGTGCCAATGGGGCGATCGAACTGCTTGCGCTCGCTCACATATTCCACGGTGCGGCGCAGCTGCTCCTGAGTCACGCCCTGCTGCAGGCTTGCCAGACTGGCAATGGTCTGCTCGCTGACCCAGTCCAGCGCACGGCCACCCAGCACGGCCAGCACAGGGGTGCTGGCAAAGCTGATGTCGGCCACTGCGCAGTAGTCCTGGCGCATGCCCTGCACACGGCTCACGCCCGGGGCTTGCAGATTCACCAGAACCAGCTTGCATTCACCGCTTTCGGTCGCTGCGGCAACCAGGGCCACATTGGCCTGCGCACCCAGTGCCACGGCGTTGAGCTTGCCGTTGAGCACATTGCCCTTGAAGAACAGATCGGGGCCACGGCTGGCCACCACGCTCTCCAGCGACAGTGCGATCAACTCGCCCGCCATGGCGGACTCGATCACGGAATCCACATCCTGACCAAACTTGACCAGAGCGGCCGTGGCCACTTGCTGCGGCCACAGCGGAACCTGCGCCAGCGCACGGCCTTGCTGCTCCAGCACGGCCATCAGTTCTGTGGCACCCAGTCCCAGGCCACCTGCAGACTCAGGCACCAGAATGCTGTGCAGGCCTGCAGACACGCATTGCTGCCACAGGTCTTCCATATAAGGACGGCCCGATGTGTCGTGCTCGCGCAGCTTGTCGTCCGTGCAGTAGTCGGCAAACAGGCTTTGCGCCATGTCGGCAAACGCCCGCTGATCTTCTGAGAGTTGAAAGTCCATGACTTGTCTCCTCGCGATCAGGCTACGGGACGGAACTGGGGCAGAGTCAGATCACCGTCAAAGGTGTTGAACTCCACTTGCACCTTCTGGCCAATCTTTACATCGCCGGGCTTGATGCCCACCAGTTGCGCAATCAGGCGCACGCCCTCTTCCAGCTCGATCAGGCCGATGGGGTTTGGATGGTCGAAAGGCGGCACTTCGGGGTAATGCATGACCACGAAGGAGTAAACCGTGCCCTTGCCACTGGCTTCGACCGTGTCCCAGTCAAACGAATGGCACTTGGGGCAGACAGGGCCTGGAGGGTGGTGCAGGTCGTTGCAGCTCTTGCAATGCTGAATCAGCAGCTTGCCCTGCTTGGCACCTTCCCAGAAGAAGCGGTTGTCATCGCTCACACCGGGCGCTGGGCGCTTGGGCTTGGGAGCCGCAGCTTCGGCAGCCGCAGGAGCGGGCGTGTGCACATGGGCAGGGCGGAACTTGAAGACGCGGAACATCAGCTGGCCGACCTTCTCGTCTGCGCCATTGCTGGCGGCCTTGGAGAAGTAGTCCATGATCAGCGTGACAAAGTAGCCCGTACCCAGACCGGTAGTCTTTTGCTCGCTGATGCTGTCCAGACGCGTGGTGTAGTACAGGTCTTCGCCTTCGACCACATCGCGATCGAAAGTCAGCTCGGAGTTCACCGCCACGGTGGACGGAAAGTCATGCGCTTCGATCAGCTTCAGGACTTCATAGGGGTTCTCCGTGGTGGAGCCAGGCGGGTAGTTGTTCTGTACAGGGCCTTCCATGCACCAGACCTGCAGCATGGCGGGAGGAGCAATGACCTTGCCTTCCTTGTTGGTCTTCACGGCCACGCCCATCAACTCGCACCACTGACGAATCATGGCGCTGTTGACCTTGTCCCAGGCGAGAACACGCCCGTACTGCTTGCCCACAAATGCGCGGGCTTCTGCCATCCAGTCTTGATCAGTCAAGATTGTCTCCTTTGAAATTCAGTGATTTTTTTGTACGGAATCCGAGTTCGAAGCACTCAGAAACGCAGGACGTTCACCACCGCCATGCAGCAGCAAATTGGTTCCGCTCATATAGGAAGCGTTCTTGGACGCCACATAGAGGCAGGCATTGGCAATGTCTTGCGGCTCGGCCAGTCGGCCTGCTGGAATGGTTTGCGCCACCGAGGCAATACCGGCCTCGTCGCCAAAGTGCAGGTGCGACTGCTCAGTGCGCACCAGACCGGGGCTCACGGCCACCACGCGCACCTTGGGCGCCCACTCCACAGCCAGCGAGCTGACCAGACTCAGCACCGCCGCCTTGGCCGCGCCGTAGGCAGCGGTTCCGGGCGAAGGGCGCAGTGCGCTGATACTGCCGATGCAGACGATCACGCCGCCGCTGTCTTGCTGCTGCATCACGGCGTTGGCCGCCTGCGATGCATGCAGAGTCGAGAAAAGATTCAGACGCAGCACGCTTTCGTGAAAGCGTGGCGATACTGTTGCAGCGTCCACATTGGGCGCGCCGCCAGCGTTGTTGATGAGTACGTCCAGATGACCGTGACGGCGCTGCACCTCATCGACCAGCTCCTTGACCGCAGCGGCTTCGCGCACATCGCAGGCAATGAAGTCGGCCGTGCGGCCAGCGGCTGCCGGCAGCTCTTCAGGCTGCTGACGACCACAGACCACCACCGTGGCACCCGCGGCCAAAAAGGCCTGCGCAATGCCCTTGCCGATGCCCTTGGTGCCACCGGTCACCAGAACCACTTGTTTTTGAAAGTCGGTATTCGTATCCATGGTTGCCAATTTAGGTTTCGGCAACCACTGCAGATACGTCCAAAAGGACGATGTAGCTCAACCCTGCGAGGCCGACCATCGACCCCGTTCAAACCCTTGGAAAGCCTTATGTCAGCATCGCCTACTGCTATTGAAAACACGAGCACCTCGCAGCAGGAGCTACTGGTTCAACGCGAAGAGAACGGTGTGGTCATCGTGCAGCTCAACCGCCCTCAGGCCACCAATGCCCTGAGCCTGTCGCTGCAGGCAGCGCTGTCGCAAACGTTCCAGCAACTAGGCAGCGACAACAGCGTGCGATGCATTGTGCTGACGGGCGGAGAGAAGGTTTTCGCTGCTGGGGGCGACATCAAGAGCATGGATTCCTGCGGCCCCATCGAGATCATGAAGCGCCACACCGAGCGCGTGTGGGCGCCCATTGAAAAGTGCCCCAAGCCCATCATTGCCGCCGTTTGCGGCTATGCATTTGGCGGTGGTGCAGAGCTGGCCATGCACTGCGACATCATCATTGCAGGCAAGGGAGCCAGCTTTGCCCAGCCTGAAATTCGCATCGGCATCATGCCCGGCATTGGGGGCACCCAGCGCCTGGTGCGCGCCGTGGGCAAGTTCCAGGCCATGCGCATTTTGCTGACCGGCAAACCTGTTAGCGCCGAAGAGGCTTATGCAATGGGTCTGGTCAGCCTAGTCTGCGAGGACGATCAGGTAATCCCTGAGGCGATGAAAATGGCAAAACTGATCGCCCACATGCCGCCGCTGGCCGTGGAGCAGATCAAGGAAGTGGTGATTGCGGGCATGGATGCATCGCTGGACGCCGCCCTGATGCTGGAGCGCAAGGCCAACCAGATTCTGTTTGCCACCCGCGATCAGAAGGAAGGCATGAACGCCTTTATCGAAAAGCGGCCTGCAGTGTTCAAGGGCGAATAAGCCAGCGGATGAGGACAAATTCCTCATCCACAAGTGCTTCGAATCGCTATCAAAATGAAAGCTTCTTGCGCTTGATATTCATGGACTTCAGATCGAAAACCATCTGAAATCCCTTGAAATTTAGCGCAAGCGGCTTTGTATTCAGAAGCGGGCACTAACCGCCTGCTTTCGGCACGGCATGGATTCAGGCCTGGTGAATATTCGCCGGACCAAACAGCGCACGCATGCTGATGACCTTGCCAGCTTCGTTGAAGCGGAAGTGATCGATAGGCGAAATGACAGACTTGCGGCCCTGATAATCAAAGCCCACGGTAAAAGCAAACGCCGCTTCATTGGCCACGGCACGCACCTCACCAGTCAGCGCCACTTCCAGCTTCAGCTTGAGCGAGTTGGCATAGAAAGCACGAATCGCCTCAATGCCGCGCTGCGGCTCTGAACCCACTGGGTCCTCCACCGTCGCGTCATCGGCATACAGGGCAACAATGCCCTCCAGGTCACCCTCGTTCAGTGCAGCCACGTAGCGCTGCACCACCTCCGTCATATGTTCCGTGGTGTTCATCTCAAACTCCATTTGCATTGAGCTTGGCCTGGCGCACACAACTTGAAGTGGCATGCACCAAGAGCGAGACGGCCAGCAAGGGCCGCCCCGCAGCAAAGGCCGTCGTCCCCCTCAGGGGTAAGCCGCAGGGCCGCCTAGGCGCAACGGCTCAGGGGGATCAGAAGCTAGTTGGACGCATCAACGCATCAATACCGCCATCAATCACGATCTGCGCGCCATGCACATAGCTGGCTGCGGGGCTCATGAGGAAAGCGATGACGGAAGCCATCTCCGAAGGCTCGGCACGGCGGCCCAGCGGGGGAAGGAACTTGGCAATGGATTCGCTGTACTGAGGATCCTTCAAACCAGCCTGCAGCAGCGGGGTATCTGTCGCACCGGGGGCGATGGTGTTCAGGCGCACGCCTGCCTTGCCCCAGGCGTTCACGCGCTTGCGCACGGCGACAGTGAGTGCATTCTTGCTGCCAGCGTAAGCCAGGTTGCCGCCCTGCTCGCCTGCACCATCCACAATCGCGCCAGCCTTGGCTTCGTCCCCTGCCTCAAAAGCAGCAGCCAGAGGGTTCTTTTCCCAGGCCAGGTGGGCAGATGCCACCGAAGAAATCACCACTGCAGCAGGCTGATGCCCCTTTTCAAGCACGGGCAAAAAGGCGTCCAGCAGCTCTACCGCGCCGAAGTAATTGACCGAAGTCACCTTGCTCGAAGGCTTGACCTGCACGCCCAGACCTGCGCACAGCACTACGCCGTCGATGGAGCCTGCGCACTTTTCCAGCGTATCTGCAATGGCCTTCTTACGACCATCCGCCGTGGAAAGGTCAGCAATCACTTCTGCGTCGCGGATGTCAATGCCGACGATTTTGTGGCCAGCGGCCTCCAGTTGCTTGCGGGTGGCAGCGCCGATACCTGTTGCGCAGCCGCTCATCACGATAGTAGACATGTCTCTCTTCCTTTTTTGCGTGGTTGTGATGGCGCACATCAAAGCCCATCGCGAAAGCGCAGACTACATGCAAACGGACGATGTGATTCCCCTAAGGAAAAATTACTGTGGCCATTCCTACACTGGCGCAGCTATTTGCTTGTGAGGAATTTTTAGCCATGTACCCCCATCTTTTTCAGCCCATCACCATTGGTCATCTCACCCTGAAGAATCGCATTCTGATGGGCTCCATGCATACAGGGCTGGAGGATCAGGATCGTGGCTTTGAAAAGCTGGCCGTGTTCTATGCAGAACGGGCACGCGAAGGGCTGCAGCTCATCGTTACCGGCGGCTTTGGCGTCAATGAATATGCGCTGGGCATGCCCGAGCATGCACAGTTCTCCACCCTGTGCACGCCCGAGCAGGCGCAAAGACACCGCCTGATTACCGATGCCGTTCACGCCGAAGGCAGCCACATCCTCATGCAGGTGCTGCATGTGGGCCGCTATGACCATGGCAGTGGCGGCGTATCTGCCAGCAGTGTGGAGTCCAAGCTCAGCAACCGCAGCTCTCGGGAGCTGAGCCAGCAGCAGATCGAGCAAATCATTGCCGACTATGTGCGCTGCGCCACCCTGGCCCGCGACGCGGGCTACGACGGCGTGGAAATCATGGGGGGCGAGGGTTATCTGATTAACCAGTTCCTGGCGCCCCTGACCAATCTGCGCATGGATGAATGGGGTGGTGACGCCTCGGGCCGCAGCCGCTTTGCCCTTCGCATCGTCAAAGGCATACGCGCCGCCATCCCCGAGGATTTCATCATCAGCTTTCGCCTGTCGCTAATGGATCTGGTCGAACATGGCAGCCACTGGCGCGAAGTGATGGACCTGGCCCACCAGCTTGAAGCTGCGGGGGTGAACCTCTTTAACACCAGCGTTGGCTGGCATGAGGCACGCATCCCCACCGTCGCCATGGTGGTGCCACGCGCCGCTTTCAGTTGGGCTGCCGAGCAGCTCAAGCAAGTGGTCAACGTGCCCGTGGTAGCCAGCAACCGCATCAACACCCCGGAAGTGGCCGATGACCTGATTGCCATGGGCCACGCCGACATGGTGGCCATGGCCCGCCCGTTTCTGGCCGACCCTGCCTTTGTGCGCAAGGCCCAGACCGGTCAGAGCGCTGCCATCAACACCTGCATTGCCTGCAACCAGGCCTGTCTGGACCGCATCTTTACCCGCCAGCAAGTCAGCTGCCTGGTCAACCCCCGCGCCTGCCGTGAATGGGAATGGCCGCAGGAAAAGGCCGCCACCAGCCGCAAGATTGCCGTGCTTGGCGCAGGCCCAGCAGGTCTGGCCTGCGCCCGCGAAGCCGCCGAGCGCGGCCACAAGGTCACGCTGTTCGAGCCCAGCATCCGCATTGGCGGCCAGTTCTTTCTGGCGCAGAAAGTGCCCGGCAAGGAAGAGCTGGGCGAGACCCTGCGCTACTTCGAGCACGAAATCCAGCGCCTGGGCGTTGAGTTGCGCCTGAACACCACCCCCAAGCTGGAAGACCTGCAAGGCTACGACCATGTGGTGGTTGCCACCGGCGTGGTGCCAAGGCGCAGCGGCATTGCGGGCGAGAACAATTCCAAAGTGGTGGACTACACCGAAGCGCTGCGTAGCCCCCGTTTCATGGGCGAGCGCGTAGCCATTGTGGGCGCTGGCCCCCTGGGCTTTGACGTGGCCGAAATGCTGGCCCACAGCAGGACTGACGACGGCAGCATCGCCGCCTTTGACCGCGAATGGGGTGTGGACCCCAAGCGCGAGATGCGCGGCGGTATCAAGCCCGTGGAAAAAAGCCAGTCACCTCGCCAGATCTGGCTGCTTCAGCGCAGCAAATCACCCGTGGGCAGCGGCCTGCCCACGACGACAGGCTGGATTCGCCGCACGCGCCTGAAGAACAAAAGCACGCGCATGTTCAACGACGTGGAATATGTGCAGATCGACGATAACGGGCTGAACCTGCGCATTCGCGGCGAACAGCGCAATCTGAGCGTGGACACCATCGTGGTCTGCGCCGGGCAGGAAGCCCACAATCCGTGGTCCGCCAAATTACAGACTATCGGCATTGCGCACACCGTCATCGGTGGTGCCCGCGATGCCCGCAAGATTGATGCTGCACGAGCCATCGAAGAAGGGGCCGAACTCGGCCGACAACTCTAGACAGAGGAGACAAAACCCAAAATGAGCAATCCCCACGCATCCCTGCTGCAAACGGGCCGAATTGGCACCATGGAGCTGAAGAACCGTATCGTCATGGCCCCCATGGGCGAGAACTACGGCGGCACGGACGGTATCTGCGGCGAACGCGCCCAGACCTACTATGCGGAGCGCGCCAAGGGCGGCACCGGCCTCATCATCATGGGCACGGCTGCCATCTCCTGGCCCACAGGCACCTCCGAGCCGCACCAGCTGGGCATCTCCAACGACGACTTCATCCCCGGTCTGGCCGAAGTCACGCGCCGCGTGCACGCCCATGGTGGCAAGGTTGCGATCCAGATCAACCACAGCGGCAAGGTTGCAGCCAATGACCGCACCCATGGCCGCGAGATGTGGGTCTCCTCCATCCCTCCTGACGGCCCCGTGGCAGAAGCCATGCGCACCGTCACGCCCAAGGAGTTCTCCACCTTCGTTGGCATCGGCCCCTACCCTGACCGCTACCGCGTGATGGACAAGGCCGATATCGCCCAGATGGTGGAATGGTTTGCTGCCGCTGCCCTGCGCGCCAAGCAGGCCAACTTTGATGCGGTAGAAGTGCATTGCGCACACAACTACATGATTGCGAACTTCCTCTCGCCCTTCTTCAACAGCCGTACCGACGAATACGGCGGCAGCTATGAAAACCGCAGCCGTCTGCTGCGCGAAGTGCTGACCGAAGTGCGCAAGCGCGTGGGCCCCGAATTCCCCATCTGGGTGCGTGTGGACTCCGAGGAAATGCACACCCCCGGCGGCATTACCATGGATGAAGCGCTCAAGACGGCCAAGCTCTGCGAAGAGCTGGGTGTGGACGCCATCAGCGTCTCGGCCTATGCGCGCCTGCCCACCGGCTCCGCCTTTACCGATGCGCCTATTCCGCAAAAGCAAAACGCTTACCGCGACTTTGCCAAGCAGTTCAAGAAGGCCGTGAACATCCCCATCATCTCGGCGGGCCGCTGGGAGCTGGACGATGCTGCCAACGCCATCAGCAACAACGAGATCGACTTTGTGGCCATGGGCCGCAAGCTGCTGGCCGAGCCCGAAATGGCCAACAAGCTGCAGGCCAATGCCGCACCATCCGTGCGCCCCTGCATCTATTGCTACGCCTGCGTCAGCGAGATCTTTATCAACAAGGGCATCAAGTGCGCGGTCAACGCCCAGACCGGCCACGAGGCCGAGCGCGCCATCACCTTTGCCGAAAAGCCCAAGCATGTGCTGATCGTCGGTGGTGGCCCTTCCGGCATGGAAGCCGCCCGTGTGGCTGCCCTGCGCGGCCACCGCGTCACGCTGGCCGAGCGCAGTGACCGCCTGGGCGGCACCCTTTTCTTTGCCGCCCTCGCCTACCCGGAAAACGGCCGCCTGCTGGACTATCTGGTCAAGCAAATGGATCACCCCAACATCCAGGTGCGCTTCAACACCACCGTGGATGCCAAGCTGATCAACGAGCTGCAGCCCGACGAAATTCTGGTGGGCACCGGCGCCAAGCGCGCCGCACCCGCCATTGAAGGCGCGGACCAAAGCCATGTGTGGAGCGGTGATGAACTGCGCCGCCTGATGACAGGTGACCGCGCCGACGAAATTGCCAAGGCCAAGCTGAGTCTGACCGAGCGCGCCCTGTTCAAGGCCGGCGGCATGCTCAAGGTCACCGACAGCACGGCAGCGATTCAGAACCTGTCCAAGCTGTGGATGCCACTGGGCAAGAAGGTCGTCATCATCGGCGCTGGTCTGGTGGGTCTGGAGCTGGCCGAGTTCCTGCTGGACCGTGGCCGCGAAGTCACGGTGCTGGACCCCGGTACCCACCCCGGCACCGAACTGGCCATCGTGCGCCGCTGGCGCGTCTATGACGCCGTCAAGGCCCACGGCAAGCTGCTGATGCAGTCCAACGTCACCCGAATCGAGCGCAAGGAAGTCGTCTGGACCGACAAGTCGGGTGCCGAGCAGCGCTGCGCCGCAGACTCCGTCGTGCTGGCCATTGGCGCCGAGGCGGACTCCACCGTGGCAGACCAGTTGCAAGCCATCACGCAGATTCCCCTGCGCCGCATCGGCGACTGCAGCGACCTGGGCTATATCGAAGGCGCCATGCACTCGGGTCACGCCGCTGGCCGCAGCCTCTAAACTACGCTTTTAATAGCTAAAACCGCTTGCAGCGCTTGTGCTGCAGGCGGTTTTTTATTGATTTTTGAGATTAAAAGAGACGCAAGAATAGCGACTGGAGCTGATGTGGCTACGACTGATACCTGCCAGGAGTAGTCGCTGTGAGAAAGAAATTCAGGTGTCCCGGCCTAGTGACCTCCGAAAGCATCAGCAGCGCAAGTGCTCATCAATACAGACGATGCGAAACGGATTGACCGACCTACGCTGTGCTTGGGCCCAAATCAAGGACTCAGTACGCATAACTTCCTAATCGGAGACAAGAATGACGCTGCAGGACATCTCGGACAAGTTTGAAATCAATGAACTTTTGGCGCGGTACTGCCACGCTTTAGACCAACAGAACTGGGAAGCCTTTCAGGCCATTTTTTTGGCTGATGCGATTTTGGATTTCACGGCCTTTGGAGGACCGAAAGGCTCTCCCGGTGAACTGCAGGAATTTTTCACACCAATCCTGAGTAATCTTGCCTCTACTCAACACACAGTCTCAACTATCAAAATTGACTTGGCAGGAGACAACGCTACAGCACGGTCTGCAGCGATTGTTCCAATGACCGCCAAAACACCCGAAGGTAAGGAATCAACCTTTGTAAGTGGCCTTTGGTATGAGGACAGTCTAGTGCGAACTTCTGACGGCTGGAAGATAAAAACTCGGACTCAGGTTCGGAGTTGGACCGCCAGCATCGCTTGATGCAATAAATTCAAGTGAATTTTCGCTTTGGGTCAGCAACTACCACACCTACTTGCCAGCATCCACCAAGATCAATCATCGCAATAGAAAAAAGGGAGCCAAGGCTCCCTTTCTTTCTGGTGATGGTCAGTCCCGTTTGATCTCGTCGATCAAACTCAGAAGTTGGGGGCTTCCACGCCGCCGTCCACACCCAGCACCTTGCCGGTGACCCAGCTGGCTGCGGGGCTGGCCAGGAACAGAGCGGCCTGCGCAATATCTTCAGGCTGGCCCAGGCGCGCCATGGGCGTGGTGGCTTCCATGCGGCTCTTGCGCTCGGGGGTGAGGAAGGGGGCCAGTGCATCGGTCATGATGGTGCCGGGCTCGATGGCGTTGATACGCACCTTGGGGCCAAAGTCCTGCGCCAGGCAGCGTGTCATCTGGTTCAGGGCCGCCTTGGCCGCACCATAGGCGCTGAAGTACTTTTGTGAATAGCGCGCAGCCGTGGACGAGATATTGACCACAGAACCACCACCAGCCGCTTCCATCGCTGCTGCAGCCTTCTGAATCAGCGCATATGCGGGCACCACGTTGAAGGCCAGCATATCGCCAATGGCCTTGCCGCTGACCTTGCGCGGGTCGTTAGGACCGCCACCGCCCACGTTGTTGACCAGCACGGTGATCTTGCCCAGCTCGGCCACGGTGCGGTCGATCAGGGTCTGCAGATCTTCATCCTTGTTCACATCACCGGGCACGATGATGGCGCGGCGGCCCAGGGCTTCGATCTCGGCCTGCACAGCTTTCAAATCAGCTTCGGTACGCGCAAACAGTGCTACATCGGCACCGGCCTTGGCCAGCGTCACTGCACATGCGCGGCCAATGCCTTTGCCAGCGCCGGTCACGGCAGCCACTTGCCCTTCCAGCGAAAACTGGCGAAAAATTTCGTTCATGTCTCTTCCTCAATTAGCGTTCTAACCCAGCCATACTCTGCAAGAGCTGCTTTTAAAACATCCGCCAAACGGACCATGGGACAAGCCCCATGGTCATGCCCAAGCGCTTACGTCAGTACGCAAGACTGCGATCAAGCACAGTTCAACCGAGGGACAGCAAGCAAGCGCCGCCGCGCAGCGAAGCTGTCGTCCCCCTCAGGGGGAAGCCGCAAAGCGGCTCAGGGGGTAACTTATGGAGTTACAGCTGCATCCAGCATCGCGGCGAATTGCGGGTTGTAAGGCGGCAGCATGCCCCACTCACGGCGTGGATCGTGGTTGCCCGCCTTGTAGACCGAACGGGCGTGGCTGAATTCCAGGAAGCCTTCACGGCCGTGGTAGTGGCCCATGCCCGATGCGCCTACGCCGCCAAACGGCGCATCTTCCAGCGCGGGGTGCATGACCACATCGTTGATGGAGACACCGCCAGACAAGGTGTTGTCCAGCACCCAATTCTGCTCCGCCTCATCGCTGCCAAAGTAGTACAGCGCCAGCGGGCGTTCACCCGCATTGATGGCAGCCACGGCTTCGCGAATGTTCTGGAAGCTGCGCAGCACCACAGCCGGGCCAAAGATTTCGTGCTGGGAAATTTCAGCCTCTGCCGGTGGGTTGATGACCAGCGCCAGCGGCAGGCGGCGGTCCACACCCGCATCGGCAGCGCCCACTTCCACGACCTTCACGCCGCGCTGTTTTGCGTCCTGCACATAGGCGCTGACGCGGGCGTGGTGGCGCTCGTTCACCACAGGTGTCATATCGGCATTGCCGGTCACCGAGGGGTACAGACCCTGATACTGCGCCGCAATACCATCCACCAGCGCCTGCAGGCGCGACTCGTGCACCCAGATCACATCGGGCGAGACGCAGAGCTGACCAGAGTTCAGCGACTTGCCCACGGCAATGCGCTCGGCCACATTGGCGATGTCTGCAGAATCGCCCACCAGCACGGGGGACTTGCCGCCCAGCTCCAGCGTCACAGGCACCAGATTCTTGGAAGCGGCCGCCATGATGAGCTTGCCCACGCTGGTGGAGCCCGTAAAGACCAGATGGTTCCAGGGCTGCTCGGAGAACGCAGCGGCCACTTCCGGGCCACCTTGCACTACCGCCAGCACCTGTGGATCGAAGCGTTTGGCCACGGCATCCGCCAGCACCTGTGCGGTGCGAGGCGCAATTTCGGAAGGCTTGAGCACGGCGCGATTACCCGCGGCAAACGCGCAGGCCAGCGGCGACAGCAGTGTGAACAGCGGTGCATTCCAGGTTCCGATGATGCCGATCACGCCCTTGGGCTGGTACTTCACCCAGGCCGAAGCACCAAACATGTCAAAGGGCTTGACAGTGGGGCGCACGGAATCACCCAGCCATTCATTGACATGGTCGCGTGCGTGCTTGAGCGAGGACAGCGAGCCGATGATGTCATTGGCCAGCGAGAACACAGCGGGGCGGCCACCAAAGTCTTCACCCATGGCCTGGCACAGGGCATCCTTGTTTTCCACCAGCAGATCAATCACTTGCTGAATACGCTGCACGCGCACTTCGGCGCTGACGGGGCCTTCCTGAATAAAGGCCTGCTTTTGCATTTCCAGCAGTTGGTGAATGCCGATGGATGGTTGGGATGTGGTCACGTTCTGTCTCCTTGTCTTTTATGGATGCGGAGCTTACATGCTCAGCCCTCAGGATTACCCGGTCTTCGTCCAAAAAGACGATGGCATAACCCTGAGTGCCTCGCACGATGCAGCGCATGCACACCCCTCAAACACCGCCCCCCACCGTTAACTGGCGCACACACCTGAGTCTGGCCCTGTTAGCGCTCGTCTATATTTTTTCCTTTATTGACCGACAGGTGCTGTCGATTCTGCTGGAGCCCATCAAGCAGGAATTCGGCGCCAGCGATACACAGATGGGTCTGCTCACCGGCCTTGCGTTTGGCCTGATCTATGCGCTGCTGGGCATTCCCGTGGGGCGTCTTGCCGATACAAAGAACCGCCGCAATATCGTGGCGCTGTGCTGCGGCATCTGGAGCCTGGCGACGGCCGCCTGTGGCTTTGCCACGCAGTACTGGCACATGCTTGCCGCCCGCATGAGCGTGGCCGTGGGCGAAGCCGGTGGCATGGCACCGTCCATCTCCATCGTGTCGGACTCCTACCCTCCCAAGATGCGCTCTTTTGCCATCAGCCTGTTCATGATGGGCCCCAACCTGGGCACCTTGCTGGGTCTGGTCATCGGGGGCATGGTGGCGCAGTACTACGGTTGGCGCTCGGTGTTTCTGGCCTTTGGCATTCCGGGCGTGATTCTGGCGGTGCTGGTTTACCTCTTTGTCAAAGAGCCTGTGCGCGGAGCCTATGAAGCACCGCGCCCTGCGGCAGCGGCCAAGGAAGCACGCGAGCCCATGCTCAAGCAGGTCGGTCGCCTGATGGGCATGAAGCCACTGCGCTACATCTGCCTGGCCTGCGGCATGGCCGGGGTGGCCGGTTATGGCTACGGCGTCTGGGCACCCAGCTTCTTCATTCGCATTCATGGCATGAGCATCTCCCACGCAGGTCTGGTGTTTGGCGTGGCCAGTGGCTCAGGTGCGGTTCTGGGTGCCATGTTCTGCGGCTGGCTTTCTGACAAGCTCACGCAGCGTGATGCTCGCTGGCAACTGCGCCTGGGCGCCATCGGCACGCTGTGCGCCGTGCCTGCCGGTCTGGCAGTGTTCTTCTGGCCTGTGTCAGACTTCTGGATGCTGGGCAGCATCAAGGTTCCCTTCGCCATGCTCTTCGCCATGATTTTTGGCTTCTTTGGCGCCTGGTTTGCCACACTCTCATACAGTGCCGTCAGCCAGATGGTCAACGCCAATGAACGCAGCGTGGCAGCGGCCCTGCTCAACCTGTTCATCACCTTGCTGGGCGTGGGCGCTGGACCGCTGGTCACTGGCATTCTTTCAGACTATTTCGCCAAGACTCATGGCACAGACGGCTTGCGCTGGGCGCTGTCCGGTGTGACTTGCATGTTCCTGTTCACGGTGCTGTTTTTTGTGCTGGCTATCAACCCCTACAAGCAACGCCTGCAGCAGATGAAGAGTGCCTGAGCAAGGCAGCCATAAGAATTTCCCGGAGACTTTCATGACCCAACCCGTCGTCCTCATTACCGGTGCCAGCCGCGGCATCGGTGCCGCCACCGCCGTTTTCTTTGCCAGCAAGGGCTGGCGCGTCGCCATCACTGCCCGCACGCTGACCGAAGGCGCCCAGCTGGAAAACCAGCTGCGCCTGCCCAATGGCCAGTTGCTGTCCGGCAGCCTGCAATCCACCGCAGATGCCATCGAAGCCGCTGGCGGCGAAGTGTTCTCGCACGTCATGGACCTGATGGACCTGAGCAGCCTGGACCGCGCCGCAGATGCTGTGCTGCAGCGCTTTGGCCGGGTTGATCTGCTGATCAACAACGCCGTCTATCAAAACCGTGAAATCAACGATTTGATTCCCGCCATTAGCACCGAGTCGCTGCAGCGCTCCATGCTGGGCAATGTGATTGCCCCCTTCCATCTGGCGCAGCGCCTGCTGCCCACCATGGCCGCACAGGGCAGCGGCCGCATCATCAATGTGTGCTCGGCTGCGGGTCAGTACAACCCGCCCGTGCCGGCAGACAAGGGCGGCTGGGGTTTTGCCTATGGCGCAAGCAAGGCCGCCATTGCGCGTCTGGCGGGTTGCATCAATACCGAATACAAGCAGCAAAACGTGCGCTCCTTCAGCGTCAACCCCGGCGTGGTGACGACCGAAGCCGTCAAGGCCACACTCGGTGACGATGGCGTGCTGGCCCAGCGCTATGGCGCATCCACCCCCGAGGAAATTGCCGCTGCGCTGTTCTGGCTGGGTACGGAGGAAGACGCTCTGCCGCTGGCCAAGGCATACACCATGATCGATCTGCAGCCTCTGTACAAGGAGCGCGTTGCCGCTGCCGCAACTGCAGCCTGAGCACGCACTCACACTCAAACTAGTGCAAACCCTGAGCAGTTTGCGCAAGATCAAAGCCGCGCTTTCACTCGTCCAAACAGAGTATGCGCGGCGCCTGGCCTTGCCAGAAGATTCATGGGTCCAAAACTAAATACGGAGACCCCAGAAATGGCAACCACGAAGGATTACCGCCTCGGTGAATTTACCTACCCCCGTGGCTGGTTCATGATTTCCGAAGCCAAGGCGCTCGACACCCACAAGCCCGTGGCTGTGCGCTTTTTCGGCCAGGATTTTGCGCTGTACCGTGGCCGCGAAAGCGGCAAGGTGATTCTGCTGGACGCGTACTGCCCCCACATGAAGACCCACCTGGCAGCGCCCAACACCACCAGCTATGTGGTGATCGACGGCGGTGGCAGCAACGTGGAAGGCGACGGCATTCGCTGCCCTTATCACGGCTGGCGCTTCGGCTCGGACGGCAAGTGCGACAACATTCCCTACCACGACGGCCCCATCCCCGCGGCTGCCGCAGTCAAGAGCTGGAAGGTCGTTGAAAACTACGGCGCCATCTGGGTCTGGTTCGATCCCGAAGGCGGTGAGCCCGACTACGATCTGCCCACCTTTGGCGACTGGACGGACGAAACCTTTGTCAACGGCGACTGGGACTACCTGGGCGAATTGAGCCAGCATCCCATGGAAGTGGTGGACAACATTGCCGACTACGGTCACCTGAGCCCCATCCACGGCTCCACCGTGGCGCGCTTCGAGAACGAATTCAAGGGCCATAACGCCATTCAGCGCCAGTGCGGCGGCCACCGCACACTGGTGGGCGAAGGCGGCGCAAGCTCTGACCTGCACACCGACACCTGGTACCACGGCCCCGGCATTCTGGTCTCCAAGGTCAGCGGCATGTTCAACTCGTTCATGATGATCATGCACACCCCCATTGAGGACGGCAAGATCAAGGTCTGGCACAACCTGCTGGTCAAGACCGCCCACGGCGGCCTGCCCGGCAAGGCCGATGTGGTCGCAGCCAAGCAATTCCAGGAAGCCAGCCGCCTGGCCTTTGCACAGGACTTCGAAGTCTGGTCGCAAAAGGCTGCTTGCCTGAACCCGCTGTTCATCCCCAGCGACGGCGCCTTCCTCAAGGCCCGTATCTGGTACAAGCAGTTCTACAACCCTCGCGCCAAGGCTTCCGAGTATCTGGAGCAGTGCGAAGGCAAGTACATCCCCAAGGGCATGGTGGCCTACACCCAGGAGCCCGAGGAAGCGACTGCCTGATCGCCTGATCCTCAGCCCTCACCGGTTGAGGATCAGCAAAAAGGCCCATGGTCATCCATGGGCCTTTTTTTATGGCGACTGTGCAATGGCAATTCATAAAAAAATAGCTGCCAGCGCTTGTCATATTTGACCTTCAATAAGTTTATTCATTGAAGTCCATTGATGACATACGCTGGCAGCTATCTTTTTTGAAGTTCTCCCTCAGCTCTCAGGGCCTGCTGTGCGTCACCTCGGTCAGCATCCACACGGCATCTCCCCAGCCATATTCGCCCATGCTCCCGGCTGTGTTCAGGTTCTGCACTGCCTGGCGTGCCTGCTGCAGCGAATCAAACCACCACTCCACGATATAGCGATAGCCATAGCCCACAGGCGGCGCCTCATCCACGGTGTTGCAGACAATGCGGGATGCACTCGACAGCCCCGGTGCACGCCATGCATCAGGGCAATTGCTAAGGCGCTCGCTGGCAGGCTTCCATTCATCGCTGCGCTGAAAAAAGCCAATCAGCAGCACCTGCCCGTTTTGCGGCAGGGCCTCTGGCGCCAGGCTGTCATGCAGCACCTGCTGGCGACACAGCAGGGAAAAATTGCGCACATAGTCGGCAAACACACGCGGTTCATCGGGGCGCATCACTGCCAGAGTTTCGGGGTCGCTCCAGATGACCGAGCCCGCCTCGCGGTCTGCCAGCACCATGAGATTGACGCCGTCATAGTCCTGACTCAAGGGTGCTGTAGCCTCCATCAACTGGCGCGAGCATTGCGCCACTGCCCTGACCCGCTGGCCCACGTTCTTGCATTGGCGGCCCAAGGCCGAATGCTCACGCCAGGCCTGCGGAAACTCTTCGGCGGCCAGCGCGGGGTTGCGTCGCGCCAGATAAATCATCTTCCACACTTCAGTCATTTTTTCTTGCATCACGGTTGAATTCAGGCTGGCACCGCTGCTGGTGGATGAGCGCGGCCGTAGGCAGTGGGATAGAACTCCAGCGCGCGCATGAAGGCCCACAGCCCCGGCAGCAGCATGCACATCATGGCCACCAGCGCGTAGCGCAGCCCCTGGCCCTGGGTGACCGCATTGAGCACATCGCTGAGCCAGCCGGCCACAATCGGCCCCACGCCATTGCCCAGCAGCGCGCCCGCCATCAGAACCATGGCACTAGCCGTGGCGCGACGCTGCGCGGGAACAACCAGACTCAGCGCCGCATAAGTGGCTGGCGCCCACCAGGCGGTAAAGAACGAATAGACCAGCATGCAGGCCAGCGAGACCTCAAACAGGCTGTCAGAGATCAGCAGATACGTCAGGCCAAACACCACGGCCAGCGCCACGCCAATGACCGGAATGCGAATCTGCCAGCGCACATCCTTCTTGGCCATGCGATCCGTCAGCCAGCCCGAGAACAGACTACCCGAAACCGAGAGAAATGCCGCCACCGCCGACAGGCCACCGGCCTGCTTCAGGCTCAGATCAAAACGCCGGGCCAGCAAGGCCACGTTCCACGCACCAATCGACAAGCCCGCTATCAAAGCGCAAGCGGCTCCCATAATCAGAAAGCGGGTTACAGGCTCATTCCATATCAAAGCCACGGCAGACTGGCGGGCTGCAGGCGCACTCGCCTGATCGGCTGGTGCCGCTGCCTGTATCAGCACCCGGGCTGGCTCCTGAATGGTCAGACGCAGCACCAGAGACAGCAGCACAATGGCCACGCCAATGATGAGCATGCTCGCCCGCCAGCCCCACCACTGCGCAAACATGGGGCCCAGCAGCAGCGCCAGCAAAGCGCCAATGGCACTGCCCACACCAAACACACTCATGGCGCGCGAGCGCTCGGTCGGCGCATACAGATCGGCAAGAATGGACATGGAAGCAGCCCCGCCACCCGCATCGCCCAGCGCCGCACCAGCGCGCGATGCCGTGAGCCCACCGGCGCCGCTGGACAGCGCACCCGCCGCCGCAATGCAGCCCCCCACACCGCGGCACCAGGCGATGATGGAGCGACGTTCATGCTTGTCCGCCAGGCGCCCCAGCGGAATGCCCAGCGCACCAAAAGTTAGCGCAAAGCCAAGGCCGGTAATCAACCCGATCTGCAGATCGGAAAAGCCAAATTCCTGCTTGATGGGCTGCAGCAGCACCGCAAGAATCTGCCGGTCCATGAACGTGAGGGCAGACAAGGCTGTCAGCAGAATCAGCACATAGAGCCGGGAGCGGGTATCGGGGTTTGTCTCTGTCATTGTTCTTTGATGTTGTGATCTGCAGGAGCGCGCAGACTGTGCAAATGCAGGCAGTCTCTCTCACCACATCCTCGGGAGGGTGCACTGCTTTCACATCGTCTCAATGGACGATTCCATTACCCTGTTGGCACAGCGGCCCTTGCCCCTCCTAATGTCTTGCAGCACAAAGACTCGCAGCACAGAACAAGGAGACATGATGTCGCAGCTAGATGTACTGATCCGCAATGGCCAGCTGGTGGATGGAACGGGAGCCCCCGCCTACGTGGCCGATATAGCGATCAAAGACGGGCGTATTGCCGCCATAGGCAGTGACCTGGAAACAAGCCTTGGCGGCGCCTGCCAGACCATTGATGCCGCAGGTTTGATCGTCACCCCCGGCTTTGTCGATGTGCACACGCACTTTGACGGGCAGGCCACCTGGGATGAACGCCTGTGGCCCACCTCGCAGCAAGGCGTGACCACCGCCGTCATGGGCAATTGCGGCGTGGGCTTTGCCCCCTGCCGCCCCGAAGACCGCAACACCCTGATTGCACTGATGGAGGGCGTGGAAGACATTCCCGACACCGCCTTGCACGAAGGCCTGCCCTGGACCTGGGAGAGCTTTCCGCAGTATCTGCAGGCACTGTCCGAGCGCCGCTATGACATCGACATCGCAGCCCTGCTGCCCCACGGCCCGTTGCGCGTTTATGCCATGGGCGAGCGCGCTGTGCGGCGCGAGCAGGCCACCGAGCAGGACCTGCAAGCCATGCAGGAGCTGGTGCGCCAGGGGCTGGAAGCCGGTGCGGTGGGGCTGTCCACCTCGCGCACCATGGCGCATCGCAGCAAGTCCGGCGACTTCACGCCGATGTACCAGGCCGTGAGCGAAGAGCTGCTTGCGCTGGGGCTGTCGCTCAAGAACTACCCGAACAGCGTCTTTCAGATGATTTCGGACTTTGACCATACCGAGGACGAATTCAATATCCTGCGCCGCGTCAGCCAGGATACGGGCTGCGCCAGCACACTGACCGTGCTGCAGTACCTGCACCGCCCGCAGTTGCACCGCGAGCTGCTGGGGCACATCGAGCAGGCCAACGCGCAGGGCCAGCGCATCATGGGCCAGGTGCTCAACCGCCCTGTTGGCGTACTCATGGGCTTTGAATGCAGCCTCAACCCGTTTTCCTGCAAGCCCAGCTATGAGGCACTGGCGCATCTGCCACCCGCAGAGCGCATCGCCGCGCTGGCCCAGCCCGCCACGCGCAGCGCCATTCTGAGCGAGAAGGACGGCAAGCCGCATCTCTTCATGGAGTACTTTGGCCAGAACTTTGCCGCC
Organism: Comamonas fluminis; assembly: GCF_019186805.1. Classification (NCBI taxonomy): domain Bacteria; kingdom Pseudomonadati; phylum Pseudomonadota; class Betaproteobacteria; order Burkholderiales; family Comamonadaceae; genus Comamonas; species Comamonas fluminis. The sequence continues at coordinate 1,485,740 of NZ_CP066783.1, read as the reverse complement.
ATGTACCCCTGGATAGACGAGCAGCCCAACTACCTGCCCCAGCCCTGTGATTCCCTTCAAGCCATGGCAGATGCCGCAGGCGTGCCGCCGCTGGAGTGGATGTACGACTTCATGCTGGGCCAGGGTGGCCAGGCGCTGGTATATCTGCCCATGGCCAACTATCTGGGCAACGACAGCACCGCCCTGCACGAGCTGCTGCGCCACCCGCACACCGTTCCCGCGCTGGGAGATGGCGGCGCCCATGTGGGCACCATCTGCGACGGCAGTGCCACCACCTTTTTGCTGACCGAATGGGTGCGCGACAGAGGCGCTTTCACCATGGAGGCCGCTGTGCAGCTGCTGACGCAGCGCCCCGCGTCGCTCTACGGCTTTCATGACCGGGGTGTTCTGGAAGTGGGCAAGCTGGCCGATATCAACATCATCGACCTTGCGCAGCTGAAAATTCTGCCGCCCCACATCGTCAGAGACCTGCCAGCAGGCGGCAAGCGCTTTCTGCAAGGTGCTGAAGGCTATCGCTACACGCTCAAATCAGGCCAGATCACCTATCAGGACGGGCGTTCCACAGACGCGCTGCCCGGTCGACTGGTTCGCCGCCATCAGGCCTGACAGTCCCATTTGATGCGGTTTCGCCAGGTACAGCCTTCAGTGCGCCTGGCGAATTTGAGAGACCTTTCCTACTTTTCCAGGAACGTAATAACATCACGGCCATGCAAACCGAGAAGAAAAGCGGAACAGCAACAGATCTGCCCCCATTCAAAGCGAGGGTTGAGCTGTGTCTGCGCCTGCTCGATGAAGCACCGCTGTGCAATTCTCAGCAAAGTGCACACGATCAAATCCAGGCAATCTGGGTAGAGGCAAACCTGCGCATGGGCGTGCCCCGGGAACGCCTCAAGCGGCTGATAGCGGGCACTTTCTCAGCAGAAGATGGCTGGGAAGGCATTGGCAGCGACGTGGCCTCCTGGGAAACCATGGGCGATGCGCCTTTTCGCATTTTTCTGCACGCAGATGGCGCCATCGTCATCCAGTACACCCCGCAAAACGCGCTCAAGCTGATTTACTCCAGACCCGGAGCCCGAAAGCGATAGCCCATGCGGGGCAGCGGCATGATGCAGGCAGGCACTTCAACCGCTCAAAGAAGCTCAATGCGCTTGCTCTTGCACTCTGCCCATTGGTGCCAAACAGCCACTGCAATAATTGCCTTGCTGATTTCCACCTCCGCCTGCGCACAAGATGAGCAGCCCTGGGACAAGCAGACCACCGGCCAGACCTCTGTTGCCAGGCTGGGCCGGGTTGAATACCAGATCAGCTATCGCAGCGCTGGCTTTGACCACTTCAACACCGAAATCCTGATTCGCTGGCAGGCAGGCCAGCCATCTACCGGGCAGCAACAAATACTGTACGAAGGCATTCACGACCGGCCACCCGCAAGAATCTGGGGCGCTGGCCGTCATCTGTGCCTGGCCATGCAGACCTGCGCACGCGGCAGCGATCGCTGCCAGTGGCATGTTCTGGCGCACCGCTATCAGGCGTCCAGCCAGCGCTTTGTCGAGGTCAATCCCTCCAGCGCCTCCTGCCGCACGCCGCGTTGATGCACCGGCATAAATAACGAACAAAAAAAAGGAGGCCCGGGCCTCCTTGTAAAGTCCCGTCGTCAGGCGCGACGAACAGGGAATGGGGTTTGCAGATCTATTGCTTGCTGTGTCTGGGAATCAGGCCACGGCAGCTGTGCTCAGCGGCTCGTGGTCAGCGGCGAAGGCCTTGGCCCAGCGGTAGTCGGCCTTGCCAGCCGGGCTGCGCTTGACCTCGGTGGCCACATACACGGCACGCGGCACCTTGTAGCCCGAGAGGTTTGCACGGCAGACTTTCTCGAAATCCTGCAGATCAAACTCCTGGCCCGGCTGCACCTGCACCACGGCAGCCACCTTGCTGCCCCAGCGCTCATCGGGAATACCAATCACCACCACGTCTTGCACCGACTTGCAGCGGCGCGCTGCTTCTTCTACCTCTTCGGGATAGACTTTTTCACCGCCGGTGTTGATGCATTGCGAGCCACGGCCCAGCACCACATACTCGCCAGTCGTGTCAATGCGGGCGCGGTCACCGGTCAGCACCCAGCGGCTGCCATCAATCACCACAAAGGTCTCGGCCGTCTTCTTGGGGTCGCCGTAATAGCCCAGCGGCGTATAGCCACGGCGGGACAGAATGCCCTCCTCTCCGGGCTGGGTCAGGATGCGCAGGTCTTCCGAGATCACACTCAAATCAGGCCTTGGCGTGATACGCATGAAGCCCTCGCCTTCGGGCGTCTTGTCACCACCGCCCAGCACGCCAGATTCGGAGCTGGCCATACCGTTGTTAAGCATCAGATGCGGCACCTGCACCAGCAAGCGCTCCTGCAAATGGCGTGAGAACACCGCGCCGCCATTGCCAAAAATCATCAGCGACTTCAGCGGCCAGCGGCCCGGGTTGTTTTCCAGCGCCTGAATGATGGGCAAGGCCATGGCGTCACCAACCACTGCAATCACATTGATCTTGTTGCGCTCGATCAGGTCGAGCATATGCTCCGGATCGAAGTTCTTGCGGTCGTTCACATAGACAGGGTGACCCGAGAAGAGACTGATCAGCGTGGACCACATGGCCGCACCGTGCATCAGCGGCGCAGCAGCCAGATAGGCCAGCGCCGGGCCATTCGGCACCAGCTGCAGCAGCTCTTCAGGTGCATCGATGGGCGGACGGCGGAAGTAGTAGCCACCACCACCCAGAGCACCCATGAACAGCGACTTGTGCGGCCACATCACGCCCTTGGGCAAGCCCGTAGTGCCGCCCGTGCAGAGCATGAAAATATCGTCATCGCTGCGCTGCGGATCACTGAGCTGCTCTGCACCTTCGGCCAGCACCGCCTCATAGGGCTGCACCAGTTTGGGCAAGTTCTGCTGTTCATCCCCCACGCGCAGCGCCAGGCGCAGCGTAGGTACCTGCGGCAGCACATCAAGCACTGCCGCATCAAAGTCAGCGCCATACACCAGCCCACGCAGATGCAGGCTGTTGAACAGGCCCTGCAGCTCGTCGGCTACATAGCGGTAATTCACATTGACAGGAATGGCGCCAATCTTGCTGCAGGCAAAAAAGGCCTCCAGATATTCAGCGCAGTTGTAGAGCTGAATGCCGACGTTGTCGCCACGGCCAATGCCGCGCGCGCGCAGCGCATTGCCCAGCTGGTTGGCCCGCTTGTCCAGCTGGCTGAAAGTGAGCTTTTGCTCCCCGCAGCCAAAGGCAATACGGTCAGGCACAGCCTGCGCCACCACTTCAAAAATATCTGCCAGGTTAAAGGTCCGTTTCATCCTCTTGTCTCCATCTCACTGCTTTTTGAATCCATTTCAGCACCCGCCGCCTGCATGCTCAGCTGGCCGCGCTGCCTTCTCATCGTCCGCTTGAACTGAGGACAGACCCTCAGCTATTCGAGCACATTTCCCGCACTTCAGCATTCCAGGAAAATCACTAGAAATCCCTTTATGAATAAGCGCTTCAAGCTATCCTTTTTGATTTAAGAAAGCCCACATACGGCTTGATTGCCCAACCATAGATCACAGCTGCCAGCAGGTAGAAAGCCAGCATGCACACCAGCGCCCAGCGAAGTGATTCTTGACCCGCATGCGCCGTGAACGCATCGCTGAGCAAGCCCACCACCAGCGGGCCCAGCCCGCCGCCCACGGCCGTCAGCAGCAGGTTGTAGATGGACAGCGCAGTAGCCAGTCGCGTTGCGGCAATCACATTCGTCAGCGCCGCAAACACGGGAGCTGCCCAGAAGCTGGAGAAGACGGCGAAGAAGCCATAAAAGCCAATCGCATGGGGAATCTGCAAACCCGCCAGTTGCCAGGTTTGCGTCGAGTCGTTGAGATAGAACGCAATGCCCAGTGGCACTGAAATCAGCGTTCCCAGCAGCGGCACACCCACTTGCCAGCGCGAGTCGCGCCTGGCCATCACATCTGTCACCCAGCCGCTAAGCAAAGCCCCGGCAATGGCCGCCGGGCCGCCGATGAAGCCCATGATGGCGCCCGCATCCTTGAGCTGCAGGCCGTGCGAGCGCACCAGAAACGCGGTGTTCCACATGCCAATCGCATAGCCCGCAAAAGCCATCAACATGCTGGCCAGCGCCAGCCTGACAAAAGCCTTGTTGCCCAGCAGCACAGCCATGGCCTCGCTGAATTTCTCAGCCACCGCCGCTGTCACGGGCCGCGCTTCCTGCGCACCACGTATGGGTTCGCGGCAGGTCAGGCGCAGCACCAGTGCAATCACCACACCGGGCACAGCCAGCCACAGGAACGCTGCACGCCAGCCATAGTGCTGGGCAATCCAGGCCCCCACACCCAGCCCCACCAGCGAGCCCAGATGCGGGCCAAGGCTGAACACGCTCATGGCGCGGCTGCGCTGCTCTGGCGGATAGACGTCGGCAATCATGGTGGTTGATGCCGCTGTGCTGCCAGCCTCTCCCACCGCCACACCCACACGCGCCGCCGTCAGGCTCCAGAAGCCCACGGCCATGCCACACAGACCCGTGGCAATACTCCAGCCGCCGCAGCACCAGGCAATCAGATTGCGGCGGTTGGTGCGGTCTGCAAAGCGGCCAAACGGCACAGCCAGAATGCTGTAGAACAATGCAAAAGCCAACCCTGTGAGCAGGCCCATGGCGCTGTCGGAAACCCCCATCTCCTTTTTGATGGGCTCGATCAGCACGCCCATGATCTGTCGATCAATCATGCTCATGCCATAGACCAGCAGCAGCACCAGCAACAGATAGTGGCGCCGCCACCCTGTCACATTGCTTGCCGGTCTGGAACTGGCCGAAGCCGCTTGCGGCACCGAGGCCGTTGCAGATGCACTCATTTCCTGTCTCCTGAAAAGACGTGATCTCCGCCACGCTTTATCGAAACTTCGCACGCTCTACCAAAAAGAGCGCGGCACACTCTCGCTATGTGTGAACTTTGCGTGAACCTTGCGAGGGTGCGCCGCGCCAAGTCACTAGGCAACCAGTTCGCTAAAAGGCACATCCTTGTCAGCCCGAGGCTCCGGGGCCAGGCCCAGCACACGCTCGCCAATGCTGTTGAGCACCACCTCATCGGTGCCCCCCGCAATGCGCATGCCGGCAGCGCCAAACCACAGCCGCTCAACCATGGCAAAGCGCTCGCCCAGTTCGCTGGCCGCCAGCACGCCGCGCTCGCCCAGCAGGTCGATGGCGAAATAGCTGAACGACTGCAGCGCTGCGGCCGCCACGTTTTTGGCGCCGCTCATTTCCGGGCCAGGCTGGCGGCCCTTGCTCAGCGCCGTCAGCGCACGGCATTGCAGCAGCCACAAAGCCTGCTCTTTCAGATACAGATCGGCCCAGCGCTCGCGCATGCGTCCGTCCTGCAGCGCGGGCTTGCCTTCAAAGTCATAGTCGGCCAGCAGGCCTGCCGTGGTGCGCCACAGCTCGGCGGGCATCACACCGCCAATGGCCAGGCGCTCGGACATCAGGCCGGTGAGCGTGACCTTCCAGCCCCCGCCCAGCTTGCCCACCAGCTGGCTGTCGGGCACAAAAACGTCCTCGAAGAAAACCTCATTGAACTCCGACTCACCACCGGCCTGACGGATGGGGCGCACGGTGATGCCCGGCGTCTTCATATCCAGATAGAAGGTGCTCAAGCCCTCAAACTTGCTGGCCTGCGGGTTGGTGCGCGTCAGCACCAGACCGAACTGCGCAAACTGCGCCAGCGAAGTCCAGACCTTCTGACCATTGATGATCCAGCCTTCGCGCCCATCGGTGGCGCGCTCGGCCCGGGTGCGCACCATGCCCAGATCAGACCCTGCGCCCGGCTCGCTCAGCAGCTGGCACCACAGGTTTTTGCCGCCCAGTGCAGGCGCCACATGCTGGCCCAGCACTTCAGGGCTGGCATGGGCCATGACCGATGGCAGCACCATGCCCAGGCTCACATTGAACATGCCGGTGGGCACTTTGAACTTGCCCTCTTCCTGACGCCAGATCAGCTCCTGCATGGGCGTGCCGCCACGACCACCCAGCACCTTGGGCCATGTGATGGCGCCAAAGCCAGCAGCCGCCTTCTTGCCCTGCCAGCGCCGGGCATCGTTCATGCGCTGCTCTGCCGTCATGTCACGGCCGTAATAGTCGTCAGCGCTGAGCTTGGGCTGGGCATTGGCCTGCAGCCAGGCCTGGCATTCGGCGCGGAAGGCGGCTTCTTCGGGCGTGTCTTCAAAGTCCATGGACTGAGTGTCTGCGCCAGCAGCGCTCTTGGCAACTGCAGCCACAGCAGGCTGGTCCAGACGCTTTTGCAGCTCGGCTGCGACCTGCTCGCGCCAAGCGTGGATATTGCCCAGCTCTACGGCCTGCTGGCGAGCACGGCGATAGAACAGATGGCAGTCCAGTTCCCATGTGTAGCCCATGCCACCATGGGTGTGCAGGTTTTCCTGCGCTGCATTCGACAAGGCCTGCGTGCTGCTCACCCGCGCTGCTGCAGCTGCCCCCGCCAATTCTGCTGTACCGTCCGCCGCATCCATATCTGCGGTCAGCGCCCAGGCACCGTAGTAGCAATGGGCACGTGCCAGCTGGTTGCCGGTATAGAGATTGGCCAGCTTGTGCTTGATGCCCTGATAGGAGCCGATGGCACGGCCAAAGGCCTTGCGCTCCTTGGCATAGCTGCTCGCCATTTCCAGCGCTGCATCGGCCGCACCCAGTTGTTCAAAAGCCAGCAGCACGGCTGCGCGGTTGCGCACGCGGGCTAGTACATCGGCTGCACTGCGTGTGCCGTCCAGCAATTCGGCACTCGTGCGGGCAAAGCTCAGCGCCGCATAGGGCTTGGAAGGGTCCAGCGTTTTGAGTGCCTTGCGCTGCACGGTGTCGTCAGCCTTGAAAGCCACCAGCACTTCATTGCCTTGGGCATTGCGCGCCAGCGCCACACCCCATTGCGCGGCCAGGCCATCGGCCACCAGCGGGCATTCACCGGTCAAGGTTTGGCCATCAAACAGCGGCAGATCAGCCAGCGGCTTTGCACCATCCGTCGCAGCGGCCAGGCAGCCAATGCTTCCACCAGAAACCGGCAGCAGCCATTGCTGGCGTTGCGCAGAGTGCTCTTGCGTTGATAGCAGCAAGGCCTGCACCGCCAGATACATGGTAGATGCCAGTGGCACAGGGCTGAGCTGGCGGCCCACTTCCTCGGCCACCACGCACATCTCCATCGCGCCCAATCCGATGCCGCCGCAGTCTTCGGGCAGCATCAGCCCCGTCACGCCCAGCTGAGCCATGCCGCTCCACACGCCCTGGTCGTAGCAGCCCTCACCTTCCAGTAAGGCGCGCGCCTTGGTCAGCGGCGATTCCTTGCTCAGGAATTTGCGTATCTCGTTGCGCAAGGCATTCTGGTCATCACTGAAATCGAAATTCATTGTTTTGTCTCCTCAGATTCTTTAAAGCTCAAGTTCAGCTCAGGCGGCCACTTCAGAGCGCTGCGCCCCGGCTGCCGCGGGCATCACCCCTGCCACATTCCATTGCTGGGCCGCCTGTGCTTTCACGTCCAGCACCAGGTCTGCCCCCTTGTCCCCGATCACAACCGAGGCCGCATTCGTATTGCCCGACACCAAATGCGGCATGACCGAGGCATCGATCACGCGCAGGCCTTCCACGCCTTTGACCTTGAGATCGGGCGTGACAACCGTCAACGGGTCCATCGCATCGCCCATGCGGCAGCTGCCGCTGGCGTGGTGGCCTGAGCCCATGTACATGCCAATCCAGTCCAGCAGTTCGTCGTCGCTTTGCAGATTCGGGCCAGGCCGGGTCTGCGCTTCCACCAGATGCGCCAGCGCTGGTTGCTGGGCAATCTTGCTGGCCATGCGCACGCCATACAGCAGCGCCTTGCGGTCGCGTTCGTCGTGCAGAAAATTCATGCGGATGCTGGCCAGTTCTTCGGGGTTGGAGCTCTTGAGCTTCAACTGCCCGCGCGAATAAGGCCGCACCTGATAGGGAGCCATGGTCATGCCTGGGAAAGCTTCGGTGCGGTAGTTCTTGCCGCTTTGCATATAGCCCTCGATATCGCCAGTCACGGGCAGGCCATGAATCTGGATATCGTTGTAGGGCAGGCTGGAATCGCTGCTGAACCATGCCGCAAATTCAGACGCAGGCATGGCCATGGCGCCCTGCTTGGTCAACAGGTACTTGAGCAGCGACCCGGCAATCCCCATACCGCGCAGCGACTTGTTGAGGCTGGGCGTGTCGGCCTTCATGCGCCAGGACATGGGCACGATGGCATGGTCTTGAAGATTGGCGCCCACACCGGGCAGATCGACCTTGACGTCAATGCCCATCTCGCGCAGATGCTGCGCCGGGCCGATACCAGAGAGCATCAGTAACTGCGGCGACTGCAGCGCACCGGCGCACAGCAAAATCTCCTTGTTGGCACGGGCGCTGTGGCTGCCGCCCGCCTTGTCCTTCCAGTTCACGGTGCGGGCACGCTGGGCCTCAATGCCGATGCGGGTGACCAGAACCTGTATGCGCACATCCAGGTTTCGGCGCTGCATGGCTGGCTCAATCGCATTCCTGGCAACCGATGAACGCTGGCCATTCTTGAGGTTGACCTGAAACAGCCCTGCACCGGCCGGGTGGCCGTTGTTGAAATCCTTGCATGCCGGCATGCCCGCCTGAATCGCAGCCTTGACCATGGCCAGAGACACCGGGTGCGGGTTGTGCAGATTATTGGCCGTCAGCGGCCCGCCCCGGCCATGCCAGGGCTTGGTGAATTCTTCTTCACTGCGCTGCTGGTCTTCGGTGCGCACAAAGTGCGGCAGCAGCTCTTCATAGCTCCAGCCCTTGGCGCCGTGGGCTGCCCAGCTATCAAAATCAGCGCGATCGCCGCGCACATAAATCATGCCGTTGATGGACGACGAGCCACCCAGCCGCTTGCCACGCGGCAGGCTGATGCGGCGGTTGGCGCCGTACTGCTCAGGCTCGGTTTCATGGCCCCAGGAATATTTGGGGCTGTTGATCATCTGGCCCCAGCCCGATGGCATGGAAACCAGCAAATCCTTGTGGCTGGCTCCGCCTTCCAGCAGCAAAACCTTGTGTTTCCCGCTCTCGCTCAGGCGAGCTGCCAGGGTACCGCCGGACGAACCAGCGCCGATGACGATGTAATCAAAGACTTCATCCATGGCTTGTCTCCATGCATTGATTTGTTATTGGATGAGTGATTGCGCTGAGTTGCATCACGGGTGAACGCGCCCGCCCACCCGTGCTCAGCACCGGATCAGGCTCTTGCCGTTTTTCCGTAGAAGGTCTGGCCTTTGGCCGCCATATCACGCAGCAGCTGTGGTGGGCGCAGTTGCTCACCAAACAGATCGGCCAGGCGATCAGCCTCGGCCACAAACTGCGGCAGGCCTACACCATCGATAAAGCAGAACGGGCCGCCGGTATAGGCCGGAAAGCCCACACCCAGAATCGAGCCGATATCGCCATCGGCAGGTGCCAGCAACACGCCTTCCTCCATGGCGCGTGCGCCTTCCACGGCCTGCACATACAGAATGCGCTGCTTGAGATCGTGCGCGCTGGGCTGCTGGCTTTTCAGCGGGTACTGTTCGGCCAGACCGGGCCAGAGGCGCTTGCCGCTTTCTTCGTAGTCGTAAAAGCCCTTGCCCACCTTGCGGCCCAGTCGCCCCAGATCAAACAGCTTGTTGATGATGGCGACCGAGCGGCCCTGCTTGTATTCATCAGGGAACTCCTTGGCCTGCGACTCACCAGCGTGCTTGGACAGGTCAATGGACAGCTCATCGGTAATGGCCAGCGGCCCCACGGGCATGCCTGCATGCTTGGCACAGTTCTCGATCAGCGCGGGGGCAATGCCCTCGGCCACCATGCCGATGGCGTCATCGACAAATGCACCGATGAAGCGGCTGGTGAAAAAGCCGCGCTTGTCGTTGACGACGATGGGCGTCTTCTTGAGCTGGGCAATAAAGTCCAGCGCCTGCGCCAGCGTGGCATCCGAAGTCTGCTTGCCGCGAATGACTTCTACCAGTGGCATCTTGTCGGCAGGCGAGAAGAAATGCAGGCCGATAAAGCGATCAGGCCGCTCGCTTGCCTGGGCCAGCAGGCTGATGGGCAGGGCCGAGGTATTGCTGGCCAGCACGCAGCTGGCAGGCAGCACGGCGTCCAGCTTCTTGGTCACCTCAGCCTTGATGGCGCGGTCTTCAAACACGGCTTCAACCACCATGTCGGCATCACGCAGCAGCTCGTAGTCGGTGCTGGGTGTGATGCGGGCAAGGATGGCATCGGCCTTCTCACGGGTCTGGCGGCCCTTGTCCACCAGCTTGGCCAGCACTTTTTCGGAGTACTGCTTGCCTTTCTCGGCTGCGGCCTGCTCGCGGTCAATCAGCACCACGTCAATGCCGCGCTGCGCCGCCACCAGTGCAATGCCTGCACCCATCATGCCCGCGCCGATCATGCCCAGCTTGCGGCACTTGAACGGCTCAAAGCCTGCGGGGCGGTGCATGCCTTTTTCGGCCTTGGTCTTGTTGACGAACAGCGTGCGAATCATGCCGCGCGCCACGGGGCTGCGCGAGAGCACGGACATGTACTTGCTCTCGATGCGCAAGCCCTTGTCGATGGGCAGCTGGCAGCCTTCGTAGATGCAGCTTTGAATGCACAGCGGCGCTGGCATGTTGTGATAGGTCTTGGCCTGCAGCATGGTGTTGCCCACCACGAAAGCCGGAGCCACACGCGGGTCCAGCGGGCCGCCGCCGGGAATGCGAAAGCCTTTCACATCCCATGGCTGCTGGGCTGTGGGGTTGGCCAGCAGCCAGGCCTTGGCGGCGCTCAGCAATTGCTCGGGCGCTACCACTTCGTTGACCAGACCAGCTTCCTTGGCCTTCACCGCCTGCAGTTGCTTGCCTTCCATCAGGAAAGGCATGGCCGCCAGAATGCCGATCATGCGCGGCAGACGCTGCGTGCCGCCCGCGCCGGGCAGCAAGCCGACTTGCGCTTCTGGCAGGCCGACCATGACCGAGGGCGCATCGGCCGCAATGCGGTGATGGCAGGCCAGGCAGATTTCGTAGCCACCGCCCAGCGCCATGCCGTTAATCGCAGCGACTAGCGGCTTGCCCACCGTCTCCAGCTTGCGCAGCAGCTTGGACAGCGAAGCGCAGGATTCGAACAACTCGGCCACGGGCAGATCGGCCATGGCATCGATGTTGGCTTCCATGCCCATCAGGTCAGCGCCAGCCACAAAGCTGTCCTTGCCCGAAGTGATGATGGCGCCGCGCACCTGTTCGTCGCTCTGGATACGCGCTATGCAGACTTCCAGGTTGTCCATGAAAGCCTGGTCGATCACGTTCATGGTCTTGCCGGGATAGTCCAACGTCAGCGTGGCGATGCCGTCGGCATCCACGGCGTAGCGAATGATCTCTGTTGTCATTGTTATTGCTCCCTGTCTCACACGCGTTCGATGATCATGGCCGAGCCCATGCCCGCAGCCACACACAGGCTGATCAGCGCGGTGCGCTTGCCCGTGCGCTCCAGCTCATCCAGCACGGTGCCGATAATCATGGCGCCCGTGGCCCCCAGCGGATGGCCCATGGCAATGGCGCCGCCGTTGACGTTCATGCGGTCATGGGGAATGTTCAGCTCTTCCATCATGGTCAGCACCACGGTGGCAAAGGCCTCGTTCAGCTCCCACAGATCAATGTCCGAAGCCTGCATTTGGGCACGCGCCAGCGCCTTGCGGGCTGCATGGGCCGGGCCGTCCAGCATCAGCGTGGGCTCAGAGCCAATGCTGGCAAAGCTGCGAATGCGGGCACGGGGCTTCATGCCCTGCTTGGCGCCAGCTTCTGCCGTGCCAATGAGCACCGCCGCCGCACCATCCACAATGCCGGAGCTATTGCCAGCATGGTGATGGTGGTGAATCTGCTCAACCTGCGGATAGCGCTGCAGCGCCACGCTGTCGTAGCCGTATTTCTGGCCCATTTCGGTGAACGCGGGCTTGAGTGCGCCCAGCGAATCGACCGTAGTTTCGGGACGAATGGTTTCGTCCTTTTCCAGTAGCGTCATGCCCAGAAAGTCTTTGACCGGCACCACGGATTTGGCAAAACGCCCTTCGCCCCAGGCCTGTGCCGCACGGCGGTGGCTTTCGGCCGAGTAGGCATCCAGATCATGGCGACTATGGCCGCGCAGCGATGCCAGCAAGTCAGCCGAGATGCCCTGCATGACGAAATAGGTCTTGTTGGCGACCTGCGGGTCTTGCGCCCAGGCACCGCCGTCCGAACCCATGGGCACACGGGACATCATCTCCACACCGGCGCCAATCGTCATATCGGCCTGGCCGGACATGACCTTGGCGGCGGCAAAGCTCACCGCTTCCAGGCCCGAGCCGCAGTAGCGGTTAAGCTGCACACCGGCCACGGTCTGCGCATAGTCTGCCTGCAGCACGGCCATACGACCCACGTTGCCGCCCTGCTCGCCCACGGGCACCACGCAGCCCATGACGACGTCGTCCACCATGCTGGTGTCGAGCTGGTTGCGCTCACGCAGTGCCACCAGCGGCTGGGCTGCCAGCCACACCGGTGTCACCTCATGCAAAGCGCCATCCGGTTTGCCCTTACCCCGGGGGGTGCGGACATGGTCAAAGATCAATGCCTCCATCTGCTTTCCTCACATCGCTAGTTGTCGAGTTCTTTTTCAGGTTGCCATACGGTTTTTGCGCAAACCTACCTGATTCAGACTAGGGGCAGACTATGAGAAAAAGGCCTTCAAACGCCCAAAAAACATGCGCAAGGCGCTATCAATTTCGAAAGCACAGGGTTTGCACTTAGAAATTGAGCGTTAGTGGATGTGCGGGCAAGGTTTTGGTGCACGAATTGCAGCGTTAAAACGCAAAAAAGCCCTCCAGCTTTTGCAAAACTGGAAGGCTTTTTGAGGGTATCTGAAAAGCGCTTTTACGGCCTCAGGAAACCACGCCCCCGCCGTTGACTGGCAGCACCTGACCGTTGACCCATTCGGCCTCCACCGACGCCAGATAAGTCACTGCAGCCCCCACGTCCTGAGGCGAGCCAGCACGGCCCACGGAAGTGCCGCGCTTGGCAATCTTCTCCGAGCCTTCCCAGTTGTTCATGGTGCCCAGCGACAGCGCGTTCGCCGTCACGCCATGCGGGCCCACTTCGCCCGACAGATTGCGGATAAAGCCAATGGCCGCCGCCTTGGCCGCGCCATAGGCGCACAGGCCCATGCCGGTGGCCGTACGTGCGGCGTCAGAGTTGATCGCCACGATGCGGCCCCAGCCCTTTTCCTGCATGGCGGGCAGCATGGCCTGGCAGGCGTGCATCAGGCCGTGCAGATTCAGCTGCAGCCATGCATTCCATTCAGATTCAGGCGACTGCAGAAACGGTGTGTAGCCCCAGCCCTGAGCGGGGATGCCAGCGTTGTGCACAAAGATATCGACAGTGCCCACTTCGGCCTTGACGCGATCGACCATGGCGAAGATGGCGGCGCGGTCTGTCAGGTCGGCCGCCTGAGCCGATGCCTTGAAGCCCATTTCCTGCAACTGGCGCGCTGCGCTTTCGGCGCGGTCCAGGTGAAAGTCGTTGACCACCACATGCGCGCCCTGCGTGGCCAGCGCCTGTGCAATACCAAAACCCATGCCGCGCCCGGCGCCGCTGACCAGGGCCACTTTTCCATCCAGTTTGAACATTCTTATGTCTCCCCAAAATCATAGAAAGACCACAGTGTTCAGGCCCCCGACCTGAGGGACATACTCCAAATGGACGGGGTCAAATGCGTTGAGCATCGCAAGATAAACCGCTTACACAACAAAAGGAGACCTCATGAACCACGAAAACAGCGGCAAAAGCCCGGGCCCACTGGCCGGTCTGCGCGTTATTGAATTTGCAGGCATCGGCCCCGCACCCTTTGCCGGCATGATGCTGGCCGATATGGGTGCCGAGGTGATTCTGGTCGAGCGCAGCGCCGACCATGCCGCTGCATCGCACTACCCCCGCATGGCGCAGAACCGGGGCAAGAAGTCCATCGCGCTCGATCTCAAATCCGACGCAGGCCGCGCTGCTGCCTGGAAGCTGCTGGAATCTGCCGACGCGCTGATCGAAGGCTTTCGCCCTGGCGTGATGGAGCGCCTGGGCTTTGGCCCCGAAGAAGTGGCAAAACGCGCACCGCGCCTGGTCTTTGGCCGCGTAACCGGCTGGGGACAGACCGGGCCGCTGGCTCAGGCTGCGGGCCACGATATCAACTACGTGGCGCTGACCGGCGTGATGGCCACCTCCATGCGCCCTGGCCAGGCACCCGTGCTGCCGCCCACCATCGTGGGCGACATGGCGGGCGGCGGCATGTTTCTGCTTTTCGGCATCCTATGCGCCATTTTTGAAGCGCAAAAATCAGGCAATGGCCAGGTGGTGGACGCCGCCATGATTGATGGCGTGGCTGCCATGAGCGGCCTGATTCACCAGATGCGCAGCGGCATGGGCTACTGGCAGGATGACCCGGCGCACAACCACTTCCTGAACACATCGCCGTTCTATGAAGTGTTTGAATGTGCCGATGGCAAGCACATCACGCTGGGCGCGATCGAGCCGCAGTTCTATGCCCTGCTGCTGCAAAAACTGGGATTGACCGACGCCGACCCAAAACGCCAGTACAAGACCAGCGACTGGCCCGCACTCAAGACCCGCGTGGCCGAAGTGGTGCGCGGCAAGACACAGGCACAGTGGTGCGAGGAGCTGGAGGCTAGCGATGTCTGCTTTGCACCCGTGCTGAGCCTGGCCGATGCGCCCAGCCACCCGCACAATGCCCAGCGCCAGATGTTTGTGGACCTAGAAGTGGATGGCAAAACCCATCGCCAGCCCGCCCCCGCACCGCGCTTTTCGCGCACGCCTGCGCGCCAGCCCGAACAAGGCACCAAGATTGGTCAGGACACCGATGCCGTGCTGGCATCGCTGGGCTATGCGGCCAGCGATATTGCCGCGCTGCGTGAAGCCGGGGCTTGCGCCTGATAGAGCGCTTCCGTGCGGTACTCAAAACGGAGCTGCCAGCGCCTGTATTGACTGAGTTTGAGATCAATTCGATCTCAACTCTATGAATATCATGCGCTGGCAGCTACTGATTTATGAGCACCTAGACAATATCCATTGAGACGGAGCGGCAGCCTCAAGTTGAAACAGCGTGAAAAACTGCCCTTATCCAACCACCAAAGCCACGCTCATTCAGCGCTTCAGCTGCCTCAAGTGAGGGTATTCTTCGCAATTCATGCATGGCCGAAGAAGTTCAGAGGGGCGGATGAGACGCAAGCTAAGTAAAAGAGAGTGCATCAGAAGAGTCTGTGGGCGTGTGCTGCTGGAGCAACTGCCCCATCTCCCTGAGTCTTTGCACGAGATGGTAGTAAATGGCCGCAAGGGAGCGCTGCTCAAGACCGATCTGAAGCAGCTCAAGCAATGGGCCGAAGACCTGCAGAAGTACGCCGCAGAGTTCGGCCTGTACGCCGAAGTGGCCTCCAAGCACGACTATCTGCGCGTTCACTACTTCATCTATGACCCGGAAGATCCACCGGCCCTTCACGTCATCGGCCCCAAGCCGCTTGAGCTGCTGGGCGATGCGCTTGAAACCTGCAGCAACACGGCCTCTTACCGCAGACCCCGAAAACGCAAAGCCCTGGCACGCAGCACCGTCCGTCCGCGCACCAGTACGTCTGCGGCCAATCAGTCCATGCGGCTGCAGGCTTAACCGCCGATTGCAACTTCCACCGCAAGCATAAAAAAACGGGCCGAAGCCCGTTTTTTAAGGTCGTTCCACCAACCGTTTACTTGTTCCCCAGCCAGGCCACGCTGTTGAGGAAAATGCGCACCAGCTCAGTCTGGCGGCGCACGCCCGTCTTGGAGAAGATGGAGCGCAGATGGGCCCGGGCCGTGTTGCGACGGATGTTGAGCGCCTCGGCAGCCTCTTCCAGCGACAGGCCGTTGGCCAGCTGAATCGCCAGCGAAGTCTCGGCCGGTGTCAGCTGGAACAGCTGCTGGGCCAGCTTCACGGGTGGGTCAGCCTTGCCGCCGGTGTCGCGCACAAAGACCGCGACGCTGGGGCGCTGCTTGCCTTCGGTCCACTCGTCTGGGGAGATGCTCTGCACCACCACACCCCAGTTGAGCTGGCCGGACTGACGGCTCACCGACATGCCTTCGGTCATGGACAGACGCGAGACCTGGGTGTGCATCAGCGCGTCCTTGATCAGGCGCTGCAGCTTGCGGTTGTCGTTGGCGTAGTTGGCTTCCAGCATGCCGCCGGAGATCTTCAGGCCATCCTGCATGTCCAGAATGCTGGCCGCTGCCGGGTTACATTCCAGCACAGCGCCGTTCTGGTCGAGGATGACCACACCCACCATCAGCTGGGCCGTAGCCTTGCTGTACAGCGAGATGACCTGTCTATCCTGATTGACCGACAGGTGCAGGTTCAGCGCCCGCTTGATGTGCGGCAGCATCATGGAGCCAAAGGCACGCTCCTGCTTGGTGAACGCGGGACTTCCTTCGGGACGCGTGATACGCAGACCATAAACACAGCTGTCCTTGGTCACGATGTCGGCGGCCATCACATGGAAGACCTGCATCTCCTTGCACCAGTCCTTGTAGTAGCTCGAAGCTCGCCATTCCGACTCGGGCATCACATCACCCAGGGTGACGATGCGGTCGGTCGGCATGCTGCGGAAAGGGCTCATGCTGATCTGAGGGCAGTTGGGTATCAGATCGCGGCGGTCACCCGCTACGGAGACGATCAAACCACCATCATCGGCCGTACCCGGGCGCACGATCAGAGAGGCATAGTTGCCGCCCAGCTGCGTGCGCAGCGCTTCGAGAAAAGGCTTCCAGCTCTCTGGATCCAGAGCCGCCTCATACAGCAAGCTGATGAGGTGGCTGAACTGCTCTGCGCTGACCAGCGGAGCATCCGCCGCCACACGCACGGGTGCAGGAGTATCGAATATGGGCACATCCTTCAGCACACAAGCAATAGAGCTTGGTGTGTAGGTGGAGAAACCCATCTTGGCAAAAGCGCTGTCCATCATGTTCAACTCCTCGTTGAAAATCGATTTCAGACAGATCAGTTCAGCTCAAACAAGCCAGCAGCACCCATGCCGCCGCCAATACACATGCTCACCACCACAAAACGCACACCGCGGCGGCGGCCTTCCAGCAGGGCGTGACCCACCAGACGCGCACCGGACATGCCGAAGGGGTGACCAATAGAGATGGCACCACCGTTCACGTTCAATCGATCATCGGGAATACCCATCTGATCGCGACTGTAAATCACCTGGCAGGCAAAAGCCTCGTTGATTTCCCACAAGCCGATATCACCCACGGTCAGGCCATGCTGCTTGAGCAGCTTGGGGATGGCGTACACAGGACCGATACCCATTTCATCGGCGCGGCAGCCTGCCACGGCCACGCCGCGGTAGGTGCCCAAAGGCGCCAGACCCCGGGCGCGAGCTTCGTCAGCGCTCATCACCACACAGGCGCTGGCACCGTCAGACAGCTGCGAGGCATTGCCTGCGGTAATGAACTGGCCTTCTGGCACCCACTGGCCGTTTTTCCAGACGGGCTTGAGCTTGGCCAGGCTTTCCAGCGTGGTGTCGGCGCGGTTGCCTTCGTCGCGGGTCAGCGTGACTTCTTCGCTGCCGGTGACATTGCCTTCCTTGTCGAACAGTTGCTTGCTCGTGGTCAAGGGCACGATTTCGTCGTCGAACAGACCCTTGGCCTGAGCGGCGGCCACGCGCTGCTGGCTGCGCAGCGAGTACTCATCCTGGGCTTCGCGGCTGATGCCATAGCGCTGGCTGACCAGCTCGGCCGTCTCAATCATCTGGATATAAGCCGTGGGCTCTGCAGCCAGCACCGCCTTGGACTGAGCGCGATGTGCGTTCTTGTACTTGTTCTGCACCAGGGAGATGGATTCCAGGCCACCGGCCACGGCAATATTCATCTCACCAGTCATGACACCCTTGGCGGCCGTGGCAATGCTCATCAGGCCGGAAGCGCACATGCGGTCGATCACCATGCCGCCCACGGATTCGGGCAGACCAGCGGTGTAGCCGCACAGACGGCCCAGGTTGTAGCCTTGCGTGCCTTGCTGGGCGGCGATGCCCAGAATCACATCATCCACATCGGCGCCGGCCACGTTGGCCTTGTTCAGTGCGGCACGAATGACATGCCCGCCCAGCACCGGAGCTTCGGTGTCATTGAATGCACCGCGGTAAGCCTTGCCGATGGGGGTACGTGCCGTCGAAACGATGACTGCGTCTTTCATATCTCTGTCTCCTGCTAACTGCTGTTCGTCGCGCCTTTGGCAACCGGAGGGTTGCCTTTTGAGGTCGGCCACTCTTTTGGCGGCTCGTCCCTCGTCTTACCTACCAAACGTCAACTTAATGACATTTGGTAAAGATGCTATTTTTTCACTGAAAAAACAGTCTGCTGATGGTTTCGACCACACAGCCGGGTTTATCCTGATCCCGAACCTGCACCGTGATGCGGATCGTGACCTGAACACCGTTGTCGCCAATCGCGGTGGCTGCCACCACTTCGCCACTGCCGCGAATCCAGGAATTCACCAGAACAGGGGATGGGAAGCGCACTTTGTCGCATCCATAGTTCACGCCCATCTTCAGGCCGTCATAGGCCACAAGCTGGGGCAGAAACAGATTGGCCAGCGACAGCGTCAGGTAGCCATGGGCCACGCAGGCGCCGAAGGGACCGCTCTTGGCCTGCTCGGGGTCCACATGAATCCACTGGTGATCGCCGGTGGCGTCAGCAAACTGGTTGATGCGCTCCTGGCTGATCTGCATCCACTGCGTCTCGCCCAGCTGGCGGCCCACCGAGGCCAGCACCGAAGCGGCAGAGTCAAACAGCACTTTTTCTGCAACGGCGCTCATGAATCAAGCCCTTTGCGAGCTGACGGACACCACCTCACCCGTCATGTACGAGGAGTAGTCGCTGGCCAGGAAAATCATGACGTTCGCAACTTCCCAAGGCTCTGCACCGCGGCCAAACGCTTCTTTTTCAGACAGCTTGGCCAGCAACTCTTCAGAAGCCGACTTCTTGAGGAAGGCGTGGATGGCGATGGAAGGTGCCACCGCATTGATGCGAATGCCGAATTCAGCCGCTTCCAGTGCGGAGCAGCGTGTGAAAGCCATCACGCCCGCCTTGGCTGCGGCGTAGTGGGCCTGCTCGGTCTGAGCGCGCCAGCCCAGCACAGAGGCGTTGTTGACGATCACGCCCTTGCCGCGTGGCTGCATGACCTTGAGCGCAGCGCGCGTCATGCGGAAAGTGCCGGTCAGGGTAATGTCAATGACCTTGCCCCATTCGTCGTCGCTCATGTCAACAACCTTGCAGCTGGTGCCCAGGCCTGCGTTGTTAATCAGCACATCGATACCGCCCATGGTCTGGTCGGCTTCGGAAATCAGGGCCTGAACCTGCTCTTCCTTGCTCACATCGCAGAGTTTCCCGAAGACCTGCGTCAGGCCCGTGTCCTTCTTGATCTGCTCGACGGCTTCGGCCAGGCGGCGCTCATGCACATCGGAAACGAACAAGGCCTTGCAGCCCTCTTCTGCTGCACGTTTTGCAGCAGAGAAGCCAATACCGGCGCCGGCGGCGGCGGTAACAAGCACAGTTTTATCTTTCAGCAGACCGTGGGGGGCAACGTAGGAAGGAGCGCTAGTCATTTGTAGTAAATAAAGGTGATTGACCTCATCATCTCTTTCGCATTGCGCTGCAACATCGTCACTTTGGACGATAGGTCATTCCCTAATGTCGTTAACTTGACATTTCTGCCGCTTGAAACTCCCCGATTCAGAGCACCAATCTACAGACAATCATTGGCTGCATTCACATTGCAAAAGAGTGTGCACTTGCAACCAGATCAATAACAAAGCCACTCAAAACCTCGTATTTACCCGAAGAAAAAGCCGCCAGCCCGGAACGGCTGGCGGCTTTTTCAATAACTTGCTGCAGCGCAGCAATTTAGCGTGGCATGCCCAGGGCGCGCTCGGCCATGAGGTTCATCTGAATCTCGTTGGTGCCTGCGTAGATCGTGTCGGCACGGCTGACCAGCCAGAGCTGCTGCAGGGGACGCAGCGCCGGATCATTCAGGGCCAGCTCGCCCTGCTCTCCCAGCACGTCCATCGCCAGTTCGCCCAGATCGCGGTGCCAGTTGGACCATGCGTACTTGGAAACCGAGGCCACACGGAACGGCGTGTTTTCATCGCTGGAGCGCAGGGCATGGGCACGCAGGGTCTGCAAGCCCATGTCGGCCTTGGCCAGACGCTGGCGCAGCAGCGGGTCACGGGCCGCGCCATTGCGCTTGGCCAGGTCGATGATCAGATCCAGTTCGTGGCGGAAATGCGCCTGCTGGCCCAGTGTTGAGGCACCGCGCTCGCAGCCCAGCAAGTACATGGCCACTTTCCAGCCATCGCCCACAGGGCCCAGGTGCAGCGCGCCATCGGTGCGGGCGCCATCGAAGAAGACTTCGTTGAATTCCGAGCCGCCGGTGATCTGGCGGATGGCGCGCACTTCCACGCCGGGCTGGTTGATGGGCACCAGCAGCAGGCTCAGGCCCGAGTGGCGTGTGCTGCCCTCTTCGGTACGGGCCACCACAAATATCCATTCGGATTCATGGGCCCATGATGTCCAGACCTTCTGGCCGTCAATCACCCACTCGCCTGTCGCCTCATCGCGGCGCGCCTTGGTGCGAATTGCGGCCAGGTCAGAGCCTGCGCCAGGCTCGGAGTAGCCCTGAGCCCAGTAGTCCGTACCCGCCAGAATACCGGGCAGAAAGCGCTGCTTTTGTTCGGGCGTGCCATAGGCCATCAGCGTGGGCGCCAGCAGCGTCTCGCCAATGTGGCCGATACGGCCGGGGCCGCCGCAGCGCACATATTCCTCGTGGAAGATGACTTGCTGGGACAGCGGCGCATTGCGCCCGCCGTATTGCACATCCCAGCCCAGACCTGTCCAGCCGCCCTTGGCCAGCTCCTGCTCCCACTCCTTGGCCAGTTGCGGGTCATAGCCTTCCGAGCCCAGACCCGCTGCGTGCTTGAGCGGGGCAAACTTGCCCGTCAGGTGCTGGGCCATCCATTCACGCACCTCGGCGCGAAAGGCTTCATTGATTTCCGATTCCTGCATGTTCATGCTGCCTCCGCCACTGGCTGCTCATCCAACAAACGCGCTGCGATCTGCTCGCGCCACTGCTCCACCGTTCCCAGGCGCTGGCTGGATGCCTGCGCGCGGCGGAAGAACAGGTGCGGATCAAACTCCCAGGTAAAGCCCACGCCGCCGTGCAGTTGAATGCTTTCACGCGTAGAAAAGAGAGCTGCTTCCGTAGCATCTGTACGGGCTTGCGCTGCAAAATAGGTCAAATCCGTTGTTTCACCGGCGGTATCCGCTATGAAAGCTGCTGCATAAACCGCAGAGCGCGCAGTCTCCACCTTCACCAGCATCTGCGCTGCGCGGTGCTTGACGCCCTGGAAGCTGCCCACGGCCTTGCCGAACTGCTGGCGCTCCTTGGTGTATTCCACGGCCAGATCCAGCGCACGCTCAGCCACGCCCACCTGTTCGGCGGCCAGGCCAATCGCAGCCACATTGCGGGTCTGCGCCCACAGCTTGCTCAGTGCATCGCCATAGATAAGAACGGCAGCACCTGTCAGCTTCACATTGGTCGCCGTCACGTTGGCGCTGCTGCGTGTGGCATCAATCGTCTGCAGCGCCTGCACGTTCAGGCCATCAGCCTTTGCGCTGACTTCCAGCAAACCCAGCGATCCGCAAGGCAGTGTGGCGGGCAGCAAAAACACATCGGCATGCGCGCCAGAGCCAACCTGGCTCCACTGGCCGTTCAGCACCAACTGATCGCCTGTCGCGCCTTCAACCTTCACCGTCGCCGCTGCAGGCAGCTCGCCGCGCACCGTCATGCCCAGCACGCAGATCTGGCCGGACTGTGCCAGTCGCTCCACCACTGGCAGGCCCTGCTCGGTCTGGCTCAGGGCCTTCCACAGCGGAGTGAGTGCCACCACCGCATCAAAGAAAGGAACGCAAGCCAGGTGGTAACCCATCTGCTCCTGCAGCAGCGTCAGCTCACGCAAACCCAGGCCCATGCCACCAGCGGCTTCGGGCAGCGCCACGCCGCACCAGCCCATCTCCACCACTTCCTGCCACAGCGCGCGGTCCAGACCGCCTTCTGTTTCAGAGACCTTACGCACCTGCGCTGTCGTGCTTTTTTCCTGCAAAAACACGACCGCGCTTTCGACGATCATTTTTTGCTCTTCGTTCAGACTTAAATCCATGATGGCTCGCGTCCTGAGTTCTTCATCAAATGGGAAATAGCCGGGGCCGAGAGTCTGTTGACCTTCTCAGCGCCCGGCTGTTGGCATCAGGTGCCGTAAACCTTCTGGGGAGCCTTGCCTTCGGCAATCAGCTGATCGACCACGCCAGTCAGCTCGGAAGGTTCCCAGCGGCCTTGCTTGTCATTGATCTTGCCGGTGAACCAGCCATCGGCCACGGACAGCTCGCCGCCCTTGGCTTCAAAGCAGCGGCCCGTCACATGCTTGGACTGAGCGCTGCCCAGCCACACCACGATGGAAGCCACGTTCATGGGGTCCCACACGTCAAAGCCGGATTCGGGCTTCTTGACCATATCGGGCATGGCGCCTTCGGTCATGGAGGTACGCGCAGCAGGCGCCAGGCAGTTGGCGGTGATGCCGTAGCGGGCCAGTTCAGCCGCCTGCACCAGTGTCAGGCCAGCAATACCGGCCTTGGCGGCTGCGTAGTTGCTCTGGCCGATGGAGCCTTGCAGGCCCGCGCCGGAGCTGGTGTTGATGATGCGGGCATCCACTTCCTTGCCTGCCTTCTTCTGGTCACGCCAGTAGCCACCGAACACCTTGGCCATGCAGAAGTGGCCGCGCAGATGCACGCGCATGACCATGTCCCAGTCTTCTTCTGACAGGCTCAGGAACATGCGGTCGCGCAGCACGCCGGCGTTGTTGACGATCACGTTCACATCGCCAAAGGCTGCCAGGGTTGCGTCCAGAATCGACTGAGCGCCGGCCACCGAAGTGATGTCGCCCGTGTTGGCAATGGCCTGACCGCCAGCGGCCTTGACTTCATCGGCCACGGCCTGCGCGGCTTCGGCGCGGATGTCATTGACCACCACATTTGCACCTTCTTGCGCGAAGGCCAGCGCATAGGCGCGGCCAAGGCCACCGCCTGCACCGGTAATGACGACGGTTCTCTGGTTGCAAATACCCATTTCTTTCCCCTTTTGCTTGCAATGCAGGGCAGCTATCTCGCCAGCCCTGCTTTCTTGAAATTACGCTTTGAAAACAGACAGATCCGGCATGCGGTCTGCCCATGGAACGGTTTGCTCCAGCTGTGCAGCCAGACCGAACAGGCGACCTTCGCGTCCATAGGGCGCGGCAAAGTGCGCGCCAATGGGCAGGTTGTCAGCAGTCCAGTGCATGGGCACAGACATGGCGGGCTGGCCCGTCATATTGAAAAGTGTGGTGTAGGGCGAAGCCTTGACAGCCTCACGCGCAAACGATTCGTAGGGCTGATCGAGCGACAGCACGCCCAGCAGCGGTGGCGGCACCGCCATCACTGGCGTCAGAATCAGGTCGTACTTCAGGAAGAAGCGGTCCAGAATCTGGCCTGCCGTATCGAAGTTGGTGCGCGCAGCCAGCATCTGCTCGGCCGTATAGCTCTTGGCTTTTTCCAGATAGACCCAGTCCATCTGTTCCACCTCGTCCTGACGCACGGCACGGCCCAGCAGTTTTTCGCGGGCACGAATGGTGGCCATCATGCCAACCGAAGTCACAATGCCCAGGCCAGAGAACACATCGGCCACTGGCAGCTCTGGCATGTCTTCCACGATTTCGTGGCCCAGTGCCAGGCAGGCCTTGATGGCTTTGTCCACGGCTGCTTGGCAATCGGCATGCACAGGAATACCAAAGTAGTTACGAGGCCAGACGGCGATCTTCAGTTTGCGCGGCTCCTGCTTCAGCGCCTCCAGATAGCTGCTTTCCACATCACGCGGCGGCACCGAGCGCGAGCCAGGTTCACGGCCCTGCGTCAAGTCCAGCAAGTGCGCACTGTCACGCACCGAACGGCTAATCACATGGTTCATGGATAGCCCCAGCCAGCCTTCCATATTCACAGGCCCCGCTGGCAGGCGCCCACGGCTGGGCTTGAGACCAAACAGGCCGCAGTGCGAAGCGGGAATGCGGATGGAGCCACCGCCATCGCTGGCATGGGCCACCGGCAAAATGCCTGCCGCAACCACAGAAGCCGCGCCACCCGATGAGCCACCCGTGGTGTGGGCTGCGTTCCAGGGGTTGGGCGACTTGCCGTAGAGCAAAGACTCTGTTGTGGGCGTCTGGCCAAACTCGGGCGATGCCGTCTTGCCAAAAATATTGAGGCCAGCGGCCTTGTAGCGCGCCACCAGCGTGCTGTCATATTCGGCAACAGCGCCCTTGAAGAAACGGCAGCCGTTGGTGGTGACCGTTCCCTTCATGTACTGATTCAGGTCTTTGATCAGAAAGGGAACGCCCCACATGGGTGCTTTCTCGGTGGCTTCAGCGCGGGCTGCAGCCCCCAGAGCAGACATTTGCTTGGCCAAAGTACGGGCGATCTCGTAGTCCTTGATCACCACGGCATTGAGCTTGGGCAGCGCTTCCACGCGGCCAATGGCGGCATCCAGTGCTTCCAGAGGCGTTACATCGCCACGACGAATTTGCTCGGCCCATGCGTAGCCGTCCACCTTCACATCCATGCCTGCCTCCTGCTTTTTGCCTGCCAAAGCCTGAGCTGCGGGGATGGCTGCACCCGCCGCAACTGCGCCAGCGCCCATCACAAAAGCGCGGCGATCCAGGCCATGATTGTTGGAATTGCTGTTCGACATCGAAAACCTTCCTCAGGCCTTGAAAGCCGACAGGTCAGGCATACGATGGGCCCATGGCAAGGCCTGCTCCAGCTGCGCGGCCAGACGCAGCAAACGCCCCTCAGCGCCAAATGGCGCCACAAAGTGCGAGCCCACGGGAATGTTCTCCGCCGTCCAGTGCAGCGGCACCGACATGGCGGGATGGCCACTGATATTGAACAGCGAGGTGAACGCCGAAGAGTTCATGGCCTCTGCCGCATAGCTGGCATAGGGCTGATCCAGGCGCAGCGCACCCAGCAACTGGGCTGGCACGGCTGTCGTGGGCGAAAGAATCAGGTCGTATTTGCTCAGGAAAGCATCGATCAGCTGACCCGCCTTGTCAAAACCTGCACGCCCCCGGAACAGCTCCAGTGCCGAAGCTTTTTTGGCCGCCTGCAGCGCAGCCCAGTTCAGCGGCTCGAACTCATCCTCTCGCGCTGCACGCCCCAGTTGCTTTTCGCGGTATTCAACACCGCTGAGCATGCCTGCCGACATGCCTGGCCCCATGCCCGCAAAAATCTCGGCCACGGGCAAATCAGGCATGGCGTCTTCAACAATGTGCCCCATGGCCTCACAGGCCTTGGCAGCCTTGTCCACGGCAGCCAGGCAATCGGCATGCACGGGAATGCCAAAGTAAGTCTTGCGCCAGACGGCAATGCGCAACTTTTTTTCGGGCGGCTGATTCAAAGCCTTCAGATAGCTGCCCTGCACATCGCTACCGGGGCGCACGCGAGAGCCGAACTCCGGACCTGCGCCCACATCCAGCAGCAAGGCACTGTCGCGCACGCTGCGGCTGATGACATGCCCTACCGACAGGCCGATTGCGCCATCCAGCGAATCCGGCCCTGCAGGCACACGACCACGACTGGGCTTGAGGCCAAACAGGCCGCAGTGCGCGGACGGAATGCGAATGGAGCCACCACCATCTGTGGCATGCCCCACAGGCAAGATGCCCGCAGCCACCGCAGCCGCCGTGCCGCCCGATGACCCACCCGTGGTGTGCTTGCTATTCCATGGGTTGGGCGTAACGCCATAGAGCTTGGACTCCGTGGTCGTGGTCATGCCAAATTCAGGTGCAGCGGTCTTGCCAAAAATATTCAGGCCAGCCGCCTTGTAACGCGACACCACGGTGGAATCGTGCTGGGCCACCGCATCCTTGAAAAAGCCGCAGCCGTTGGAAGTGACGGTGCCTGCCATGCTGACGCCCAGGTCCTTGAGCACAAAGGGCATGCCCCACAGCGGCGCTGTTTCGCAGGCTTTTTTACGCTCTGCACCGCTCAGCGCCGATTGCTTGCGGGCCAGTTCACGCGCCTGCTCGTAGTTCTTGATGACAACGGCATTGAGCTTGGGCAGCACTTCCACACGGGCAATGGCCGCATCCAACGCTTCAAGAGGCGTCATGTCACCACGGCGCAGTTGCTCGGCCATGGTGATGGCATCTGCAGGTGCGCCCTGTACCTGTGCCTGTGCCTGCGTCTTTGCCATGGCCTGCTCAACTGGCAAAGCGCTGGCCGCAACCGTGGTGGCGGCAGCCATGAGAAATGTTCTACGTTCTGTATCTGTCGCGCTGTCTTGCATGTCTTTGTCTCCGTTGATATTTTTTTGGATGACTTGCGAAGCCGCTAACTCTGGTTTCACCAACGAGAGACAGGCACTTTGCGAGTGCCTGTCTTCATGCCTGTATCAGAGGCGCTCGATGATGGTCACATTGGCCTGACCACCGCCTTCGCACATGGTCTGCAGACCAAAGCGACCGCCGGTGCGCTCCAGCTCATGCAGCAAGGTGGTCATGAGCTTGGCGCCCGAGGCACCCAGCGGGTGACCCAGAGCGATGGCGCCGCCGTTGACGTTGGTCTTGGCGTGGTCGTAACCAGTTTCCTTGAGCCAGGCCATGACGACGGAGGCAAAGGCTTCGTTGATTTCAACCAGGTCGATATCGGACATGGTCATGCCCGACTTCTTGAGCGCGTATTCCGTCGCCGCAATCGGTGCGGTCAGATGCCAGATGGGGTCATCGGCACGCACACTGATGTGGTGGATACGGGCACGGGGCTTGAGGTTGTAGCGCTTGAGAGCCGCCTCGGACACCACCAGCACAGCAGCTGCTGCATCGCAGGTGGAGCTGGAAACTGCAGCGGTGATGGCCGGATAGGTTGGGTCCACCGGCTCCAGCGTGGCCATCTTTTCCAGCGTGGAAAGACGCGCGGTCTCGTCCATCTTGAAGTCACCGAAAGGCACGATTTCGCGGTCAAAACGGCCTTCGGCAATTGCCTTCAGTGCGCGGTCATGGCTTTCCTTGGCAAACACTTCCATGTCTGCACGGCTAATGCCCCAGTGGTCAGCAATGCGCTGCGCTGCATAGAACTGGTTGACCGGTGCATTGCCAAAACGTGCCTGCCAGCCCTTGCTCTCGGCAAACGGCGTGGTGAAGCCCAGAGGCTGGCCTGCCAGCATGGCCGAGGAGATCGGGATCGCTGTCATGGTCTGCACGCCACCGGCCAGAATCACGTCCTGCGTGCCGCTCATCACGGCCTGCGCCGCAAAGTGAATGGCCTGCTGGGAAGATCCGCACTGGCGGTCAATAGTGGTGCCGGGCACGTTCAAAGGCATGCCCGCAGCCAGCCAGGAAGTGCGGGCAATGTCGCCAGCCAGCGCGCCAATGGTGTCCACGCAACCGAAGATCACGTCGTCATATTCAGACGCGGGAATCTCGTTGCGCTCAACCAGTTCCTTGATCACATGGGCGCCCAGGTCGGCGCCATGCACGGTTGCGAGAGAGCCCTTGCGCTTGCCAGTGGGCGAGCGCAGAGCGTCAACGATATAAGCTTGGGCGCTCATGCAGCCACCTCTTCAGCAATGGTATTGATAGCGGTCTGCGCTGTGCAGCCGCCGCATGCGGATGTTTCGCGGTCGAATGTGGCACCAGGGCCAACGGGAGCGCCTGCGCCGCGCAGCAGCCCCTGGCTCAGACGAGCAGAGTGATAGCCCTTGTCGCCCCAGGCAGCGTCCAGCACCCAGGCGCGCTTCATGAACATCTGCAGATCGACTTCCCAGGTGTACCCCATAGCGCCATGCACCTGCAGGCTGTTGCGCGAGGCAAACCAGCTCGCTTCGCTGCACTGCAGCTTGGCGTGAGAAACACGCACTGCCACATCGGCCTCGCCATGCTGCAGCGCGTAGAAAGCGCGGTACAGCACTGGCTTGGCGAATTCGATCTTGGTGACGATGTCTGCCAGGTGATGCTGCACGGCCTGGAAGCTGCCAATGACCTTGTCGAACTGCTTGCGCTGGGCGACATAGTCCACCGACAGGTCCAGCATGCGCTGGGCCAGGCCCAGCATCTGCGCGGCAGAGCACAGCGCGCCACGCTCGGCAGCCGTATCCCAGATCTTCTGCGCTTCAACGCCTGCCAGCACTCGGGTGGCGTCGGAAGGCGTCCATTGCACCTTGCTCAGGCGGCGCGAAGAGTCAATGCTCTTGAGCTCTGTCAGCTGGCACTGTGCGCGGGGCACCAGATGCAGCTCAAGGCCTGTGCTGCTGGCGTGAGGCAGCAGCAAGATATCGGCCATGGCCGCATCAGCCACATTGGGGTTGATGGGGTGACCAACGGCCACGCGGCACTCGCCCGTCGCAATCTTGGGCAGCCATTCGCTGCGCACCGCATTGCCCGCAGGCAGTGCCGACAGCATGCCAACCGCAACGAAAGCGGTTTCCGTCAGGCAGTCGGGCAGGCCGTAGTAGCCCACTTCCTGCTGCAGCAATACCCAGTCAATGTCGGTCATGCCCATGCCGCCGTCGGCTTCGGGCACGGACAGAGCCATGAAGCCCTGCTCGGCAATCTTGCTCCACAGCTCGGGAGAGCGGCCGCTCTTGGTTTCCCACAGGTCGCGCAGCAGCTCCGGAGCAGCTTCTGTCATCAGAAAGCGGCTGATCGAATCACGAAACGCGGTTTGATCTTCGGTGAAAGTGAAGTCCATGGTGCTATCTCCAGGGGATCAGGACTTGGGCAGACCCAGCATGCGCTGGGCGATGATGTTGCGCTGAATCTCGTTGCTGCCCGCATAGATGGGGCCGGCCTGAGAGAACAGGAAACCTTCGAGCCAGAAGTTGGCTTCTTCGTCGTCGCAGACTTCTGCACGCGGGCCCAGAATCCGCATCGCGGTTTCGTGAATCAGGATGTCCAGCTCGGACCAGACAATCTTGTTGGTGCTGGCTTCCGCACCAATCTGCGCGCCCTTGGCCAGGCGGCTGACCGTGTGGTACGAAGACAAGGTGTAGGCTTCCGCACCTTGCCAGGCACGCAGCACGGCATCGCGGATGGAGTGATCGCGATCGGCTTCCGCCTGATTGCGCAGATACAGATCCACCAGCTTTTGCACGCTGCGCTGATAGCGTGCTGGCGAGCGCAGCAGCAGGCCACGTTCAAAACCAGCGGTAGCCATGGCCACATGCCAGCCCTTGCCTTCCGCACCCAGCAGGTTCTCTACCGGCACTTCCACATCGTCGAAGAAGATTTCGGCGAAATGCTCGCTGCCATTGATAGCGCGAATGGGGCGCACGGTAATACCGGGTGTGTTCAGCGGCACCAGGATGTAGCTCAGGCCATGGTGACGGCTGGAAGCGGGGTCGCTGCGGAACAGGCCAAACAGCCAGTCCGCAAAAATGGCGCGGGTGGACCAAATCTTCTGACCGTTCAGGATGTATTTGTCGCCCTGGCGGATGGCGCGGCTGCTGATGGCAGCCATGTCAGAGCCTGCATTGGGCTCGGACCAGCCCTGAGCCCACATATCGTCGCAACGTGCCATGCGGGGCAGGAAGCGGGCTTTTTGCTCGGGCGTACCAAATTCCATCAGCGTAGAGCCGAACAGCAAAATGCCGTTCTGGTTCACGCGAGCCGGTGCATCGGCTGCCCAGTACTCTTCTTCAAAGATCAGCCACTCGTTCAGATCACAGCCGCTGCCACCCAGATCTTTGGGCCAGGTCACAGCGCTGTAGCCAGCATCGGCCAGCTTGGCCTCCCACTGGCGGTGCTGCTCGAAACCTTCGCGGGTGTCATAGCTCTTGAGGCGTTCCTTGGGAGCATTTTCCTTGAGCCATTCCCGCACTTTCATGCGGAAGGCTTTTTGCGCCGGGGTGTAGGTCAAATCCATGTTTTGTCTCCTCAGTGCGCAGTGATGCTCAGAACTTGGCGTCGCGCTTTTCCACGAAGGCGCTGCGCGTCTCGGCGGAATCGGGGCTCATATAGGCTTGCAGGGTGAAGCCTTGTTCCCACCGGTATTTGTCTTCCAGATTGCCGTCTTCAATACCGGTCAGCGCTTCCTTGGCGATGCGGATCATGGCGGGGCTCTTGGCCGCAATCTTGTTGGCGATGTCCATGGCGGTGTCGCGCAGTTGCTCGCGGGGCACCACACGCTCAATCGCACCCAGACGGAAAGCTTCCTGTGCGCCGATCATCTCGCCCGTGAAGAACAGGTAGCGGGTCTTTTGCACACCGAACATGCGCTGCAGGTGAGCTGCACCGCCCATGGCGCCACGGTCCACTTCGGGCAAGCCGAAAGTGGCGTCTTCCGCCGCAATCACGATGTCGGATGCACCGCAGATACCAATGCCGCCACCCAGCACAAAGCCGTGGACTGCAGCGATCACGGGAACCTTGTTCAGGTGCACCGCCTTGAACGTGGCGTAGTTGCCAGCGTTCACATCGACGATGAGCTTGTCGTTGGTGGCCAGTTCCTTGATATCCACACCGGCGCAAAAGCCACGGTTTTCGGCGCGGATCACGATGACGCGCACTTCGGGCTTGTCGCCCAGCGACTGGATTTCCTTGGCCAGGCCATTCCAGCCGGCTGCATTCAGGGCATTAACGGGAGCGCGGTCAATCACCAGCTCTGCCACACCGTTGTCGTGAATAGTGGAGTGAAATTGTTGAGAGGACATATCCAGTCTCGTTGGCTTGTTGTTATGCAGGAGTCAATTCGTTGAGTGCAGCGCGGCGGGTCATGGCCTGGCTCATGATTCCGTTGATCACGTCTTCACAGCTGTCGAGCTTGCCGATCAGCGCAGCCACCTGGCCAGCGGACATCACGCCCTCGGCAGGGTTGCCATCCACCATGGAGCGCTGCAGCAGCATGGGGGCGTTGGCCGCCATCACGGTCTGAGCGACGGAAGAAGAGTCTTCGCGCACAGCCTTCATGAAGATGCTGATGGCCTGGCCGGTGGTCATGCCGGTTTCAGCCTTCCATTGCAGAGCCAGGCTCAGTGCAATGCGCAGACGCTTCATGGGGCTGGCTTTTTCCAGCATGGCCAGGTATTCGTTGGGAATCATGCGCTGGGGCATGCCATCGACCAGATGCGAGACAGCAATCTTCTCGGCATCCTTGGTGGCCAGATAGCGCTTGAGCGTTTCTTCAGGCACCTTGGAATCGCTGGTCATCAGAAAGCGGGTACCCATGGCGATACCAGAGGCACCGAAAGCCAGTGCAGCCAGCAGACCGCGCCCGTCGTAGAAGCCACCAGCGGCAATCACCGGCACACTGACGGCATCCACCACCTGGGGCAACAGCACCGTGGTGGGCACGCTACCGGTATGGCCGCCACCTTCACCACCTTGCACGGTGATGGCGTTTGCGCCCATCTCGATGGCTTTTTGTGCGTGCTTCAAGGCACCGACGGTAGGCATGCAGACGATGCCCGCATCGCGCAGACGACCAATGACCTTCTTGTCCGGGCCACGGCCATAGCTGACGGCACGCAGGCGATATTTCACCGCCAGGTCCAGCAATTGCTGGGCATTGGGCTGGAACATGTGAAAGTTCAGACCGAAAGGCTGGTCATCGGTCTCGCGCTTGACGCGCAGGATTTCAGCCTCAATCTTGTCGGCAGCAATCGTCGCCCCCGCCAGGAAGCCAAAGCCACCGGCGTTGGTGGTACCGATCACCAGATCAGCACCAGCCACATAGCCCATGGCTGTCTGGATGATGGGGTAACGGCAGCCCAGCATCTCGCAGATAGGAGTGCGCAGTCCGCCCATGTCGTTCATATTGCTCATGCCTTGGACTCTTCTTTATTTGCCTTGACCATGGATTTCGCGTCCTGGCCGCCCAGTTGGCCCATGCCCATGGCCTGGCTGTGTGCGTGGGCAAAGTGGTGATAGCCAAAGGCCATGTCCATGGTGGAACGCAGGCCCTGCAGCTCTTCAGCCTTGTTGACGACCATCTTGGTCAGTGCCAAGCCCAAGCGGGGCTGGGCCGCCATGCGCTGAGCCATGGCATAGACCTGCTCCTCCAGCTCGGCGCGTGGCACCACACGGTTGACCATGCCCATCTGGTAGGCACGATCAGCTCCCATGCGGTCGCCCAGCAGCAGAAACTCCTTGGCGATACGTGGGTGCAGTTCGTGCGCGTGAGCGAAATACTCCACGCCCGGGATGCCCATGCGAACCACGGGGTCCTGGAAGAAGGCGTCATCGCTGGCCACGATCAGGTCACAGACCCAGGCCAGCATCAGGCCGCCAGCCACGCAGGCGCCCTGCACCATGGCGATCAGCGGCTTGGGAATGTCGCGCCAGCGGCGGCACATGCCCAGATAGACTTCCTGCTCGCGGGCGAACAGTTGCTCGCCCCCGGGCTTATTGGTGTGATCCCACCACAGGTGTGCACGGTCAAACGTCTTGTTGATGTCACGGCCTGGTGTGCCAATATCGTGGCCAGCACTGAAGTGCTTGCCTGCACCACGCAGCACGATCACCTTGACGCTGTCGTCATCAGTGGCCTTGCGGAATGCAGCATCCAGCGCATAGGTCATCTGAGAGTTCTGCACGTTGTTGAACGTGGGTCTGTTCATGGTGACCGTGGCAATGCCGTTGTCCACGCTGTACAGCACCGGCTCGTCAGTTTCATAGACGGCCTTGTCTTCGCGTGTCACAAATTCGCTGGAAGCTGCATGTTCCATATCAGGCTCCCATTGCGGTAGCGCGCAGGTTGTGCGGATCGAGCTGAGCCAACAAAGCCAGCTGCTCGGCAGTGGGATCAGGCGTCACGCCCACTTCTGCGGGGATATGGATGGGAAAGCCCGTGGCTTCCTGCACCTGACCCACGGTCACGCCGGGGTGCAACGACACCAGGCGCGCCTGGTAGTTGGGGCCACCAAAATCCATCACGCACAGATTGGTGAAGATGAAACGGATGTCCGTGGTCTCTTCCAGCGTCCAGCCCTTGGCCAGGCGCGCGGGGTTGTAGCCCACGGAGCCCACCACATCCACCTCGCCAGACACAAACACCTTGGGGCTGTGGTTAGGCACAAAGAAGGAGTTGGCGTGGTTGATGGAGTTGCCGGGGAAGCCGCGCACGCCCAGCATCATGGACTTGGGCTTGGCGTAGTCGCTGCCCACCATGGAGATATTGCCCTGACCAAAGCGGTCCACCTGCACGGGGCCCACCATGGCGTGACGCTTGCCACCCCAGACGTTGTCGAAAATGCGCGAGAAGCCCATCCAGGATTCACGCTTGATCTTGTAGTCGCCACGGGGGCCGACGGGCACGGGCTCATTGACCACCCATGCTTCAGAGTCCGTCATCATCAGATCGGTGTTGATGGACTTCATGCACAGCGAAGCTGCCAGACGCGGCACCAGGCCGATGCCGGTAGCCAGAACTTCACCGTCGTTTTCCCAGGCGCGTGCCGCGGCGCAGATGACGCGATCAACCAATGCAATTTCACTCATCTTCTGCCTCCTTAGAACACAGGCAGGGGCAAGCGCTTGATTGCGTCCATGCCACCCACTTTTTCCAGATATTCCTGCTCCGTGCACTGCACGTACTTCTGCTGGTAGTTGTCCCAGCCGCCCTCTTCCTTGCTGCTGGCCACGTATTCCTTGAAGTGCTTGACATCAAAGCCATACAGAGGCGCGCAGGACGATGGGTGAGCACCGCCAGGCAGATGCACCACGCCTGTGGTCTCGGAACGCTCCCAGAACACCAGACGCGCCGCTTCTGCGGATTCGAAAGTGCTGGACTCCACCAGTTCGTCGCAGCTCACAAAAGTGTTCTTTGCTGCGCGGGCAAACAGGTCGTCCATATAGATATCGGGGCCAGCGATCTGGCAAACGCCACGCTTGTCAGCGCGGTCCACATGCAGCAGCGCCACATCCAGGTTGATAGCGGGCATGGCCAGCCATTCCTTGCCGTCGTAGGGCGACTCGATCAGCTGGATGTCCTTGTTGTGCTTGAGCACGTCGGTTCCCAGACCCACGCGGGTGGGGATGTAGGGAATACGCATGCCAGCCGCCTTCAGGCCCAGCACCATATGACCTTCGTCAATTTCCATGACTTCGATCTCGCCGCTCTGGCGGGCCTTGCGGAAGTAGGGCTCCAGCGGAATGAAGTCCAGCGACACAAAGGCGAAAATCAGCTTCTTGACCTTACCGGCTGCGCACAGCATGCCAACGTCGGCGCCGCCATAGGCCACCACGGTCAGGTCCT
The DNA here is from genome assembly GCF_019186805.1 of Comamonas fluminis. Lineage (NCBI taxonomy): Bacteria > Pseudomonadati > Pseudomonadota > Betaproteobacteria > Burkholderiales > Comamonadaceae > Comamonas > Comamonas fluminis. The sequence continues at coordinate 1,451,306 of NZ_CP066783.1, read as the reverse complement.
TGACGTCGCTGCGCAGCAGCTCACGCACCAGAGCCATGGGCTTGCGGCGTGGCCCCCAGCCACCAATACCAATCGTCATGCCATCCTTGATGGATGCCACCACGTCCTTCGCTGTCATCAATTTATTGGCCATGTCTCAAGCCTCCTATTAGTTGTTTTCGGGGCGGCCCACGCTGAAGTCGTGTCCCCAGAGGCTGACCGTCGTGAACTCATGCGTGATGTGGTGATCCCAGTCGATGATGGCGCCGCCATAGCCGAACTCCAGATCGAAGTTCGAGGGCGTCTTCATGTAGAACGAGATCATCTTGTCGTTGGTGTGCTGGCCCAGCGTGGCCGAGAGCTTGACTTCGCTCTTTTGCATACGGTCCATGGCACGGCCCACTTCGGGCATGTTGTCCACTTCCACCATCACGTGCACGCAGCCTGTGGGGGATGGGAACTCCGCCAGTGCCAGGCTGTGGTGACGGCCATTGGCGCAGTGGAAGAAGTGGATGCGGACCGTAGGGCCTGCATCGCCAGCGGGCTTGAAGTTGTAGATGTCCGAGAGCTCGAACCCCAGCACGTTGCGCACAAAAGCCACCGTCTTGTCGAAGTCGGGGGCTGGAAGCACGGTGTGGCCCAGACCATAGTCGCCGGTGATGAAGCGGGAAACACCCTGGGGCGATGCAAAGTGGATGAAATCCGACTTGAAACCCCAGACGATTTCGTGGCGGTTGCCCGATGGATCGGTCACCACTGCCAGCTGCTGCACATGGCGCTTGGCGCACAGTTCTGCGCTGCCCATTTCATAGCGGACATCCGCCGCATCCATGACCTTCAGCGCAGCATCGAAGGCTTCCTTGTTGGCCACTTCCCAGCCAGAGGCCGTGTATTTGTCGTTGCTGCCCGACTCCACCTGGAAGCGGAACTGACGCTCATCCATCTTGATGAGCAGCTCGCCACCAGCAGTCTTGGTCGGCATCATGCCCAGCACATCGCGTGCATAGCTGACCCAGCGGTCCAAATCAGAGCTTTCGGCAACAACGTACGCCAGTCCACGTATTTCCATCATGATGTCGGGGCCTCCAACCCAGATCAGTTGTAGTGATGGCAGTGATTCTGGACAGGAGTGCGTTGACAAACATCGTCCGTTGAGACTAACGAAGCGCCCTGCTTTTATACAAAATTGATAGCAATCAGCGTTTAAATGGCGGGGACTTGAGGCAAATACACAAAAACCCTGACACCCATTTGAGCTAGCCCGAAGCGGCACCTCGGCGACAGCTGAGCAGCGCACAAAAAAAATGCCGCACCCCTCGAAAGAGATGCGGCCAACACGATGAACACCTTTTTGCCCCCCGGGCCAAGCCTCAGAGTGCGATCAATCCCATCCTGAGCGACAGGCGAGTCCTCAGGCTGTCTGAGCCTCTGTCGCCAGGGCGTAGTCGTTGTAGCCTTCACCACCTGCCGTGTAGAGGGTCTTGCGATCAAACTTGGACAAGGGCAAACCCTGACGCATACGCTGCACCAAGTCAGGGTTACCAATGAAGTGACGTGCAAAGGAAATAGCCTTGCCCTCACCTGCCTGCAGCGCCGCTTCTGCGCTTTGGGCATCGAAGCCGTCATTGAGAATCAGGCTTTCGCCAAAGTTCTCACGCGCCAGCTTGAAGGCATCAATGCTGGGATCGAATACCGCACGCATCACGTGCAGGTACGCAATGCCTTGCTTTGCCGCCTGTCGCATGAGTTCTGCGTGCGTGGCCGCAGAGTTCTCATCCGAAGTGTCGTTATAGGTATTGCCAGGGTTCAGGCGCAGACCAACGCGATCAGCACCAATGGCATCCCCCATGGCAGCCAGGCATTCCGCCGCAAAACGCACACGGTTTGCGACAGCGCCGCCGTATTCGTCCGTGCGCTGGTTCACGCCGGAACTCATGAACTGCATGCACAGATAGCCGCTGGTGCCGTGCAGCTCCACGCCGTCAAAGCCTGCATCCATGGCACGCTTGGCCGCCGCAGCATGTTCTGCGATGGCCTGGCGCACCTCTTCGGTGCTCAGCGCCACAGGCACATCAAAATCCTGCATGCCAGCAGCATCCGTCCAGATCTGGCCTTGCGCCTGCAATGCCGAAGAAGACACCGAGCGCACGCCTTGCGGCTTGATGTGGTGGCTGCCAATGCGGCCAGAGTGCATGATCTGCAGCACGATGGAGCCGCCACGGGCATGCACCGCATCGGTCACGCGCTGCCAGCCGCGCACATGCTCAGCGGTCTCAATGCCCGGCTGGCGGCAATAGGCCTGCCCGGCCACTTCGGGCCAGGTGCCCTCGGCCACAATCAGGCCCGCATCACCGCGCTGGCCATAGTGCTCGGCCATCAACTCGGTCGGCACGCCGTTTTCCGCAGCACGGTTGCGTGTCATGGGGGCCATGACGATACGGTTTTGCAGCGCAATCTTGCCCAGATTTGCGGGCGTAAAAAGCGTTTGACTCATACAGTCTCTCCTTAGCGCACACGCATGCGCGGTGGCGGCGTGTCGCGACGCATGGTCTTGAGGAACTGCTCCAGCAGTGCGGGAGCAGCCACCTGGGGCAAGTCATCCTTGCCTGGACGGTTGGCCCAGAACTCTTTCCAGCTTGGGAACAGATCATGGAAAGCGCCGTGATACGGCTCACGACCGGGCCAGCGCATCTTCATGTCACCAATCGGCGGCTTGTTCAGATCGGTGGCATACCAGTAGCAGGGCAGACGACGGCGGAAGAACCACTGTCCGTCAATGCGCTCGTAGTCATCCCAGTAGAGCATCTGCATGATGACCCACTCGGCCCCGCACTCATGCTCGTTCTTGGAATAGACCACGCCAGTGGCGTGATCCTTGTCCACAAACTCGATGATGTGCTGACCCAGATGGTGAGAAGTGCCCGTGAACTGGTCACGCAGCGTGCTGTCCTGCCACGCCATGAAGTGCGCACGCCCCACCTTTTCTTTGCCCACACGGATGTCAGGCGCGAACAGGTTGACGTGCGCATCCATGTCACGCATATCCAGAGACAGCGAGTACTTACCTGCCAACTGGCGAATCGCATCCAGCGACTCCAGTCGATCGATACGCTCTTCCAGCGTTTGCGGCCACTGATTCACGGGTTCACTCATCTCTTCAGACTCTCTTGCTTACAGTGCGGTAACCAGCACGGCGGCGCGGCCACCATCGACGGGCAGCGAAGCACCAGTCACATAGCTGGATTCATCGCTGGCCAGGAACAGAATGGCATTGGCCACTTCGTCCGAACGACCGACGCGGCCCATGGGGATCAGCTTTTCGGTGGTCTGACGCGATGCTTCATCGGCCAGCATGCCTGCAGTGGCAGGCGTCTCGATCACGGCGGGGATGATCACGTTCACGCGAACACCCGCAGCAGCACCTTCAGCGGCTGCAGCGCGCGAGAAATTGATCACCGCGGCCTTGGCAGCCGAATAACCCGACATATAGGGCGTGCCCAGCGTGCCGCAGATGGAGCTCAGGTTGACGATGGAGCCGCCGCCGTTCTTCATCAGCTTCAGAGCCGTGCGAGTGCCCCAGAAAGTGCCATCCACGGAAGTGCCGAAATTGGCTTGCCAGTCTTCTGTGGACATGGCTTCAATGCCGCCCCAGGTGTAGGCCATGGCGTTGTTCACCAGAATGTCCAGCTTGCCGTGGGTCTTGGCCGTCTGCTCCAGCGCACCAACGATCTGCGACTCAACGCCCACATCCGCCACCACGGCTTCGGCCTTGCCACCGGCAGCCTTGATCTTGGCTACGACTTCTTCCAGAGGCTCCTTGCGACGACCGCAGATCACCACGGTGGCACCCTCTTGGGCGAAACGCTCGGCGGTCGAAGCTCCAATGCCAGAGCTACCACCAGTGACGAATGCAACCTTGCCTTCAAGACGCTTGCTCATTTTTCTTTCTCCTTACAGGAAGGCGCTGCCGCCGTTGACTGCCACGTTCTGACCCGTCACAAAAGCACTGTCATCGCTGGCCAGGAACACTGCCACCTTGGCGATGTCATCGGGTTCAGCCATGCGGCCCATGGGCACGCCGGCGATGATGGCGTCAGCCCATTCCTTGGGAATGCCCTGCATCATGGGAGTGTTGGTGGGGCCAGGAACCAGCGTGTTCACGCGGATCTTCTTGGGTGCCAGTTCCTTGGCCATGCCACGGGTCAGGCCCATCATGGCGGCCTTGGAAGCGCAGTAGTGCGCAGGGCCGTCACCGCTCACAGCCGAGGTGCTGGAGATATTGACGATGGTGCCGCCCTTGCCTTCCTGCATCTGCTTGACGGCAGCACGTGCGCAGTAGAAAGCGCCGTTCAGGTTCACGCCAATCACGCGTGCCCAGGCTTCGTCGGTAATGTCAGCGAACTGGTCCACACCGCCAGTACCAGCGTTGTTCACCAGAACATCCACCGCGCCCAGGTCTTTCTTGATATCGGCGAACAGTTGATTGACTGCGGCGCTGTCAGCCACATTGACGGAGCGTGCAATGTGCTTGCCGCCCTTGCCTTCCAGCGTTTGCTTGGCAGATTCTTCATTCAGATCCAAGGCAACCACGGTGGCGCCTTCATCAGCGAAACGCTGGGCAATGGCACGCCCCATGCCCTGACCTGCACCGGTGACCACAGCCACTTTTCCTGCTAAACGCATTTTTGTCTCCTTGTTGATATGCAATCAAAACGTAGAGACAGCGTAAGAAAAAATGCAATTCAGCCCATCGTCCATCAAGACTAAGTAAATTAGTGAAAAACGCTCTCATATAGAGAGCATCAAGCGCAATACAGACAATGGGAATATTCGATTTTGATTCAGAAAAAGAAAAAGCCAGAACTCGTAAAAATCTGGCTAAAGGAAATGAGCTTGGCCGCTAAAGCGGCCCAATGAGGCGGCCAAGCCCGGGCCACAAGGCAGACCGGGCCTGAATTTCACCGCTACGACATGCGGTCTTATTTTTTGACCGTGCCGTTCACAATATCCATGCATTGCTTGCGGCGCCACACTGCATCTTCAATCTGTTTTTTGGCCTCATCAACCACCAGCTTGTACTGGCAAACCATGTAGTTTTCCGAGTCAGGCATCTTGAACTTGAGGTTGTAGTCCCACTCGCTGCCGCCCTTGCCTGCTCCTTTTTTGAGCGGCTGCCCCAGCAGGGCCACGGCTTGATCCACCGGCGCGCCATTTCGCAATTGCTGCAGTCGCTGAGGCTGGTCGATCACGCCGTCACGCAAAAAGGGTTCGGCAAAATCCGGGCGACGGGCCTCCACATCCTGGTAGTCCAGCTTCTTGGGGTTGGAGATTTCGTCAACGGGATTGGTATGCGCAGCCACCGAAGTGGCTGCAGCCATCACAGCGCCGGTAAAGACTGTCAGAGCAGCCAGGCGCAGATTTTTTAGAGCAGTAGTCATGATGTCTTCCTTATCAGATGGCATGTATTAGTGACGAAGGCACGGGCTGAGCTAAAACTGAATCAGCGCTCACGCAGGGCCTCACGAGCTTTGTTCAGCGGCTTCGTCAGATAGTCCCAGACGGTTTTGTGCCCCGTGCGGATGTCCGCCGTGGTCACCATGCCGGGCACAATTGGGAATCGCTTGCCTGCACTATTGGTCAGTGCATCGGCACTGGTTCGCACAAACACGCGGTAGTACACGATCTCTGGCTTGACTTCGTCACGCATCGTGTCTGGCGCAATCGTCGAAACCGTACCCTTCAGACCGCCGTAGATGGAATAGTCATACGCAGTAACCTTGACCAAGGCTTCCTGCCCCGGGTGGATGAATGCGATATCACGCGGCGAGATACGGGCCTCTACCAGCAGTTGATCGTCCATGGGCACCAGCGTCATGATGTTTCCGTTGGGAGGAATCACGCCGCCGATGGTGGTCACTTCCAGCGCCTTGACAATGGAACGCACCGGCGCATGCAAGGTTGTGCGCTGCAATGCATCGGCGCGGCCACGCACCACCGACTGCAGCGACTTCACTTCGGCATCCGCCTTGGCCAGTTCCTCGCGGGCCTTGACCATGTAGCTGGAGCGGGCCTCGGAAATTTTCAGTTCCAGATCAGCCTTCTGGCGCTCCAGGCGAATCAGCTCCACATTGCTGGCGGCACCGCTGGACAGCAGCGATCGTGTGATATCAATTTCCTTGCGCACCAGCGCTGCAGCCTGATTCAGACCCGATACGGTCTCATTCAAGCCTGAACGCCGCGAGCGAAGCAGCGCCGTCTCAGAGCCAATCAACTGGTCATAGCTATGCAGCTCGGCCGGAAAGCTCGGCGCATCCTGGCCAGACACCTCTGCCCGCAAACGTGCGCTGGCTGCAAGCGCAGCACGATAGCGCGCAGCCGTTTCCTCCACATTGGACTCCCCTCTTGTGGGGTCAAGCTGTGCCAGTACTTCGCCCTTTTCGACCACCTGTCCTTCACGCACTCGCAGCTCGGCCAGAATGCCGCCTTCCAGCGATTGAATGCGCTGTTCACGCGAAGTGGGGATCACCTGACCCGTGCCACTGGAGACCTCATCAATCTCAAAGACCATGGCCCAGGCCAGAAATGCAAGTACAAAGCCTGCAATGATCCAGACCACACGGCCAGAGTGACTGGCCTTGACTTCATCCGTATCGTTAATAGACGGCAGAGCCGCTACCTTCGCCGTCCGACCTGCAGAAGAAGCTGCAGGTTGAGTCACTGCAGCACCTGCACCTTGGGCGCCGGGGAATTGAACCTGCTTCATGCGTTTGCTCCCATAGCCAGCACTCCTGCAGCATCAGCTTTGGCGGATGCGGGAGCCTTTCCCCCCTCACGCAAACGCTGCAATACCGCATCACGCTGGCCATCCAGCACTACGCTACCGTTGTCCACCACCACGATTCTCTCCACCGCCTGCAGCAGTGCTGTGCGATGGGTTGCCACCACCAAGGTACGACCTGCGGCCATATTGCACAGTACATCAATCACTTCGCGCTCAGCCACCTCATCCAGTGATGCGGTGGGCTCATCCAGCAGCAGCACGCGCGGATTACGCAGTAGCAAACGCGACAGCAGCAGGCTCTGGCGCTGCCCACCAGAAAGCCCCTGGCCGCCTTCCATGACCTGATGATCCAGCCCTGTAGGCAGCTTGCGCACAAAGGCCCAGGCGCCGGTAGATTGCAGAACCTTCATGATCTCAGCATCGCTGGCATGAGGCGCACCCAGCAACAGGTTCTCGCGCAGAGTCCCATAGAAAAGGCGCGCATTTTGCGTCAGCAAGGCCACATCACGGCGCACGTCTGCCGGGTCGATATGGGTCAGCGTGACATCATCAAGCAGCACCTTGCCTGCCATGGGCTCCTGCAAGCCCGACAGCGCCTGCAGCAAGGTGGACTTGCCCGCCCCGTTGCGCCCAAGAATGGCAATGCGCTCACCTGGCTCAATGTGCAGTTGCTTGACCGTCAGAGCGGGGCTCTGACTGTCGTAGCTGAACACCGCCTGTGCCATGTCATAGCGCCCCTCAATCAACGGTCGATGGATGCGACTGCCATCCGCGGGGTTGTCCACGGGCAGCTTCATGAGCTGATCCAGCCCTTCGGCTGACATCTTGGCCTGCTGCCAGCGGTTGAGTACGCCGGTAATGCTGGACAGCGGTGCCAGCATGCGGCTGGACAGGATCGACCCCGCCACCAGCACACCCGTGCTCATCTCACCAGACATGACCATGGGGGCGCCAAAAAACACCACAAATGCAAAAGCACTGCCCTGCACGGTCTGCATCCAGTTGTTCAGGCTATTGAGCAAGGCTCGCAGCTTGAGGCCCGATTCCGCATTGACGGCGTTGTAATGATTCCACTGATTTTGAAAGCGCGGCTCAGCCTGCAGCAGCTTGATATCTTCAATGCCCTGCACAGTTTCCACCAGCATGGCATTGCGCAGGGCAGCTTCACGCATGCTGGCTTGCGCCAGTGTACGCAGGCGTTTTTGCGCCAGCAGACTGGGCAGCAGCAGCAGCACGAAAGCCGCCAGAGGCACCCACACCAGTGAGCCTGCAATGCCCCAGAAGATGAGACAGAACAGCACGAAGAACGGCAGATCAGCAATTGCCGCCACTGTCGTGGAGGTCAGCATCTCGCGCACAGGCTCCAGCTCACGAATCTGCGACACAAACGTTCCTGTAGCGCGGGGTCGTGCGCTATTGCGCACCCGCAGCGCGTGACCGAATACCCGGTCAGAAATGCGCAGATCCGCTCGCTTTCCCAGCAGGTCCGTAATGTGCATACGCGCACTGCGCATGGCCCATGCAAAAACGATGGACAGCAGCACGCCGCCAAACAGCACATACAGCGTAGGTGTGGACTGCGCCGGCACTACGCGGTCATAGATCTGCATGGAAAAGAGAATGCCGCCCAAAGCCATCAAATTGGTGACCAGAGAAGCCAGCAAGATGTGGAAATAGGGTCGGACATCGGCAAACACAATGGAACGCAGCCAGTGCGGTTTGACCGGCTGGATGTAATCATCCACACGCGAATCAGGTGCGGACTGCAGCGGGCGCAACACCGCCATGGTCTCCAGCTCGGGCTGCAGCTCAGCCACACTGCGCACACACTCACTTCCCTCGTCGCCGCTGAGCAACAGGCGCAAACCGTTGCTGGTCATGGCAGTTACCACCGCAACCTGACCATCACGCAGCTGCAGCACCGCTGGCAAACGCCAGGCGCTGAGCTCTTCAAGTTTGGGCGCCACTTCATGCATTGCCAGGCCAGCTTGCTGCGCCATCTGGCGCACCGTCTCCAGCAATTCTTGCTGGCCTGCTGTTGCAGCCTGTGCCCAGTTTTGCCAGACAGCCGATACCCGCAGTCGTTCGCGCGAGGTATCGATTTGATAATGGGCGGCCACTGCCAGCACTGCATCCAGCCAGCCATCTAGCACGTGCATGCGTGCTCGTGCCAAAGTTGCGGCCCGAGCCTGCTCTGCAGCGCGCTGCTTTGCCTGCTCCTGAGCCTTTTCCTTCGCCAGGCGCTGGGCTTCGGCCAGTTGCTGAGCGGACAGGCCTGACATTTCACCGTTCTGCGCTGGCGCAGTTTTTACATCCGCTGCACTCATGGAACCACTCTTCCTGTATGAGCGACTACAGGCGCAGGCAAGTCAAACACCTGGCCCATGCGCCCGCTTTGGTACAGGCATTCCACAGCCAGACGCTGGACTTCGTAGGTGCTTTCCACGCGGTCAAAACTGGCGCTATGGTATTCCTGCTCAGCATTGAGCAGATCCAGCAGCGAACGTGTACCCAGCTGCAGATACTGCTCCCGGTACAGATCGCGCGTGGTTTTAATGCTGGCGATGCGCTCATCAATCACCGGAGCGCGCTGCTGATGACCTACTGTCTGAGCCAACGCATCCTGCAGAGATTGCTGGGCCTCAAACTGAGCAAAAGCCACGGCTGCATCGGCAGCCTCCAGCGCATGTACTGCTGCGCGCTGGCGCGCCTGGTTGCGCCCGCCTTCATACAGCGGTGCACTAAAGTTGAACATGACCTTGGTATCCACTGCCGCATAGCCCGCAGGACGCGAACTTCCCAAAGCTCGACCAACGGATCCATCCACAGACAATGTCGGCATGAGTTGTGCATCAGCCGCCTTGAGGTCAGCCTTAGCCAGATCACGCTGCCCCATGGCCTTGAGCACGCTGGCAGGCTGCAATGCATCAGACCCATTGGCCGAAGCACAGGCCTGCGGCAAAGCAGCAGGCAGTTGACCAGCAATCGCCGGGAGCTTTTTCACCCCGGTCAAATACATCAACCGAACTCGCCAGCGTTGAGCCTGGGCTTCGTAATTAATCGCGGAAGCACGGGCAGACTCCACCCGCGACTGTGCCTGCAATGCATCTGACTTGGCACTTGCCCCCTTGATCTGACGCTCCAGCGCCAAATCGGCCAACGCCTTCACTCCTGACACCTGAGCCTGTGCCACAGTCGCCAGTTCTTGCTGGCGCCTAACCTCAACCCAGGCCAAAGCAGCCTCGCGTGCAACTTCTTCTGTCGATAGCTGCACCTGCGCCTGGGCTGTAGAAATAGACGCTTCGGCCTGCTGGACGGCACTGTCCACCTTACCAAAGTCATAGAGCATTTGCGACACCGAAACACTTGCGTCATGCACACGGCGCGTGTCATACGGCGTAATCACACGGTTGCGCAATTCACTACCGATACCTGCCTTCACCTGCGGCATGTAACCCGCCTTGGCCACAGCGATACCCTGATCAGCTTGCAGCAACTGACCTTGCGCAGTACGCACCGACGGATGCCAGGACACAGCAGCTTTTACGGCCGCCCCCATATCCATGGCCGAAGCCGGTCCTGCATCAAGCGTTTGCGCAGCCATGCTTTGAGCCGCCAGCAGGCAGCACCAAGCTCCCGCGGCCATAACAGGGCGGACGCGGAACTTTCCCAATAAATGCGTAGACATAGAAAACTTCAGAATGGAGCGGCCAACAGCCAGTCACCCCGGCCTATTGCCGGGGGACTGACTTAGCTTCAGATGTGCACGCTCGAATACAGTTGCTCGTCGTCCTGTGAAGCCACAGTCGACGGCAAATAGGTCAGCGACTCAGCTTCAAAGCTGAATGCAGCGGCATTAGGCATCGCCGATACCGCTTCAGCGTCCGAGTCGTCGGTCACGGATCCAAGATTCAGCGACTCAGCCGCCGAAGAACCTGTGCTCAGAACGTCCTCCAAAGCGGGCAGCTCGACGCCATCGTCCTCGCTTGAATCCAGTCCATCCAGAGCTGCCAGCGACAGCAACGATGGAGTCTGGAAGGCATTGACTTCAGCAGCCTGTGTTGCAGACACAAGATTCACCTGGTCACCACTTTGCGGCGTCGCTGCATCAAGCCCATCCTCTGAGGAATCCAAATGGAAGGCTCTGGCCATGGCAAACGTGGCAGCAGGAGCAGCAGCTGGAGCTAGCAACAAACCACTCGCATTCAGATCCGCCGTACTTACTCCGTCTACCGTGATAGAAGCAAAAGACACACCCGCTTGATCCTTCAGCACCAGGAAGGCATCACCGTCGGCGTTGTCCACCATGCTGTACGTGAAGTTACTTGGCAAACCACTCAGGTCAATCTTGTCGCCTGCGGCAATGCTGAAGTCCTTGATGCTGTCGTTACCAGTGTCACCCTGCTTCCATACAAAAGTGTCAGCACCGGTACCGCCGTACAGGATGTCGTCACCCGCGCCACCACGCAAGGTATCGCGTCCACCTTGACCGTACAGGATGTCGTTGCCTGCGCCGCCATCCAGAATGTCATGGCCACCACGCAGGTCTCCAGAGACATTGAACTGGGCATGGTTCTCACGCAGATAAGCATAAATCTGCTCATCCGTAGGATCGACACCGGCAGTGACTTCCGACTTCAGATACGCCTTGAGCGCAGCCAGCCCCGAACCTGCGGGATAGGCTGCTCTGCCAGACCACTGGAGCGCATCCGTATTCAACGTATCGCCGAACAAGATATCGTCCCCATTGCCGCCCTTGACCACGTCACTACCCACAGGGTCTTGCTTGATGTCAGTGCTAACGCCCTTCAAAGCAGCAGTCAGATCCGTAGCATTTGCCACCATCGTGACATCTCCTCCATTACCAGTGACAGTGGTTCCTCCAATGGTTATAGAGTGATTCGACGTGACCAGATCGCTGTTGTCAAAGAACTTGAGCGTATTCAGATCAATGCCAGAACCCAAGCCAACGGCATGCACCTTGCTGATATCACCCAGACCCCCTGGCTTGTTGAACGAAGCAATCGTGTCATTCATGATTGCAGCCGTCGTAGTAGTGCCAGAACCTTGGAACTCTGTGCCATCGTCCTTGACATAACCATTCGGTACACCGTCAGTAATGAAGTAGGTCAGGTTCTGGTATCCCGAAGGCTGGGTATTGAGCCAGTTCACAGCTGCGTTAAAGCCTGCTTCATAGTTGGTTCTCGCCTTCAGGCCGGTACTCAGAGCATCAATTGCCGTCATCAGACTGGCAACGTTGCTCGTAAAGTCACCTGTAGTGATATCGGTCAAGCTCACCTTCACACCCGTGCTAGCCAATTCAGAGAAGCCCACCAAAGCAATATTGATCTTGCCTTGATGACCGCTCATGCTAGTGACCAGAGCCCTCAGTGCGGCCTCCGTATTTTGAATCAAACTATTGCTGTTCATGCTCAAGGATTGATCCACCAGCAGAACAATGTTGTAGTCCTCTGCTGGGTTCTGCACTACGCCAACACCACCGGGGTCGCCCAGCAGCACGTCATCGCCATTGCCGCCGTTCAATGGGTTGTCATCATTGTCCATGCTGGTGTAGCTGCCCGGATCTGAACTCACATCCAGACCAGGAATCGTGCCCACATCAGCAGGAGACTGCACATCAATCTTGATCTCGGCAGCGTCGCTATCTTCCAGACCATCGTTGATCACAAAGCTCACCGTGCGCTCACCAGGGTCAGGGTAAGTCGTACCAAAGGTCAGCGACTCCAGCACCTCGTTCCACACTTCCTTGGGCACATCTGCACCGGTAGGCGAAGTGATGGTCAGAACAATATCGCCGGCCACTTGCGCAATGCTGTAATTCAGCGTGGAGCCGCTCACAGTCACAGAGCCAGTGGACGAGGTGTTCCCCTCTAGCCACATCTGGTCGCCCGGCTGGGCGTCCTTCAGGGCGATGACCGTGGAACGGATGAAGTCGCCCGAATCCAGATCGGCCACGGTGACCTTGTCCAGCAAGTCCTTGCTGGCATCGGCATTGCCATTCGCATCGGGATCATAGACCACGGTGTCGCCTGCAGTGCCACCGCTACCGCTGGCGGGGTCGGGTGTCATAACCTGTATATCAGAGATCTGGAAGTCATCACTCGTGCCAGTTACGGCATTCCAAGCAAAGCTCAGTTTGTTGCCCGGTGACAGCATGGAATCCGGCAGCTTGACCAGAATGTCGTCTACCTCAGCTGCAGACCATTTGTTATCCTGATTGGTATGCGTCATCCATGTTCCCCATGGAATCGGTTTGCTGTTATCCAACCACGTCACTCCACCGTCGAAGGAAATCTGCACACCGGGAGCCAGCGTAATGGTGGCGTTGAGCGAATCAGCCGGGAAGGCGTCACCCCAGTTTGGCCCCGAAGTACCGGGCGCGGGTGTCGTTGCTGTCATGAAGTCGGCCCCGCCGTAGCTCCATGTCAGGGTGGACACCCCACCGGATTTGCCGTCTCCTCCTCCCCAACCATTGTTCCAGCTCATGGACAGCTGCAACACCTGGCCCGAGGTTAGTTCAGGTGAGTTCTTGAGAATAGCGGAGTACGACCCTCCATCAGCTGAAAGGTTGATGCCTCCGTTCTTTATTTCTGGCCAGATTTGAGAATTACCACCCGTCACAGACCAGCTATTGTTGTAATCACTGCTATTGCCTGTCCCCGCAATATCCCCCCCCCCTACATAGCTGATGCTGCCCGAATCAACATCCAGATCCAACGTGGGACGAATGTTCACGCGTGTGTCATCCTCATCACCGATACCCGCCACACCCGCAGTGCTCGTGAAGCTGCCATCGGCAATCACCAGATCGATCTGCTTGCCACGCGCAGACTCGTCAGGCGTAAAGGTGGCCGTCCACTCTTGGGTCACAGGGTCTTGAACCAGATTGCTCAGCACACCAGCACCCGGCGTTGCCACGCCACCGACCATGATCGATATATCCGCCAGGGTGAATGTGCTCGGATCAATGTCCTTGTCAAAGGTGATCGTGACGGTAGTACCACGGCCCGGCACCAGCACATCATCGGCAATGACGATGGTGGCTTCAGGCACAGCCCGCACGGTGATATCCAGCGTCGAGCTGCTGCCAGTATTGGTGGCGTAGGTGACTTGCGGCACCTGACCATCCCAGTTGGTCTCCGGCCTAAAGGTATAGGCACCATCGCTGCCAATGGTCAGCGTGCCCACACCAGCAATTACCGCCAAGCTACCTGCCGTGAAGCTGCCAGTTACTCCAGCGATCGTGAAACTTTGCACGGTCAAGGTGCTGTCGACATCGGTGTCGTTGGTCAGCACATTGCCAATTGCATCCTTGTCTTCGTTCACTACCTTTGTATCTGGCACCAGCACAGATGGGTCGTCGACTTCCGTCACGCCAATGGTCACGGTGCCCGTGCTGACGCTGTTGGGTTCACCCTGGCCGTCGTCGACGGTGTAGGTGAAGCTGCCCACAGGATCGACGCCGTTGTAGTCGGCCGGTGCGTCGTAGACCAGACCGGTCAGCTGGCTGCTGGTCAGGGTCTGGCCGTTGGTCACCACGGAGCCATCGGCCAGCTTGACCGTGCCCAGTGTGGGCAGGCCAGTGACGGTGATGGTCAGCGTGTCGCCGTCGACATCGGTAGGCGTTGTCAGGCCCAGGCTGGTGCCTGTGCTTTCTTCGGGCACGGTGATGGCGTTGCTTGGCGCTGTCGGTGCATCGTTGACTTCCGTCACGCCAATGGTCACGGTGCCCGTGCTGACGCTGTTGGGTTCACCCTGGCCGTCGTCGACGGTGTAGGTGAAGCTGCCCACAGGATCGACGCCGTTGTAGTCGGCCGGTGCGTCGTAGACCAGACCGGTCAGCTGGCTGCTGGTCAGGGTCTGGCCGTTGGTCACCACGGAGCCATCGGCCAACTTGACCGTGCCCAGTGTGGGCAGGCCCGTGACAGTGATGGTCAGTGTGTCGCCGTCAGCATCGGTGGGCGTTGTCAGGCCCAGGCTGGTGCCGGTGCTTTCTTCGTCCACGGTGATGGTGTTGCTTGGCGCTGTCGGTGCATCGTTGACTTCCGTCACACCAATGGTCACGGTGCCGGTGCTGATGCTGTTGCTCTCACCCTGGCCGTCGTCGACGGTGTAGGTGAAGCTGCCCACAGGATCGACGCCGTTGTAGTCGGCCGGTGCGTCGTAGACCAGACCGGTCAGCTGGCTGCTGGTCAGGGTCTGGCCGTTGGTCACCACGGAGCCATCGGCCAACTTGACCGTGCCCAGTGTGGGCAGGCCCGTGACAGTGATGGTCAGTGTGTCGCCGTCAGCATCGGTGGGCGTTGTCAGGCCCAGGCTGGTGCCGGTGCTTTCTTCGTCCACGGTGATGGTGTTGCTTGGCGCTGTCGGTGCATCGTTGACTTCCGTCACACCAATGGTCACGGTGCCGGTGCTGATGCTGTTGCTCTCACCCTGGCCGTCATCGACGGTATAGGTGAAGCTGCCCACAGGATCGGTGCCGTTGTAGTCAGCCGGTGCGTCGTAGACCAGACCGGTCAGCTGCGTGCTGGTCAGCGTCATGTTATTGGTCACCACGGTGCCATCGGCCAGCTTGACCGTGCCCAGTGGGGGCAGGCCCGTGACAGTGATGGTCAGCGTGTCGCCGTCAGCATCGGTGGGCGTTGTCAGGCCCAGGCTGGTGCCGGTGCTTTCTTCGAGCACGGTGATGGTGTTGCTTGGCGCTGTCGGTGCATCGTTGACCGGAATCACATCCACATTCACTGTAACCGTGCTGGTGCCACCCTTGCCGTCATCCACCGTCACAGTGAAGCTGTCATTGCCGCTGTAGTCCTTGTTGGGCGTATAGGTCCAGGTGCCGTCGGTGTTGACGGTCACGGTGCCGTTGGTGGGGTCGCTGCCTTTGGTGTAGGTCAGTTTGTCGCCATCAGGATCGGTCGCCGTCAGCTTGCCATTGACGGGGGTGTCCTCGGGTGTTGTTTCCGTCACCTTGCCGCTGACTGGGTTGCCATTACTATCGACGAGCACAGGAGCGCCATTGACACTCACAGGCACTTCTACCGTCGTTGTACCGCCCTTACCGTCTTCCACGGTCACCGTGAAGCTGTCACCGCCGTTGTAGTTCGAGTTAGGGATGTATTCGAACGAGCCATCCGGATTGATCGTCACCGTGCCATGGGCAGGCGGCGTGGTCACGATAAACGTTGGCGTGTCCCCATCGGGGTCTGTCACTGTGACCTTGCCAGACACTGGCGTGTCTTCATTTGTAGTCACAGGGTCCGCCTTGCCTGCTGGCGGATTGTTGTTGTAGGGCAGTTCCGGGAAGGTCAGCGTTGCTGTGTCGCTCAACTTTCCGTCGGTGACGGTGTAGTCAATTTGAGGCACGCTACCCGCATAGCCGGGCTGCGGCACAAATGCATAGCTACCGTCTTCCTTGACTGTCAACGAACCGACCTTGTCACCATTGGTGGACAGCAGTTCAACGGTTTGGCCAGGCGCATAGGTTTTACCGCCTACGACAAAGCTGGTGACCTTCAGCGGGTCACCATCTGGGTCAGCGTCATTTTTAAGCACGCTTCCCACAAAGGTGCTGGAAGCGGGGTCATAGGTGCCCACGTCATCCTTGGCCACAGGCGCATCGTTGACAGGGTTGATCATCACGGGCACTTCCACCGTGATGGTACCGCCCTTGCCGTCGTCAACGGTTACCGTGAACTTGTCACCACCGTTGTAGCCAGGGTTAGGGGTGTACTCGAACGAGCCGTCGGGCTTGATCGTCACCGTGCCGTTGGTGGGCGGTGTGGTCACCGAGAAGGTCGGTGTATCACCATCCGGATCGGTCACAGTGATCTTGCCGGTGGTCGGTGTGTCTTCATCTGTCACCACTGGAGGCACGGATGCCACAGGAACATCGTTGACGGGGTTAACCGTCACAGGAACGTCCACCGTCGTTATACCGCCCTTACCGTCTTCCACGGTCACCGTGAAGCTGTCACCGCCGTTGTAGTTCGAGTTAGGGATGTATTCGAACGAGCCATCCGGATTGATCGTCACCGTGCCATGGGCAGGCGGCGTGGTCACGATAAACGTTGGCGTGTCCCCATCGGGGTCTGTCACTGTGACCTTGCCAGACACTGGCGTGTCTTCATTCGTAATGACAGGGTTCGCCTTGCCTGCTGGCGGATTGTTGTTGTAGGGCAGTTCCGGGAAGGTCAGTGTTGCTGTGTCGCTCAACGTTCCGTCGGTGACGGTGTAGTCGATTTTAGGCACGCTACCCGCATAGCCGGGCTGCGGCACAAATGCATAGCTGCCGTCTTCCTTGACTGTCAACGAACCAACCTTGTCGCCATTGGTGGACAGCAGTTCAACGGTTTGGTCAGGCGCATAGGTTTTACCGCCCACAACAAAGCTGGTGACTTTCAGCGTGTCGCCGTCTGGGTCAACATCATTTTTAAGCACGCTTCCCACAAAGGTGCTGGAAGCGGGGTCATAGGTGCCCACATCATCCTTGGCCACAGGCGCATCGTTGACAGGGTTGACCATCACGGGTACTTCCACCGTGGTGGTACCGCCCTTGCCGTCGTCAACGGTTACCGTGAACTTGTCACCACCGTTGTAGCCAGGGTTAGGGGTGTACTCGAACGAGCCGTCGGGCTTGATCGTCACCGTGCCGTTGGTAGGCGGTGTGGTCACCGAGAAGGTCGGTGTACCACCATCCGGATCGGTCACAGTGATCTTGCCGGTGGTCGGTGTGTCTTCATCTGTCACCACTGGTGGCACAAATGCCACAGGAACATCGTTGACGGGGTTAACCGTCACAGGAACGTCCACCGTCGTTGTACCGCCCTTGCCATCTTCCACGGTCACCGTGAAGCTGTCACCGCCGTTGTAGTTCGAGTTGGGGGTGTATTCGAACGAGCCATCAGGCTTGATGGTCACCGTGCCATGGGCAGGCGGCGTGGTCACGATAAACGTCGGCGTGTCCCCATCGGGGTCTGTCACTGTGACCTTGCCAGACACTGGCGTGTCTTCATTTGTCGTCACAAGGTCCGCCTTGCCTGCTGGCGGATTGTTGTTGTAGGGCAGTTCCGGGAAGGTCAGCGTTGCTGTGTCGCTCAACGTTCCGTCAGTGACGGTGTAGTCAATTTGAGGCACGCTACCCGCATAACCGGGCTGCGGCACAAATGCATAGCTGCCGTCTTCCTTGACTGTCAACGAACCAACCTTGTCGCCATTGGTGGACAGCAGTTCAACGGTTTGGCCAGGCTCATAGGTTTTACCGCCCACGACAAAGCTGGTGACCTTCAGCGTGTCGCCGTCTGGGTCAACATCATTTTTAAGCACGCTTCCCACAAAGGTGCTGGAAGCGGGGTCGTAGGTGCCCACGTCATCCTTGGCTAGAGGTGCATCGTTGACAGGGTTGACCATCACGGGCACTTCCACCGTGGTGGTACCGCCCTTACCGTCTTCCACGGTCACCGTGAACGTGTCACCGCCGTTGTAGTTCGAGTTGGGGGTGTATTCGAACGAGCCGTCCGGATTGATGGTCACCGTGCCATGGGCAGGAGGCGTGGTCACGATAAACGTTGGCGTGTCCCCATCGGGGTCTGTCACTGTGACCTTGCCAGACACTGGCGTGTCTTCATTTGTAGTCACAGGGTCCGCCTTGCCTGCTGGCGGATTGTTGTTGTAGGGCAGTTCCGGGAAGGTCAGCGTTGCTGTGTCGCTCAACGTTCCGTCAGTGACGGTGTAGTCAATTTTAGGCACGCTACCCGCATAGCCGGGCTGAGGCACAAATGCATAGCTGCCGTCTTCCTTGACTGTCAACGAACCGACCTTGTCACCATTGGTGGACAGCAGTTCAACGGTTTGACCAGGCGCATAGGTTTTACCGCCTACGACAAAGCCGGTGACCTTCAGCGGGTCACCGTCTGGGTCAGCGTCATTTTTAAGCACACTTCCCACAAAGGTGCTGGAAGCGGGGTCATAGGTGCCCACGTCATCCTTGGCCACAGGCGCATCGTTGACCGGAGTCACATCCACATCCACGGTAACCGTGCTGGTGCCACCCTTGCCGTCATCCACCGTCACGGTGAAGCTGTCTTTGCCGTTGTAGTCCTTGCTGGGCGTATAGGTCCAGGTGCCGTCAGGATTGACGGTCACGGTGCCATGGGCGGGTTCACTACCCTTGGTGTAGGTCAGCGTGCCGCCATCGGAGTCTGTTGCTGTGACCTTCCCAGATACTGGCGTGTCCTCATCCGTCACCACATGCTGGATCGGAGGGGTAATGCCTGGCTGCGTCTCGCTTGGCGTCACGGTCACGGGAACGTCCACTGTAGTGGTACCGCCCTTACCATCACTCACGGTCACCGTGAACTTGTCTTCGCCACTAAAACCGGGGTTTGGTGTGTAGACAAACGTCCCATCAGGGTTCATTGTCACAGTGCCGTTGACAGGTGGGGTAGTAACTACAAACCTTGGTACATCGCCATCCGGATCTTGCGCCGTGATCTTGCCGCTACCCGTACCGTTCTCCTTGAGACTCAAGGGATCCGCAAGAGCCGTGGGAGCACGATTGCTTTCAGGTTGTGACGATCCGCCAGCATTAATGTCTGACGCCACTATCAACCCCAAAGCCCCCAGGCCTGCAAGCAACCAGCCAGGAATAGCTCCAGCATTGGGCAGCAACGCTATGGGTGCATCAATCCATTCAATTTCCGTAAAGTGGAACTGGGCCCAAGGCGAGCTGTACTGCCCCCACCACAGCACGCCAGAATCATCCAGCAGCACCAAATCGCTGCGCACGCCATTGGCATCCACTACGAAAAAGTTTTGCACGATCACCGTGCGACCGTCCTTGAGCACCAATGCCAGATCATTGTCACGCCGCTCGAATCGGGCCACTTTTTCAGGAGCGATATCCAGTTGAACGATGGAAGGCTGAGTCAGGCTCAGATTTTCCAGAGGGATGTCCTTGCTGACCGTATTGTTCGACTTGATGACGATATTGACTGACATGTTTGACATTGATTAGGGTGATGAAGAGCCTTGAGACTCAACCGAGGAAACCGTGCATCGCCCGCACAGTTTGAATCGCCCCGGGTTTTCTAGACACTTCTGAGCCTCAATCCCGAGGCCCAATAGGAGGTGCCATGAGTAAGCCTAAATATCCAGACGAATTCAAGATCGAAGCCATCAAGCAGATCACACAACGAGGCCACAAGGTCGCTGACGTGTCACAGCGCCTTGGCGTTAGTCAACATAGCCTGTATCAGTGGCTGAAGACGCATTCAGGGCCTCCCGCAGAGCGACAAGCTCAACTTACGCAGACAGAAGAGTTGCGCAGACTAAAGTCCGAGCTCAAGCGTGTGACCGAGGAGCGTGACATCCTAAAAAAGGCCGCAGCGTACTTTGCCAAGCAGCTCGGGTGAAGTACGCATTTATTCAGAAACATGAGCACGAATACAGCATTCGTAGCATGTGCAAAGTCATGGTGGTACATCCCAGCGGGTATTACGCTTGGAAAGCTGAACCCGTCAGCCCACGGGCTCGGGATGATCTGCGACTGCAAGGTTTGCTCAAACAAGCCTGGCTTGAAAGTGGTGGTGTGTACGGCTACCGCAAGCTCACACTGGACATGCGGGATCTGGGAGAGCGCTGCGGTAAACACCGCGTGGCCCGTTTGCTCAAGCTCCAAGGGCTGCGTTCGCAAACGGGATACCGGCGCCGCCCTGGGATGCGCGGAGGCAAGCCCGCCATAGTTGCCCCTAACCACCTGCAGCGCCGCTTCGCTGTGGATGAGCCCAATCAATCGTGGGTGACCGACATCACGTACATCCGCACTCACGAGGGATGGCTGTACCTGGCAGTGGTGGTTGATCTGTTCTCCCGTCTGGTCGTGGGCTGGTCCATGGGCAGCCGCATCGATACCGACTTGGTACTCGATGCACTACTGATGGCTCTGTGGCGTCGTCGACCTGATCAGGCGGTCATGGTGCATTCGGATCAGGGAAGTCAGTTCACCGGGCATGACTGGCAGGACTTCCTACGAGATCACAACCTAGTCTCCAGCATGAGTCGCCGCGGTAACTGTCATGACAACGCAGTGGCCGAGAGCTTCTTCCAGTTGCTCAAGCGCGAGCGAATTCGTCGCCAGATCTACACGTCGCGCGAGGACGCAAGGGCAGATATCTTCAACTACATCGAGATGTTCTACAACCCAAAAAGGCGTCACGGCACTGCAGGAGATATTTCTCCGATAGAGTTCGAGAAACGCCATTCCCAACGGCTTAAAAGTGTCTAGGGAATCCGGGGCGATTCAGTTAGCAGAATGACCGGCAACTCAAAACGATTAAAAACAAGGGTTTACACCCAAGAAGCAACCCTCAAGAGTCGAATTTAGACTACAAGACTGAAGGAATTAACCTACAGGCAATCAAGTTGGAGGGTGTGCAGAATTTTGTGTAAACGGACAATCCACCGCCGGCGCAAGCCGGCCTATCCGTAAGCACAATGAGCACCAAGAAACACGACGTACCCGAAGAACTGCTGTCTGGCCTGCTGGCCAACTACAAGAAACCCGAAGACCTCATCGGCGAGAACGGCCTGCTCAAACAGTTGACCAAGCTGCTGGTGGAGCGAGCCCTGGACGCCGAACTGACCGAGCATCTGGGCCACGAACGCAACGAAGCGGTAGCCAACACCACTGGCAACACCCGCAATGGCAAGAGCAAGAAGACCCTCAAGGGCGATTTCGGCGAGTTGCCCATCGAGGTGCCACGTGACCGCCATGGCAGCTTCGAGCCCCAACTCATCCCCAAGCACCAGACCCGCTGGGCCGGCTTCGACGACAAAATCATCTCGCTGTACGCCCGCGGCATGACGGTGCGCGAGATACAGGCCCACCTAGAGGAGATGTACGGCACCGAGGTCTCGCCCAGCCTGATTTCCTCGGTGACCGACGCCGTGGCCGATGAGGTCAAGACCTGGCAAGCCCGCCCGCTCGATGCAATCTACCCCATCGTCTATCTGGACTGCATCCATGTGAAGGTGCGCGAGGGCGCTGTGCGGGTCAAGGCGGTGTACCTGGCCATCGGCATCACCATGACGGGCGAGAAGGAGGTGCTGGGCCTGTGGCTGGCGCAGACCGAGGGGGCCAAATTCTGGCTGCAGGTCGTGACCGAGCTGCGCAACCGGGGCGTGCATGACATCTTCATCGCCTGCGTCGATGGCCTCAAGGGCTTCCCTGAAGCCATTGAGGCCGTGTTTCCCAGGACAGTGGTTCAGTTGTGCATCGTGCACATGGTGCGCCACAGCCTGAACTACGTCTCGTGGAAGCGTCGCAAAGAAGTGGCCGCAGACCTGAGACGCATCTACACGGCCGCCACCGCCGAGGAGGCCGAGCTGATGCTCGGTGAATTCGAGCAGCGCTGGGATGCCGAGTACCTGCCCATCGGCCAGTCCTGGCGCAGGAACTGGAGCCGCTTGACCCCGTTCTTTGACTACCCGCCGGAAATCCGCAAGGTCATCTACACCACCAATGCCATCGAGTCGGTGAACATGGGCCTGAGGAAGCTGACCAAGAACCGGGGCTCGTTCCCCAGCGACGAGGCGCTGACCAAGCTGTTCTACCTGGCCCTGCGCAACATCAGCCAGAAGTGGACCATGCCCATCCGGGATTGGAAGGCTGCGCTGACCCGCTTTACCATTCAGTTCGGAGACCGCATTTCCATCAATTGAAGTCCGAACCGTTTACACAAAAATTCGGACACGCCCTCAAGTTGCATTTAACAATAAATTAATAAAGCCTGCCATCAACGAACCTAAAAAACACCTCTTCCAACAACAATTCACCCTTAAAAATTGACAATAAATCACAAAATACAAACAAACGCACCAGACTTGAAGCAGCACATTCGAAATCACTAAAGGCTTGACACGCCGTTACCTCGCTCGACCCACAATGAACTCCTACAGGCACTCTCTGCACTAACTTGACCCGATAGCGCAAAAGTTGTGCAGCAGCGCACGCAGGAGGAGCACCCATCCGGACAGATTGAAAGCGATGCTTCCAATGCGTAGACGGCACAGATGACCAGAGCAGTTGTCGCCAAGTTCAATGAAATCCCTCACTTGCCAGCAATTCATCAAGCGCCAAAAGTGGAGCGGAAAGATAGATCCCCATTTACCCCAAACTCATCTGGAAATGAGCTTGCAACCGATATGCGGCACCGGTTAGCGCCATGCTAGGGGGCCAAACATTACTTGTGCGGAGTGCCAGCAGCGACAAACAGGTATTCGAGAACACAAAAGCAAAAGCCCTTCAAACCGTTAGTCTGAAGGGCTTACATGCTATCAATTTTGGAGGCGCGAACCAGAGTCGAACTGGTCTAACCGGATTTGCAATCCGGGGCATAACCGCTTTGCTATCGCGCCGCTATCACAAAAAACCTGGAGCGGGAAAACGGGTTCGAACCGTCGACCTATACCTTGGCAAGGTATCGCTCTACCAACTGAGCTATTCCCGCATTCAAAAGACTTACGCCTCTTGATGCGAATCTGCATTGCTACAGATTCTGAAAACCTGGAGCGGGAAAACGGGTTCGAACCGTCGACCTATACCTTGGCAAGGTATCGCTCTACCAACTGAGCTATTCCCGCATTCAAAAGACTTGCGCCTCTTGATGCGAATCTGCATTGCTACAGATTCTGAAAACCTGGAGCGGGAAAACGGGTTCGAACCGTCGACCTATACCTTGGCAAGGTATCGCTCTACCAACTGAGCTATTCCCGCATTCAAAAGACTTACGCCTCTTGATGCGAATCTGCATTGCTACAGATTCTGAAAACCTGGAGCGGGAAAACGGGTTCGAACCGTCGACCTATACCTTGGCAAGGTATCGCTCTACCAACTGAGCTATTCCCGCATATCTACCGAAGCCCAACATTGTACAACGTTGTTTGCTGCGATGGATGAATTGTAGCGCAGTTCTGAGGCCTCCCAGAAAAAACGCCACAATTTTCACAAATCAGCCATCAATGCTTGATGGCAGGCTCCACAGGCTTGGTATCCGTGGCAGCAACTGCTGCCACTTCTTCTTCCGCCAAAGGCTGAGGCTCGCGCTCCAGCGCCACCTTGAGCACCTGATCGATCCACTTGACCGGAACAATCTCCAGACCGCTTTTCACGTTGTCTGGAATGTCCTGCAGATCTTTCACGTTCTCTTCAGGGATGAGCACCGTCTTAATGCCGCCACGCAGAGCCGCCAGCAGCTTTTCCTTGAGACCACCAATGGCTGTCACTTCACCACGCAAGGTGATTTCACCCGTCATGGCCACATCGGCGCGAACCGGAATACCTGTCAGTGCCGAGACAAAAGCCGTTGTCATCGCTGCGCCAGCGCTGGGGCCATCCTTGGGCGTTGCACCGTCGGGCACGTGAACGTGGATGTCCTTTTTCTCAAAGGCTTCATCCTTGATACCCAGCAGGCGAGCACGGCTGCGCACCACCGTACGGGCAGCCTCGACCGACTCCTTCATCACATCACCCAGCGAACCGGTGCGTGTAATGACGCCCTTGCCAGGCATGGTTGCAGCCTCGATGGTCAGCAGATCGCCGCCCACCTCTGTCCATGCCAGGCCCACGACCTGACCCACCTGATTGTTGTGCTCGGCACGGCCATAACTGAACTTGCGCACGCCCAGATAGTCAGGCAGATTGTCAGCAGTCACCACCACCTTAGGTTCGAGCTTTTTGAGCTGCAGACCCTTGACCACCTTGCGGCAGATCTTGGAGAGCTCACGCTCCAGCGAACGCACACCCGCTTCACGCGTGTAATAACGCACGATGTCGCGGATAGCGCCTTCGGTCACTTCCAGCTCGCCATCCTTCACACCGTTATTGGTGACTTGCTTGGGCAGCAGGTAGCGAATGGCGATATTGGTCTTTTCGTCTTCGGTATAGCCCGACAGACGAATGACTTCCATACGATCCAGCAGGGCCGAAGGAATGTTCATGGAGTTCGAAGTCGCCACAAACATCACATCCGACAGGTCAAAGTCGACCTCCACATAGTGGTCACCGAAGGTGTTGTTCTGCTCGGGGTCCAGCACTTCCAGCAAGGCGCTCGAAGGATCACCACGGAAGTCCATACCCAGCTTGTCGATTTCGTCCAGCAGGAACAGAGGATTACGTGTGCCAACCTTCTCCAGGCTCTGCAGCACCTTGCCCGGCATAGCACCGATATAGGTGCGGCGGTGACCGCGAATTTCAGCCTCGTCACGCATGCCGCCCAGCGCCATACGCACGTACTTGCGACCTGTGGCCTTGGCAATCGACTGACCCAGCGAGGTCTTGCCCACGCCAGGGGGGCCAACCAGGCACAGAATCGGCGCCTTGACCTTATCCACACGCTGCTGCACAGCAAGATATTCAAGAATGCGGTCCTTGACCTTTTCCAGG
Organism: Comamonas fluminis; assembly: GCF_019186805.1. Lineage (NCBI taxonomy): Bacteria > Pseudomonadati > Pseudomonadota > Betaproteobacteria > Burkholderiales > Comamonadaceae > Comamonas > Comamonas fluminis. The sequence goes on along the minus strand of NZ_CP066783.1, from coordinate 1,426,086 downwards.
CCAAAGTGATCTTCGTTCAGCACTTCCTCGGCATTGGCCAGGTCATGCTTGATCTTGGTCTTCTTGCTCCATGGCAGACCCGTCAGCACTTCGATGTAGTTGCGTACTACCGAAGCCTCTGCCGACATGGGAGACATGAGCTTGAGCTTTTTGAGTTCAGCTTCAGCCTTCTTGCGGGCCTCGGCAGGCATCTTGGCGAGCTTGATCTTTTTCTCGATCTCCTCGATGTCCGCGCCATCCTCGCCTTCGCCCAGCTCTTTCTGAATAGCCTTGACTTGCTCGTTCAGATAGAAGTCGCGCTGGTTCTTTTCCATCTGGCGCTTGACGCGGCCACGGATACGCTTGTCGACATTGAGAATATCGACTTCGCGTTCGAGCTGTTCGAACAGATTCTCCAGTCGCGCCTTGATATCCACCAAGTCCAGCACGGCCTGCTTGTTCTCAAGCTTGAGCGGCAGATGCGCAGCAATGGTGTCCACCAGACGACCCGCATCGTCAATGCTGGCAATCGAAGTCAGGATTTCCTGAGGAATCTTTTTATTGAGTTTGACGTACTGATCAAACTGCTGGGTCACTGCGCGGCGCAGTGCCTCGATTTCGCTTTGCTCATGGGCATCGCCTTGCGCCTCCACAGGCGTGACGGTGGCCGTGAAGTGCGACTCTTCGTCCTTGACCTGCTTGACCAGAGCGCGCTGCTGACCTTCAACCAGCACCTTCACGGTGCCGTCAGGCAGCTTGAGCATCTGCAGGATGGTGGACACGCAGCCCACATCGAACATATCTTCCGCAGCAGGCTCATCCTTGGAGGCGGTCTTTTGCGCCACCAGCATGATGCGGCGGTCGCCTTCCATGGCCAGCTCCAGAGCCTTGATGCTCTTGGCACGCCCCACGAAAAGCGGAATCACCATATGCGGGAACACCACCACGTCGCGCAAGGGCAGCAGCGGCAGATCCAGCTCGGTAGAAGGCAAAGGGGTTTGTCCAGACATAGGTATCCTCGGTTTCTCAGCGGAAGATGGTCCGCTTACCGGTGTATTTCAACCCCCGGCCACAAATTGTTTTTGCGACATCAGGGGCATTGCCTTTCAGTCCCAGTCAGGAGGGCATATGCCCTGCTGACTTCATGACAGTATCAGGCCTTTTTGGCGGCCTCGCGGTAAACCAGCAACGGTGCCTTGCCGTCTTCGATGGTGGACTCCTCGACCACAACCTTTTCCACATTCTCGGCGTTGGGCAGCTCGAACATGGTGCCGATCAGCGACTGCTCCAGGATGGAGCGCAGACCGCGCGCACCCGTCTTGCGTGCCAGCGCCTTGCGGGCAATGGCCTTGAGCGCGGCAGGACGAATCTCCAGCTCAACACCCTCCATGGACAGCAGCTTGCTGTACTGCTTGACCAGAGCATTCTTGGGCTCGGTCAGGATCTGTACCAGAGCTTCTTCGCTGAGCTCGGCCAGCGCCGTCACCACAGGCATACGACCAACCAGCTCGGGGATGATGCCGAACTTGATCAGATCTTCAGGCTCGATCTCCTGGAACACTTCCGAGATGGAGCGCTGCTTCTTGCTCTTGACTGCGGCGCCAAAGCCAATGCCAGATGCCTCGGTACGGTTCTCGATCACCTTTTCCAGACCCGCGAACGCACCGCCACAGATGAACAGGATATTGGTGGTGTCGATCTGCAGAAAGTCCTGATTCGGATGCTTGCGGCCGCCCTGAGGGGGAATACTGGCCATCGTGCCTTCGATCAGCTTGAGCAGTGCCTGCTGCACACCCTCGCCCGAAACGTCACGGGTGATGCTGGGGTTGTCAGACTTGCGCGAAATCTTGTCGATTTCATCAATGTAGACGATGCCGCGCTGAGCACGTTCAACGTCGTACTCGCAGCTTTGCAGCAGCTTCTGAATGATGTTCTCAACGTCCTCACCCACATAACCAGCTTCGGTCAGCGTGGTGGCGTCGGCCATCACAAAAGGCACATTGAGCTGACGCGCCAGCGTCTGGGCCAGCAAGGTCTTGCCGGAGCCTGTAGGGCCAATCAGCAAGATATTGCTCTTGGTCAGCTCCACCTCGTCCTTGCCGGCCTTGTCCTTGTAGCGCAGGCGTTTGTAGTGGTTGTAGACAGCCACGGCCAGCGTGCGCTTGGCCTGCTCCTGGCCAATCACGTAGTTGTCGAGATTGGTCTTGATCTCGGCAGGCGTAGGCAGATCACCGCGAGCATCCTTGGTGTCAGCAGCGGGCTGCTCATCGCGAATGATCTCGTTGCACAGATCGATGCACTCGTCGCAGATGAAGACGGAGGGACCAGCGATCAGCTTCTTGACCTCATGCTGGCTTTTGCCACAGAAGGTGCAATACAAATTCTTTTCGGTGGAAGAGCCTTTTTTATCGGCCATGGGGGCTGTGCCTCGTTACGAAAAAACGAAAATTAATGATAACGAAAGACAAGGCGGCGTTGCCCTTCAGGGTCAAACGCCGCCGAGCCTCTTGGCGAACAGGCCTTCCAGCCCATCGCTGTTTGAATGAAATCGCCTTGCAAGCCAATACTGGCAAGCGCAAGGCGCTATGGTTTTCAGGAGCGCTTGCTGATCACCTGGTCCACCAGACCATATTCCTTAGCCTCATCAGCTGAAAGGAAATAGTCGCGCTCGGTGTCGTGCTGGATCTTTTCCAGAGGCTGACCGGTGTTCTCGGCCAGGATCTTGTTCAGGCGTTCGCGGGTCTTGAGGATCTCGCGGGCGTGAATTTCGATCTCGGTGGCCTGACCACGCGCACCGCCCAGGGGCTGGTGAATCATGACCTGCGCATTGGGCAGTGCGTAACGCTTGCCCTTGGCACCTGCGGACAGCAGGAAAGCGCCCATGCTGGCAGCCATGCCGGTGCACAGTGTGGAGACATCAGGCTTGATGAAGTTCATGGTGTCGAAAATCGCCATGCCCGCCGTCACACTGCCGCCAGGGGAGTTGATATAGAAGGAGATGTCCTTGTCAGGATTTTCGCTTTCCAGGAACAGAAGCTGTGCGACCACCAGATTGGCAGTCTGATCATTGACTTCGCCCACCAGGAAAATCACGCGCTCCTTGAGCAGACGCGAGTAAATGTCGTAGGAGCGCTCACCGCGGCCCGACTGTTCAACGACCATGGGCACCATGCCCAGACCCAAAGTATCCAATGCGCTCATGTTTTCTCCAGTGCTATGCGCCTACTGTAGCCGCAATCTGAAAAGAAAATGGGGCTTGCGCGCAAAAGCACAAGCCCCGCTTTTTACTTATCGGCGCCCACCCTAGGGCAAGCACCGATAAAGGCTGGCAATTAAGCCTGGCCCATCAGTTCATCGAAGGACACAGCCTTGTCGCTGACCTTGGCCTTGCCCAGCACGAATTCAGTCACGTTGTTTTCGATCACAACGGCTTCGACTTCGGCCAGACGGTTACGGTCGCCGAAGTACCAGCGCACCACGTCTTCAGGCTTTTCGTAGCTGGAAGCCAGCTCTTCCACGTGGGACTTGATCTGCTCGGCAGTGGCTTGCAGGTTGTTGGTCTTGACCAGCTCGGCCACAACCAGACCCAGACGCACGCGGCGCTCGGCTTGGGGCAGGAAGATGTCTTCAGGGATTTCAGCCTTGGCTGCATCCTTGATACCGCGCTGCTGCAGCTCGGCACGAGCGCCTTCCAGCAGGCGGCCCACTTCAGCTTGCACGGAAGCCTTGGGCAGGTCCAGCTCAGACACGGACACCAGTGCGTCCATCACGGACTGCTTGTTACGGCCCTGAACGCGGAACTTCACTTCGCGCTCCAGGTTCTTCTTGATGTCGTCGCGCAGAGCTTGCACGGAGCCGCCGTCCACGCCCAGAGTCTTAACGAACTCTTCGTTCACTTCGGGCAGGTTGGGGGCTTCGACCTTCTTCAGGGTCACCAGGAAGTCGGCAGTCTTGCCGGCCACGTCTTCACCGTGGTAGTCAGCGGGGAAAGCCAAGGGGAAAGTCTTGGACTCGCCAGCCTTCATGCCGCGGGTTGCGTCTTCGAATTCCTTGAGCATCTGGCCTTCGCCAACCAGGAACTGGAAGTCTTCAGCCTTGCCGCCGGAGAAAGTCTCGCCGTCGATCTTGCCTTCGAAGTCCACGGTCACGCGGTCGCCGTCAGCAGCAGCTTCACCGGCAGCACGATCGGTGAAGGTGCGGCGCTGCTTGCGCAGGATGTCCACAGTCTTGTCGATGGCAGCGTCGTCCACTTCAGCAGTCAGCTTTTCCACTTCAGCAGTCGCCAGATCGCCGATCTTGACTTCAGGCATCACTTCGAACACCGCTTCGAACTGGGCTTCGCCTTCGGCAGCGCCTTCCTTTTCTGTGATCTTGGGCTGACCGGCAACGCGCAGGTCAGCTTCGTTCACGGCAGCGGCGAAAGCCTCGCCCACCTTGTCGTTCAGCACTTCGTACTGAACCGAGTAGCCATAGCGCTGAGCCACAACGCTCATGGGCACCTTACCGGGACGGAAGCCGTCCATCTTCACAGTGCGAGCTACCTTCTTCAGGCGAGCATCCACTTCGGACTGGATGGAGGACAGGGGCACGCTCAGCGTGATCTTGCGCTCGAGCTTTTCAAGAGTTTCAACGTTAACGGCCATGATTTTTCCTAAGAGGGATAAGGACCGTGCAGATTGCCTTGCAACCCGCACCGTATTGCGCAAAGTCACAGTGCGCGCACGTGCAGCGAACTTGTCGCGACATGCGGCACCACAAATTTTCCGAAGCCTGCTCCCGGATGCCGGAGGTTCCGGCGGCGATGCTGCTTGCCCTGCGTCTGGCGCCGGGCATCTGCAAAACAGGAACAGGCGAAGCCGACCATTATAACGAGGCGCTGCGCGGCCTCCGTGGTCGGATGTCAGGGGTTTGCCTGAAAAGGCGGTCAGAAAAAGAAAAAGCCCGTACCGCAAGGGGCCGGGCCTGGGCAGAGATCTGCCGAATTCTGGTGCGCGAGGCCGGACTCGAACCGGCACGGTGTTGCCACCGTCAGGACCTAAACCTGGTGCGTCTACCAATTTCGCCACCCGCGCGGTCCAGTCATACGCAAATTTACGCCAACTGGGGTCAAGGCGCAGATTCTAGCCGCAAATTTGCGTCTTTCAGCACAAACCGCGCCTCATTCCTTCAGCGCTTGATTCTGAAGGCTGCGGCATACATGGCAGGCAGTGCCAGCAGCGTCAGGAAAGTCGCCACAATCAGCCCCCCCATGATGGCCACGGCCATCGGGCCCCAGAAAACACTGCGCGACAGCGGAATCATGGCCAGAACGGCGGCAGCAGCTGTCAGCACAATGGGGCGCAGGCGGTGCACCGCAGCTTCCACAATGGCTTCCCATGCCGCCAGCCCTCGGGCGCGGCCGGCTTCAATCTGGTCAATCAAAATGACCGAATTGCGCTGAATCATACCCATCAGCGCCACCACACCCAGCAGGGCCACAAAGCCAAAGGGGCGGTTCAGCAGCAGCAAAGCCGCCGCCACGCCGGGAATGCCCAGAGGCCCGGTGATGAACACCAGCAGCGAACGGCTAACGCTGCGCAACTGCAGCATCAGCAGCGTGAAGGTCAGGAACAGCAGCACCGGAATGCCCGCCACGATGGCGCCAGAGCCCTTGGAGCTTTCCTCCACAGCGCCCGCCACTTCGATGCGATAGGCCGTATCACCAGCGGCATGCCAGCCCTCTTCCATCTTGCGAAGCGCAGGCAGCAGCTCATTGGTCACCGTGGCGCCCTGCAGACCTTCGCGCACATCGCCTTGCACGGTGATGGCGAAGTTGCGCTTTTCACGCCACATCACGCCTGGCTCCCAGGTCATGACAGGCTTGGCGATCTGGGTCAACGGAATGGACTGACCGCTGCTCGTCGTCACATAGACGTCGGCAATGTCCGAGATCGCATCACGATCCTGCTTGGGCGGGCGCATGACGATGTCGATGAGCTTGTCACCCTCGCGGAACTGGCCCACCGTGGTGCCGGAGAACTGCATGCTGGTGGCCTCGGCAATCGACTGGCTGGTCACACCCAGCGCACGGGCTTTGTCCTGATCGACCTTGAGGCGAATGACCTTGATGGACTCATTCCAGTTGTCGTTGACACCACGCATATTCGCGTTGTCCTGCATGAGCTTTTTCACGTCATCGGCATATGCGCGCAGCTTGGCCGCGTCCGCTCCCAGAATGCGGAACTGCACCGGATAGGGTACAGGCGGGCCGTTGGGCAGCAGCTTGACACGCGCCCGCACCTCAGGAAATTCCTCGGCCATCAGCGCTGGCAGCTTTTTGCGAATTTCTTCGCGCTGCTTCAAATCCTTGGCGACGATGATGAACTGCGAGACGTTGTTCTGCGGGAAGACCTGATCCAGCGGCAGATAGAAGCGGGGAACGCCCGAGCCAATCCACTCGCTGACTGAGGCCACGCCCTCCAGCTTCATGAAGTGCTGCTCGACGCGCAGCGTCACTTCCTCATTGGCGTGCAAAGCCGTGCCTTCGGGGAACCAGATATCCACCAGCACCTCGGGGCGACTGGAGTCCGGGAAGAACTGCTGCTGCACCCGGCCCATGCCCACAATGCCCAGCGCAAAGATCAGCACCGTGGCGCCAATCGTCAGCCAGCGGTGGGCAATGCACCAGTTCAGAATGCTGCGAAAGCGGTTGTAGAAGGGTGTATCGAACAGCTCATGCTCTTCGCTGTCGGTATTGATGCCAGCCTCCTCGGCAGACACTTCGCCGGAAGCCACTTCGGGCGGCAGGTGGGCAGCATGCGGCGGCTTCTTGAGCAGCAGCGTGCCCAGATAGGGCACAAAGTACACCGAGGCAAACCAGCTCAGCACCAGCGCAATCACCGTCACCGCAAAGATGGCAAAGGTGTATTCACCCGTCATGGACTTGGCCATGCCAATGGGCAGGAAACCCGTGGCCGTAATCAGGGTGCCCGTCAACATGGGCTTGGAGGTGATCTCATAGGCAAAGGTGGCGGCGCGGTACTTGTCGTAGCCCTCTTCCATCTTGCGCACCATCATCTCCACCGCAATGATGGCGTCGTCCACCAGCAGGCCCAGCGCAATGATGAGCGAGCCCAGCGACACCTTGTGCAGCCCGATATTCCAGTACCACATGGCCAGGAAAGTGGCGGCCAGCACCAGCGGAATCGTGATGCCCACCACCAGACCGGGGCGTGGGTCGATATACCAGCGCTTCCACAGTGGCTGCTGGCCTTCGCGCTTGTGCAGGCCCAGGCTAATAAAGCTCACCGCCAGCACCACCACCACAGCCTCGATCAGCACATGGACGAATTCGCTGACCGAATCGGCCACCGCCTTGGGCTGATCCTGCATATTCTGCAGCGTCACTCCCACGGGCAGGCGCTTGCTGATGCCCTCCGTCGTTGCCTTCAGTGCCTTGCCCAGGGCAATGATGTCCCCGCCCTTGACCATGGAGACACCCAGAGCAATCGTGCCCTCACCCTGAAAGCGCACCTTCACGTTGGCAGGGTCGGCATAGCCACGGTGAATTTCGGCAATATCGCCCAGGCGAAGCTGAGCCCCCGAAGGGCCGCGAATGGGCATGTCACGCAGCTGGGCCAGATCGTTGAACTGACCCTGTACGCGCAGCACCAGGGTTTCCGCAGGCGTCTGCAGCGTGCCCGCCGAGGTCACCGCGTTTTGCTGGTTGAGCTGATCGAGCACCTGCTTGAGGTTCAGCCCCATCTGCGTGGCGCGCTGAGACAGCTCGACAAAGACTTTTTCGTCCTGCACGCCAAACTGCTCAACCTTGGCCACGTCGGGCACGCGCAATAGCTGCTGGCGCACCTCATCGGCCAGCACCTTCAGCTCAGCATTGCTGAAGCCTTCGGCCTGCAGCGCATAGATGACGCCGTAGACATCGCCAAAGTCATCATTGAAAAACGGCCCCTGCACGCCCTGCGGCAAGGTGTAGCGCATATCGCCCACCTTCTTGCGCACCGTGTACCACAGCTGCTGCACTTCCTTGGCGGGTGAGGTGTCCTTGAGCTGGAAGATGACCTGCGACTCTCCGGGCTTGGAGTAACTGCTGATTTTTTCCGCATACGGCACCTCCTGCAGCGTGCGCTCCAGCTTGTCCGTGACCTGCTGGGCCACCTGCTCTGCAGTCGCACCGGGCCAGTAGGTGCGAATGACCATGGCGCGGAAGGTAAACGGCGGATCTTCATCCTGCCCCAACTGAAAATAGGCCGCAAAGCCCAGCAGCATCAGCACCACCATGAAGTAGCGCGTCAGCGCCACATGATCGAGTGCCCAGCGCGAAAGATTGAAATGACCGCCGCCCGGTTTTTGTCCGCTAGCGCTCATTTGCCAGCCTCCGGCGCAGCCGCAGGCGCTACACCTTCTGTAGCTGTTGGCGCTTTATCAGATTGAACCTGGGGCTGATTTGATGCAGTTTTCTCAACCGGCTTGGCATATTTGTCCCGATAGACCGTGACCTTCTGCCCCGGATTGAGCACATGCACACCTGTGGCCACCACCTGCATGCCGGGCTTGAGGCCAGCGGCAATCACCGCTTCATTGCCATCCGCCGTTGCCACCTGCACGCTGTGCAGCTGCACCGTGCTGGTGGCAGGGTCAAACAGCCACACTGCCGTGCCCTGACCGCCACCACCGTTCTGGCGCAGCGCTGTCGTGGGCAGCTTGATGACGCCGCCTGCAGCGGCATTGGCCACATTCATGCCCTGGGGCAGGATGCGCACCGTGGAGCCGAGAGCGGGCGCATCCGCCCCCTGCAGCGCGGCCTTGATCTGGTAGGTGCGTGTTGCAGTGTCTGCACTGGCTGCCACTTCACGCACCAAACCTTGCACCACCTGATTTTCATCAGACCAGGGCCTGACCTGCACGCCCTGCCCTATGCGGATTGAAGCGCGGCGGTCTTCGGGCACGGCAAACACCGCGTCTCTTGCGCCGTCCTGCGCAATGCGCACCACGGGCGTGCCTGCGGCCACCACCTGCCCCGGCTCCGCATCCACACTGGTCACCACGCCATCCACATCGGCCAGCAACTGGGTGTAGTTCTCCTGATTGGATTGGCTGGACAGCTGCGCCTTGGCCTGATCCAGCGACGCTTGGGTGGCCTTCAGATTGGCTTCATAGCGCTCCATCTCGGCAGCGCTGATGAAGTTCTGTGCACGCAGGGCGCGAAAGCGCTGCACATTGGCCTGCGCCAGATCGCGCTGCGTGGCTGCTGATGTCACCTGCGCCCGTGCGGCTTCCGCGCTGAGCTGATAGTCCCGCGCATCCAGCCGCGCCAGCACCTGGCCAGCCTTCACACGCTGGCCCAGTTCCACCTCGCGCTTGATGATCTTGCCGCCCACGCGAAAGCCAAGGCGAGACTCCACGCGCGCACGCACATCACCGGCAAACTCCTGCGCCGCTTCAATCTGTCCTTCACCCACCGTCAGCAACTTCACGGCCCGCACCGGCTCGGGCAGCGGCTCCTTCTTGGAGCAGGCCGAGAGCATGGCAGCGGCAGCCACCACAGAAAGTACCAGCAAGGCGCTGGCAGGCCGGCCACGCAGGCCTGCAGCAAAACGATGGGAAGACGAAACAGCCATGGTGTTCTGGGCTTGTAGAAATAGACAGGACCCAGGCCCATCAGGGGCGGCACCACTGCGTGCCCGCCATGAGAGACATGCCTAAGTCCATAAAAAAGCGCAGCCACCAGACCGGGGGCTGCACGCAAGACAAAAGCGATTGTGCACGCTCGTGCCATTTTCTCGAACCTTTTTTCGCCAGCCTTGCAGGGCAAGCCGCTGGGTTCACAATACGCACCGTGAACGACCTGCACTCTGCAAACACCACCTCGGCGCCCCAGTCTGCGCCCCCTCCTGCCATTACGCATTACGAGAACTTTCCGGTCGCGTCCTGGCTGTGCCCGCCGCATTTGCGCGCCCCCATTGCCGCGCTCTACCACTTTGCCCGCACCGCCGACGATATTGCCGATGAAGGCGATTTCAGCGCCAGCCAGCGGCTTGAGCGGCTGCAGCGCTATCGCCATGACTTGAATCAGCTGGGCACAGCGGCCGAAGCTGGCGCGCTTGCCCACACCGAATGGCCCCAGGTCTTTATTCCCCTTGCAGTGCAGATGCAGGCCCACCAGCTGCCCAGGCCGCTGATGGCCGACCTGCTGAGCGCTTTCGAGCAAGACGTGCACATGACTGCCAGCCAGACGCCTTATGCAGACATGGCCCAGTTGCTTGACTACTGCCGCCGCTCGGCCAACCCGGTCGGGCGCCTGCTGCTGCATCTGTACGGCGTGGGCAATGCCAGGGCCTTGATTCAGAGCGATGCCATCTGCACAGCGCTGCAGCTCATCAACTTCTGGCAAGACCTGAGCCAGGACCTGCCGCGCCAGCGCCACTATCTGACCGATGCGGATATTGCCCGCTACGGCATTGCGCGAAGCGCTATCAAACCGGAAGCATCTGCACTGACACCCGCCATGCAGAAGCTGCTGGCTGAAATGCTGGCCCATGCCCGCAGCCTTATGGATCAAGGCTCGCCCCTGGTGCACCAGCTGCCAGGCCGTGCGGGCTGGGAGCTGCGTCTGGTGGTGCAAGGCGGGCTGCGGGTGCTGGACAGGCTGCAGGCCATGCAGGGCCGCAACCTCTATCAGCGCATCAAGCTGGGCAAACTGGATGTACCCTTCATGCTGTGGCGCAGCCTGCTGCATGTAAATTTCATCAAATCCACCGCCAGCGCTTATTCCAAAAGCGCTGGCAGCTATCAAAACACAAGCAAACCCACACCAGCATCGCGCAACGCTGACGCAATTCACTATTGCTTTGGCCGGGCGGCTGGGCCATGGGACAATCATGCCCCTATGAATCCGGATCAGTACGTCCAAGACAAGGCCGCGTCCTCGGGCAGCAGCTTCTACTACGCCTTCCTCTTTTTGCCGAAGGATCGCCGCGCCGCCATCACAGCGTTTTACGCGTTCTGCCGCGAAGTGGACGATGTGGTCGATGAGGTCACGGACCCTGGCGTTGCTGCCACCAAACTCGCATGGTGGAAGAGCGAGGTGCACAAAGCCTTTGCGGGCCAGTCCACCCATCCCGTCATGCAGGCGCTGATGCCCCATGCCAAGACCTTTGGCATTGAGGAGCGCCATCTGCAGGCCGTCATCGAAGGCTGCCAGATGGATCTGGAGCAGACCCGCTACCTGGACTATGCAGGCCTGCAGCGCTACTGCCATCTCGTCGCAGGCGTCGTGGGCGAAGTGGCTGCACGCATCTTTGGTCAGACCGACGACCGCACCACCGAATACGCCCACACCCTGGGCCAGGCCCTGCAGATGACCAACATCATCCGCGACGTGGGTGAAGACGCCATGCGTGGCCGCATCTATCTGCCCATCAGCGAGTTGCAGCAGTTTGATGTCAAGGCGCATGAAATTAATAAGCGCGAATACTCTAACCGTTTCACCGCCCTGATGCGCTTTCAGGCCGAGCGCGCCCACGGCCTTTACGACAAGGCCCTGGCCCTGCTGCCCGATGCCGACCGTCAGGCACAAAAGCCCGGCCTGATGATGGCCAGCATCTACCGCACGCTGCTGCGCGAGATCGAATCCGAGAACTTCCAGGTGCTGCACCAGCGCATCAGCCTCACACCGCTGCGCAAGCTGTGGCGCGTGTGGAAGATGCAGGCCCTGGGCCGCATGTAAGCCTGCTCTGGTCGGGCTGCTAAAGTGCCAGCATGACATCTGCAAACCGCCTGCGCACAAGTGCTCTGGCCCTGGCTTTCGCGCTGGGCATGGGCGCCGCCTTGCCCAGCCACGCATTCCTTGGCTGGCTTGGCAAGGCAGGCAAAGCTGCCGCTGCAGCCGGAAAAGTGGCCGAAGGTGGCGCCGAAGCGGCAAATGCGGCCAGTAAAGCCGCCAAGGCTGGCAAGGCCGCCGAAACCGCCAGCACTGCTGGCAAGGCCGGTGCTGCCGGTGCAGCCACAGGCGCTGCTGCCGCAGGCGGGGCCGAGATGGCGGCGGCCAGCACCCGCCATGGTCTGGTATTTGCCGCCGATGATGCTGCGCACCTTGCAGGCAAAGCCCCGATGTCTGTGGCTGACAAGGCCTTGCTGGAAGCCACACCACCAGAAGTAAGCCGCTACCTCACACTTCCCACCAATATGCTGAGCAGCGCTGACAGCACGCAGATGCTCAACCTCTATCAGCAGATGATGGGCAAAGCCGCCAAAACTGGCGACTTCACCGTGGTGGAACATATGCCATCGCTGCACAACACACCAAAAACGCTTGAAGCCCCTGCAACAAAAGCGCCAGCAGCTATGACTTCCGCAGCAACAAGTCAGCTTCCTGCCGCCGAGTTGAGCTTTCACGCACTGCGCCTGCTCTCCCACGCGGCCAATAGCCAGCACAACACAGCAGCCTTGCATGAACTGCAAAGCTATTGCAAAAACAGGCCTGCTGCCACCTGGCAGCCCTCGCACGCAGAGCTGTGCACCAACGTGCCCAGACAACGATGAAGATTGCAGTGATTGGTGGCGGCTGGGCCGGCATGGCCGCAGCCGTGAAACTGGCGCAGCAAGGCCATGCCCCCGAGGTATTTGAAGCCAGCCGCACATTGGGCGGCCGTGCAAGAGCCCTGATGCTAGGCCCGCCAGACGAAACGCAGACAGAAGCGGACAACGGCCAGCACATCTTGATCGGCGCCTACACCGAATGCCTGCAGTTGATGCGCGACGTGGGGCTGAACCCGGAGCAACTGCTGCTGCGCAAGCCGCTTGCCATGCGCTATGCCGATGGCTGCGGCCTGTCCTTCCCCCGCTGGCCTGCGCCGCTGGATGCACTGGCCGGTATTGCCAGCGCAAGTGGCTGGACCTTGTCTGAACGCGCCGCCTTGCTGCGCCGAGCCATTCGCTGGCGCTTGCAAGGCTTTCGCTGTGCAGAGACTGCGACGGTGGCCGATGTCTGCGCAGGTCTGCCCGCCAGGCTGATGGACGAATTCATTGAGCCGCTGTGCGTCTCCGCCCTCAATCTGCCTGCTGCACAGGCCAGCGGCAGCATCTTTCTACGCGTGCAGCAGGATGCGCTGTTTGCAGGCACGGGCGGCTCGCACTTTCTGGTGCCACGCTGCAGCCTGAGCGATCTCTTTCCCGCTCCGGCGGCCCAATGGCTGCAAAGGCAAGGGCTGGCCGTGCATACCGGCTGCCGTGTGCAGGAGCTGATTCCTTCAGGGCAGCAATGGCAGCTGCGTGCTCAGCAGCCCGAACTTGCGGCGCAGCTGGAGCAAAGCCGTTTTGATGCCGTGCTGCTGGCCTGCCCCCCGCAGGAAGCGGCCAGACTGGCGCTTGGCGCCTCAGAAGATGAGCGCCTGCCTGCCCGAATGGGCGTGCAGTTTCAGCGCTGGGCCATCGAAGCGCAGGCACTGGAGCACACCGCGATTGCCACGGTTTACGCCCGCACCAGCCATCGTCTGCCAAGTAATCTGCCCTGGCTGGCACTGCGCCCCAGTGCCGATGCCCCTGCGCAGTTTGTGTTTGACCGGGGGCATTTGCACCAGAACGATGCGCGGCAGCAAGGCTTGATGGCTTTTGTCATCAGCGACTGCCGCACAGACCGCCAGACGCTGCAGCAGCAAGTGCTGCAACAAGCCCGCAGCGAGCTGGGCTGGGCCGATATCACCCCCGTGCAGACCGTGATTGAAAAGCGTGCCACTTTTGCCTGCACGCCTGCACTTGCGCGCCCGGCCATTGAACTGGGTCAGGGCCTGTGGGCCTGCGGCGACTATGTGGACGGCCCCTACCCCGCCACGCTGGAAGGTGCGGTGCGCAGCGCCCTCGCCGCCGCTGTTGAACTAGTCAAGGCAGACCAGAAATAGTACGTACTGGGGCAAGCCCTATCAGGGCAATCCTGATGCCCGCATAGTCCTGCTGAACCACGTTTGACAGCGGTTTGACAGCCACAGTTGCAACCATGCAGCGAAGCACCAGAACAAGGTGCACGCACCATTCCAAAACAACGGAGACAAAGCATGGCAACCACCTTTGAGCAATCTACCCGCGAAGTTCTGAGCATCTCGCGCCGCCATCTTTTACTGGGCGCTGGCGCAGCTGCATGCACCAGCCTGTTGAGTGGCCGCGCCCTGGCAGCCGATGATGGCTGGCCCACCAAGCCTGTGCGCTTTGTCGTGCCCTTTGCGCCCGGCGGCAGCTCCGAAATCGTGGCCCGCTCCACCGCTGCAGAACTATCAAAGGTTCTGGGGCAGAACGTGTTTGTCGAAAACAAGCCCGGCGCGGCGGGCAATATCGCCATGCAGGACGTGGCGCGGGCCGATGACCAGCACACCATCATTCTTGGCCACATTGGCACGCTGGCCGTGAACCCCTATATCTTCGACAAACTGCCCTATGACCCGAAGAAGGACTTTGTGCCGGTGAGCCTGCTGGCCAAGGTGCCCAGTCTGTACGTGGTGCACCCCGACCTCCCGGTCAAGAACATTGCAGAGCTGGTGACCTATGCCAAGAAGAACCCCGGCAAGCTTAGCTACGGCTCGGCCGGTAATGGCAGCGCCGGGCATCTGGCGTTTGAATATCTGAAGATGACGGCCGATATCTTCATGCTGCATGTGCCCTATCGTGGCACCGGCCCCATGATGCAGGACCTGATTGCGGGCCGTCTGGATGCTGCGTCTGTGGGCGCTTCTGCCCTGATCCCTTTCATCAAGGCGGGCAAGGTGCGCTGCATTGCCACAGGCTCTACGGCCCGTCTGCCGCAACTGCCCGATGTACCCACGGTGGCAGAGCAAGGCTTTTCCGGTTTTGAAATGACCCAGTGGTACGGCATGCTGGCCCCGTCTTCCATGCCCCGCACCCATGTGGACAAACTGGCCGCCGCCTGCGCCAAGGCCGTCAAGGCCCCGGATGCCCTCAAACGTCTGCAGGGCGACGCCGCCGAGCCCATTGGCGGCACACCCGAGCAATTTGCGCAATTCATTACCGTAGAGCAAGGCCGCTGGCAAAAAGTGCTCAAGCGCGCGCAGGTTAAGCCCAGTTAACCCCCTGAGGTGCTACGCACCTTCCCCCTTTCTCGATGCGTTGCATCGGAAGGGGGACGACATCCTCGCTGCGGGGCGGCCCTTGCTCGATGTCTCTCACTTGGATCGCGCCGGTTTCTTCAGCCTTGTCCGATGGCGAAGGTCAGCGCTCTATCCACCATTGGATGATGACCTTGGCGATGTAGCCAACAAAGCCCACACCCAGGCCCAGAAAGATCACAAAGGTGCCGAACTTGCCTGCCTTGGACTGACGCGCCAGCTGCAAGATGATGAACACCATGAACAAGATGAAGGCGCCCACGCCCCAGGTCAGGAAAAAGTGGGCAAGCTGCTCTTCCGTATAGCCAAATATCACGACAACCAGGTCCTTACGCCTTTGCCAGGCCCTGGCTGGAGGATGGCTCAGTCGGCAGGCTTTATCGCTTCTTCTCTGGAGGGGAAGGCCGAAGCATCTACCAGATCACGATAGGCATGCCAGCTGGCATGGCCAAGCAGGGGCATCACAATCACCAGCCCCAGCAAATAGCTGCCAAGGCCCAGCAAAGTCAACATCACAATCAGCACCGCCCACAAGGCCATGGGGCCCGGGTTGGCCAGCACCACGGACCAGCTGGTCAACACGGCCTGGCGTACGGTGACGCGTCTGTCCAGCATCAGCGGCATGGCCACGACACTGGACGCAAAAATAGGAGCAGCCAGAAAGCTGCCCAGCGCCATCCACTGCACAAACAGCTGCCCATCTCTGGCCAGCACAATGTGGTGAATGAAATCCTGCAGGGTGTGCACGGGCACCGGCGACATCACGGTAATCAGCGATGCCGAAACCAGCACCCAGCCCGTGGCCGCCAGCGCCAGCAGCGCGCCAAACTTCACCATGCACCAGTACCCTCCCCGGCCTGTGGCATGGCAGCTTTGCCACTGGGTCCAGGTGCGGCGAATCAGACCGATATCTGTCGCCTCACCTCTTTCCAGCGCACGGCTGATGGCGTAGAGACTGGTAGCCACAATCGGCCCCATCACCAGAAAGCCCGACAAGGCCCCTGCCATCAACCAGAAGCGATTGTGCCCCACGCCCCATATCGCAGCACCGATCAGGATCAAGATCAGACCATGAGCCAGGCTGATTAAGGCAGCGTTAGCAATATCTTGAAAAGCGCGCCCCAGCCAGACAAAGGGCTGTGTCCAGTGCACCTGACGCACAGGGGCCAGAGGGGGCGGGGTCAACAGACAGGCGGGCAAACAGGCAGGCATGGGGGCTCCTTGTTCGCAGCCCGAAGAAGCAATGCATCTTCGAATCAGCGATCTGCCAGCCCCTGACACAACTGCCAAAGGCTGGCGACTGTGACGTGGGGTTCAGCGCCCACGTGAGGCCATGCTACCTGCGCACGATTGAGCCAGACTGCGTGCATACCCGCATCCATGGCGCCTTGCGCATCCAGCGCCGCATCATCACCAATGTGCAGCACATGCTCGGGGGCGACACCCACTGCTTCTGCTGCAGCAAGAAAAAACCGGGTTTCAGGTTTGGCCATACCGCTACCGCTGGCCGACAGACTGGCTTTGAAATGCTGGCCAATGCCCACCACGTTCACATCCGCATTGCCATTGGACAAGGCCACCACCGGCCAGCGCTGCGAGAAAAACTCCAGCGCGGGCAGCGCGTCGTCAAACAAATCCACCCGCTGGCGGGCGGCAAAGAATTCATCGAATGCGGGCTCCGCCAGCGCGGGATCGTCACCCGCGCGGCTCAGCGCCAGGCGGATGGATTCGCGGCGCAGACCGCTGAGGTCGCCTTTCAGATCAGGGCGCAGAGTCACGATTTCATGGCGCAGCGCTCTGACATGCTGGGTATCGCCCAGATGCTCTGCAGTGGTCGGTGCGTGCGTTCCCAGCCACTGCAGCAGTGTTGCTTCAGCCTTGGCAATCGTCGGCCAGATGGGCCAAAGCGTGTCATCCAGATCCAGGCTGATAGCGCGAATCTGGCCGCTGGCACGCAGCTGCTGCAGGGTATGAAGGGCCTTGTCGTCAATGGGCGATTGAATTTGCATAAGCCAAGAATAGCCGCAGTCAAGGCCGCAAGCCTGCCGTGCCTACCGCATAGCTGAGACAATTGCTCCATGCCATCACGCTTTGCGCCCGAACCGAAGTTCCGTCACGACCAATCCGCCCGCACCGCCATCTTGCTGTGCAATCTGGGCACGCCCGACGCTCCGACGGCAGCCGCCGTGCGCCCCTATCTGGCCGAGTTTCTGGGCGATGACCGCGTGGTGGAGATTCCTAAATTCGCCTGGTGGCCTGTTCTGCACGGCATCATCCTGCGCACCCGCCCAGCCAAATCGGCGGCCAAATATGCCACCGTGTGGCATGAAAAAGAAGGCTCGCCCCTGCTGCACTGGACTACACGCCAGGCCACCCTGCTGCGCGGCTGGCTGGGCGAACGCGGCCACAACGTTCTGGTGCTGCCCGCCATGCGCTACGGCAAGCCCGCGATTGCGGCGCAGCTGGATGCGCTGAAAAAAGAAGGCGTCAACCGCATTCTGGTTTTGCCGCTGTACCCCCAGTACTCGGGCACTACCACGGCCAGCGTCTTCGACGCCGTCTACGACTGGGCCAAGACCCAGCGCCATATTCCCGAGCTGCGCTTTGTGAACCGCTACCACGACGACGCTGGCTATATCGAAGCGCTGGCCCAGCGCATCGAAGCGCACTGGCGGGGCCATGGCCGTGGCGAGAAGCTGGTGATGAGCTTTCATGGCGTGCCAGAGCGCACCCTGCATTTGGGCGACCCGTACCACTGCGAATCACACAAAACCGCACGCCTGCTGGCCGAGCGGCTCAAGCTCAGCGCCGACCAATACATGGTCACCTTCCAGTCGCGCTTTGGCAAAGCCAAGTGGCTGGAGCCCTATACCGAGCCATCACTGATTGCCCTGGCGCAGGCAGGCACCCAACGCGTGGATGTGGTCTGCCCCGGCTTTACCAGCGACTGTCTGGAGACTCTGGAAGAGATCAACCAGGAAGCGCGCGAAGCCTTTTTGCATGCGGGGGGCCAGCAGTTTGAGTACATAGACTGCCTCAACGACAGCGCGCCGTGGATCACCGCGCTCTGCGATATTGCCCAGCAGCACATGCAAGGCTGGCCCACCCAGCGCGAGGATGAAGCCGAACTAGCGGCCCGCGCACAGCGCGCCAAGGCATCGGGCGCGCCTCAGTAAACCGCAACACTGCGAACTGGCACAGCAAATGCTGCTTTCGGCAGCATGCATATTCACGCACGCTCCATTCGCTATTTCGACATGATTCGCCGCTGCGGCTCCATACGTGAGGCCGCACGCCATCTGCATGTCGCCTCATCAGCCGTCAACCGCCAGTTGCTGCAGCTTGAGGACGAAATCGGCAACCCCTTGTTCGAGCGCCTGAGCTCAGGCCTGCGACTCACAGCCGCTGGCGAAGTGTTTTCGCGCCATGTCATCACGGTGTTGCAGGACGAGCACCGTCTCTGCACCGAGCTGGAGTTGCTGCGCGGTGTGCGCCGTGGCTCCGTTAACGTGGCTGCGGTTGAAGGACTGAATGCCGACCTGATGCCTGCCGTACTCACGCAGATGCACAGGCGCTACCCGACGATTCAGATTCATGTGCGCACCTGCGGCTCCCAGCAGGCTGCACAGGCTGTGATTCAGGGCGATGCGGACGTGGGCATAGGCTTCTCAGTCAAGCGCCATGACAATCTGCGCCAATGCACCATGGGGCGCTTTGCGCTGGGTGCCATCGTTCCCCCCAAGCACCCAATTGCCCAACTGGAGCGCGTGGATTTTGCGCAATGTGCGGCGTTTCCGCTGATTCTTCCAACACCTGAACTCTCCATACACGAATTGCTCCAGCCCCTGCTGGCGCACCACAAGCGTGCACTTCAGGTGCTGCTGGAAACTTCATCCATAGAGCTAGCCAAGAGCCTTGTAGAGCGTGGTGTGGGCATCTGTTTCCAGAGCCGGTTGGGTCTGGAGCGTGAACTGCGCGAGGGGCGACTGGTTCATGTCCCGCTGGACACACCTACCACGCTGTACTCAGAACTTGGCGTCTATGTGCGCGCGGGGCGCACGCTGCCCTCGGCACTTGATGCCTTCAACCGCATCGTGGCTGATGCCATAGAGAACCGCGAGGATGAGGAAAGCCTCACACTGCGTGAGTGGGTGGCCCAAGTGCCATCCGCAGCCACGGCCACCTGCGCCAGCCACCAAGCCTGAGACCTCGCCAAACCCTTGCACCGGTGTTGTGCGCATTGACGTTCATCAATGCACCAATGCCGTGCAGCGCTTTACCCATCAACGACTGCTGCTCACATTTTTAGATCACCCCGCAGCAAAAGCTGCGCTATCCAGCGCAAGCCTCGCTTTCTAAACTGAATCCAGTTCTTCAGCTTCAGGAAGCCACTTGTGAGCACTTCAGCCCTCCCCATCATCGATATCAGCGGCCTTCGCAGCCCTGACCCTGTGGCCCAGCACCTCGTGGCGGCACAACTGCGCCAGGCTTGCGAGCAACGCGGCTTTTTCTATATCACGGGCCACGGCATAGACCCTGCACTGATCAGCGATCTGTTTGCGGCCAGCCAGCACTTCTTTGACCTGCCCATGACCGAAAAGCTGGCAGTGGACAAAAAGCTCTCCCCTTGCAATCGCGGCTATGAACCGCTGCGTGCCCAGACGCTGGAAAGCGGCGCACCGCCCGACCTGAAGGAAAGCTTTTACGCTGGCGCAGAGGTGGCAGCCAACGACCCACGCGTGCTGGCAGGCCGCTTCAACACCGGCCCCAACCAGTGGCCTGACACCCTGCCGGGCTTTCGCACCGTGATGCAGAACTACTACCAGGCTGCCTATGCGCTGGGCGCGACCATCGTGCATGGCCTGGCCCTGTCACTGGGTGTGCCAGTCAGCCACTTCGACGGCTACCTCAAGGATGCCTCCGCCACCCTGCGCCTGCTGCACTACCCACCCCAGCCAGCCAACCCCGAGCCGGGCGAGAAAGGCTGCGGCGAGCACACGGATTTCGGCGGCGTAACGCTGCTGCTGCAGGACGAGGCGGGTGGCCTGCAAGTGTGGGCCAAGGACAGCGGCGGCTGGATTGATGCCCCCCCCGTGCCCGGCGCCTTCGTCGTCAACATTGGCGATCTGTTCGCGCGCTGGACCAACGACCGCTATGTCTCCACCCTTCACCGGGTCATCAATGTCTCGGGACGTGAGCGCTATTCCGTACCTTTCTTCTTCACTGGCAACCCGCTGCACAAGGTCGAATGCATCCCTACCTGCCTGGACGAGGGCGAGCAGCCCAGATATCCGGCCGTCACGGTGGAACAGCACCAGATTGAGTGCTACCGCCGCACCTACGGTTGACGGAGACCGCGATGAAAAACTCACGCAATATGGTGCTGATTCACGGAGCATGGCAAGGCAGCTGGGCGTTTGCAGCCTGGACACCACTGCTGCAGGCCCATGGCTGGAAGGTGCTTGCCGTCAATCTGCCGGGTAACGATGTCTCCAACGCCGACAGCAGCCAGGCCAATCTCGACGGCTACACCGCCCATGTGCTGCGCGTGCTGGAATCTCTGGACGGCCCTGCCGTCGTGGTGGGCCACAGTGGCGGCGGCATGACGGCTTCCCAGGTCGCACAAGCCGCACCCGAACGGGTCAGCGCCCTGGTCTATCTGGCCGGAATGATGCTGCCCAGCGGCATCAGCTACGGCGACGTGATTGCGCAATGCCGCGCTGCCGACCCCAGCTTTGACTACCAGGGCATTGGCCCACATCTGCTCTGGAACGAGGATCGCAGCACCAGCAGCGTGCCCCTGGATGCAGCCATGGCACTGTTTTTGCATGACTGCAATCCGACCGCAGCTCTCAAAGCCGCCAGTCGTCTGTGTGCACAGCCCGAATCGGGCCGAACCATGGTGAACCAGCTCAGTGCTGAGCGCTTTGGCCAGGTGCCGCGCATCTATGTGGAATGCCGTCAGGACCGATCCGTGACGCTGCCGCTGCAGCAAAGCATGCAGCAGCTCACGCCAGGCGCCAGACGCATCAGCCTGAACTGCGGCCATGTGCCCCAGCTGGCTTGCCCGCAGGAGCTGACTGACGCCTTGCTGCCCATATTGAATGAAATCACAGACCAGCCATTGATGGAATTGCGCGCACCGCTCATCAATGCATAGCAAACCACAGACCCTTTTCCGCCTTCGCACTGCTCAGGAGTACCTCATGACCCACCCCACCCCCTCCTTCAAACTGCCCCTCATCGCCGCCATGCTTATCGCCTGTGGTGGCGCGGCCCAGGCAGCCGACAAGCTCACCATTCAGCTCGACTGGCTGCCCGGTGGTGACAAGTCTTTTGTCTATGCAGGTGTGCAGCAGGGCTTTTTCAAGGACGAAGGCCTGGAGGTAAAAATTGTTCCCGGTCGTGGCTCTGCTGACGCAGTGACAAAGGTGGCTTCAGGCTCTGCCGATGTCGGCTTTGGCGGCATTTCAGCGCTGATGATGGCCGCAGCCGAAGGACGAATTCCCGTCAAGGCCGTGATGTCGCTGTATTCCAAACAGCCCGATGCGCTGTTCACACGCACCGACAGCAAGATCAAAAGCCTCAAGGACATGGAAGGCAAGACGGTGGCCATGCCCACTTTCTCCTCCTCCAATGCGCTGTGGCCCATCGTGCTGCAAAAGAACGGCGTGGACGCCAGCAAGATCAAGATCATCAAGTCGGACCCCGCCACACTGGCCCCCATGCTGGCTCAGGGCCGCGTGGATGCGACCATCAACTGGGTAACCGTCGCTCCTGCCTTTGGCGCCGTGCTCAAGCAGGCGGGCAAGGAACTGTCCACCCTGCCCTGGACGCAGTTCGGTCTGGACGGCTATGGCTGGTCCGTCATGGCCAGCGACAAGACCATCAAGGAACGCCCCGAGGTTCTCAAGCGCTATGTGCGCGCACTGGGCAAGTCGCTGGAGTTCTCCATCCAGAACCCGAGCAAGGCGGCCGAGTCACTGAAAGCCATGGTGCCCGAAGCAGACGTTGCCGTGGTCAAGGCCGAGTTTGAAGCCTCTATCCCGCTGATCAGGAACGAGATCAGTCAGCGCGATGGCCTGGGCAAGTTCGAACCAAAGATGCTGGCATCCACCTGGGGCTGGGTGGCCCAGTCCATGAACTATGACCTCAAAAAGGTCGATCCTGAAACGCTGGTGGATCGCAGTTTTCTGAGCAAGTAAATCCATATCCCCAGGGGCGGCAGCACAGCGCCGCCGCCCCTGATTCTGTTCTCTCTTTGATCGCCTGCCATGCAACACGTAATCGATCTGAACGCGGTCACCCAGACCTTTGTCTCCAGCGATGGCAGCCCTGTCACAGCTTTGCAGGGCGTGGATCTACATCTGCGCCGCCATGAATTCGTCTCGCTCATTGGCCCCTCGGGCTGTGGCAAGTCCACCATATTGCGCCTGATTGCAGGCCTGATTCGGCCCAGCAGCGGCGAAGTTCGCATCTTCGATCTGCCGGTGACCGAGCCGCGTGACGAAATCGGCATGGTGTTCCAGAAGCCCACGCTATTGCCCTGGCTCTCGGTGCTGGACAACATCACCTTTCCCATGCGCCACAAATACGGCCATGTGGAAATGAAGGAAGAGGCCCGCGCCCAGCAGTTGCTGGAGATGATCGGCCTCAAGGACTTCGGCCACAAGCGGCCCCACGAACTCTCTGGCGGCATGCAGCAGCGCGTCTCGATTGCGCGCTCTTTGCTGCATGACCCCGACATCTTGCTGATGGACGAGCCTTTTTCGGCGCTGGATGCACTCACCCGCGACGAGATGAGCTTTGAGCTGCTGCGAATCTGGAACGAGCGTCCCAAGACCGTGGTCTTTGTGACCCACTCCATTCAGGAAGCCCTGCTGCTGTCCGACCGCATTGTCGTCATGAGCGCACGTCCGGGCCGTGTGGCCGACATCATCGATGTGCCACTGCCACGCCCCCGCAGCCTGGCCACGCTGGCCGACCCGGTGTTTACCGAAATGGCCAACGAGATTCGTCTCAAGGTGTTCAGCAAACACCCCGCACACGCCTGAAAAGTCCACCCCGCAGCTCCGAAAGGCCCCTATGCCTGCCCTTATCCAACGCCATGCTTCGCTGCTGGTTTTCCTTGCCGTTCTGCTGCTCTGGGAAGGCGCCTGTCGCCTGGCGCAGATTCCGGAATACATCTTCCCCGCTCCCAGCGCCATCTGGGCTGCCGCCTCTGAGCTGGGAGCGCAACGCTGGCTGGAGCATGTATCCGCAACCCTGCAAGTTGCCCTAATCGGCTATGCACTGGCCATTGCACTGGCCATTCCGCTGGCGATTGCCATCACTCGCTCACCACTGCTGTCGCAAATCATCATGCCCTGGCTGGTGGTGATCCAGTCCACACCCATCGTGGCCGTTGCCCCCATCATCGTCGTCACGCTGGGCGCCGGACTGCTGCCCCGCGTCGTCATCACCACGCTGATTGCCTTTTTCCCGCTGGTGGTTTCTACGGCGCTGGGCCTGGCCTCGGTACCTGCAGAACTGGTGGAGCTCTCACGCTCGCTGCGCGCCTCTACCAGCCGCCAGTACTGGCAGATTCGCATGCCGTTTGCCGTGCCCTATGTGTTTTCGGCCCTCAAGGTCTCCATCACGCTGGCCATTGTGGGCGCCGTGGTCGCTGAATTTGTCGCCGCAGAAAAAGGCCTGGGCTATCTGATTCTGTTTGCCACCTCCTCCTTCAAGGTGCCGGTGGCCTTTGCCGCACTGGCACTGCTGGTGCTGTGCAGCCTGCTGCTCTATGGCGCAGTTCAGCAATTGCACAAACGCCTGTTCCCCTGGAGCCAAAGCACACCTGCCTGATCAAAACCACGAGCTACCACCATGACAAGCAAAGACTTTCCCCCGCAGGGCCTCAGGCCATCCCCGGAGCAAATCCAGCGCAATCTGCGCCGCGCACAAACCGTGGCCAAGCGAGCCACTCAGATGGGTCACCACCCGTTCGGAGCCGTGCTGGTCGGCCCTGATCAGGAAACCGTGCTCATGGAGCAGTGCAATATCGACACCGTCAACCACGCGGAATCAACGCTGGCGCGCATGGCTGCCACCAATTACACGCCTGAGTTTCTCTGGAGCTGCACGCTCTACACCAACGTGGAGCCCTGCTGCATGTGTGCAGGCACAGCCTACTGGGCCAATATCGGCCGCATCGTGTTCGGCATGACCGAGCACCGCCTGCTGGAATGTACGGGCAGCCATGGCGAGAACCCAACCATGAGCGTTGCTTCTCGCTATGTTTTCGACCATTGCCAGAAAGCCGTGGAACTCATCGGCCCCGTACCCGAGATGGAAGCCGAGATCGCCGCCCAGCAGCAAGCCTTCTGGGCAAAGCGCTGAAACCCACACCTGCAGGACGCCTCCATGCTGCTGACTCACCCCTCATCGCCCCAGGCTGCACAGGCCCTGGCCCGCAAGCTTGGCAATGCAGCCTGCTTCATCGCCGGGGGCACGCTGCTGCAGCAATCATGGGCAGAGCCCCGTCTGGCACCGCAGGCCACGCATTTCATCAATGTGATGCATTGGCCTGAGATGCAGCAGATCAGCCTGAGCCCCCAATACCTGCACATTGGTGCAGGCATGCGCCTGGAGGCCGTGCGCCGCCATCCGCTGGTGCAGCAACATGCCCCTGTGCTGGCCCAGGCTCTGGCGCAGCTTGGCGCCATGGGTGTGCGGCACCTGGGCACCTTGGGTGGAAACATAGGCTGGGGTGAAGGCGATTGCTGCCCGGTACTGCTGGCCATGGATGCACAGGTTGAGCTGACGGACAGCAATATTCAGCCTCTGGAGCAGACGCTGAAACTCCAGCAGCGCCCCCTGATGCTGTCATTTTTACTCCCACGCAGCGATGTAGCACCGCCCCCGCCACTGGTCTTTGAGAAGGTCGGCTATCGCGCAGCCTTCTCCCCCGCACTTTTGCGCATGGCCTTGCGCTGGAGCGATGCGCAACAGCACCTGAGCGTGAACCGCATTGCAGCTGCCGCCCCGGGCTTGGGCGTACACCGCCTGCAGGCCGCCGAAAAACTGCTGCGCCATGCGCACGATTTACAGATCCGCCCCACTCTCACCGACATACGCACCACTTGCGAGCAAAGCCTGCCGCCTCACCTTGCCCAGATTGCCAGCCGACTGATTGCAGGACATTGCGGGCTGCTGGCCTGAACCGTCATGGAATTTCTCACCCCTCATCACATCCGCGACCTGGGGCTGGAGCCTCTGCACGCCAGGTCAGACGCTGCAGCCAAACTCAGCGGCAACCCAGGCTTTCTGACCGACCGTATTCAGCCAGGCCAGTTGCGTGGAGCCATTCTCGGCAGCCCTCACCCCCATGCGCGCATTCTGCGCATTGACACCAGCGCAGCCCAGGCGCTGCCCGGCGTCCATGCCGTAGTCACCCATGCCGATATTCCCGGCGTCAAGCACTATGGCCTGCGCAAGGTGGACCGCCCTGTGCTCTGCATCGACAAAGTGCGCCATGTGGGTGACCCTGTTGCCGCCGTTGCCGCAATAGATATGGCGACAGCGCGACAAGCTCTGGCGCTGGTTCAGGTTGACTATGCGCTTCTGCCTCCAGTCTGTGACCCTGTCACAGCCCTCAAAGAGCAGCAGACGGCACAGCACCTGGTGCATGAAAGTGGCAATCTGCTGCACACCTGCAGCCACCGCAATGGCGACATCCATGCGGCCCAGGCGGCCACCGTGCACTGGGTGCAGGACAGCTATGCCACACCGCGCCAGATGCACGCCTTTCTGGAGACCGAAGGTGGCGTGGCAGAACCCGACGGTGCTGGCGGCCTGCGCCTGTTCTTCGGCAGCCACAACCCGGCGCGGGAAAAGCAGGTCATCGCCGACATGCTGGGTCTGCCGTACCACAAAGTTCATGCAGTGGGCACACCCGTGGGCGGCTCCTACGGCGGCAAGGACGAACTGACGGTTCAGCCCATTGCTGCGCTTCTGGCCTGGAAAGCACAGCGTCCCGTGCGGCTGCATCTGACCCGCCCGCAATCGGTGGATCTGGGCGTCAAGCGCCATCCCATGCAGATCAGCATACGCACTGGCTGCGATGCACAGGGCCGGCTCACCTTCCACCAGGTAGAGATACTGGCCGATACCGGCGCCTATGCCACGCACGGCCCCGAAGTGCTGGATGCTGCTCTTGAGCATGCTCCCGGCCCC
The DNA here is from genome assembly GCF_019186805.1 of Comamonas fluminis. NCBI lineage: Bacteria > Pseudomonadati > Pseudomonadota > Betaproteobacteria > Burkholderiales > Comamonadaceae > Comamonas > Comamonas fluminis. The sequence continues at coordinate 1,399,780 of NZ_CP066783.1, read as the reverse complement.
TACCAATATCGGGCGCTTAACCTCAGCGCCCGTCTTACCTACACCAATAACGGCATCGCTGGCGCGTTTCGCGGCTTTGGTGCTGTGCAGGTGCAATTCGCGCTTGAGCAGCAAATCGACAGACTGGCTGCGCTGGCCGGCATGACAGCTGACGCGTTTCGCGCCCGTAATCTTGCGCCCCCCGATGCACCCGGTCCGCTGGGCCAGTTCGTCGTGCCGTTTGACGGCGCCCAGCGCGCACTCGATGTTGCCTGCCAGCAAGATCTGTGGCGCGGCCCGCATCGCTGGGCCAGCGGAAATGGCCGCCATCTTCACGGCGTGGGCCTTGCGCTTATTCATCGCAGTGACGGCTTTGGCAAGGGCGGCCCCAGCGACTGCCGCATGGAGCTGGCACTGGCCGCCGATGGCGCCATCGAGTTGCGGTGCGGCTTTACAGAGCTGGGGCAGAACCTGGTCGGAGCCATTCAAAGCCTTGGTGCGCAGTATCTGGGCTGCGCGGCTGCTGACATTCTCCCAGTGCTGGGCGATACGCGGCTGACACCAGACTCCGGCCCGGTAGCCGCATCACGCGCCACCACGCTGGTATGGCGCGCCTTGCAGCAAGCAGCCCAGCCCTGGCAGCAGGCCTTGCTTCTGGCAGGTGCCAAGCTGCAGCCTGACACTCTTCTTTGCTGCGGCGCACAAGGCCTGAAAAGCGCAACAGGCCTGTGCCTCAGCTATGCCGACCTGGCAAAGGCCCTGGGCGAACAAGCGCCGAAGATCGCCATTGATCTGCATGCCGAAGACCCGGAAGACAACGCGCATGACACGCACTTTGTCTTTGGCGCCTGCGCAGCCATTGCCCAGGTTCGCGTTGATACCTGGAGCGGCATGGTGCAGGTCCAGGAACTGGTGATGTGCACAGCGCTTGGCCCTGTGGCCTCGGCCCAGGGCTATCTGGGGCAGATGGAAGGCGGCGCCGTCATGGGCATGGCCATGTGCACGCAAGAGGAGCTGACTTGCCAGGATGGCCACTACCAGGCCCGTAACCTTGACGGCTATCTCATTCCCACGCTGGCGGATGCCCCTGCCATGCAGGTGCTGGCCATTGAAAATCTGCCGAAAGATGACCCCATCGGCCCCCGTGGAGCTGGCGAGATCAGTGTCAACTTTGCCCTGCCTGCAGTGGCCAATGCGCTGGCCACCGCTCTGCAGCGCCCCATCACACATTTGCCCATGACCCCGCAGCGCGTGATTGCGCTGCTGGAGGCTGACCCGGAAGCATCCGCACCATGACAACGACAAACACCCCGAATCACGGCATTCAGCCGCCAGCAGATGCGGCGAATGCGACAGAGGCCTTTGTTCTGCAGTTAAACCTGAACGGCCAGTCCGTCAGCACCCCATGCAGTCCCGACACCCGGCTGCTGACCCTGCTGCGCGAGCACTGGCAACTGACAGGTGCCAAGCCCGGCTGCGAAGTGGGCCGCTGCGGGGCATGCATGGTCTGGCTCAACGGTCAGCCCGTCAACGCCTGCCTGCTGATGGCCTACCAAATCCAGGGCCAGACCGTTCGCACCATTGAATCCGTCGCACAAGACAGCGCCAGCGCCCCTGTGCGTGAAGCGCTGGCGCGATGTGGCGGCGTGCAATGCGGCTATTGCACCTCCGGCATGGTCATGAGCATGAGCTGGCTGCACCAGCAACAGCCCCGCCCCACAGTTGCCGAAGCTGAGGCTTTGATGTGCGCCAACCTGTGCCGCTGCACCGGCTATGGCGGCATTCGGCGCGCTGTGCAAGAGCTGTTCCCGGCAGCGCAAAGCTTATGAAGCATCAAAAACAATAGCTACAACCGCTTTTTCTATAAGCACATCAGGCACTTTTCCAAGTCATTCACTGAATTCACATGCGCTTGCCTGCGGCTCATGACCCCAGGCAATAAGCAGACAAGTTTTTCTTGGTTGGCCCTGCTCCGGCAAGACCGGACAATAGAGGCCTTGGGCATAGCCATGCCTTTCACGACTCGGCACTGCCGACTCCGCCATGAAAACCTCTCTGACAACCTGCGTGCTGGGTCTGGGCTTGGGCCTGGGCACCGGCGGCTGGGCTTTTGCAGCCCAGCCCCTGCTTACCCCCGATCAATTGCAGCCGCTGCTGCAACAAGCCAACGTGCGCCTGATCGATATCCGCGACCCCAAATCCTTTGAGGCTGGACATATCGACAAGGCCGCCAGTGCCCCCTACGGCAAATGGCGTGGCCCGGCCAGCAATCCTGGTGAGCTGCCTGACCAGCCCAAGCTGGTAGCGCTGGTGCAGTCGCTGGGCCTGACGCCTGACACGCACGCCATCGTTATTTCCAGCGGCGCTGACGCTACAGACTTTGGCGCCATGGCCCGTGTGTACTGGACGCTCAAAAGCCTGGGCCTCAAGGAACTGTCCATCGTCAACGGTGGCATGAAGGCCTGGGAATCTGCGGGCAAGCCCGTGGGTAAAACCACGGTGCAAATTGCCACCAGCAACTATGCCCCCACCTTCGATGCCAGCTGGCTGGCCACGCAGCAGGATGTGGGCAAGCACCTGGACTTGTCCAACGCCGCCTTGGTGGATTCGCGCCCCGATGCCTTCTATCAAGGCAAGACGCGTGCGCCCGCCGCCAAGGTGTCGGGCACGCTGCCCGGCGCACAGCAGCTGGATTTCAACCAATGGTTTGTGCCCGGCACTTCGCAATTTGTGGATGCCACCAAGGCCAAGGACATTGCCGCAAAAATCCAGCGCCAGCAGGGCCAGGACATGGTGGCTTTCTGCAACACCGGCCACTGGGCGGCGACCGACTGGTTTGGCCTGTCCGAAATGGCGGGCCTGCCCCATGTGAAGCTGTATGCAGGCTCCATGGTGGACTGGACCCAGCAAAAAGATGCACCGCGCATGGCCAATCAACCGGGCCGCGCCGAATCACTCGCATACGACGCCAAGAAGTGGTGGGAAAAAACTTTTAAATGATTCCCCCTGAGTCGCTTCGCGCCTTCCCCCAAGGGACGACAACCTCGCTGCAGGGCGGCCTTTGCTCGTTGTCTCTGACTCGATGGGTGCCCTGCGTGAAGAGTGCGCCACGCTCCTTATCCCTAAATTCAAAAAAACAATGAAACGACTTCCCATAACGGCGCTGCTGGCCGTTTTCTTTGGCTGGCTGCTATGGTCAGTCTCCGTGCGTCAGGCAGCGCTGTTTGCCGTGGGCATTGGCCTGGGCGCCGTGCTGGCTGGCAAGCGCTTTGGCTTTACCACCGGCTGGCGCATGCTGGTTGAGGAAAAAGACGGCAGCGGCATCTTTGGCCAGTTGCTGCTGCTGGCGCTGGCTGCGGCTCTGGCCATGCCTTTGCTGGGGCATTTCCCCGAACTCACAGCAGCCCTTGGCCCACCCAGCATCAGCCTGCTGATTGGCGCTTTTGTCTTCGGCCTGTGCATGCAGATTGCAGACGGCTGCGGTAGCGGCACGCTGTACAAGGCTGGCATGGGCATCCCCATGAATACTGCCATCCTGCCCGTGTTTGCCATTGGCAGCTTTCTGGGCAGCCTGCACCTGGGCTGGTGGCTGGACCTGGGCAACACCGCGCCCGTGGGACTGGTCACAGAGTGGGGCTGGGCCCCGGCACTGATCGCCACCCTGGCGGCTCTGGCCGTGCTGGCTGCTGGCGTGGCCCTGTATGTGAAGAAGGCCAACGCCGCGCTGAATCGCCCCGCCAAGCCACTGCTGGTGCGCAAATGGCTGGTGGGTGCGGTGCTGCTGGCCATCTTTGCCACACTGAACCTCATCATTGCAGGCCAGCCCTGGGGCGTGGTCTATGGCTTTGGCCTGTGGGCGGCCAAGGTGGTCAATGCCACGGGGGCCGTCGATCTGGCCAGCAACTGGTTCTGGAGCCAGCCCGGCAACGCTGCCCGCCTGCACGAGACTGTGCTGCTGGACGTGACCAGCATCACCAATATCGGCATTCTGGGCGGCGCGCTGTGGATTGCCGCAGGCAAGCCCACTGCAGCCAAGGCGCTGACCGGAACGCAGTGGATCGTCGCGCTGGTTGCAGGTCTGGTGCTGGGTTACAGCTCGCGTCTGGCCTTCGGCTGCAATGTGGGGGCCATGCTGTCAGGCATCTCCACCGGCTCCATTCACGGCTGGATCTGGGTGCCGCTGGCCTTTGCCGGCACCATCTTCGGACTGCGCATTCGCCGCCACTTTGGCTTCTGAGCAAGGAATCACAGATGACTACACAAACCACCTTGCGCGCTGTTTTCTGGACCGTGCTTGTCGTTTTTCTGGCCTGGGATGTTCATAGCTCACCCGCCATTGATCTGCGCTTTGAAGCGCCACTGATTGCAGCAGGCTCCGGCCAGGCTGCTCAAGGCGGGCATTGCTCCATGCCTGCGGGTAAATAAGAAGCAACGAGAACAGCTCTCTCCCATCAAAAAAGCGGCAAGCTCCATCAGGGCTTGCCGCTTTTTTTAGGACTGAGCATCGACCACCTGGTCAGGCACCGCCTCCACATTCAGCCCCGCAGCTTCCCAGGCGGAGAGTCCTCCCACCAGCGGCCTCACATTGCTGAAGCCCGCCCGCTGCAACTGGCGCGCCACGCGGGCTGCGGATATTTCATTCGGACAGTCGCAATACACCACCAGCCCATGCTTGTGCTGCTCTCGCGGCAGCAGGCCCTCATAGGCTGGTTTGCCTTTTTCAGCCCGATTCGCCCACGCATGAGCACCGGGGATATGCCCCAGGCCATAGAGCATGGGTTCGCGCACATCAATCACTGTCGGGTGTATGCCCTGGGCATTAAGACCTGCCAGCTCCTGCACCGAAATACGCGGCATCTTCAGCGAGCGCACCACGCGCTGGCGCTGCCACCATTTGCGCGCCACAAACACCACAAAGGCGATAGAAATCAGCAACAGCCCCCACTTGCCCAAAGCGGTCAGCACATCCAGCAAATCCTGCACGGTGGACGCGAACAGCGAGCCCAGAAACACGGCCGAGCCCACCCAGATCAGAGCGCCCAGAGTATCGAACAGCACAAAGGTGCGCAGCGGCGTGCCCACCACACCCGCCAGAGCACTGGCAATGGAGGCAAAACCCGGCACAAACTTGGCAACCAGCAAGGAGCGAGCGCCCCAGCGACCGTAAACCGATTCGGTCTGGCGAATGCATGCGTCTGGCGAGAGCGAAATCCGGCAAATACGCCCCAGTACCCGATGCCCATAGGCCTTGCCCGCGTGATACCAGAGCACATCGGCAATCAGCGCCGCAGCCACGGCAATCACAGTAAGCCAGCCCAGACGAGCAGCACTGCCCCCTTCCAGCGCACCTGTCACCACCAGCACCGGATAGGCAGGAATCGGCGCCCCCAGTTGCTCAATCAGCACATTGAGGAAAACAATGCCAAAGCCGTATTCGCGAATCAGATCTACCACCAAGCCCATGGCTGCTGCTCCTGCCTAGAGAACCCTCGCACCATTCAAGGGTCTGTGCAAATGCTAGCGGCAGGCCTTCATCCTCGCGCCCGTGGGGTTGAAGCCATCAGACGGACATCAAAGCGCTGGACTGATTATTCGAATAATCATCTCCCTCGGTTCAATTTATTTATGCATTTCATTTGAAAAATAAATAAAACCATATTCATTCGACAGAAACGCCACATTCAAATAAGAATTATTTTGTGAATTTTCATCAATCATGGAAATTCATCCCCCGATGCGTTTGCATTTATGTACTCACTAATCACAGCATATATTCAATGATTACGGGAAAAATTCTGAGAGACGGCCAGAATGGAAATGGCCTGGTTTCATCCAATGGGGATCAATACGAATTTTCCATTGAAAAGCACTGGAAGTCTGACACACCGCCTAAGCTAGGCGGCAATGTCAACATTGAAATTGATAGCAACGGTCAGCTCTTGACGGTTCAGGCTCTGGATATTCAATCTGAAGTGAGCCAGCGATTCAAGCAAATCAGCGGGAAAGTTCAAGCCGAAGGTCTGCCCGTCGCAAAGGAGCTGGGCGAGCATATTCGTCAGAATTTTGTGGCCACCGTCGGTATCCCACGCATTGTGATTTTCGTGGGCCTGCTGATCTCCTGGTATGTGCTCAGCACGCTGGTCATTCAGGTCAGCTCCAGATATTCCGTTGACCTCAATCTGTTTGAAGTTCTGGGGGTCGCCAGCAATGGCGGACTGGACTCTCTGGGCCGAGGCAAGGCCCCCAGCTCTGGCTTTTATGGCTTCCTCGCCTGGGTCAGCGCACTGCTTCTGTTTCTGCCACTGCTCTGGAAGCACCGACTCGCAGCCTGGGGTGCAGCCGCACCTCTGGTCTTCATGGTGCTGACACTGCTTTCGCTCTGGCTCAAGATTCGCTCCAGTTCCTCGCAGGCACGCTCCATGGCGGGCGGCCTTGGTGGTGACATGGCCGCACAGATGGCCGACGAAATGATGAAAGCCGTCATGCAGGCTATTTCTCTGGGGCTCGGCTTCTACGTCGCCCTCGCCTTTGCCATCGCCGGCGCCTTTATCGCCTTCAAGGAATCACGCTGATTCCCTGCCCCCGCCTCTATCAAGAACCGAAAGATCACCATGAAATACCTGTTGACCCTGACAACCCTGTCCGCTGCTCTGGCCCTGACCGCCTGTGGCAAATCTGACGGTGATACCCCCAAGACCGAAGCCCCCAAGCCCAGCCTGTCGGATGCCAGCAAAAGCAAGGTAGAAGAAAAAGCCAAGGAAACCATTGCCGCCAAAGCGCCTCGTGGCGACAAGGCAAAGGCACTGAACGAATATGTCGAGCTGGACAGCGGCAAGCAGCTGATGTTCTTGAACCTGGCGCTCAGCGGCATGCCTGCCGACTACTCCGCCATTGCCAACAACATTTCGCGTAACTACAACAATGAGAGCGATAACTTCAAGAAGAATGACATGCTCAAGGCACTCAAGCCCGGCATCGATCAGGAAATTGAAGGCGCCAAGAGCCGCCGCTATGTCTATATGGATTTGAGCGATACCCCGCTGGAGACCTTTGACTTCAACCAGTCGGCTTTCCCCATGAAGCTGCTGAGCTCTGGCTCCTACCGCTATTTCAACGACATCTACGGCTACAAGGCAGAGTTCGACCATATCGAACCCTTCGCGCTGCTCAAGGTCAGCGATGAGAACGTGGCCCGCGAGATCGAGCAACTGCGCACCAAGTACCAGTTGCAGGCGCGCATGTACCTGTTTGCCATGGATGTTCCCGTGGGCAGCAACAATGTGCGCTTTGAGCCCATGGCCATCGAAATCCGCGACAAGCAAGGCCGCGTGCTGGCTACTGCCAAACCCTGAGCGATCTTGCTAAGTTAAATTGCGCTTGTCTTGCAAGCCGCCACGCCTCTACGGCCTGGCGGCTTTTTTTGTTTCTTCAGCAGGCTGACCTGGCGGCCGACGCAAGCACCCAAAAAATGGAGACAAACCCAAGCAGGCGCCAGGCGCTTTGTCATGGAAAATGCAGCTATTTATCTCAAATGCGTTTGCAATGAATCCGTCTGACAACTTTGGGCTTGAATTGGCCAGCCGACTGGCGCTGCATGAGGCTTTGCTGGAAAACCTCTACACCAACTTGCTGCGCAAAATGCCCGATGCGCAAGAGCGCTGGAAAGGCTTTGAAGACCTGCTGGTTCACGCCATGGGAGACCTGCAGCCACCGCGCGAATTGCAGTCTGATGAGGAACGCCAGTGGCTGACACAGCAACGCGCAACTGCGCAGGCCCTGGCCCGACAGTTCACCGCACGCGTAGCCGCACACCAGGGCTGGCTTCAGGACGAGGAATAAAAAATGGATCACGGTTGCGTGATCCTTTTTTGCGGGAGTTCTTGCTGCTTTACTCGCGCTTGCCATCGAGTTCCAGCAGGCGCACGGCATTGCCCTTGAGGATGCCGGGCATGACTTCGGGCTTGAAGCCAGCCACTTCAAAGTCTTTCATCCAGCGATCTGGCGTAATCAGCGGGAAGTCGCTGCCGAACAGCACGCGATCCTTGAGCAGGGTGTTGGCGTACTGGATCAGCTGCTTGGGGAAGTACTTGGGGCTCCAGCCCGAGAGGTCAATCCAGACATTGGGCTTGTGCAGCGCCACCGAGATCGCCTCATCCTGCCAGGGGAAGCTGGGGTGGGCCATGACGATCTGCATATCACCAAAGTCCACGGCCACATCGTCCAGCAGCATGGGGTTGCTATAGGCCAGGCGCAAGCCGCCACCGCACTTCATTCCGCTGCCGATACCGCTGTGGCCGGTGTGAAAGATGGCGGGCAGCTTGTAGTGGTTGATGACCTCATAAATAGGCCAGGCCATGCGGTCATAGGGGTGAAAGCCCTGCACCGTAGGGTGGAACTTGAAGCCCTTGACGCCGCATTCGGTAATCAGGCGCTCGGCCTCGCGTGCCCCCATCTTGCCCTTATGCGGGTCGATGCTGGCAAACGCCACCATCATGTCGCTGTTCTCACGCGCGGCGTCGGCAATCTCTTCATTGGGAATGCGGCGGCGGCCCAGTTGCGCCTCGCTATCCACGGTGAACATCACCAGACCGATTTTGCGCTCGCGGTAATAGGCAATGGTCTCGGCAATGGTGGGGCGCAGCGAGCTACCGAAGTATTTGTCGGCCGCGCGGTCGTATTCCTCACCATAGCTGTCGAAGGGGTTGCGGCAGCTGACTTCGGCATGGGTGTGGAAGTCGATAGCGATCAGGTCTTGATGGTTCATGAGTGGGCCTGCTTTTGTGAGTTATGGGTCAAATCGGTCCAAGGTCCTTATCAATCCTTGGGTATCTGCTCTCGAAATTGAATAAAGAAGTCAATACTGGACGGGTTGGCCATGGCATCCGGGCTGGCCACCTTGGCGGCATCAGCCCCCAGCAGCAGCTTGCGCACCGGCACTTCCATCTTCTTGCCCGTCAGTGTGCGCGGAATCTCTGCCACCTGCACCACAACATTGGGCACATGGCGCGCTGATGCCTTGTTCTTGATGGCGTTCTTGATCTGGGCAATCAGCTCGTCCGTCAGCGATTGGCCATCGCCCAGCGTCACAAACAGCGGCATGAAGGAGGGGCGCCCCAGATATTCGAGATCGACCACCAGGCTGTCCTTGACGGCGTCCAGCTCCTCCACCACGCGGTAGATTTCTGCCGTGCCCATGCGTATGCCGAAGCGGTTGATGGTGCTGTCGGAGCGGCCATAAATTACCGCCGTGCCGCGCTGACTGAACTCGATCCAGTCGCCATGGCGCCAGTAGCCGGGGAAGACATCGAAATAGCTGTCGTAATAGCGAGCGCCTTGCTCATCGTTCCAGAAGAACACGGGCATGGAGGGCATGGGCTCGGTAATCACCAACTCACCCACCTCGCCAATCACTTTCTCGCCTTGCTCATTGAAGGCATAGGCAGCCACGCCCAGCTCGCGGCACTGAATCTCACCAGCATTGACCGGCAGTATGGGCGCACAGGCCACAAAGCCCGAAGCGATGTCCGTGCCGCCGCTGATTGAGGCCAGCCACAGGTCACGCTTGACGTTGTCATACACCCAGGCATAGGCATCCAGCGGCAGCGGCGAGCCTGTGGAGTTGATGGCACGCAGCTTTTCGAACTTTCGGCCCTGGCTGGGCTGCACACCATCCTTCATGCTCTTGATGAGGAAAGCCGCGCCGCAGCCAAAGATGCTGACCTGGTACTGGTCGATAAAGTCCCACAGCGCAGCGTCATTGGGCGCTGTGGGGTTGCCATCGGACAGCACCACGGTCGCGCCAGCCAGCAGACTGCCAATCATCAGATTCCAGACAATCCAGCCCGTGCTGCCCAGGAACATGAAACGATCGCCGGGCAGCACATCGTGCTGCAGGCGGTTGGTTTTCAGATGCGTGAGAACAATGCCGCCATGGCTGTGCACCATGGCTTTGGGCAAGCCGGTCGTGCCCGACGAATAGACCACCCACAGCGGGTGCGAGAACGGCACGCGCTCGAACTGCAGCGGCGCTTCATCCCGCGTTGCATCGCTCCAGCCCATGCAGTCGCGCCAGGGCACAGATGCATGCTCTGCGTCGCGGCCGAACAGGGGGCCCGGCACATGGATCACATTCGCAATATCAGGCAGGCCTTGCAATACCTCGTTCAGCACCTCGCGGCGATCAAACTGTTTGCCCGCATAGGTGTAGCTGTCGGTGGCAAAAATCAGCTTGGGCGCAATTTGCTGAAAGCGGTCCAGCACCACGGAAACGCCCATTTCCGGTGCGCAACTGGACCAGATGGCGCCAATGCTGGCGCAGGCCAGAAAAGCCACCACGGTCTGCGGCACGTTGGAGAGATAGGCCACAACGCGGTCACCGCGCTCTATGCCCAGCCCACGCAGCGTGGCTGCCAGTGCCCCTACATCACGCTGCAGCTGCTGCCATGACATCTCGACGGGCTGGCTGCCTTCGCAGCGCGCAATGATGGCGGGGCGCTGGTCTGTGGCATTGCGAAAGATATGTTCGGCGTAGTTGAGTGCGGTATCAGGAAACCACTGCGCGCCTGGCATTTTGTGGCTGCTCAGCACCTGGGTGGGGTCGCCGTCAGCCTGAATATGGAAGTAGTCCCAGATGGAGCGCCAGAAGCCTTCAATATCCGTGGCCGACCATTCCCACAGCGCCGCGTAATCCGGGAAGTCACGGCCACGGCTTTCGCGCAGCCAGTTCATGTAATGCCACAGGCCGCTTTGCTCCACCTGCTGCTGTGTGGGCTGCCACAGCTCCTGCCCTTGTTCCACTGCCATGCTATCTCCGGACTCAAACTAGATATTTTTTATAACTATAAAAACAAATCAAGTCGGTGCTTCCAAGGGGATTCCCTAGGATCTATCGAGAATTGAGATGCTCGCCAAGGATTTGGGCCACCGGCCAATCCATCGGCCGCAACACCTGCAGAGGTTTGCACCCCATTTATCAAAAGGATAGCTGCCAGCGCTTTACAGATAAGCGACCGAAGCACTTTGAGCCTCAATAAAAAATCCCCCGCACAGCAAGCCAGGCGGGGGATGAAAAATGCAGCGGGGTCCATGCGTCAGACGCCCGCAGCAAACTAGGCAATCATTTCAGGCTCAGCTAGCTGCCGCCTCCTTGGATGCCGACATGCGCTTGAGCACACGGGGAACAATCAGCACAGCCAGCACGATCACGATCAGCGTCAGCGACATGGGGCGCTGCAGGAAGATCATCCAGCTGCCTTCGCCAATCGACACGGCGTTGCGCATCTGGGCTTCGGCCAATGGGCCCAGAATCATGCCAACCACCACAGGTGCGGTGGGGAAGTCAAAGCGGCGCATGATCACGCCCAGCACGCCAATACCGTAGAGCAGGAACAGATCGAAAGCGCTTTGACGCATGCCATAGGCACCGACCGTTGCGAAGATCAGAATGCCCGCGTACAACTGAGGACGTGGAATCTTCAGCAGCTTGACCCACAGGCCCACCATGGGCAGGTTCAGCACCAGCAGCATGACGTTGCCGATATACAGCGATGCAATCAGCGCCCAGACCAGAGCCGCCGAGCTGGTGAACAGCTGTGGGCCGGGATTGATGCCGTAGTTCTGGAAAGCGCCCAGCAGCACCGCCGTGGTGTTGCTGGTGGGAATGCCCAGCGTCAGCAGCGGAATCAGCGCCGCAGTCACCGTGGCGTTGTTGGCTGCTTCGGGGCCGGCCACGCCTTCAATCGCGCCCTTGCCGCCGAACTCGGCCTTGTCCTCGCCCTTGGCCAGCTTCTTCTCGGTCGCGTAGCTCAGGAAGGTGGGAATCTCGGTACCGCCAGCAGGGATGCAGCCAAAGGGTGTGCCCAGCAGCGTGCCGCGAATCCATGCGGGCCAGGAACGCTTCCAGTCGCGCTTGGTCATGTGCACGCGGGTCAGCTTGTTCTGGGATTCCTCTACCTTGCCTTCATACATGGCGGCATACAGCACTTCAGCCACCGCAAACAGGCCCACGGCCACCAGCACGATATCGATGCCATCCAGCAACTCCATCTTGCCGCCGGTGTAGCGTGCCGCACCAGAGATCTGGTCCATGCCGATCAGGCCAGCAGCCAGACCCACAAACAGCGCTGTCATGCCGCGCAGCGAGCTTTGGCCCAGCACCGCACTCACCGTGGTGAAAGCCAGCACCATCAGCATGAAGTATTCAGGTGGGCCCAGCTTGACGGCAAAGTCCGCCACATAGGGGGCAAACAAGGTGACGACGATGGTGGCAAAGGTACCCGCCACAAACGAGCCTATGGCCGCCGTTGCCAGCGCCGCCCCCGCTCGCCCGCTCTTGGCCATCTTGTTGCCCTCCATGGCCGTGACCATGGAAGCCGTTTCACCCGGCGTGTTCAGCAAGATGGAAGTGGTTGAGCCACCGTACATGGCACCGTAGTAGATGCCGGAAAAGAAAATCATCGAAGCCGTGACATCGACCTTGGCAGTAATGGGCAGCAGCATGGCCACGGCCACTGCGGGGCCGATGCCAGGCAACACGCCCACGGCTGTACCCAGTGCACAGCCGACCAGAGCCCACAGCAAATTGGCGGGCGTGATGGCCGTGGCAAAGCCCGCCATCAATGCGTTGAAAATTTCCATTACAGCCACCCCGTCTGAGTCAGGCCTGGCAGGTTGATGGCCAGGAATTGCGTAAACATCCAGAACACGGGAGCCGAGATCAGCAGGCCCGTAATCACATCCTTGACCCAGGTGCCAGGCGCCGAAGCCTGCGACTGGTGCGCCGCGCGGCGCAGGCCCTGCACGGCCAGCACATAGCAGACGGTGCAGCTCAGGATGAAGCCAATGGTGCCGATCAGTGCTGCATTGACCAGCAGGCCAGCAGAGACCCAGACAAAGGGCACGATGTCAGCCTTGGGGCTGCCACCCGGGTCCGCTGCATGGCGAAAGCCGCCGGTCTGGGCTTCCCAGATCAGCAGGGCACCACAAATGCCCAGCACCACAGCGCAAACCCAGGGCAGGAAGTTGGGGCCTACGCCGCCATAGCCAGAATCGGAAGGAATCTGCAGCGCGCCAAAGGCCAGGCCTGCAGCGACCAGCAGCACGCCGGCCCCCACAATGGTCTGGGCCTTTTTGGAAGGCACATTGGGGCTTTGCGGCTCATCGGGGTCTGCATAGGCCGAAGCCTGTGCGGCCTCCGCAGCCCTGGCCAGATCTTGAAAGGAATCAGACATGATGGATGTGTTTGATTTCAGTGATTTTCGGAACCTGTCAGCGCCGCTGTGCAAGCAGCTCTGACAGCATCATGGGGTTGCACAAACCCTGGCTTGCGCCATTTTTGGGGCAGGCCATCAATCAGTGCGAGGGGGAAAACGGCAGAACACAACGCGATCAGGGCTGAAGTCACCAGCCCTGTGCCATGTTCTGAAAAAGGCCACTGCAGAACGCCGTGGCCTTGAGATCATCAGATCATGCCGGACTTGGCCATGGTGGCGCGCAGGCTGGCGAACTCATCGTCCACAAACTTGCCGAAAGCATCGCCGCCCAGCCATGCGGGCGTCCAGTCGTTCTTTTGCAGAGCTTCGGCCCAGGCCTTGCTCTTGGTGGCTTTTTCGATCTGGGCAACCAGCTCATCGCGCTGCGCCTTGGAAATGCCGGGCGCACCGTAAACACCGCGCCAGTTGCCGATTTCCACGTTGATGCCCTGCTCCTTGAGCGTAGGGATGCTGGCTGCAGCACCCTTGAGACGCTGACCTGCGGTCACGCCAATGGGCTTCATCTTGCCGGTGGAGATGTATTCCGCAAATTCGCTGAAGCCGCTGCCGCCCACAGTCACGTTGCCACCCAGAATGGCGGAGATCGCCTCACCGCCCCCACGGAAAGCCACGTAGTTGATCTTGGCAGGGTCCACGCCCACTTCACGGGCAATCATGGCCGCAGCAATGTGCTCGGTGGAACCACGCGAGCCGCCGCCCCACTTGATGGAACCTGGGTCTTTCTTGAGCTGGGCCACCACTTCCGCCATGCTCTTGTAAGGCGAGTTGGCAGGCAGCACAAACACGTTGTATTCGCTGGTCAGACGGGCCAGAGGCGTAGCCTGGCTCAGGTTGACCGGAGGCTTGCCGGTGATGATGCCACCCAGCATCACCGCGCCCATCACCATCATGGCGTTGGGATCACCCTTGCTGCCATTGACGAACTGGGCCAGACCGATGGCACCCGCAGCGCCGCCCTTGTTGTCATACGTGACGGAAGAAGCCACACCTGCGTCCTGCAAAGCCTTGCCCAGGGCACGGCCAGTCGTGTCCCAGCCACCACCGGGGTTGGCTGGCAGCATCATCTTGATGGCTGCAGCGGCCTGTGCCGACAGCGGCAACGCGCCAGCTGCCGCCAAGGCTGCCAGAGACTTCAGAAACGTATCACGACGCATGGTGTACTCCTTATGTAGTTGGTGCTGTCAATCATGGACAGCCTGCCTGTCAAACAGCTGTCCAACTCACTAGGGCTATCCCTAGATCAAAGCCTTCATTCTCTGAACTTTTCGGGACATTACCTGAGCACCTGCAGCACAGTGCTATGTTCAGCGCCATGCATTTACTGCTTGTAGAAGATGACTCCGCCATGCGCACCACGCTGCAGCGCACGCTGATGCGCCGTGGCCTGCACGTTGAGGTGGCTGCGGATGGCCCCAGCGCCCTGGCCCACTGGCAAACCCGCGAACCCGGGGCCGTCGTGCTGGACCTGACCCTGCCCGGCATGGATGGACTGCAGGTGCTGGAGCGCGCCCGCGCCCAGGGCCTGCGCACGCCCGTGCTGATCCTGACCGCACGCGGCACCGTGGGCGACCGCGTACTGGGCCTGAATGCGGGGGCCGATGACTATCTGGCCAAGCCTTTTGATCTGGATGAGCTGGAAGCCAGACTGCGTGCCCTGCTGCGTCGCAGCCAGGACAGTTTCACACCCAAATCAGCACATGAGTCAATGCAGATAGGCGCTATCCGCTATGAAAAAGAAAGCGGCGCCATCTATCTGCATGATGAAATTTTCGAACTCACCCCGCGCGAGCTGGCCATGATGCATGCCCTGCTGGCACGCCCCGGTCATGCCGTGGCCAAGGAGCGGCTCTTCAGTCTCGTCTTTCCCGGCGAAACCGATGTGCAATATGAAGCGGTGGAAGTCGTGGCCTACCGCCTGCGCAAAAAGTTGACAGGTACCGGCCTGCAGCTAGTCACATTGCGTGGCTTGGGCTACCTCATCAAGGCAGAGGCTGCGGCATGACAGGCTCCGCAGCCCCCCGCAAAAGCGTGTGGTCGCTGCGCCGCCTGCTGCTGACGGGCATTTTGCTGCCGGTGCTGGCCTTGATTGCGCTCAACGCCTGGAGTCTGTACGGGCAGACGCTGTCCTCCTTGCACACCGCCTATGACCGCACGCTGCTGGCCTCCGCCAAAAGCATCAGCGAGCAAATTGGCGTGGTGGGCTATGACGATGAAGCGCAGCTGCGCGCCATCGTTCCCTACTCGGCGCTGGAGATTTTCGAGGCCGACAACCAAAGCCGCATGTTCTATCGCGTCTCCACGCTGGATGGCAAGCTGATCTCCGGCTTTTCCGAGCTGCCCATGTGGCACGGCAAGATTCCGCAGCGCCCGCCTTATGCCGCGCTGGTGGACTTTTACGATGCAGAGTTTCGTGGCCACCCCGTGCGCGTGGCCGTGCTGCTCCAGCCCGTCGCCAGTGCCAGTGGCCGCGGCATGGCCGTCATTCAGGTCGCCGAAACGCTGGAGCTGCGCGAATCGCTGGCCCTGCAGATTCTGCGCGACACCTTGATCGGCCAGGCGCTGCTGGTGCTGGTGGTAGCACTAATCGTCATCATCGTCGTGCAGCGCGCCACCCAGCCTATTCGCCAGCTCAGCCATGATCTGCAAGAGCGCGACCAGGGTGACCTGAGCCCCCTCAACGCGCCAGAGGCACCGCGTGAAATTCAGCCCCTGCTGGAAGCCACCAACCACACCATGCAAAGGCTGCGGCGTTTGCTCAATGACCAGAAACGCTTTGTACGCGATGCCTCGCACCAGTTGCGCACGCCACTGGCCGTGCTCAAGGTGCAGGTGCAATCGGCCAAGCGTGGCGATATTCCCCCAGCGCTGGCCTTTGAAGAAATCGACGACACCGTGGACCGCGCCACACGCGTGGCCAACCAGATGCTGGCTCTTGCCAAGGTAGAGCAATTGCGTCAGCAAGACAGCGCCCGTCCTGCCGACAGCCTCAGTGCTTTCGACGAAGTGGTTCGAGATGTTGCGCTGGAGATATCGCCCCTGATTGCCGAGCATGATCTGGACTTTGGCATGGACACCGAGCCCTGCCCCGTGCCTGCACACGAATGGATGCTGCGCGAGCTGACACGCAATCTGCTGCACAACGCCATACGCCACACACCCCATCACGGGCGCCTGCAAATCAGCCTCAAACCCGAAGATGGCCGTGCGCTGCTCTGCATCGAAGACAGCGGCAGCGGCATTGATGAAGAGCTGGCTCAGCGCCTATTTCAGCCATTTTCTGCGGGTAACGCGCATAGCGGATCCGGCCTTGGTCTGGCCATTTGCCAGGAAATTGTGCAGACACTTGGCGGCCAGATTGAGCTGCGCAACCAGCATGATGCGCAGGGCAGAATCTGCGGCCTTCAGGCGCGTGTGCAACTGCCACTCAAGGCTGCGGATAGCGATGCGGCGCAGGATTGATATCCCACCTCACCGACAGGCAAAATATTGGCATGAGCGAAATTGATTCCATGCGTCTGGACAAATGGCTGTGGTGCGCACGTTTTTACAAAACGCGCAGTCTGGCCGTGGACGAAATCGGCAAAGGCCGGGTCACCGTCAACAAGGCCAACGCCAAGGCATCCCGAGAAGTGCGGGTGGGTGACACCATTGATCTGCGCCAGGGCAATGTGCCCCGGGAAGTGGTGGTGCGGGGATTGAGCGGCATGCGCGGCCCAGCCCCCGTCGCCCAGCAGCTGTATGAAGAAACGCCCCAAAGCCTTGCCCTGCGCGCAGAGCTTGCCGAGCAGCGCCGTCTTGCGCCCGAGCCTTCTGCCGCTCTTGCAGCGCTGCACACCGGCCGCCCCACCAAACGCGACCGGCGCGATATAGACCGTTTGCGCAAAGACCCCGCCAGCAGCGGCTGGGGCGATCGCTGGAGCGCGTCCATTGATGACTGAATTCCAGCGCCCATGAAGCGCAGGCAGTGGCTTGCCACACTCGCCGCCATCGCTGTCGCTGCCACCGGCTCTTTGGGCTGGCTGTGGATGCGCAAACACGCGGGCAATGCGGATCGCCACGCCATTGTTCAGGCAGTTTTCTCCAGCCCTCTGCCGCCGCTGACGGCTCAGCATCTACAGCTGATACGCCAACTGCGCGTGAGCTGGTTTCCCATCGAATCCGGCGCCCCCGGCATTGATCCATTGCAGCCCCTGCGCGGGCCTCATTCCAGTCTGGAAAATGCCCAGCAGATTTTGCAGATTCAGAACCCGACTCTGGCCACCCAGCTATTGGCCGAGGTCTGCCTCTGGATTCCGGAGTTTGTCGCATCAGCCGCCTTGCCAACCGGCATCTACACACTGCCAGCAGACTTTTCACGCGATGGGCAACCCCGCCCCTTCGAGTTTCAGCCCGAGCACCTGCCTTTGCTGCACGCAGCCCAATGGCGCGAAATCGGCGCTGATAACGTCTCCGACGTCCTGGCCAATGAAGAGAGCAGCCAGACGTTGTGGCCCATGCCGTATATCGATGGCAAACGTCCTTATGGTGATCGCAGCTACTACCAGATCGACATGGCAGAACTGCTGGGCCAGCCCTATGCCAAAGATGCGCATGGCCGCTATATCCTTTTGCCCGAAAAAGACGAGACCTTGAAGCATTTACACCTGCAAACCCAGGAAGCTTTGCAGTTGCTGCTGATGCACGGCACACCAGCTTCAGAGCAAGCATCAAAGCCCTGAACCTGCAGCTCCTGCATCGCGCAAGTCGCCATTTCACAGAAAATATGAGCAGCTAGCGCCTGCTGACATACGTTTTCAGGAAACTTTTTCCCTCTATTGCTTTCGAAGAATGCGCTGGCAGCTCTTATTTAGATAGCGGCCTGCCAGCCATTGCGGCTGGCAACTGTCTCTTCACCCTGACTCTTTCGTCTTTTTCCTCTCGCCTTCTTGCGCATGTCTTCTGCTTTTTCAGCACCGTCTTCCTTCTCCCATGCTGCCCATCCCTTGCTGACCCGCTGGCTGGGCATTGCACTTCTGACCTTCAGCAGCGTCGCCTGTACGGCCAAGATGCCTTTGCCGACAGAGCCCAGTTCTGCCGCCGTCATTCAGGTCAGGAACCCTACACGCATCACCCAGGGCTTCAGCCAATGCCCGCAATTCTTTGCCAATGGCAAGCCGCCAGTCCTCAGCGATCAGCCCAAGCTGCGTGCCCTGTGCTATGACGCATTCGCTGTACTGCACAGTGGCCAGAGCAAAACCCCTGTGTTCGTCGCGCAGCGCCTGAACCGCGCCCTGGTCAATGATGCAGACGAAAAGCGCACCAACAAGTTCTACAGCGATGCCCGTCTGCCCCGTGATGAGCGCGCAGAACTGGACGACTACAAGCGCTCAGGCTACTCACGCGGCCACATGGCACCTGCTGGCGATATGCCCACTGCGCAGGCCATGGCCCAGAGCTTTTCTCTGGCCAATATGGTGCCTCAGTCCATCAAGCAAAACGGCGGCCCATGGGCCCGCATCGAAAAAGACACCCGCAGCTACGCTCAACGTGCAACAGGCGATGTCTATGTCATCACCGGCCCTGTTTTCGCAGCTGATTCCGGCACCGTTGGCAGCAACCAGGTTCGGGTGCCCAGCTTTCTCTACAAACTGGTTTATGACGCCCAAAGCCATCGTGCATGGGCACATTGGCAGGCCAATGACGACGCAGCCCGCGTAACCCAGCCCATCAGCTACGAAGAGCTGGTGCGCCGCACGGGCATTGAATTCTTGCCCGGCCCCATGCTTCAAAGCACAGGTAAGCTGCAGCAGGTGTCTTTGCCCGGCTCGACACGCACCCAGTAAACACATGCCATTCAACAAAAAAGCCTGCTGGTTATTGCCAGCAGGCTTTTTTGTTGGTGACCGACTTACTTGCCTGGCTTGAGCAACTCCAGCTCATCGGCTGTCAGCCAGCGCCACTGCCCGGGCTTCAAGTCATCAGGCAGCTCCAGCCCACCGATACGGCGGCGATGCAACTCCTCCACGCGATTGCTCACTGCCGCAATCATGCGCTTGACCTGATGGTACTTTCCCTCAGTCAGCGTCAAATCCAGCACATGGCTGCTCACCTGCTCGCAAGCAGCAGCTTTCACGGGCTTGGGATCATCATCCAGCACCACGCCATCCAGCAACTTCTGGATCTGCTTGGCATCCACCTCGTGCTTGCAGGTCACGCGGTAAATCTTGGAAACATGCTTTTTGGGCGAAGCCATGCGGTGAATGAACTGCCCGTCATCACTGAGCAGCAGCATGCCCGTCGTATCCTGATCCAGACGCCCCACAGCCTGAACACCTTGCACCGCCCCCTTATTGGGACGCAGGCGCAAAGGAGATGGCAGCAAGGTATAGATACTGGGGTAGGCCGATGGCTTTTGCGAACACTCAGTGCCCGCAGGTTTGTTCAACAGCACATAGCCCAGAGCGTGATACTCCCACTCCACCCCCTGCACCCGAAAGCTCATGCCTTCTGGGTCAATATCCAGGGTGGAATCCAGCACTTTTTCCCAGTCCTCGGTCTCTGTATTCCACAGTTCCACCCAGCCCTGCTGCACCAGGCCAGAGCACACACGGCGAATCCCGAAGCCCTGTGAATACAACATGTCCTGCAACTGCATACTCGATTCCTTCCCTGTCCACGACCACTGCTTGTGCAAGCAATATCAAGAATACTGATTCATCAAATAAAAAACCCCGTAGCCTTTCGACTACGGGGTTTCTCTCTGTAAGAGCCTGACGATGACCTACTTTCACACGGGAACCCGCACTATCATCGGCGCAAAGTCGTTTCACTGTCCTGTTCGGGATGGGAAGGAGTGGTACCAACTTGCTATGGTCATCAGGCATAAACTTTTTGTCAGATTAATCGGCTGCCATTAACTTCTTAATGACTTCCCTCTCAATCCAACGAATTCATAGAGTCTCAATCAGCTTTTCGATTGCGCCTTTTCGGCATAACTTGAATGTCCGTCTCCAGATCATTCAGTCTTAAATTCTGAGCTAAACCCAAAGTTATAGGGTCAAGCCGCACGGGCAATTAGTATTGGTTAGCTTAACGCATTACTGCGCTTCCACACCCAACCTATCAACGTCGTGGTCTACAACGACCCTTCAGGGGGCTCAAGGCCCCGGCAGATCTCATCTTGAAACGAGTTTCCCGCTTAGATGCTTTCAGCGGTTATCTCTTCCACACTTAGCTACCCTGCGATGCCACTGGCGTGACAACAGGTACACCAGAGGTGTGTCCACTCCGGTCCTCTCGTACTAGGAGCAGGCTTCCTCAAATCTGCAGCGCCCACGGAAGATAGGGACCAAACTGTCTCACGACGTTTTAAACCCAGCTCACGTACCTCTTTAAATGGCGAACAGCCATACCCTTGGGACCGACTACAGCCCCAGGATGAGATGAGCCGACATCGAGGTGCCAAACACCGCCGTCGATATGAACTCTTGGGCGGTATCAGCCTGTTATCCCCAGAGTACCTTTTATCCGTTGAGCGATGGCCCTTCCATACAGAACCACCGGATCACTATGTCCTGCTTTCGCATCTGCTCGACTTGTCAGTCTCGCAGTTAAGCACGCTTATGCCATTGCACTATCGTCACGATGTCCGACCGTAACTAGCGTACCTTCGAACTCCTCCGTTACGCTTTGGGAGGAGACCGCCCCAGTCAAACTGCCTACCATGCACTGTCCCCGATCCAGATAATGGACCTAGGTTAGAACCTCAAACGCACCAGGGTGGTATTTCAACGTTGGCTCCATGCGATCTAGCGACCGCACTTCAAAGCCTCCCACCTATCCTACACAGATCCGTTCAAAGTCCAATACAAAGCTACAGTAAAGGTTCATGGGGTCTTTCCGTCTTTCCGCGGGGAGATTGCATCATCACAAACATTTCAACTTCGCTGAGTCTCAGGAGGAGACAGTGTGGCCATCGTTACGCCATTCGTGCAGGTCGGAACTTACCCGACAAGGAATTTCGCTACCTTAGGACCGTTATAGTTACGGCCGCCGTTTACTGGGACTTCAATCAAGAGCTTGCACCCCATCATTTAATCTTCCAGCACCGGGCAGGCGTCACACCCTATACGTCCACTTTCGTGTTTGCAGAGTGCTGTGTTTTTATTAAACAGTCGCAGCCACCAATTTTTTGCAACCCCTTTGAGCTCCATTTGTACAACTTCACTTACTTGGGGTACACCTTCTCCCGAAGTTACGGTGTCAATTTGCCGAGTTCCTTCTCCTGAGTTCTCTCAAGCGCCTTAGAATACTCATCTCGCGCACCAGTGTCGGTTTGCGGTACGGTCGTATGTAGCTGAAGCTTAGTGGCTTTTCCTGGAAGCAGGGTATCACTCACTTCGTGTGCAAGCACACTCGTTATCACCCCTCATCTAAGCCTGGCGGATTTGCCTACCAGGCACGACTACAGGCTTGAACCAACATATCCAACAGTTGGCTGAGCTAACCTTCTCCGTCCCCACATCGCACTACATATCGGTACAGGAATATTGACCTGTTTCCCATCAGCTACGCATCTCTGCCTCGCCTTAGGGGCCGACTTACCCTACGCCGATGAACGTTGCGTAGGAAACCTTGCGCTTACGGCGAGGGGGCTTTTCACCCCCTTTAACGCTACTCATGTCAGCATTCGCACTTCTGATACCTCCAGCATCCGTTACCAGACACCTTCACAGGCTTACAGAACGCTCTCCTACCACGTGCAATAAATTGCACATCCGCAGCTTCGGTAACTGGCTTAGCCCCGTTACATCTTCCGCGCAGGACGACTCGATCAGTGAGCTATTACGCTTTCTTTAAATGATGGCTGCTTCTAAGCCAACATCCTGACTGTTTTAGCCTTCCCACTTCGTTTCCCACTTAGCCAATTTTAGGGACCTTAGCTGGCGGTCTGGGTTGTTTCCCTCTTGAGTCCGGACGTTAGCACCCGGTGCTCTGTCTCCCAAGCTGTACTCGTCGGTATTCGGAGTTTGCATAGGTTTGGTAAGTCGC